>NZ_CP098360.1:230000-947500 GCF_030388245.1 Paracoccus sp. TOH
GGCCGGGCCGCTGACGGTGCCGCCGGGCCGCAGATGCTGGTGATCGACGGACAGGCGCGAGATCAGCAGGCGTTCGTCCAGCGACTGGACCCGGACCTGTCCCGCCACCTGCGGAAACGTCCGGTCCAGAAAGATGTTCAGCGCCTCGCGATCCATCTGCAATGCCATGCTTCCCCCCTGCCCCATCGGCGGCTAGAGTGGACGGCAAAGCCCGGCAAAGGCAAGCCGCGCCGTGGCGTCAGGGAGGACGAGATGAAGGACGGAGACCCCCAGCCGCTGGTGCTGCGCCAGGATCAGGGCCATGTCGCGCGGCTGATCCTGAACAGCCCGAATAACTACAACGCGCTGTCCACCGCGATGATCGACGCGCTGTCGGATGCGCTGGACGAGATCGCCGCCGATGACGGGGTCCGGGTGCTGGTGCTGGCGGCACGCGGCAAGGCCTTCTGCGCCGGTCACGACCTGCGCGAGATCCAGGGCGCCCGCAACGACGCGGATGACGGCCGCGCCGCCTATGAGCGGTTGTTCTCGCATTGCTCGGCGCTGATGCAGAAGCTGCCCGCCCTGCCCCAGCCGGTCATCGCCGAGGTGCAGGGCATCGCCACCGCCGCCGGCTGCCAACTGGTCGCCAGTTGCGACATGGCCGTCGCCGCCGAGGGCGTGCGCTTCGGCGTGAACGGGGTGAATATCGGGTTGTTCTGCTCGACGCCGATGGTGGCGCTGTCCCGCGCCATCCCGCCGCGCGCCGCCTTTGAACTGCTGGTCACCGGCGAGTTTATCGACGCCGCGCGGGCCCGCGAACTGGGGCTGGTCAACCGCGTCATCCCGCCCGAGACGCTGGAGGCCGAAACCATGGCGCTGGCCGCGACCATCGCCGGCAAGCTGCCCGCCGCCGTGCGCATGGGCAAGCGCGCCTTCCATGCCCAGGCGCGGATGGGGCTGGCCGACGCCTATGCTTCGACCGGCGCGGTGATCTGCGAGAACCTGATGCGGCCCGACACGGCCGAAGGCATCCAGGCCTTCCTGGAAAAGCGGCCGCCGGACTGGGACTAGCCCAGCGCCGCCAGCCAGGGGAAGGTCTCGAGCAGCCAATAGGCGAAGACCGGGAAGGCGCCGGTCACCAGCGCCAGGCCGACGACGACCAGCAGCCCCCCCATGATGCGCTCGATCAGCTGCAGATGCGGCTTGATGCGGTTCATCACAGGAATCGCCCGGTTGATGAAGATCGCCGACAGCAGGAAGGGAATGCCCAGCCCCAGCGCATAAACCGCCAGCAGCGCCGCGCCGCGCCCGGCCTCCGCGCCGGTGGCGGCCAGCGACAGGATCATGCCCAGCTGCGGCCCGATGCAGGGCGTCCAGCCAAAGGCGAAGGCCAGCCCCAGCACATAGGCCCCCAGCGCCGAGCCGCCCTTGTCACCGGCATCCAGCCGCGCCTCGGTATCCAGAAAGGGGATGCGGATGATGCGCAGGAAATGCAGGCCCATGACGATCACCACCACCCCTGCCCCGCGCGCCAGCCAGTCCTGCCATTGCAGGAACAGCCGCCCGAAGGCCGAGGCCGCCATGCCCATCAGCAGGAAGACCGTCGAAAGTCCCAGGATGAAGAACAGCGCCGGGACCACGGCGCTGCGTTCGCCGGATTTCAGCCCGCCGACGCCGATGCCGGTCATGTAAGCCAGATAGGGCGGCACCACCGGCAGCACGCAGGGCGACAGGAAGGACAGGATTCCGGCCAGCAGCGCGACCATCGCGGCGGGCAGGAAGGCGGCGTCTGCAAGCTCGATTCCCAACATGTCCGGCACCTTGGCGCAAGGAAAAGGCGCGGGAAAGCCCCGCGCCCCTCACTCTTTTGTGGGAAGGCTGCGACAGATCAGCCCATCGACCACCAGCCGCGCCGCTTGGGCCGTGCCGAAGTCTCCTCCTCGGCCAGCTCCGGCTCGGGCTTGGCGGCCGGAGCCTCGGCTTCATTGGCGGTTTCCGGCTGCGGCGCCGGCTGTTCTGCCTCGGCTTCCGGCGCCGGAGCTTCAGCTTCCGCAGCGGGCTCCTCGGCGGCAGGCGCTTCCGCCGCCTCGACCTCGGGTTCCACCGTCTGCGCCGCCTCGGCCACAGCAGCCTCGCCCTCGGCAGCCGTGACGCTCGGCTCGACCGGCTGGGCTACGGCGATCTCCGGGGCGCTGTCGGCGGCGGGCTCATCCTCGGCCTTGCGGCGCCGGGTGCGCGTACGGCGGCGGGGCGCGGCGGCCTCCTCGGCGACCGGTTGTCCGGCAGCGGCTTCCTCGGCGACCGGCTCGACCAGCTCGGGCGCCAAGCCTTCTGCGGCCTCTTCCGCGACCGTTTCGCCGTCCGCCTCTTCGGCGTGATGGCCTTCGCCGTCGCCGTTCTTGCCGCCGCGACGACGGCGACGGCGGCGGCGGCGCTTGCTGGCATCGCCTTCGCCATTCTCGGCTCGACCGTCCTCGGTCCGGCCGTCCTCGGCACGATCCTCGGCGGCGGCGTCCTCAACCTCGTCTTCCTCGGCCGGCTCCTCGTCGTCGATCTGCGCCATCAGCCGGGCATCGACCGAGACCACAGGCGAGGCCACCTCGGGCACGTTGCGGGTGGCGGTCTTGAACTTCTCGATGGCGTAATCGGGCGAGATCAGCCCCGGATCGGCTTCGACCCGCACCGCCATGCCGTAGCGGGCCTCGATATTCGCGATATGCTCGCGCTTGGCGTTCATCAGGAAATTGGCGACGGCGACCGGCGCCTTGACCAGCACCTCGCGCGAGCGTTTGCGGGTGCCCTCTTCCTCGATGGCGCGCAGGATGGTCAGCGCCAGACTGTCATCGGACCGGATCAGCCCGGTGCCGTGGCAATGCGCACAGGGCTGCGTGGTCGATTCCAGCATGCCCGGCCGCAGACGCTGCCGGCTCATCTCCAGCAGACCGAAGCCCGAGATGCGGCCGACCTGGATGCGCGCCCGGTCGGTCTTGAGCTTATCCTTGAAGCGCTTCTCGACGGCGGCGTTGTTCTTGCGCTCCTCCATGTCGATGAAGTCGATGACGATCAGCCCGGCCAGGTCGCGCAGACGCAGCTGGCGGGCGATTTCCTCGGCGGCCTCCAGGTTGGTCTTCAGCGCCGTGTCCTCGATCGAGCCTTCCTTGGTGGCCCGGCCCGAGTTCACGTCGATGGCGACCAGTGCCTCGGTCACGCCGATGACGATATAGCCGCCGGATTTCAGCTGCACGACCGGGTTGAACATGCCGCCCAGGTAGCTTTCGACCTGGAAGCGCGCGAACAGCGGCATCTGGTCCTGGTAATGCTTCACGTTCTTGGCATGCGACGGCATGATCATCTTCATGAAGTCCTTGGCGGTGCGATAGCCGCGATCGCCCTCGACCAGAACCTCGTCGATTTCCTTGCTGTAGATGTCGCGGATGGTGCGCTTGATCAGGTCGCCTTCCTCATAGACCGGCGCCGGGGCGATGGACTTGAAGGTCAGCTCGCGGATCTGTTCCCAGAGCCGCATCAGATATTCGTAATCGCGGCGGATCTCGGTCCGCGTCCGCTGGCTGCCGGCGGTGCGGATGATCAGCCCGGCGCCTTCCGGCACCTCCAGCTCGCTGGCGATCTCTTTCAGCTTCTTGCGGTCGGCGACGTTGGTGATCTTGCGCGAGATGCCGCCGCCGCGCGCCGTGTTCGGCATCAGCACGCAATAGCGGCCGGCCAGCGACAGATAGGTGGTCAGCGCGGCGCCCTTGTTGCCGCGCTCTTCCTTGACGACCTGGACCAGCATGATCTGCCGGACCTTGATCACCTCCTGGATCTTGTAGCGGCGGGCACGGGGCTTGCGGGGCGGCGCGATCTCCTCGGCCACATCCTCCTCGGCGACGGATTCGATGCCGTCATCCTCGGCGGCGTCGTCGCCATGCGCCTCATCGGCCTGCTCCTCGGCAACCTGCTCCTCGGCGGCGGTCGGGGCCGGCCCGGCGGCGATCTCCTCGGACGGCGCGGACTCGCCTTCCGACAGATCGACCACGGTCATGCCCGCGATCTCGTCCGAGACCACGACGGCATCGCCACTGTCGGCCGCAGCGGCCTTCGGCGCCTTGCGACGGCGCGGGCTGCGCTTGGGCTTATCGCTCTCGTCACTTTCTGCCGCGGCGGCCTGGCGTTCTTCCTCGATCAGGGCCTGACGATCGGCGGCGGGGATCTGGTAATAATCGGGATGGATTTCCGCGAAGGCCAGGAAGCCGTGGCGGTTGCCGCCGTAATCCACAAAGGCGGCCTGCAACGACGGCTCGACCCGCGTTACCTTGGCCAGGTAGATATTGCCCGCAAGCTGGCGCTTGTTGACGGTCTCGAAATCAAATTCTTCGACCTTCGTTCCATCGACCACGACCACCCGAGTTTCCTCGGCATGTGTGGCGTCGATCAGCATTTTCTTTGACATGTTTCCGTCTTTCGGGCAGCCGCACCGGCCCGCGCAGGGGCGGGATCGGGGTTTGGCTGCCGCATGAGGGGACAGCGAGCATCGTGCTGCCAGCAGCAATCGCGGCGACCGGGGAAAGCCCCTGCCACCGTTGCCGATCAAGCTGCATTGCGCGATCCATCGCGTCTGTTTACCTTTCTTGGCCCGTCCCGCACGAGGGCGGTCCGGGCGGCGATCTACGGTCGCCCAGAGGCCCCGTGGGGCTTGGGCAGGATTTTCCGCGCGTCGCACCACCGGCACTTTTCGGGTGTCGCGGCTGGCTACGCGCTGCGAAACTGTCGAGGAGGGACAACCAAAAGTTGCGGCGCCCGCCTTACAGGGGCAAGATAGCGGGGAAGCAGGCGTCGTTACAATCTGTTTTTAGACCCGCGGCCGGGATTCGCCGTTTTCGGCATCCTCCCGGCCAGCCGTGATCACAGATAATCGCCCCGGCTCAGCCCGTATTTCGCCATCTTCTCGTTCAGCGTCCGGCGCGGCAGGCACAACTCGTCCATCACCGCGGCGATGCTGCCCTTGTGGCGGCGCATGGTATTGTCGATCAGCATCTTCTCGAAGCTCTCGACATATTCCTTGAGCGGCTTGCCCTCGGTCGTCGTGGCCTCTTGCGTATCCTCGCCATCCGCCATCAGCAACGAGGCGATCGACCCCGAGCCGCGGCGGTTCTGCAGCACCGCGCGCTCGGCGACGTTGATGAGCTGGCGCACATTGCCCGGCCAGGGCGCCTGCAACAGCTGTGCGGCTTCCTGCGCGGTCACCTGCGGCGGCTCGCAGCCGTATTCCTCGGCGAATTGCTCGGTCATGCGGGTGAACAGGGACAGGATGTCCTCGCCGCGCGAACGCAGCGGCGGCAGGGTGATCTTCAGCGCCGTCAGGCGATAGAACAGGTCGGGACGCAGCGAATCCTCGGCCTTGCGCCCCTCGCCGCGGGCATTGGAAATGGCGATGATCCGCGTCTCGGCCGGGCTGCCCTGATCGGCGATGAAGGCCAGCAACCGGGCTTGCAACGGGTCGGACAGCGCCTCGATATCCTCAAGGCAGAGCGTGCCGCCGCGCGCCTCCTCGACGGCGGGCAGGCCGTTCTCGACCGGGCCGAACAGCTTCGCGGCCAGCACCTCGTCATTGTAGGCGGCACAGGAGATCGGCACGAATTTCTTCGAGGCGCGCGGCCCGACAGCATGCAGCGCATGGGCGACCAGGGTCTTGCCGGTGCCGGTCTCGCCGTCGATCAGCACATGGCCGTCGGCCTGGCCCAGGTCCAGGATATCCTCGCGCAGCCGGTCCATGACCGGGCTGGCGCCGATCAGCTTCGACATGACCTGCTGGCCTTCGGAAAGGTCGCGGCGCAGGGCACGGTTGTCCAGGGTCATGCGCCGGGCCTGGCTGGCCTTCTTGACCAGCTCGGTCAGGCGCTCGGGATTGAAGGGCTTTTCCATGAAATCCATGGCGCCGATCCGCATGGCCTCGACCGCCATCGGCACGTCGCCATGGCCGGTGATCATGATGACCGGCAGGCCGGAATCGATGCCCATCAGCCGCTTGAGGAAGGCCATGCCGTCCATGCCCGGCATCCGGATATCAGAAATGACCACCCCGGGCCAGTCCGCGCCGATGACCTTCAGCGCGTCGTCGGCGCTGGCGAAAGTCTCGGTGTCGAAGCCGGACAGGACCAGCCACTGGCTGATCGATTCGCGCATGTCGGGTTCGTCATCCACCACTGCGATCTTCAAAGTGCGGCTCATGGGCCTCTACCTCTTCTCGTTATTCCGCCGCCAGCCGGGTCCCCGCCTTCTGGCCGGGATCGTGCAGCGGCAGCTCAAGTTCGAATACGGCGCCCCGGCCGCCCTCATCCGACGCATTATGCGCGGTCAGGCGGCCCCCGAAATCGGCCGCGATCCCCGACGAGATCGCCAGGCCCAGTCCGGTCCCTTCTCCGGGCTTCTTCGTGGTGAAGAAAGGTTCAAACAGATTTTCCAGGTCCGAAACACCCGGGCCGTTGTCACGCACGGACAAGAATGCGTGAGAGCCCGAGCTGACGGTGATCTCGATGGCCGGATCGCGCAGGCCGCGCGTCGCATCCACCGCATTGCGCAACAGGTTGATGACGATCTGCTCCAACCGGATTCGGTCGCAATAGACCATGACCGGATAGCGCGGGATATTGCGCTGCAGCCGGATGGTGCGCGAACGCAGCTGCGGCTCCATCATCATCAGCGCGCTGGACAGCGCGGCGCGCAGATCGACCGGCTCGAAAGCCTCGCCGCCCTTCCTGGCATAGGATTTCAGCTGCCGGGTGATGGCGCCCATACGCTCGACCAGATCGTCGATGCGCTGGAAGCTCGACAGCGCTTCATCGGACCGGCCGCGCTGCAACAGCAGCCGGGCGCCGGCCAGATAGGTCTTCATCGCCGCCAGCGGCTGGTTCAACTCGTGGCTGACACCCGCCGACATCTCGCCCAGGGCGGCCAGCTTGCTGGATTGCTGGACGGTCTGCTCGGCCACGCGCAGTTCCTTCTGCATGCGCTCACGCTCGGCGATCTCGCGGGTCAGGCGCAGGTTCAGCGCCCGCAGATCGGCCGATTCGCGCATCCAGGCCGCCGATTCGACCCGCGCCCGGCGCGACAGCAGATAGAACACCGCCGCCAGCAGGATGGCAAAGCCCATGATCACCAGCGCCAGAACCGCGTTCACCCGCTCGCGCACCGAATCATAGGTGGTGAAGGCGATCATCTTCCAGCCGCGGAAGGGAATGCGGGTCTCGGACTGCATGACCGCGCGGCCCTGGACATAGGCGTCGGCGGGCGTGGCGGTCCAGTCCGCCGTCACCTGGAAGGCGCGGGCGATGGCCGAGGGCGCGGAACGCACCGCCAGCGCTTCGGGCAGGGTCAGGCCGCGCCAGCGCGGCTCGGTCGACAGGATGATCTGGCCGGAACTGTCGGTCACGGCAATGGCGTCGTAGATCCCGGCCCAGGACCGCACCAGCCGCGCCAGGTCGGCGCCGACCACGACCACGCCCAGCGTGCGCCCGTCCGCGACCACCGTGCGGGAATAGGTGAATTCATAGGCTCCCTGCGGCGAGGGCGAGACGGTGAACACCGTGTCCTTCGAGCGCAGCGCCTCGACGAAGAACGGCTCCTGCACGTAATTCGTGCCGATCAGGTTGCGATCGGTCGAGCCGACCACGCGCCCCGATGCGTCCAGCAGCTTGATCGAGGCGGCGGCGATCTCCTTCTGCGCCGAGATCAGCCGCGCCGAGGTGCCCGAGAATTCGTTGCCGATCAGCGCCGAAATCAGCGCCGGATCGCGCGCCAGCAGTTGCGGCACCACCGAGGTGCGCTGCAATTCCGACAGCAGGTTGCCGGTGTAAAGCGCCGAACGCAGCTCGGTCCGCACCCGGGTGGTTTCGGAAAAGCGCGCCGTCAGCCAGGCATTGGTAAACCAGATCGTGCCCGCGGCCACGACCAGCAGCGCGACGATCGCGCCGCGCAGGCCCCAACGGCTGGTCAACCCAGCCCTGCCCTCCGGGAACCCGGCAGAGTCCTGTTCTTCTCGCATGCGCCTCCGGCATCGCCCCGTCCAGGGGATCGACGAAGTCTAATCCGCGAAGGGTCGCTACTCAAGTCAGGCCGCGACAAGCTCCTGAACCAGCGAGGCGAACAGGCGCGCGCCGTCGGTTCCGCCATGCGCCGGATCGGCGGCCCGCTCGGGATGCGGCATCATGCCCAGCACCCGCCGGTTCTCGGACAGCACCCCGGCGATGTCCTCGACCGAACCGTTGACGCCCGGCACATAGGTGAAGGCGATGCGGTCCTGCGCCCGCAGCGCCGCCAGGCCGGCGGCGTCGATCTGGTAATTGCCGTCGTGATGTGCCACCGGCACCCGGATCTCCTCACCGGCCGCATAGGCCGCGGTGAAGGGGCTGGCCGCGGTCGCGACCTTCAGCACCACCTCGCGGCACAGGAAGCGCAACCCGGCATTGCGCATCAGGGCGCCCGGCAGCAGGTTCAGCTCGGTCAGCACCTGAAAACCGTTGCAGATGCCCAGCACGTAACCGCCGCGGGCCGCATGGGCCTTGATCGCGCCGGCGATGGGCGAATGCGCGGCGATGGCGCCGCAGCGCAGGTAATCGCCAAAGGAAAACCCGCCCGGCACCGCGACCAGGTCGGTGCCGGCAGGCAGCGCCTCGTCCTTGTGCCAGACGCGCGAGACCTCGGCCCCCGCCTGCCGCAAGGCGACGGCCAGATCGCGGTCGCAATTCGATCCGGGAAAGGTGATGACGGCAGCTTTCATGACGGACCTCCGGGATAATGCCTCGCGCCTCCCATACTGCAAGCCGGCGCAACTGTTAAGCGGCTTTGCACGACCGTCCGTCTTCTTCGTTCTCCAAACGCTCACATCCCCGACACCACGCCGGCCCCTTCACCGTTTCCCAAATACCCATGCGGCCCCACCACAAGCGAAAAGGGCCGGGGTTGCCCCCGGCCCTTCGCAATCCCATGCGGCGGATCAGCCCGCCAGCGCCTTGTTCAGGTATTCGTCGACCTTTTCCAGGTAGCCCATGGTGGTCAGCCATTTCTGGTCCGGCCCGACCAGCAGCGCCAGGTCCTTGGTCATGTGGCCGTCCTCGACCGCCTGCACCGTGACCTTCTCCAGCGTCTCGACGAAGTTCTTCAGCGCCGCGTTGCCGTCCAGCTTGGCGCGGTGCTTCAGCCCGCCGGTCCAGGCGAAGATCGAGGCGATCGAGTTGGTCGAGGTCTGGTTGCCCTTCTGATGCTCGCGATAGTGGCGCGTCACCGTGCCATGCGCGGCCTCGGATTCGACGATCTTCCCGTCCGGCGTCATCAGCACCGAGGTCATCAGCCCCAGGCTGCCGAAGCCCTGCGCCACGGTATCGGACTGCACGTCGCCGTCGTAGTTCTTGCAGGCCCAGACATAGCCGCCCGACCATTTCATCGCCGAGGCGACCATGTCGTCGATCAGCCGATGCTCGTAATGGATGCCCTTCTTCTTGAACTCGGCCTCGAACTCCTCCTCGTAGACCTTCTGGAACAGGTCCTTGAAACGGCCGTCATAGGCCTTCAGGATGGTGTTCTTGGTCGAAAGATAGACCGGATAGCCGCGGTTCAGGCCATAGTTCATCGAGGCGCGGGCGAAGTCGATGATCGACTCGTCGAGGTTGTACATCGCCATGGCGACCCCGGCGCCCGGGGCCTGATAGACCTCGTGCTCGATGGTCTCGCCATCCTCGCCGACGAACTTGATCGTCAGCTTGCCCTTACCCGGGAAGCGGAAATCGGTGGCCTTGTACTGGTCGCCGAAGGCGTGGCGGCCGACGACGATGGGCTGGGTCCAGCCGGGGACCAGGCGCGGCACGTTCTTGCAGATGATCGGCTCGCGGAAGATCACGCCGCCCAGGATGTTGCGGATGGTGCCGTTGGGCGATTTCCACATCTTCTTCAGGCCGAACTCCTCGACCCGGGCCTCGTCCGGGGTGATGGTGGCGCATTTCACGCCGACGCCGTATTGCTTGATCGCCTCGGCCGCATCCACGGTGATCTGGTCCGAGGTGCGGTCGCGCTCCTCGATGCCCAGGTCGTAATATTTCAGGTCGATGTCCAGATAGGGAAGGATCAGCTTCTGCTTGATGAAGTCCCAGATGATCCGGGTCATCTCGTCGCCGTCGAGCTCGACGACGGGGTTCTCTACCTTGATCTTCGACATGGGTGGTCCCTTCGATTAGGATTCGGCTCGGTGGCGCTATAGCGGCATTCAATGCGAAAGGAAAGCCCGGTATGCAATCGCATACCGATCAATGCGCCCACTTCGACAGACAGGCGTAAAGCAGCGGCGCCACCAGCCCGCAAGCGCTCGCCGGCAGCGCGAAGGAACTGGTGAAACCCTCGCACACGCCAAGGAACGAACGGCCAACCGTCAGGCCGACCAGCAGCAGGAAAAGCCAGGGCTGCTCCTCTCGCCGGATGCCGTGCGCAAAGGACAGCCGCAACGCCAGCAGGCAACGCAGGACCAAAGCAGTGCCTCGCCTATGCCGATCACCCGGGCTTCGAGCCGCGAAACGGCGCGGAATGCCTCGAAACCGCTGCCTGGCGCGTCATCCCCGGCGATCAGCGCCGCCACCAGTCGCAATCCGTGATCCAGCGCGGCCATCCCCAGCACGCATAAAGCAAGCGCGGCCAGCCGTCAGCCCATGTCAGCTCCGGAAATACACCCGCGCGCTTTCGCTGAGCCAGGACCACAGCGCCGGTGCGCCGCGTTCGATGCGCAGACCCACGCGCTCGACCAGCTGCTCGTAGGTCACGCGGTATTCGACCCAGGTTCCGCCGCCCGAGGCGATGTTCTGCATCACCGGCTGCGCCCGGTCCAGCGACTTGGCAAAGACCGCGTCCCGGGTCTCGTTGGCCTCGAACTCGGTCCAAAGCGCGCGCAACTCGCGGCCCTGGGCCTCGGGCAGCAGCCCGAAGATCCGCGCGGCGGCGGCCTGTTCGGCGGCCAGTTGCGCCGCGCCGTGATGCGCCGCGCCGCCCTGCGCATGGATCGGCACGTCGCCGGTGTCGATCTCGACCAGATCGTGCAGCAGCAGCAGGCGGATCACCCGGCCGATCGCCACCCCCTCGCCGGCATGGGGCGCCATGACCAAAGCGTAAAGCGCCAGGTGCCAGCTGTGCTCGGCGCTGTTCTCGCGCCGCGAACGGTCGCAAAGCAGGCTGGCGCGCAGCACCGATTTCAGCCGGTCGGCCTCGGCCAGGAAGGCCAGGCGCTGCGCCAGTTCGCCGCAGGGCGCACGCCCCTCCAGCAGGGCCTGCGCCGCCTCCATCGCCTCGGGCCATTCCGCCCAAAGCCGCCGGGCGCGGCCCGATGCCATGTTGTCGCGGACGATGGCGACATGATCGGGCAAGGGCTCGGGCGCGCCAAGCACCTGGAACAGCGGTTGGACATGGTCCATGCGCTTGGCCATGCGCGCGTCCGGGCTCTCGCCCGCCTCGAACTCGTGCCACAGCGCCAGCAACGCCTCGCCGCCGGGCAGCATGCCGAACAGCCGGCGTGCGGCGGCCTCCTCGGCCGCCTGCACGGCGGCCATGTCATGGGCCAGGTGGATCGGGTGGTCGCCCGTGTCGATCTCGACCAGGTCGTGCAGCAGGATCATGGCGATGGCCCGGTCCGAGGCACCGAACACCAGCGCATAAAGCGCGACATGCCAGCTGTGCTCGGCGCTGTTTTCCGGCCGCGACAGGTCCATCAGCACATTCGCGCGCTCGACCGACTTCAGCCCGTCGGCCTCGGTCAGGAAGGCGAAACGCCGGGTCAGGTCGGTCATCGGGGCCTCCTGTCGAAAGCGAGCCGGCTGAGCAGGCAGGACAGAATGAACGCCGGCAAAGCCAGAACTGCGCCAAGGAGCAGCCAATCCATCGCATGGCTGTAACCGCCATCGCCAGCCGGCCAAATGATGTAGGCGCACAGCGGCAGCAGTACCCCAAGGCACCACAGTGCCGTCAGAACGACAAAACCCGGACGAAGCACCTGAGGCCAAACGGACGCCAATCCGAAATGCCAGAGAAAGGAAGCCAATCCGCCGGCGATGACAAGGGCATCGAGCCGGCGTCCAAGCCCATTTCCGAAGGGAATCGGAACCCACCCCTGTTCGACCGCGCGGAAATTGACCGCGCGCAACTTGGCAACCAATGTCAGCAAAATGGCCACACAGGCCAAGAGCAACCCGGCGCCGGCCCAGATCAACCGACGCCGGCCAACCGTCACCGCGTGTTCTCGGTCAGGCGGCGCCGGACATAGGCCTGCACCGTGTCGATCATCGGCTTCATATGCGCCTCGTCGTCGCGGAAGAAGTGGTCGGCACCCTCGATTTCCTCGTGGGTGATGGTGATGCCCTTCTGCTCGCGCAGCTTGCCGACCAGCGCATGGGTGTCCTTGGGCGGCGCTACCCGGTCGGCGGTGCCGTTGATGATCAGCCCCGAGGACGGGCACGGCGCCAGGAACGAGAAGTCATACATGTTCGCCGGCGGCGCGACCGAAATAAAGCCGGTGATCTCGGGCCGGCGCATCAGCAGCTGCATGCCGATCCAGGCGCCGAAGCTGAAGCCCGCCACCCAGCAATGCTTGCTGTTGGGGTTCATCGCCTGCAGATAATCCAGCGCCGAGGCGGCGTCCGACAGCTCGCCGATGCCCTGGTCGAATTCGCCCTGGCTGCGGCCGACCCCGCGGAAGTTGAACCGCATGACGGTGAAGCCCATGCGGTGGAAGGCATAGTGCAAATTGTAAACGACCCGGTTGTTCATCGTCCCGCCGTATTGCGGGTGCGGGTGCAGGATGATGGCGATGGGGGCGTCGGGCGCGGCTTGCGCGTGATAGCGCCCCTCGAGACGACCTTCGGGACCGGGGAAAATCAGTTCGGGCATGGGCTTCCTTTGAAACTCGGGTTCCTTGACCCAGTGGCGTCGCGGCTCTAGATCGTCAATCTGGGAAGCGCGCCCGACATAGGCAAGACGCATTCAAGGACGGCGCCGGGGGAATTAGCCCCTGGCTCGCGCGTCGTCAATGGTTTGCGCCGGGAGGAGAGGCAAGATGAAACTGTCCACCAAGGGACGTTATGCGATGGTCGCCCTGGTCGATCTGGCCATCGCCAAGGGCGACGACCTGACATCGCTGGCCGAGATTTCCAAGCGTCAGGACATCTCGCTGCCCTATCTGGAACAGCTCTTCGTGCGGCTGCGCCGCGCCGGGCTGGTCGATTCCGTGCGCGGCCCGGGCGGCGGCTACCGGCTGGCCAAGGCTCCCGAGACCATCCGCGTGGCCGATGTGCTGGAGGCAGTGGACGAAACCGTCAGCGCGCTGCATGTCGGCGCCGGCGCTTCGGGCGGGGTCTCGGGGTCGCGCGCGCAGACGCTGTCCAACCGGCTTTGGGAAAGCCTGTCGGCGCATGTCTATGTGTTCCTGCACAATCACACGCTGGCGGATGTGGCAAGGAACCAACTGCTGCCCTGCCCCGCCCTGCCCAAGATCCTGTCGATCGTGGACGACTAGGCCATGCGGGTTCTGGTCGCCGGTCTGGGCAACATGGGCCGCAGCCATGCGCTGGCCTGGCTGAAGCAGCCGGGGGCCAAGCTGGTCGGTCTTGTCAACCGCAGCCCGGTCGACCTGCCCCCCGAGCTTGCTGCGATCCCGCAAAGCCAGGATTTCGACGAGGCGCTGCAACGCCTGCGCCCCGATGTCGCGGTGATCGCCACCTATTCCGACAGCCATGCCGATTATGCCGTCGCCGCGATGCGGGCCGGGGCGCATGTCTTCGTCGAGAAGCCGCTTGCCACCACGGTGGAGGATGCGCGCCGCGTGGTCGAGACCGCCGCCGAGACCGGGCGCAAGCTGGTAGTCGGTTATATCCTGCGCCACCACCCGAGCTGGCAGCGCCTGATCGCCGAGGCCCGGGCGCTTGGCGGGCCCTATGTATTCCGGCTGAACCTGAACCAGCAAAGCACCGGCCCGACCTGGGAGGTGCACAAGGCCCTGATGCGCACCACGCCGCCCATCGTCGATTGCGGGGTGCATTACGTCGACGTGATGTGCCAGATCACCGACGCGCCCCCGGTCGAGGTGCGCGGCATGGGCCTGCGCCTCTCGGACGAGATCGCGGCCGGGATGTACAATTACGGGCATTTCCAGGTGCTTTTCGAGGACGGCTCGCTGGGCTGGTACGAGGCCGGCTGGGGGCCGATGATGTCGGACACCGCCTTCTTCGTGAAGGATGTGGTCAGCCCCCGCGGCGCGGTCAGCATCCGCATGGCCGAGGATGCGCGCTCGGACGAGATCGACACCCATACCCAGACCTCGCGGCTGCGCCTGCACCGGGTCGGAGAACCCGACCGCGATCTGTCCATGGCCGGAGAACCCGGCCATCAGCAGCTTTGCGATGCCGAGGCCGCCTTCATGCTCCGCGCCATTGCCGAGAACATGGACCTGAGCCGCCACATGCGGGACGCCGTCTCCTCGCTTGCCGTCTGCCTGGCGGCCGATGAATCCGTCAGGACTGGCCAGCCGGTGCGATTGCGCTGATCGCGTCATGCCCTTGTCACCATTCCTTGCGAAACGGCGCGCATGGCCCTAAATGAGCCTTTCCTTTTGACCTAGCACGGTTTCGCAACCGGGGGACCCGCGCCATGTCCGATCTGCAGACGCCCTATTACCTGATCGACCTTGCCAAGCTGCGGGTGAACATGGAGCGGATCCGCTCTCTGCGCGAACGCTCGGGGGCGAAATGCCTGCTGGCGCTGAAATGCTTCGCCACCTGGTCGGCCTTCGACTTCATGCGCGACTTCATGGACGGCACCACCTCCTCCTCGCTGTTCGAGCTGCGGCTGGGGCATGAGAAATTCGGCAAGGAAACCCATGCCTATTCCGTCGCCTGGGCCGATCACGAGATCGACGAGGCGCTGGGTTACGCCGACAAGATCATCTTCAACAGCCTGGGCCAGCTCGACCGGTTCGGGACGCAGGCTGCGCAGCGCGGCATCGCCATGGGGCTGCGACTGAATCCGCGCTTCTCGACCTCGGGCTTCGATCTGGCCGACCCGGCCCGGCCCTTCTCGCGGCTGGGCGAATGGGATCTGAACCGGCTGGAGGCGGCGCTGGACCGCATCTCGGGCGTGATGATCCATTACAATTGCGAGAATGCCGATTTCGAGCTGTTCGACGCGCAGCTTGGCCGGATCGAGGCCGAGTTCGGCGGCTTCCTGGAAAAGCTGGACTGGGTCTCCCTGGGCGGCGGCATCCATTTCACCGGCGAGGACTATCCGCTGGACCGGCTGGCCGACCGGCTGAAGGCGTTCTCGGAACGTTTCGGCGTGCAGGTCTTCCTGGAACCGGGAGAGGCCAGCATCACCCGCTCGACTTCGCTGGAGGTGACGGTTCTGGACGTGATCCATCACGGCAAGGACGTGGCCATCGTGGATAGCAGCATCGAGGCGCATATGCTCGACCTGCTGATCTATCGCGAGACGGCGAAACTGCCGCAGGACGGCGAGCATCCCTTCCAGATCGCCGGCAAGACCTGCCTCGCCGGCGACATCTTCGGCGAGGGCCGCTTTCCGCAGCCGCTGCAGGTCGGCGACCGCATCAGCATCGCCGATGCCGGCGGCTATACCATGGTCAAGAAGAACTGGTTCAACGGCGTTCCCATGCCTGCCATCGCCATCCGGGCCGAGGACGGAACGATCCGCGAGGTTCGCCGGTTCAGCTACGACGATTACCAGGCCAGCCTGTCCTGACCAGGCGCAAGCCATCCCCTTTCCCAGCCCCCGAAAAGGAGAACGAATTGGCCAAGAACGTGCTCATCATCGGCGCCGGCGGCGTCGCCCAGGTGGTCGCGCATAAGGTGGCGCAGAACGCCAAGGAATTCGGAACGCTGCATATCGCCAGCCGGACCGTGTCCAAGGCCGAGAAGATCATCGCGAGCATTCGTGAAAAGGGCCATTCGGTCGAATTCACCGCGCATCCGCTGGACGCGATGGACAGCAAGGCGGTGGCCGGGCTGATCCGCCAGATCGACGCCGGAATCGTGATCAACGTCGGCTCGGCCTTCGTCAACATGACCGTGCTGCAGGGCTGCATCGAGACCGGCGCCGCCTATATCGACACGGCCATCCACGAGGATCCGGCCAAGATCTGCGAAACGCCGCCCTGGTATGCCAATTACGAATGGAAGCGCCGCGAGGATTGCGAGAAGGCCGGCGTCACCGCCATTCTGGGCGCGGGTTTCGACCCCGGCGTGGTCAACGCCTATGCCCGGCTGGCCGAGGACGAATATTTCGACAAGATCGACTCGATCGACATCGTGGACATCAATGCCGGCAGCCACGGCCGCTGGTTCGCGACCAATTTCGACCCCGAGATCAATTTCCGCGAATTCACCGGCACGGTCTATTCCTGGCAGGGCGGCGAATGGCGGCAGAACAAGATGTTCGAGGTCGGCCGCGAATGGGATCTGCCCGTGGTCGGCAAGCGCACCGCCTATCTGTCCGGCCATGACGAGGTGCACAGCCTCTCGGCCCGCTACAAGGACGCCGATGTGCGCTTCTGGATGGGCTTCGGCGAGCATTACATCAATGTCTTCACGGTGCTGAAGAACCTCGGCCTGCTTTCCGAGCAGCCGGTCAGAACCGCCGAGGGGCTGGATGTCGTGCCGCTGAAAGTGGTCAAGGCGGTGCTGCCCGACCCGGCCAGCCTCGCCCCCGATTACGAGGGCAAGACCTGCATCGGCGACCTGGTCAAGGGCACGCTGGACGGCAAGCCGGGCGAGGTCTTCATCTACAACGTTGCCGACCACAAGGACGCCTATAACGAGGTCGGCAGCCAGGGCATCAGCTACACCGCCGGCGTGCCGCCGGTCGCGGCGGCGATCCTGGTCGCCCGCGGCACCTGGGACGTGAAAAAGATGGCCAATGTCGAGGATCTGCCGGCCCGGCCCTTCCTGGAACTGCTGGGCGCCCTGGGCCTGCCCACCCGCGTCATCGACGCCTCGGGCGATCATCCGCTGTAAGCGTCAAGGCTCCGATCAACCTTAATCAACCCCGCGCCGAGGAACCCCGGCGCGGGGTTTGCGTTTTGCGCCTGCTGCAGCGCGCGGGGAAGTCCCGGGGAAGCATGGAGGGATCATGACACCGGCCGACGACAGAAACCACATGTTCCCCATCTCTGCGCCGGCCGAGAAACGGTCGCTGCCGCGTGTCGCGAACTGGGCGGTGATCGGCATCTTCCTGCTGCTGCTGTTCGGCTTCTTCGCCCAGGCCCGCAGCTTCCTGATGCCAGTCACGCTGGCGCTGCTGCTGTTTTTCGTCTTCATCCCCTTTCGGCGGCTGATGGACCGGCTGGGGATCGGCGCCGTGGTCACCGCCGCCATCGTGTCGCTGGGGTTGGTGGTCTCGGTGGTGGTGATCGGCTTCGTGATCTCCGGCCCGGTGAACCGGCTGGTCGAGAACGCGCCGCAGATCACCGAACGGCTGGAACAACGCTTCACCGAATTGCGCAGCAATTTCCGCGGCATCGAGCGCGCGGCCGAAAAGATCGACGAGATTGCCGGCGGCGGCGCGCCCAAGCCCGAACCCGCCGCCGCGCCGGACGCCACGCCGCCCGACGCGACGCTGACCGGCACGCTCAGCGCGGTCCCCGCCCCCGGCACGCCGCAGCCGCCCGACCAGCAGATCGAGGTCGAGGTGAACGCCACCCCGGAAACCTCGACGCTGGCCAGCGTGCTGAACCTTGGCCCGGCCTTCGTCGGCCAGATCATCTTCACGCTGTTCCTGCTGTTCTTCCTGCTGTCCTCGGGCGACCTGCTCTATCTGAAGATCGTGCAGAGCTTCGACAGCATGCGCGAAAAGCGCGCCGCCTATCTGGCGCTGCGCGAGATCGAGGACAGCCTGGGCACCTATCTGGGCGCCATCACCCTGATCAATGCCTGCCTTGCCGTCGCCATCGGCCTGGCGATGTGGGCCTGGGGCATGCCCAGTCCGCTGCTGTTCGGGCTGGCCGCCTTCCTGCTGAACTACATCCCCTATCTGGGGTCGGTCACCGGCATCATCATCGCGACCCTGGTCGGTCTTTTCGTCCATGACGACCTGTTCACGCCGCTGATGGTCGGGCTGACCTATCTGGGCCTGACCGCATTGGAAGGCCAGCTCATCACTCCGTATTTCGTCTCGCGGCGCTTGCAGCTCAATACGGTGGTGGTGTTCCTGACCGTGGCGCTCTGGGCCTGGCTCTGGTCGGTGCTCGGCATGATCGTGGCGGTGCCGCTGCTGGTGGTCATGCGCGTGCTGGCCGATCACATCCCCGGCCTGGAGAAATTCGGCAACTTCCTGGCCGGCGAGGATCCCCCGGCGCTGGAGGACGAGGACGAGGAGGAGGCGCGCGAACTGGTCGAGGCCGGCGACGAGGCCGAGACCGCCGCGGAAGCCTCGGCCGCGACCATGGTGCTGGCCACCAAGGAGTGATCGCCCGGCCCCATGCAGGCACTGGATAATCGCGCAAAACATGGCATGATCGCGACGCCAGCCGTGGACGAATCGCGACATGCCCGAATACGACGCCTCACCCGACCCGAACCAGCCGCGGCTGCGCATCGGCTTTCTGCTGACCCCGCGTTTCACGCTGTCGGCCTTTGCCACATTCGTGGACGTGCTGCGCCTGGCCGCCGATGACGGCGACGGCTCGCGGCCGATCCGCTGCCGCTGGCGGGTGCTTTCCCCCGACATGGCGCCGGTGCAGTCCTCCTGCGGGATGCGCATCGAACCCGAGGAGCGGCTGGGCGACCCGGCGCGCTTCGACTACATCATCACCGTCGGCGGGCTGATCGACGGCGGCCCCGGCCTTTCGCCGGACCAGGCCGCCTTCCTGCGCCGGGCGGCGGCAGCGCGGGTGTCGCTGGGCGGGCTTTGCACCGGGGTGTTCGCCATGGCCCGGATCGGGTTGATGGACGGTTACCGCTGCTGCGTCAGCTGGTTCCACCACCAGGATTTCCTGGCCGAGTTCGAGAAGATGCGCCCGGTCTCGGACCAGATCTTCGTCGTGGACCGCGACCGGCTTTCCTGCTCGGGCGGGGTCAGCGCCGCGCATCTGGCGGCCTTCCTGATCGACCGCCACCTGGGCCGGGCGGCGGCGCGCAAGGCGCTGTCGATCCTGATGATCGACGAGCCGATGGAGGGCGACCGCCCCCAGCCCGGCCTGCCGCTGGAGCTGAATGCCCGCGACCCGCTGGTGCGCCGCGCCCTGCTGGCCATGCAGCAGAACCTGCACGCGCCCCTGCCCATCGCCCGCATCGCCCGCGACCTGGGCGTCGGCCGGCGCAAGCTCGAGCGGCATTTCAACGCCGACCTCGGCATCCCGCCCGCCGATGCCTCGATCCGCATCCGGCTGGCGCAGGCCCGGATGCTGCTGGCGCGCACCGACCGCACCGTGACCCGCATCGCCGAGGAAACCGGCTTCTGCGACGCCTCGCATCTGATCCGGGTCTTCCGCGAGACCGAGGGCACCACCCCCGACCTCTGGCGCCAGAGCCGCGACATTCTGGCTGCGGACGCGCTTTAGGCCGCAGCGCGCGTTGCTTCCGCCCAGCCTGCAACCGCCGCCGATCCTTCGCATAATGGCGGCGTTTTTCGCATGAGCATGGGAGCAAGACATGCCGAACAAAGCCACAGTCCGGGGCCTGCTGATCGACGCCAGCCTCGCCCCCATCGCCGGGGGCAAGATCGTCGCCACGCTGGCCGGGTCCGACGTGTTCGAGGATGGGGTGCGGGTGGTGACGCAGAAGGTCGAGGCCACCACCGACGCGCAGGGCGCATGGTCGCTGCCGCTGATCGTCAATGCCGAGGGCGCCGCGGCCGGCACCAGCTGGACCATCGAGGGTTACGACCCCTATATCGCCAAGGTCTTCGAGCTGAAATCGCTGTTCATCGCCACGCCGCTGGCGATCACCCTGGCCGATCTGGAAAAGACCAGCGCGCAGAACCTGAGGGCGGCCAGAGAGGGCGATGCGGCGCGGCTGATCGTGGCGGCAAGCCATGACGCATACGAGGCCCTGCCGGCCGACCGCAAACGCGGCAATGACATCGTGCTGATCAAGGCGGCCTGACATCCCGGCACCCCGCCTGAAGGCGGCCGTATCACCTGCGATGTTCAGGGGGAGAATGGTAGCGGAGGAGGGATTTGAACCCCCGACACAAGGATTATGATTCCTCTGCTCTAACCAGCTGAGCTACTCCGCCACGGAGTGGGTGCGATTTACGGCGGGCGGCTGGGGGCGTCAAGGGCTCTCGAACAGTTTTCCGCAAGTTTTTCCGTGCCGTCCCCGTCGCATGGCGGACCCCGAAAAAACAGCGCGCCCGCCTTCGGGAAACCGGGGCGGGCGCTTGCATGAAAGCCGCTTGCGGATCAGACCGCGATGCCGTTGCGGCCGGCCAGATCGGTGAAGAACTGCCAGGCCACCCGCCCCGAACGCGAGCCCCGCGTCGCCTGCCATTCGATGGCTTCGGCGCGCAACTGGTCCTCGGCGATCTGCAGCCCATAGGCATCGCAATAGCCGCGCACCATGGCCAGGTATTCGTCCTGCGAGCAGGGATGGAACCCCAGCCACAGCCCAAAGCGATCCGACAGCGACACCTTCTCCTCGACCGCCTCGCCGGGATGGATCGCGGTCGAACGCTCGTTGTCGATCATGTCGCGCGGCATCAGGTGGCGCCGGTTCGAGGTGGCGTACAGGATCACGTTGGACGGCCGGCCCGAGATGCCGCCATCCAGAACCGCCTTGAGCGACTTGTACTGGGTGTCGTCATGGCTGAAGGACAGGTCGTCGGAAAACAGCAGGAAGCGCCGATCCCGCGCCCGGCCCAGGATCGCCAGCAGCCGGCCGACCGTGCCCAGATCCTCGCGCGCGATCTCGACCAGCACCAGCGGCAGGCCCTGGCGCACCGCCTCGGCATGGGCGGCCTTCACGAGCGAGCTCTTGCCCATCCCGCGCGAGCCCCACAGCAGCGCATTGTTCGCCGCATGGCCCCGGGCGAATTGCAGCGTATTGGCCAGAAGCGTGTCTCGGGCGCGGTCGATGCCGATCAGCTGCACCAGATCGACGCGGTTGACCTCCTCGACCGGCTCCAGCCGGTCGGGGTCGGGATGCCAGACATAAGCCGTCGCCTCGCTGAAGCTCGGTTCGGGCGCCGGCGGCGGCGCCATGCGCTCCAGCGCCTGCGCGATTCGGTTCAGCACCGCATCAGACATCGGCCTGCTCCTCCAGCGCGCGCTTCCTCTCGATGCGGCGCACCAGGAAGATCGAGGTCTCGTAAAGCCCGTAGATCACCGAGAACAGCACGATCTGGCTGATGACATCGGGCGGCGTCACCATGGCCGCCAGCACCAGGATCACCACCACGGCATAGCGGCGCACGCTGGCCAGCCCTTCCGAGGACACTAGCCCCGCCTTGCCCATCAGGGTCAGCGCCACCGGCAGCTGGAAGGACAAGCCGAAGGCCAGGATGAACTTGGTGGTCAGCGTCAGGTATTCCTCGACCGAGCCCTGGAAAACGATGCCGGCCCAGGGTTCCTTGGCGGCATCGGCCGGCGCCACGGCGGCCCCGGCCGCGGCGGTCGCGGCGGTCGCTGCGGCGGCGGGATCGTCCGGCAGCGCCAGCGGCCCCTGCTGGAAGCCCAGGAAGAAGTCGAAGGCCCAGGGCAGGATGATGTAATAGGCAAAGGCCGCGCCCAGCAGGAACATCACCGGCGAGGCGACCAGGAAGGGCAGCAGCGCGTTCTTTTCGCTGCGATAGAGTCCCGGCGCCACGAAACGCCACAGCTGATAGCCGACCACCGGAAAGGCCAGCACGAAACCGCCGAAGAAGGCGATGCGCATGGCGACGAAGAAGCCTTCCTGCAGCTTCAGCAGGATCAGGCCGCAGGTCTGGCCACGCTTTTCAAGCGCATGGCAGATCGGCTGGGTCAGGAAGTCGAAGATCGGGTTCCAGACGAAATAGCACAGCACCATCGCCACCACGAAGGCCAGCACCGACCAGATCAGCCGGGTGCGCAGCTCCTTCAGGTGCTCGATCAGCGGCGCGGAGGAATCGTCGATATCGTCCGGCTTGGCAGTTTTTGTCGCCACGGATCGGCCTCTCCTGTCAGTCTTGTCACGCGCGGTCCGAGCGGCGCACCGCATGCAGGCGCCGGCGCCCGTCGGCGGTCTCCGGCGTCTCTTCGGCCGCGACCGGCGGGGCGGCGACGCCCGGCGCGGGCGGCAGGGCCGCAGCAGGCGGGGCGGCGGGCGCGTCGCCGCCATTCGCCGCAGGGGCAGCCGGTTTCGGCGCCGCGGGATCGGGCAGCGGCGCCTTGCCGGCCTGATCCTTGGGGTTCAGCGGATCCCATTTCTCGAAACGCTCGGTCGCACGCTCCAGCGCGTCAAGGCCAAGCCCGCGTTTCGAGGTCAGCGTGTTCACGTCCTTGAGCGTCTTGGCCGCGTCATCCAGGCCCGAGGATTTGGCGGCATCCTCCATGGCGCTGCTGAACTCGCGCGCCATCGACCGCGCGCGCGCGGTGATCCGGCCCAGCGTGTGGAACAGCTTGGGCAGGTCCTCGGGGCCAATGACGATCAGCGCCACCACGCCGATCAGCAGAAGCTCGCTCCAGCCGATATCCAACATGCGCGCCGGACCGGGGGATCAGAGCTTGGTCGTGTCGTTCGGCGTCACGTCGCGCAGCGAGCTGTCGGCCGCCGTCCGGGCACGTTCTGCCTCGAACTTGGCGCGCTCGGCGGCCAGCTCGGCGCGGGCACGGTCGATGTCGTCGGTGGTCTTCATCTCGACCTCCTTGACCTCGCTGCGCGCCGCCGCATCGCCTTCCTCGCTGCCTTCCTTCACGCCTTTCTTGAAGGCGGTGATGCCCTTGCCGACCTCGCCCATCAGGGACGAGACCTTGCCGCGCCCGAAAAGGACCAGAACGACGATGGCGATCAGCAATAGCGCCATCGGTGAAGGTGCGTGCATGTCTTTACCTCCGTGGCAGGGCCCGAAAGCCTTGCGTGTCTTCACATGCTTCCCGATATAGGTGCGGAACGCGCCTCACGAAACCCCCAATTCCGTGATCGGACGCATTGACGCGCCGCCGCGCTTCCCCCCGCGCATGAAGCGGGCCATATTGCGGAAACCATGGACCCTGTTCAGATCGTCAGCGCCTTTGTCACGCTTTTCGTGGTGATCGACCCGGTGGGGCTGGTGCCGCTGTTCATCGCGCTGACCCGCGACATGGCGCCGCAACGCCGCCGCCGAATCGGCTGGCGGGCGCTGGCGGTGGCGGCGGGGCTGATGACGCTGTTCGGTCTGGCGGGCGAGGCGATCCTGCAGGGCATCGACATCTCGCTGCCGGCCTTTCGCATCGCCGGCGGGCTGCTGCTGTTCCTGACCGCGCTCGACATGCTGTTCGAGCGGCGCACCGAACGGCGCGAGGGCCAGGCCCGGGACGATGACGACGACCCGTCGGTCTTTCCGCTGGCGACGCCGCTGCTGGCCGGGCCGGGGGCGCTGGCGACCATGATCCTGCTGGTGGGACAGGACCAGAGTCCGGTTCACACCCTGATGATCCACCTGGCCATGCTGGCGGTCTTGGGCATCGCCGCGGCGCTTTTCGCCATGGCGGGGCCGATCGCCCGGTTGCTGGGGCGCACCGGGACCATGGTGGTCACCCGGCTTTTCGGCATGCTGCTGGCGGCGCTCTCGATCCAGTTCGTGATCGACGGGCTCAAGGGAACGGGACTGTTCTGATGGGCGAAGAATTCGGCCGCACGGCCTACCTTGTATTGCTGCTCGTCGCGGTGGGCGGCTTCCTGCTGGTCGAGCTGCGCGCCCGGCCGGGCAAGACCCTGCGCCAGGCGGCAGCCTGGGGCCTGATCTTCATGGGCGCCCTGGCACTGGCCGGCCTGTGGGAGGACATCCGCAACACCGTCTCGCCGCAGGCCCGGATGCTCGAGGGCGGCCGGGTCGAGGTGCCGCTGGGCAATGACGGCCATTTCCACCTGACGGCCGAGGTGAACGGCATCCCGGTCCGCTTCGTCATCGACACCGGCGCCACCACCATCGCGCTGGGGCCGCGCGACGCCGGGCGCGTCGGCATCGACCCCGACAGCCTCGGCTATGTCGGCCAGGCCCGGACCGCGAACGGCATCATCGAGACCGCGCCCGTCACCCTCGACAGCGTGACCCTGGGCGAAATCCACGACAGCCGCGTCCCGGCCATGGTGCTGCGCAGCGATCTCGATCAATCGCTGATGGGCATGTCCTACCTGTCACGCTTCGCCCGCGTCAGCATCGAGGGCAACCGCCTGATCCTGGAACGCTGACGGCTTTCTCCGTTTTCCAAATACCCCGGGGGGAGCGCGGCACGCGCGGGGGGCAGCGCCCCCCTTACTGCTTGCGCTCCCAGCGGCCGCCGGCCTCGGACCAGTATTCCGCCGGCACGCCCTCGGCCGTCAGCGCCCGCCATTGCGCGCGGGCGCGGTCCAGCGCCTCGGGGTCGTTGCCGTCGAACAGGATGCAGGCCCGCTCCAGCGCCGCGCATTCCGCCCCCGAGACCTCGACGCCCTCCAGCGCGATCAGGCAGCGCGCCGCATTCGCCGCCGCCTGCCCCTCGACGGTCAGCAACACCGGCTGGCGGGCATCATGCGGCCCGCCGGCCAGGCCATGCGGCAGGAAGCCCTCGCCCAGCCACAGCGTCTCGTCCAGCGCCACCTGGCGGGCGCGGTCCCTGCCCCGCAGCTCGACCCGCCAGCCGGCCTGCAGGCTCTTGCCGATCAGCATCGGCAAGAGCTGGCCCGGCCCCGAACGGGTCAAATGATAGAACAGGGCCGAGCCCATCACCTGCCCTCGAAGCGGTCGCGCACCAGCCGGTCCAGGGTCATGACGCCCCAGCCGCTCGCGCCCTTGGGCGCCAGCGCCGTTTCGGAAGGCGGCAGCGCCACGCCGGCGATGTCCAGATGCACCCAAGGCGTGCCCTCGCGCACGAAGCGCTGCAGGAACTGCGCCGCGGTGATCGAGCCGGCCGCACGCCCGCCGGTGTTCTTGATATCGGCCAGGCGCGAGTCGATCAGCTTGTCATAGCCCGGCCCCAGCGGCAGGCGCCAGGCGCCCTCGCCCTCGGTCTTGGCGGCGGCCAGCACCGCATCGGCGAAGACGTCGTCGTTCGAGAACACGCCGGCATTGTCATGGCCCAGCGCGATGATCACCGCCCCGGTCAGCGTCGCCAGATCCACCATCGCCGCGGGCTTGAAGCGGTCCTGCGCGTACCAGAGCACATCGGCCAGCACCAGCCGGCCCTCGGCATCGGTGTTGATGACCTCGATCGTGTCGCCCTTCATGGATTTCACGATGTCGCCGGGACGCTGGGCGCGACCGTCGGGCATGTTCTCGACCAGGCCGACCAGACCCACGACATTGGCCCGCGCCCGGCGCAGCGCCAGGGTCCGCATGACGCCCGCGACCACGCCGGCGCCGCCCATGTCCATGGTCATCTCTTCCATGCCGGCGGCGGGCTTGATCGAGATGCCGCCGGTGTCGAAGACCACGCCCTTGCCGACCAGCGCCAGCGGCGCCGCCTCGCCGCCGCCGTTCCAGCGCATCACCACGACCTTGGACGGGCTTTCCGAGCCCTGCCCCACGCCCAAGAGCGCCCGCATCCCCAGCCGCGCCAGCTCGTCCTCCTCCAGCACCTCGACTTCAAGGCCCAGCTCGCGCATGGCCAGCAGCCGGTCGGCGAAATCGCTGGTGGTCAGCACGTTGGCCGGCTCGTTCACCAGGTCGCGGGTGAAGAACACGCCCTCGGCCACCGCGGCGCCATCGCCGGCCGCGCGGGCCAGCGCCTCGGGATCCTTGTGCATGAACACCACCCTGCCGCGCGGCTTGGCACCGGGCGCCGATTCGGCGGCGCGGGCGCCACCATCGGCCGCATCCGACAGCCGCGCATCCTCGGCCGCCCCGCTGCGGCTGGTGGTCACGGCCGGCTCGGCCGGCGCGTCGCCTTCGGGCACGCCATTCCCCGGGCCGGCGCCGTTTCCGGATGGCTTCGTCTTGTAGGCCGAGAAATCATAGGCGCGCAGCGCCAGCCCCAGCGCCACCTCGGCCGCGCGCGGATGGTTGCCGGCCACCACCAGCGTATCGGCCTTGCCCAGTTTCGCGCCGATGCTCGCCCCGGCAGCGCGCGCCGTGGCCGTGTCGGCATTCTGCGGCAGGGACACCAGTTGCAGCGCCTCGGCCTTCAGCCCGGACGGAAAGGCCAGTTCCAGCGCCTTGCCAGGTTTCACCGCCTTCCAGGCCTCGGATTCCAGCGCCCGGACCGCCGCTTCGCGCGTGCCGCGCGGCAGCCCGCCCGGCAGCCGCCCGGTCTGCGGCACCAGGATGGCGATCCGGCCCGGCCGCGAGGCAAGCTCGGTTAGGTCCGTCGCCGTGAAGGAAATTTCGACCGGGTGCGTCATGATCCTGCCTTTCGCGTTGATCCGTCTTCGGCGAAAACTAGTCGCGCAACCCCGCCTTGACCAGAGCCGGGGCTTTCCCAATCCCCGCGCAGCCGCTAATCAATCTGGATCCGAGCCGCTGAAAGCCCCCATGCCCCGCATCGACCGATACATCCTGTCGCAGCTTTTGACCCTGTTCGGGTTCTTTGCGCTGGTGCTTGTCTCGGTCTACTGGATCAACCGCGCCGTGTCGCTGTTCGAGCAGCTGATCTCGGACGGGCAGACGGCGCTGGTGGTGCTGGAATTCACCGCGCTGACCCTGCCGCTGGTGATCTCGGCCGTGCTGCCCATCGCCGCCTTCGCCGCCAGCGCCTATGGCACCAACCGGCTGGCCTCGGAATCCGAGCTGGTGGCGATGCAGGCGGCGGGCATGTCGCCCTGGCGGCTGGCGCGGCCGGTCCTCGTCTTCGGTGTGCTGGTGGCGCTGATGGTGGCGCTGCTGGTGCATGCGCTGGTGCCGATGGCGCGCGGGCGGCTGACCGACCGCCAGGCCGAGATCGCCCAGAACGTCACCGCGCAATTCCTGCGCGCCGGCAGCTTCCAGTACCCGGTGCGCGGTGTGACGCTGTACATCAGCGAGATCGCGGCCGACGGCCGGCTGATCTATTTCTTCCTCGAGGATGCGCGCGACCCCGCGAACCAGACCACCTATACCGCGACCGAGGCGCTGCTGGTCCGCACCGATGCCGGCCCGCGGCTGGTGATGATGCAGGGCATGGTGCAGAACCTGCGCCGCACCGGCGAACGGCAAAGCCTGTCGGTCACCCGCTTTTCCGAGCTGGCCTATGACCTCGGCTTGCTGATCGACCCGGCGGTCAGCCGCAAGCGCGACCTGCGTGCCTATCCGACGTTGCGGCTGCTGGACCCCGACCCGGAACTGCTGGCCGCCACCGGCGCCACCGCCGACAAGGCCCTGGCCGAGGCGCATGAGCGGCTGGCGAAGCCGCTGCAGGCGCCGGTGGCGGCGATGCTGGGCTTTGCCATGCTGCTTCTGGGCGGGTTCAGCCGCTTCGGGGTCTGGCGGCAGGTGATCTGGGCGGTGATCGCGCTGATCGTCGTGCAATTTCTCAGCACCGCGGCCGAGAACCAGGTGGCGGGCGACGCCTCGCGCTGGCCGCTGATATATGTCTCTCCGCTGCTGGGGGCGGCGGCCTGCGTGACGGTGCTGTGGCTGGCCGCCCGGCCGCGCCGGCTGCGTGGCGAGAGCGGGGGGGCCGCGGCATGATCCTTTCAGCCTATGTGGCGCGGCGCTTCCTGCGCATGTTCGTGCTGATCGCCGCCATCTTCGGCGCCATCCTGTTCCTGATCGACATCGTCGAGCAGATCCGCCGCTTTTCGGACGAGAATATCGGCCTGTCCGGCGCGGCGGTGCTGTCGCTTCTGAACATCACCGCCAGCTTCTATTCCATCCTGCCGCTGATGACGGTTCTGGCGGGGATCGCGCTGTTTCTCAGCCTGTCGCGCAGCTCGGAACTGGTGGCGATCCGGGCCTCGGGCCGCTCGGCCCTGCGGGTGCTGGCGGCGCCGGCGGTCACGGCGGCGCTGGTCGGGATCCTGTCGGTCGCGGTGCTGAACCCGATGGTGGCGGGCACCTCGAAACGCTATGACGACGCGGTGGCACGGATGAAAAGCGGCGGCGGTCAGACGATCAGCGTCGGCGACAGCGCCGTCTGGCTGCGCCAGGCGCTGCCGATGACCGGGCCGGGCGGGGCCGAGACCCCGGGCCAGGTGGTGATCCAGGCCAGCCGGGCCAGCGCCGACGCCACCACGCTTTACGACGCCACCTTCATGATCTTCGCGCCCGACCAGGGACCGACCCGCCGCATCGACGCCCGCCAGGCGCGGCTGACCGAGGGGGCCTGGCTGCTCAGCGAGGTCAAGGAATGGCCGCTGACCCAGCCCAATCCCGAGGCGATGGCCCGCACCGCGGCCGAGCTGACGCTGCCGACCGACCTGACCGCCGCGCGCATCCGCGACAGTTTCGGCAAGCCCGAGGCGATCCCGATCTGGCAGCTTCCGGCCTTCATCAAGGGGCTGGAGCGCGCCGGCTTTTCCGCCCAGCGCCACAAGGTCTGGTTCCAGATGGAGCTGGCGCGGCCGCTGCTGATGGCGGCCATGGTGGCGCTGGCCGCGGTCTTCACCATGCGGCACATGCGCGGGCGCAAGATGGGGCTTCTGGTGCTGGCCGGTTTCGGCTGCGGCATCGCGCTGTTCTTCCTGCGCAACCTGGCGCAGGTGCTGGGCGACAATGGCGGCATCCCGCCGGTGCTGGCCGGCTGGGCGCCGCCCATCGTGGCGCTGTTCCTTGCCCTGGGGGCATTATTGCGGCTGGAGGACGGTTGATGGCGCGCAAGCGACAAAACGGCGGCGGCACGGCCCGCGCGGCCCTGCTGGCGGCGGTCCTGCCGGGGCTGGGCCTGCCCGGCATCGCCCTGGGCCAGAGCCTGACCCCCGACGGCCAGACCCTGCCGATCTATGGCGAGACCGGCAGCCTGTTCGAGGGGCCCTCGGGCCCGGCGCTGGCGCCGACCGAGGATTCCGACAGCAATGCCCGCTTTGCCGACGGCACCGAGGCCTCGCAGACGCCCTCGGTGGCGCGGCCCGGTTCGGTGCGCATCCAGGGTAGCGGCGACGGGGACGCGGCCAGCCCGGCCACGCTGCTGGCCGACCAGGTGACGCTGGATGCCGAGAACCGGCTGACCGCCTCGGGGGGCGTGGTGATCTGGCATCGCGGCGCGCGGCTGATCGCCTCGCGGGTGATCTACGACAACGACACCGGTTCGGCGGTGATCGAGGGACCGATCCACCTGACCGAGCCCGCCCGCGCCGGCACGCCGCAGGAAACCATCGTCATCGCCGACAGCGCGCAGCTGGACCCGAACATGCAGGACGGCATCCTGCGCGGCGCCCGGCTGGTTCTGGCGCGCGAGATGCAGCTGGCGGCGCGGCAGATGCGCCGCAGCGAGAACGGCGCCGTGACCCGGCTGGACAATGTCGTCGCCTCGAGCTGCCAGATCTGCGCCGAAAACCCGATTCCGCTATGGGAGATCCGCGCCCGCTCGATCACCCACGACACCCGCACCCGCAAGCTGCATTTCGACCACCCGCAGTTCCGCGCCCTGGGCCTGCCGATCGCCAGCCTGCCCTGGCTGACGGCGCCCGACCCGACCGTCGAGCGGATGACGGGTTTCCTGCGGCCGCAGTTCCGCACCACCTCGGGGCTGGGCTTCGGCATCAAGCTGCCGTATTTCATCACCCTGGGCGATCATGCCGACCTGACGGTGACGCCCTATGTCGCCGCCTCGCGCACCCGGACGCTGGAGCTGCGCTATCGCCAGGCCTTCCACAACGGTGCCATGGAGTGGAACGGCGCCGTCTCGCGCGACGACATCGAGCAGGGCGAGACCCGCGGCTACCTGTTCGGCGCCGGCCGCTTCGAGCTGCCGCGTGGCTACCTGCTGGGCTTCCAGATCCAGATGGCCAGCAACCGCGCCTATCTGCTGGATTACGATATCTCGGACGCCGACCGGCTGTGGAGCGGCATCACCCTGGACCGGGTGCGCCGCGACCGCATGGTGATGGCCCGGATCGGCAATTACGAATCGCTGCGCGACGACGAGCCGGACGAGTTCACCCCCTCGGTCGTGGCCGATGCGCTGTGGAAGCGGCGCTGGACCCCGGACCGCATCGGCGGCATCGCCAGTCTGGAATGGTCGCTGCACGCGCATCGCCGTTCTTCCTCTGCGGACAAGGTCGGCCGCGACATGGCGCGCGGCTCGGTCAGCCTGGACTGGCAGCGCAGCGAGATCCTGCCGGGCGGCGTCCTGGGCAAGGTCGAAGGCCGGGTCGATGCCGACCTCTATCGCATCAACCAGGACAGCGATTACGAGGACTGGGTGATGCGCGCCGATCCGACGCTGGCGGCCGAACTGCGCTGGCCGCTCGCGCGTCATTCCGGCGGGGTCACCCATATCATCGAGCCGGTCGCGCAGCTGATCTGGTCGCCCGAGCGCGAGGCCGAAGACGACGTGCCGAACGAGGACAGCCGGCTGATCGAGTTCGACGAGGGCAACCTGTTCTCGCTGGACCGCTTTCCCGGCTGGGACGCGCGCGAGTCGGGCTTCCGCGCCAATCTGGGCCTGAGCTGGACCCGGATCGACCCGACCGGCTGGTCGATCGGCCTGACCGCCGGCCGTGTGTTCCGCACCGATCCGGACCCGGCCTTCGCCTATATCGACGGATCCGACAACCCGGCCTTCACCGGCCCGCAGGGCAAGACGCGCTCGGACTGGCTGCTCTCGGCCACCTATCAGGGCGCGAACGGGCTGGCGCTGGTGAACCGGGCGCTGTTCGACGACAGTTTCTCGATCAGCCGCAACGAATTGCGGCTGGGCTGGTTCCAGCCCGGCCTGCAGGTCTCGGCCGGCTATCTCTGGCTCGATTCGGATGAAAGCGAGAATCGCCGGCGGGACGTCTCGGAACTGACCATGGCCGGGGGCTGGCAGATGGCGCAGGGCTGGTGGGCCACGACCGAGGCCCGCTACGACTTCACCGCCGACCGCGCACAGAAGGCGCAGCTGGGGCTGGAATACCGCAACGAATGCGTCACCGTGGAAATGTCGGTGCAACGGCGCTTCACCTCCTCGGACGAGCTGCGGCCCGATACCAGTTTCGACCTGGGCATCCGCCTGGGCGGCTTCGGCCAGCAAAAGGCCGGCCCGGGAACGGTGGCGCGTCGCGCCTGCCTGCGCTAATGTCCGGCAAAACCATGCGGCGAGGGAGCTGATGCGGCGAATTCTTCTGGGGGCGGCGATGGCCGCGATGCTGGCCGGGAACGGGGTTTCCCCGGCCCTTGCGCAGGGCAATCCGTTCCAGCCGCTGGTCTATGTGAACGATTCGGCCGTCACCCGCTACGAGCTCGACCAGCGCGTGCGCTTCATGCAGCTGCTGCGGGCCCCCGAATCCGATCCGGCCTCGGCCGAAAAGGCGCTGATCGACGACCGACTGCGGCTGTCCGCGGCCAGGCAGATGGGCATCACCCCCAGCGACGAGCAGATCGACGCCGGCCTGGCGGAATTCGCCGGCCGCGCCAATCTGGGCGTCGAGGAATTCACTGGCCAACTGGCCCGCGCCGGCGTCGAGCGCCAAGCCTTCCGCGACTTCATCTCGGCCGGCGTGGTCTGGCGCGAGGTGGTGCGCCAGCGCGTGGTGCCGCAGGTCCGGGTCACCGATGCCGAGATCGAGCAGGAACTGCAGAAGATCATCGAGACGCCGCGCACCACCCATGTCGCGCTGTCCGAACTGATCATCCCCGCCCCGCCGGGCGAGGAGGCGCGGGCGATGCAGATCGCGGAATCGCTGGTGCAGAACGTGCGCTCCGAGGGCGATTTCGCCGCCGCGGCCCGGCGCTATTCGGCGACGCCCTCGGCAGAAAGCGGCGGCCGCCTGCCCTGGACGCCGCTGGCCAATCTGCCGCCGGCACTGCAGCCCATCATTCTGTCGATGAAACCGGGCCAGATCAGCCAGCCGCTGACCGTTCAGGGCGCGGTGGTGCTGTTCTTCCTGCGCGACACCCGCGGCACGCTGCGCCCCGGCGCCCGCGAGCAGGTGCTGGATTTCGTCCGCTTCCGCCTGTCGAGCGCCGAGGAGGCGAACCGCATCGCCGCCGTCTCGGACAGCTGCGCCGATCTGTTCGTCCATGCCCGCGGCCTGCCGGCCGAGCAGATCCAGCGCCAGACCCTGCCGCAGGGCCAGATCCCGACCGGCGAGGCGCTGCGCCTGGCGGTGCTGGACGACAACGAATCGACGGTGATCAGCTATGGCGGCGCGGTAACGCTGCTGATGCTGTGCAAGCGCGAACCGGCGCTGCTGGCCGCCGAAACCTCGCCGGCCGCCGTCCCGGTCACGGCCGGAGGGGCAGAGGGCGCCGAGGACGGACAGGCCGCGGCCCCCGATCCCGATGCGCTGCCCGGCCGCGACGAGGTGCGCAACATGATCTTCAACCGCAAGGTCGGACAGGCGGCCGAGAGCTATCTGGCCGAGCTGCGCTCGAATGCCATCATCCGCCGGCCGTGAGCCCGGGCAAGGCGGACCCGGGGCGCCTCGCCCCCGGGCCCCCGAAAGGATTTGGAAAACAGAGACAATGACGGAAGCGCGGCCGATCATCCTGACCTGCGGCGAGCCTGCCGGCGTCGGCCCGGAACTGGCGCCCAAGGCGCTGGCCTCGGGCGTGCCCTTCGTCTTTCTGGGCGATCCGCGGCATCTGCCCGAAGGAACCGCCTGGACCGAGGTGGATGCGCTGGCGCAACCGGTGGCTCCGGGCCTGCTGCCGGTTCTGCGCCATGATTTTCCGGCGCCGGCGGTGCCCGGACGGCCGGATCCCGCCAATGCGCGGGGGGTGATCGAGGTGATCGCCCGCGCCGTCGGTCTGGCCCTGTCCGGCGCGGCCGGCGGCATCTGCACCCTGCCGATCAGCAAGGCGGCGCTGAAGCGCGGCGCCGGCTTCGCCTTTCCCGGCCATACCGAATATCTGGCGCATCTGGCGGGCGATGTGCCGGTGGCGATGATGCTGGCCTCGACCACGGTGGAGCCGCCCTGCCGCGTCGTGCCGGTGACGATCCACATCGCGCTGCACGAGGTGCCGAAGGCGCTGACCCCGGCACTGCTGGAGCAGGCGATCCGCATCACCGACGCCGCCATGCGCCGCGATTTCGGCATCGCCGCTCCGCGGCTGGCCATTGCCGGGCTGAACCCCCATGCCGGCGAGAACGGCGTCATCGGCGACGAGGAAACCCGCTGGATCACGCCGCTGATCGCCCGGTTGCGCGGCGCGGGTTTCGACCTGGCCGGCCCGCTGCCCGCCGACACCATGTTCCACCCGGCGGCCCGCACCCGCTATGACGCGGCGCTTTGCGCCTATCACGACCAGGCGCTGATCCCGATCAAGACCCTGGATTTCTCCGGCGGCGTGAACGTGACGCTGGGCCTGCCCTTCGTGCGCACCTCGCCCGACCACGGCACCGCCTTCGACATCGCCGGCCGGGGCATCGCCGACGCGCAAAGCGGCATCGCGGCGCTGCGCATGGCCCATGACATGGCGGGCCGGCGATGAGCGCGATCGACGGGCTGCCGCCGCTGCGCGAGGTGATCGCGCGGCACGAGTTGCGGGCGAAGAAACAACTGGGGCAGAACTTCCTGCTGGACCTGAACCTGACCGCCAAGATCGCGCGCGCGGCCGGCGATCTGTCGGGCTGCGACGTGATCGAGGTCGGGCCGGGGCCGGGCGGGCTGACCCGCGGGCTGCTGGCCGAGGGTGCGCGGCATGTGCTGGCCATCGAAAAGGACGAGCGCGCCCTGCCCGCCCTGGCCGAGATCGCCGCCGCCTATCCGGGCCGGCTGGAGGTCGTCCACGGCGATGCGCTGGAGGTCGATCCGCTGGCGCATCTGACGCCGCCGATCCGCATCGTGGCGAATCTGCCCTACAATGTCGGCACCGAGCTGCTGATCCGCTGGCTGACGCCGGCGGCCTGGCCGCCCTTCTGGCAGTCGCTGACGCTGATGTTCCAGAAGGAGGTGGCCGAGCGCATCGTGGCCCGGCCGGGCGGCAAGGCCTATGGCCGGCTGGCGGTGCTGGCGCAATGGCGCAGCGAGGCGCGGATCGTCATGACTCTGCCGCCCGAGGCCTTCGTGCCGGCGCCCAAGGTGCATTCGGCGGTGGTGCAACTGACCGCCTTGCCCGAGCCGCGGTTTCCGGCCGATCCGGCGGTGCTGAACCGGGTGGTGGCGGCAGGTTTCAACCAGCGCCGCAAGATGCTGCGCGCCTCGCTGAAGGGGCTGCATCCGGCGATCGAGGATCTGCTGGTCGCCGCCGGCATTGCCCCGACCGCCCGGGCCGAAGAGATCGGCCTGGAACAGTTCTGCGCGCTGGCGCGGGGACTGGCCGCCGCGCCGCGCTGAGGCTTATTCGCCGGATGCCTTTTCGGCCGGCTTCTTGCGGCTGCGCGGCGCGCGCGGCGTCGTGCTGGCGCCGGCGGCCGCGGCGCGGGTGCGCCGACGCGGCGCGGGCGCGGCCTCGCCGGTCTCGGCCGCGGGTTCCTCAGCAGCGGCGGCAGGCTTTTCAGCGGCGCGCTTCTCGGCCGCCGGTTTCCGGGCCGGGGCGGCCGGTTCGGCCGGCGTTTCCGCCGCAGCGGGTTCGGCGGTCTGGGGCGCCTCGACGGCCGCAGCGGCCTCGGGGGTCTCGACCGGACCGGCAGCTTCCTCGTCCGAGGCGATCACCGGCGGCAGGCCCGATTCCGCCGGGCCGGCGGGGCGGGACGTCTGACGCTCTTCGCGGCGGTCCTCCCGCCGGTCGTCGCGGCGCTCATCGCGGCGTTCGTGCCGCTCCTGGCGGTCCGGCCGGTCCTGGCGGTGCTCATAGCGCTGGCCGTTCTGGCCGTGGCCGTTCTCGGTCTGGCCGTTGCCGTCCTGGAAATCGTCGTCGCGGCTCTGGTGCTGCTGGTTCTGGCGCTCCGCCTGTTCGCGCTGCGCCTCGCCCAGCAGGCGGGTGTAATGCTCGGCATGCTGAAGGAAGCTCTGCTCGGCGACCCGGTCATTGGAAAGCTGGGCGTCGCGGGCGAGCGTCAGGTATTTCTCGATGATCTGCTGGGGCGTGCCGCGCACCTTGCCCTCGGGGCCCGAGGAATCGAAGACGCGGTTGACGATATTGCCCAGCGAACGCTGTCGGTTCGACTTGTTACGCGAACGGGATTTGGATGATCTCATCAGCTTGTTTGTCAGTTTTCGTCCGGCTTCGGCCGGCTGAGGTTGGGGTCATCTCGAAGGCGGGTGCCAGACCGGGTTGCGGCTGCAGGGCCGTTTCCCGCTTTACCAGGGAATTTCTGGGTTATCTGAGTATAGCTGACCCGTGCGTGGGCAGCGCCCCCGTCACAGTTGCGAATAAACACGCCGCCGCGCCGCTTACAAGCAAAAATTTCGTCGAATGCCGCAAAACACGCGGATCATTGCCGGCTCAGGTGGGCTTGCGGGCGGCGACCACCCGGTCGCGCCCGTCCAGATCGGACAGGATTCGCGGCTGCACCAGTCCCGCGGCCTGCATCAGCGCCGCCACCTGCCGGCCCTGCGTCGGGCCGATCTCGACCAGCAGCCGGCCGCCGGGCCGCAGATACAAGGGCGCGCCGGCGGCAATGGCCCGATAGGCGGAAAGCCCGTCCGCCTCGTCGGTCAGAGCGCCGCGCGGTTCCCATTCGCGAACCTCGGGCGACAGGTGATCCATCTCGGCCAGCGCGATATAGGGCGGGTTCGAGACGATCAGATCATATTCCCCCTCCACCCGCGCGAACCAGTCGGATTCGATGAAATCCGCGGCAACCCCTATCCTCCCGGCATTGTCCCGCGCCACCTGCAGCGCCGCGGCCGAGATGTCGGTCGCCACGCCGCGCACGCCCGGCCGTTCGGCCAGAAGCGAGATCAGGATGGCGCCCGTGCCGGTTCCCAGATCCAGCACCGAGGCGAAGGGCTCGGCCAGCGCCGCCTCGACCAGGGCTTCCGTCTCGGGGCGCGGGTCGAGCGTGTCGCGGGTCACGCGGAATTCATGCTTCCAGAAGGCGCGGCGCCCCAGGATCTGGCTGACTGGCTGACGCGCGGCGCGGGCCGCAAGGGCTGCGTCGAAACGGCGCAGCGCCTCGGCCGGCAAGGGTGCGGCCAGCGCGGCGGCCAGGTGGTGGCGCGGCAGGTCCAGAGCATGGGCCAGCAGCAGCCGCGCATCCTCGGCGGCGCCGGGCACCCCGGCATCAACCAGCAGCGCGGCGCCCCGGCGCAGGGCCTCGGCACCGGAAGGCGCGGCGGCCATGGGATCAGCTTCCCTGCGCGGCCAGCCGCGCCGCCTGGTCATGGGCGGTCAGCGCATCGACGATCTCGCCGATCTCGCCCTGCATGATCCGGTCCAGCGAATAAAGCGTCAGCCCGATGCGGTGATCGGTCATCCGGCCCTGCGGGAAATTATAGGTGCGGATGCGTTCGGAGCGGTCGCCCGAGCCGACCTGCGACTTGCGGTCGGCGGCACGTTCGGCATCGGCGCGCGACCGCTCCATGTCGTAAAGCCGCGCCCGCAGCACCGCCATGGCATTGGCGCGGTTCTGGTGCTGGGATTTTTCGCTGCTGGTCACCACGATGCCGGTCGGCAGGTGGGTGATGCGCACCGCCGAATCGGTGGTGTTGACGTGCTGGCCACCGGCGCCACTGGCGCGCATGGTGTCGATGCGGATGTCGCCGGCAGGAATGTCGATATCGACCGCCTCGGCCTCGGGCAGCACGGCGACGGTCGCGGCGCTGGTGTGGATGCGGCCGCCCGATTCCGTTTCCGGCACGCGCTGGACGCGATGCACGCCGGATTCGTATTTCAGCTTGGCGAAGACCCCCTCGCCCGCGATCCGCGCCACCGCCTCGCGCACGCCGCCCAGGTCAGATTCGGCCAGTTCGAGTAGTTGGAACTGCCAGCCCTGCGATTCGGCGAAGCGGCGATACATCGCCAGCAGGTCGCCGGCGAAAAGCGCCGCCTCCTCGCCGCCGGTGCCGGGACGAATCTCCAGGATCGCCGGCCGGGCATCGGCGGCGTCGCGCGGCAGAAGCGCGATGCGCAGCGCATGCTCCAGCCCGGGCAGCAGGTCGCGCAGCCGGCCCAGTTCGTCGGTGGCCAGCTCGCGCATCTCGGGATCGGCCAGCATGGCCTGGGCCTCGGCAATGCCGCCCAGAGCCGCGCGCCATTCGGCGATCTGCGCCACCACCGGCTTCAGCTCGGCATATTCGCGGCTGATGCCGGCGATCTCGTCGGGCGCCGGGCCGGCATTGAGCAGCGCCTCGAGATATTCGAAACGCTCGACGATCTGGGAAAGGCGGTCCTGCGGCAGCATGACAGGGGATTAGCCGCTGCATCCGCGGCCGGCAAGGCGGAACCGCGACCCAGATCAAGGCACGCCGCGCCCTGCAGAGGCATCACAGGGCCGGCGCGCGGCGCTTGGGCTTCGCTGCAGGAAGAGTCTCCAACAGGCTGGAGAAAAAGAAAAAAGGGGCCGTGCGGCCCCTTTCCTCATGTCGCCCTCGGGCGGCTCATTCGGCCTTCACGGCCTCGACGGTGATCTTGATCTCCACCTCGTCCTCGACCGCCGGGGCGAACTTGCCCAGGTTGAACTCGGTGCGCTTGATCTCGGCCTCGGCGTCGAAACCGGCGGCCTCCTTGCCGACCATCGGATGGGCGGCGACCTGATTCAGGTCCACATCCAGCACCACCGGCTTGGTCACGCCGTTCAGCGTCAGATCGCCGGTGACCTTGGCCTCCTTGTCGCCATCAAGCTCGACCTTGGTGGATTTGAAGGTCGCCACCGCGCCGGCCGCATCGGTGTTGAAGAAATCCGCCCCGAACAGGTGCTTGTCCAGCTCAGGCGAGGGGGTGCGCAGGCCGGAAAGCGGGATGGTCGCCTCGACGCTGGAATTGGCCGGGTTCTCGGCATCCAGCATCAGCTTGCCGGTCACGCCGTTGATGATGCCGGTGCTGGTCGAGAACCCCATGTGATCGTAGTCAAACACCACCTGGCTATGCGCCGGGTCGAAATCATACTGCACCGGCGCGGCCATGGCGGCCCCGGCGCCAAGGACGGCAACCGCGGCGAAAGAGGTGAAGACGGCTTTCATGCTGGACTCCTGATTAAATTTCTCATGAACGGTTCCCACAGGAAATGCCCCAATATCAACAAAGGTTTCCTTGCATTTGCCTGACAATTTCGTGTTTCGCCGCGGCGCGGAAACAGTGTCGCCGCACCGGCGAATATGCGGGCCTTGCGGGCGTTTTGCCTTGCATCCGGCGGCATGATCGCTATAAGGCCGCATCCTTCCGCAAATGCGAAACCGGCGCAGCCTCTCGTGGCGGGGCGCGGAAGGGTTGTCCCGCCGTTGAAGTGCGCCCTGAAAAAAGGTGCAGACATGCCGCTTTACGAGCATGTGCTGATCGCCCGCCAGGACCTGTCGAACACGCAGGCCGAGGGGCTGATCGAACACTTCTCCACCGTTCTCGCCGACAATGGCGGCAAGGTGGTCGACAACGAATATTGGGGTGTGCGCACCCTCGCCTACAAGATCAACAAGAACCGCAAGGGCCATTACGCCTTCCTGCGTTCGGACGCGCCCTCGGCCGCCGTGCAGGAGATGGAGCGCCTGGCCCGCCTGCATGACGACGTCATGCGCGTGCTGACGGTCCGCGTCGACGAGCACAAGGACGGCCCCTCGATCCAGATGCAGAAGCGCGACGAGCGCGAGCGCGGCGATCGTGGTGACCGTGGCGAGCGCCGCGACCGTGACGGCGACCGCGGCGAACGCCGCGAGCGTCGCGACCGCGACGACCGGAACTAAGGGAAAGGAACCAGGATCATGGCCAACAAACCCTTCTTCCGCCGCCGGAAAGTCTGCCCCTTCTCGGGCGACAACGCCCCCGCCATCGACTACAAGGACACCCGTCTGCTGCAGCGCTACATCAGCGAACGCGGCAAGATCGTGCCCTCGCGCATCACCGCCGTCTCGGCCAAGAAGCAGCGTGAACTGGCGCGCGCCATCAAGCGCGCCCGCTTCCTCGCCCTGCTTCCCTATGCCGTGAAGTAAGGAGAGACGATCATGCAAGTCATCCTGCTGGAACGTGTGGCCAAGCTGGGCCAGATGGGCGAAGTCGTGAAGGTCAAAGAGGGCTTCGCGCGCAACTATCTGCTGCCGCAGGGCAAGGCGCTGCGCGCCTCGGAAGCCAACATCAAGGCCTTTGATGAGCGCAAGGCGGAACTCGCCGCCCGCAACGACGAAAGCCGCAGCGAGGCCGAGAAGCTGGCCGCGAAGCTGGACGGCCAGACCTTCGTCATCATCCGCTCGGCCTCGGATGCCGGCGCGCTCTACGGCTCGGTCACCCCGCGTGACGCCGCCGATGTCGCCAATGCCGAGGGCTTCGCCATCGAGCGCCGCCAGGTCGTGCTGACCGGTCCGATCAAGGATCTGGGTCTGCACGAGGTCCGCGTGCACCTGCACCCGGAAGTCGACGTGACCATCAAGCTGAACATCGCCCGTTCGGCCGAGGAAGCCGAGCTGCAAGCCTCGGGCAAGTCGATCCAGGAACTGGCCGCCGAAGCCGATGCCGCCGCCGATTTCGAGATCGCCGAGCTGTTCGACGAAATCGGCTCGGCCGGTCGCGACGAGGATGAAGCCGCGAACTGATCGCGCCTTCCCACCGAACCGGAAGAACGCGCCGCGACCCGGCGCGTTTTTTCATGTCCGCTGGCCGGCGCAAAATGCGCTTGCACAAGCCCCGCCGGGGCCGGAACATTCGTGCGGGTTGCGGGGTTTAGTCGCCAAGCGCCCCATCGCGAAAGGAATTCCCGCCATGCGCTCCCAGGACGAGCCGCCCGCAGACCATACCGAAGCCGACGTGACCAGCGAAACCCGCTTCGGCCCCCGCCCGGTGCCCGAGGGCCATCGCCGCCCTGCCGCCCATCACGAGTCGCGGCGCATCCCGCCGCATGGCGATGTCTCGCCCGATGGCACCCGCCCCTGGCCGCACCCGTCGCGCGGTGCGAAATGGCTGACCTGGGGCGGCACCACCCTGGCCGCGGCGGCACTGACCGCCGGCACGGTGATCGCGGCGCGCCGGGTCATCGACCTGCTGTCGGAAGACGAGCCGCCCCGGCGACGCGGCAGCCTCGCCCCGCGCTTCGCCGAGATGGACCAGGCCGAGCGCGAGGCCATGCGCCGGCGCACCCTTCAACGCGAGGCCGAAGCGGCCCGCGAAGCCGCGCGCATCCGTGCCGAGGCCGAGCGCGGCCGGCCCCGTCCCCGCCGGCAGCCGCGCCAGAGCCTGATGCAAGAGGTCGACGCGAATACCGCCAGCCTGGCCCAGGGCGTCGAAAGCGTCATGCGTTCGGTCAGTTCCGCCATGGCCGGGTTCCGCTCGGTCGCCGGTCAGGCCACGACCATCATGCAGGAGTTCGGCGATGCCGCCGCTCTGGCTCAGGGTATCTTCGGCCGTCAGGGCCGCGAGGAGGCCGATACACCAAGGCCGCGCCATCCGCAGCCGGATGACCGGCACGGCGCGCATATGCCCGATCTGCGCGACGACCCGCTGCTGCATGACCCGATGGAGGGACCGGAGCCCGAAGGCCCGGCCGACCACGACCCGCGCACCCACCGGCTTTGAGCTTCAAAGGCGCTGGCTGTCGCGGCGGGACACGGCGCGATGAAGCGCCGCTTTCCGGATCCTGCAGCCGCCGCAGCCCGCTCTTTCTGCATGGAAAAAGGCCGGCCCCGAGGGGCCGGCCTTTCGCATAGATGGCGGGACCGGATCAGGCCTGGTCCAGCGCCTCGATGGCCTTTTCCAGCTCTTCCTTGGTCACGTCCTTGTCCGCGACCTTGGCGCCTTCGACGATATGGTCGACGACCTTGTCTTCGAAGATCGGCGCGCGCAGCTGCTGCTGGGCCTGCGGATTCTGCTGGATGAACTCGAAGAAGGCGCGTTCCTGGCCCGGGAACTGGCGGGCCTGGCGCAGCACGGCCTGGGTCATCTCCTGATCCGACACGGTGATCTCGGCCTTCTGGCCGATCTCGGCCAGCAGCAGGCCCAGGCGGACCCGGCGCTCGGCCAGCGACTTGTGCTCCTCGGTGGGCTCGATCTCGCCATGGTTATGGCCGTGCTCCTCCGGGTGCTCCTCGTGCCAGAGCTGGTGCGCGATCTGATGCGCCTCGGCCTCGACCAGCGATTCGGGCAGGTCGAACTTGACCAGCGCGTCCAGCTTGTCCAGCAGCGCGCGCTTCAGCACCTGGCGCGACGCGCCCTTGAACTCGGCCTCCAGCCGCTCGCGGATCTGGCCCTTTAGGGCGTCCAGGCTTTCGGCGCCGAATTTCTTCGCCAGCTCGTCGTCCAGCTCGGCCGGTTTGGGGGCCTTGACCGCCTTCACCGTGGTCTCGAAGACGGCATCCTTGCCGGCCAGATGCGGGGCGCCGTATTCCTCGGGGAACTTGACCTCGACCTTGACCTCGTCGCCGGCTTTCGCGCCGACCAGCTGCTCCTCGAAGCCGGGGATGAAGCTGCCCGAGCCCAGCACCAGCGGATAGTCCTCGGCGGTGCCGCCCTCGAAGGCCTCGCCATCGACCATGCCCTTGAAGTCGATCACGACCTGGTCGCCGTCCTTGGCCTTGCTGCCCTTCTTGCGGTCATCAAAGGACTGGGCGTTCTTGGCCAGGTTCTCCAGCGCCTCGTTCACCTGCTCGTCGCTGGCCGAGACGACCAGCCGCTCAAGCTCGATGCCCGACAGGTCGGCTTCCGGGATCTCGGGCAGGGCCTCGTAGGCGACGGTGACGACGACATCGTCGCCCTCTTTCCAGGTTTCGCCATTGACCATCTCGATCTTCGGCTGGACGGCAGGACGGTCGCCGGATTTCTCCAGATGGGCGCGCAGCGCCTGGTCGATGGCTTCCTGCATGGCGTCGCCAATGACGCGCTGGCCGAACTGCTTCTTCAGCAGCGCCATCGGCACCTTGCCCTTGCGGAAGCCCTTCATCTCGACCTCGGGCTGCGCCTCTTTCAGCTTCGCATCCACCTGCGTCGCCAGATCGGCCGCCGGCAGGGTGAACTCATAGCCCCGCTTCAGCCCTTCGTTCTGGGTTTCCTTGACCTGCATTTGTCTTCCTTCATCCAACCATGCCGCGGCAGGAAGGCCAGCCCTCCATTCCGGCGACGAAGCCCTTGCCCCGCGCCCCCGCCTGTTTCAGCGCGCTAGCTAGGGGATTTCGCCGCCCATAGCAAGGAGGAAGGCGGGTTTTGGCGCTGTTGCGGGCGATCCGGCAGGCGGAAAGCCGGCCGGCGCCGCCGGCGGAAAGCGGCAGCGGATGAGCGTGCTTTCCGCTGCCGCCCACCCGGCCTTCGGCGGCGGAACGCGCCACGGCAAACATGGACCAATCGCGCTTTTTGAGGGGGCGGCCGGCGGCCGACCCTGGGGACCGACACCCCCGCCCCAGGCGGTTTTGCGCAACCGCCGGCCGTGATGCCCGGGAAATCATCGCATTGCCGAAATTAGGTCAGCAAATAATACCTAACTTATGGACATATTCCCTTCCTCACGCCGGCAGGGCATACAGGCGGTGTTCCGTAAGTGGTTGTTTGTTAAACTTGGTAAGCGGTTCTTTGTTACCTGTTCAAACCTGACCGGGCGGGCGCGCCGTACTGCGCCCGCCCGGTTGTGAATCCGCCGTCCGTCGCCGGATTCCTCCCCGCCGGGGCGACTGTTCCTGCCGCCAGATTGGCGCCGGAGTCCCCCTTGGCGATAGCGCGCCATCGCTGGATCGCAACAAAACAGCCAAATGGGCCCGACCCTTGGCTGCACGGCATCCCAAAATGAAAAAGGCCGCCCAAGGCGGCCTTTTTGCGTGAACTGGCGGCGTCGTCAGGTCCGGGCGCGCACCACCTGCAGCAGCGGCATCACCTCGGACATGTCCGGCCCATGCGGCTGGCCGGTCAGGGCCTTGCGCAGCGGCATGAACAGGCCCTTGCCCTTGCGGCCGGTCGCCGCCTTCACCGCATTGGTGAACTCGCCCCAGCTTGTTTCGGTATAGGGCGGCGGCGGCAGCAGCTTCATCGCCTCGGCGATGAAATCGGCGTCCTCGGCATCGACCTGCGGCTCGGCGCCTTCCGAGAAGATCTCCCACCAGCCGGCCAGATCGTCCAGCTTGGTGATGTTCTGCGAGGCGACGCGCCAGAACCGCTCGGCCAGCGCATCGGGCACGCCAAGCGCGGCAATGCGGTCCTTGACCTCGGCAAAGGGGCGCGCCTGGTTCGCCTCGCGCGTCAGCGGCCACAGATCCTCGGCGTCGAACTTGGTCGGCGAGGCGCCGAATTGCGACAGCTCGAACCCCTCGGCCAGCTCGTCCAGCGACATCCTCAACTCAACCGGCTGCGAGGAGCCCAGCCGCGCCATCAGCGACAGAAGCGCCTCGGGCGCCACGCCGTTTTCGCGCAGATCCTTGATCGCCAGCACGCCCAGGCGCTTGGACAGCTCCTCGCCCTGGGCCCCGGTCAGCAGGCTGTGATGGGCAAAGGCCGGCGGCTCGGACCCCAGCGCGCGGATGATCTGGATCTGGGTCGCGGTATTGGTCACATGGTCGGCGCCGCGCACGATATGCGTGACCGCCATGTCGGCGTCATCGACGGAGCTCGCGAAGGTGTAAAGCACCTGCCCGTCGGCGCGGATCAGCACCGGGTCGGAAACGCTGGCCGCGTCGATGGAAATGTCGCCCAGGATGCCGTCGGTCCACTCGATCCGCTCCTGATCCAGCAGGAAGCGCCAGTAGCCGTCGCGGCCCTCGGCGCGCAGCCTGTCCTTGTCCTCGGCCGAGAGCTTCAGCCCGGCGCGGTCATAGACCGGCGGCTTGCCCATGTTGAGCTGCTTCTTGCGCTTCAGGTCCAGCTCGGTCGGGGTTTCGAACACCTCGTAGAGCCGCCCGGCCTCGCGCAGGCCCTGCGCCGCCTCGGCATAGCGGTCCAGGCGGTCCGACTGGCGCTCGATCCGGTCCCAGGTCAGGCCCAGCCATTCCAGGTCGCGCTGGATGCCGTCGGCATATTCCTGCTTCGACCGCTCGCGGTCGGTATCGTCCAGGCGCAGGATGAAGGTGCCGCCCGCCTTGCGCGCGATCAGATAGTTCATCAGCGCCGTGCGCAGGTTGCCGACATGGATATGGCCGGTGGGCGATGGGGCGAAACGGGTGGTGGTCATGGGAGGTCTCCTGTCGGCTTCGCTCTTTCACAAACGGCGGTTTTTGTCCATATCGGGACCAAAGACGAGGTGAGCCGATGCTTGACTGGAAAGACGCCGAGGCCCCCGACGCGGCCATGATCGAGGAACTGGCGCGCGAGGCCATCGCCGGGCTGCCGCCGGAATTCGCCGGTCCCGCCGCGCAGGTGGTGCTGCGCATCGAGGATTTCGCCAGCGAGGAATTCCTGGACGAGCTGGAGATCGACGACCCGCTGGAGCTGACCGGGCTTTACGACGGCGTGCCGATGACCGAGAAATCCGCCAGCGAGCCGCAGCATTTCCCCGATACGGTCTGGCTGTTCCGCCGCGCCATCCTGGACGAATGGGCCTCGCGCGGCGACGTGACCCTGGGCCAGCTGGTCGCGCATGTCGTGGTCCATGAATTCGCCCATCATTTCGGCTGGTCCGACGACGACATCGCCGCCATCGACCGCTGGTGGGAATGATGGGCCAGGCGCCGATCCTGACCATCACCCTGAACCCCGCGCTTGACGTCACCACCGCCGCCGAGCGCGTGGTGCCCGACATCAAGCTGCGCTGCGCGGCGCCGCGCGTCGACCCGGGCGGCGGCGGCATCAATGTCAGCCGGGCGATCCGCGCCATGGGCGGCGACAGCACGGCGCTGGTCGCGCTTGGCGGCGCCACCGGCCAGCGCATCGCCGAACTGCTGGCGGAAACCGGCATCCCGCTGATGACCCTGCCGGCGCCGGGCGAGACCCGGCAGTCCCTGACCGTGGACGACCGCACCATCCGCCAGCAATACCGCTTTGTCATGCCCGGCCCGGAATGGTCCAGGGCCGATGTCGCGGCCGCGCTGGAGGCCGCCGCCGGCGCCGCCGGACCCGGCGCGCTGGTGGTGCTGTCGGGCTCGAACCCGCCGGGCGTGCCGGCCCGCTTTGCCGCCCTGCTGGCCGAGCGGCTGCGCGGCAGCGGCGCACGGCTGATCGTGGACACCTCGGGGCCGGCGCTGGCCGAGATCGCCGCCGCCACCGACCGCCGGGTCGAGATCCTGCGCATGGATGACGACGAGGCCGAGGGGCTGGCCGGCCGGCCCCTGCCCTATCGCGCCGACACCGCCGCCTTCGCGGCCAGCCTCGTCGCCTCGGGCGCGGCGCATGGGGTGATCGTGGCGCGCGGTCGCGACGGCAACATCATCGCCACCGACCAGGGCATCTGGCATGCCGAGGCGGCGCGGGTGCAGGTGGTCAGCAAGGTCGGCGCCGGCGACAGTTTCCTGGCCGGCTTCACGCTCGGCCATGCCCGCGGCTGGCCGGTCGGCGAGGCGCTGGGGCTGGCCGCCGCCGCCGCCTCGGCCACGGTGCTGACGCCAGCGACCGAGCTGTGCCGGGGCGAGGATGTCGAGCGGCTGTTCGCCGCCCGCGTGGTGACGCAGATGCGCGCCGCGGCCCGGGGCTGAGAAGGCCGGGGGCTAGCCGCGCCCATCCATGCGCACGAAATCCAGTACGCTGCCCTGCGCGGGGCGCAGCTCGGACCAGTTGTCGATCTGGAAATCGACCACCAACGTCGCCGCGGTCGGATAGCGGCGGAAATCCGGGTCCAGCGGCGCCCGCGCCGGCAGCATGGCGGCGAATTCGGCGATGCCGGGATTGTGGCCGATCATCATCACCGTCGGGGCCGAGGCGCTGCGCAGGATCTCCAGCATCTTCTCGGGCGTGGCGTGGTAAAGGCCCGGTTCGTAACGGATCTGCGGCCGCACCTCCAGCGGCGCCATGGCGATGCCGGCCCAGGTTTCGCGCGTGCGCTCGGCGGTCGAGCACAGCACTTCCTCGGGTTCATAGCCGCGGCTGGCCAGCCAGTCACCCAGCTCGCGGGCCGAGCGGCGGCCGCGAGCGTTCAGCGGCCGGTCGTGATCCGGTTGCGCCGGATCGTCCCAGGACGATTTCGCATGGCGGGTCAGGATCAGACGGCAGTGTCCGGGAGGGGTCATCGAATTGCCTTTTCGGCCATACGGTTAAGGTTGGGCAACGGGACCGAGCCTGCCACAGCTTCCGCCGCGCGGGCAACCACTCTTTTCGCCGGGCCGGCCGCCCCGATTCTACAGCCCGCTATCGCCCTGGCGCAAGCCGCGCGGCTTGACCCGCGGCTCGGTCGAGCGGATCAGCGAACCGGCGCCATGTTCGGTGAACAGCTCCAGCAGGCAGGCATTCGCCACCCGCCCGTCCAGGATCACCACGGCGCGCACGCCCTCCTCCAGCGCCTTCAGCGCGGTCTCGGTCTTGGGGATCATGCCGCCGGCGATGGTGCCGTCGGCGATCATCGCCCGCACCTGGTCGGGATGCATCGCGGTCACCACCTCGCCCGAGGCGTCCTTGACCCCCGAGACATCGGTCAGCAGCAGCAGCCGGTCGGCCTTGAGCGCCCCGGCAATGGCGCCGGCGGCGGTGTCGCCGTTGACGTTGAAGGTCTCGTTATCCTCCATCCCCGTCGCCACCGGGGCGATGACCGGGATCAGCCCGGCATTGTAGAGGTCGCGGATGATCTGGACGTTCATCTCGACCGGGCGGCCGACGAAGCCCAGTTCGGGGTCGTCCGGCTCGCAGACTATCAGGTCGTCGTCCTTGCCGGAAATGCCGACAGCGCGGCCGCCGGCATCGTTGATCGCCTGCACGATGCGCTTGTTGACCAGGCCGGACAGCACCATTTCGACCACCTCGACGGTCTCGCGGGTGGTGACGCGCTTGCCGCGCACGAAACGGCTTTCGATGCCCAGCTTGCCCAGCAGGTCGTTGATCATCGGGCCGCCGCCATGGACCACGACCGGGTGGATGCCGACCTGTTTCATCAGCACGATGTCGCGGGCGAATTCCGCCATGGCCTCGTCGTCGCCCATGGCATTGCCGCCGAACTTCACCACCACCACAGCGCCGGAATAGCGCTGCATGTAAGGCAGGGCCTCGGACAGAGTGCGGGCGGTGGCGATCCAGTCACGGTTCATCTTCTGCTTTCTCATCGAAGGCCCCTGTTCGTCGCGCCCGACCCTAGGACGCCGGTGCCGATCAGTCCAGAGCGGCCCGGTCAAGATTCGATTCAGTCGAGACCGGCGATGATGGCGCGCAGCGTGGCGATGCCCTGCCCCTTGTCCGAGCTTGTGACCACAAGCTCGGGGTAGGCGGCGGGATGCTTCTGCAGCGCCTCCTGCACCTGCGCGACGGTGGCCTCCATCGCCTGGGCGCCGATCTTGTCGGCCTTGGTCAGCACCACCTGGAAGGGCACGGCCGAACGGTCGAGCAGCTTCATGATCTCGTGATCGACATCCTTCACGCCATGGCGCGAATCGATCAGCGCAAAGGCCCGGCGCAGCGTCGGCCGGCCGGCCAGGTAGTTCTTCAGCAGCGCCTGCCATTTCGCCACCACCGCCACCGGGGCCCTGGCGAAGCCATAGCCGGGCAGGTCCACCAGATAGGCCTGGTCGCCCAGGGTGAAATAGTTGATCTCCTGCGTGCGGCCCGGCGTGTTCGAAGCCCGCGCCAGCCCGTTCCGGCCGGTCAGCGCGTTGATCAGACTGGACTTGCCGACGTTCGAGCGGCCGGCGAAGCAGATCTCGGGCCGGTCGGCGGGCGGCAGCCCGTCCATGGCGACCACGCCCTTGAGGAAATCGACCGGCCCGGCGAACAGCTTGCGCGCCGCCTCGGCCACCTCGGCATCGGGCTCGGGGGCGACGGGAAAGGCGACCTTCATGCCCGCACCTCGTCCCCCAGCGCGATCTCGCCGCCGGTCACCACCTCGGCATAGATGCCGAAGTCGCGATGGCCGAATTGCGCCTCCAGCGCCTCGGGCATGGCGATGTCGATGCGGCCGGTCGCGGGGTCGGCGCTGGTCGCCGGGCAGCGGCCGATGGTCTCGGTCACCCGCAGCTCGACCTCGCCCACGGTCAGGACATGGCCGATCAGATCGCGCTCGGCATAGGGGGCCCAGCCGTCCAGCCACAGATTGCCACGCCAGCGTTCGATGCCCAGAGCCATCCCCAGCCGCGATTCCAGGTCGGCCAGGCTCGACAGCGACAGGATGGAGATCCAGGGCTGATTCACATCGGTCCAGCCGGTCGGCCCCCGCACCAGACGGGTGGGGCCAGGCTTGCCCTCGGACCAGAGCGGGCGGACCCAGTCCACCAGCCGCGCGCCCTCGGTCTCGGGGTCGAAGTCCAGATCGGCCAGGTCAGGATGGGTCAGGCGGATCCGCCCGTCCTCCGCACCCTCGCCCCAGCCGCCCTGCACCGCCTGCAGCCCGGCCGATGCGGCGCCGCGCAGAAAGCAGGACTTGGGCAGCCAACGCTGCGGCACGTCGCCGGCGTGACGCTCGCCGCCCTCGGTCAGCAGCGCCCAGAGCCGGTCGCCCGGCAGCCGCCGCGCCGCGGCCAGGCGGGCGCGGCGCAGGTCCTCGCCGCCGATCGCCTTGATCGGGTGCCGGCGGATCCGGGCGATGCGGCCGGTCATTTGCCGCCCTTGTCCCCGGGCTTGCCCTTGTCACCGGCCGCCTTGGATCGTGCCGGCAGGCTGGAGCGGATGTTGCCGAACAGGTCGGGGCGGTGGCCATGCATCGACATGATCGTGTATTGCTGCAGGATGGTGATGGTGTTGTTGGTGATCCAGTACAGCACCAGGCCCGAGGCGAAGCCGCCCAGCATGAACATGAAGATCCAGGGCATCCAGGCGAAGATCATCTTCTGCGCCGGATCGGCCGGGGCCGGGTTCAGCTTCTGCTGCATCCACATCGAGATGCCCAGCAGGATGGCGAGGATCGGCAGGGTGAAGCTGTGCAGGAAGCTGCCCTGTCCCGGCGTCGCCCAGGGCAGCAGGCCGAAAAGGTTCCACAGGCTGGACGGGTCCGGCGCCGAAAGGTCGCGGATCCAGCCGATCCAGGGCGCATGCCGCAGCTCGATGGTGACGAAGATCACCTTGTAGAGCGAGAAGAAGATCGGGATCTGCAGCAGCACCGGCAAACAGCCCGCGGCGGGGTTCACCTTCTCGCGCTTGTAGAGCTCCATCACCTCTTTCTGGTATTTCATCCGGTCGTCGCCGATGCGGCCCTTGATCGCCTCCATTTCCGGCTGCAATTCCTTCATCTTGGCCATCGAGATGTAGGATCTGCGCGCCAGCGGGAAGACCAGCAGCTTCAGCACGAAGGTCAACGCGATGATCGCCCAGCCCATGTTGCCGATCATGCCGTGCAGCCAGTGCAGCAGGCGGAAGATCGGCTTGGTCAGGAAGTAGAACCAGCCCCAGTCGATGGAATCGACGAAACGGTCGATGCCGGGATTTTCCTGATAGCCGTTGATGACCTCCCAGACCTTGGCGCCGGCGAACAGGTGGCTGGCGCTGGTGCCGGTGGCGCCGGGGGCGACGGTCTGCACCGGCATGCGCGTCTCGGCCTGGTAGATGTCGGCGCCGGGGGCGTATTTCACCACCGCCGTGAAGGGATTGCCCGGCGCGGGGGCCAGCGTCGTCATCCAGTACTTGTCGGTAAAGCCGATCCAGCCGTTTTCCTGGACCTCGATCAGCTGCGCCGGCCCCTCGCCCGGCAGCGCGGCGAGATCGGGCAGGTTCTTGTATTTCTCCTCCAGAAGCTTGCCGTCGGTCATGCCGACGATGCCTTCGTGCAGCACGAAGAAGTTCTGGGTATCGGGCTTGCCGTGGCGGGCGAGGATGCCGTAGGGCGCGGCCGAGAACGGCGCCGAGCCGGTGTTCTCGACCGATTGCGTCACGGTGAACAGGAACTTGTCGTCAAGCTCGTAGATGCGGCGGAAGATCTGCCCCGCGCCGTTGTCCCAGCGCAGCGTGACCGGCTGGCCGGGCGCGAGGGTCGAGCCGGATTCGATGGCCCACAGCGTGGCCGGGCCGGGGACCAGCGCCGGATCGGTGCCGGCGGCGGGCATCCAGCCATAGACGGCGTAATAGGGTTTCTGCACCGCAAGCTGGGTGTCGCCGCCCGGCGCGACCGGGCTGCCCTGGGCCTGCAGCTCGGGCTTGGCGGTGGGCGAAAGCAGCCGCACGAAGGGCGAACCGGGGTCCAGCGTCTCGTGATAGCCGGTCAGTTCCAGATCGTCGATCCGCCCCCCCGCCAGCGAGATGGTGCCGGCAAGCGAGGGCGACTCGATCTTCACCCGGCCGGCCTTGGCCGAGGGATCGGCGCTGGTCGCCGCATCGGCCGCCAGAGCCGGGGCGGCGCCCTGCGGCGCGGCGCCAGGCGCCGCCGGACTGCCCGTGCCGGGCGCGGCGCCTTGCCCCGTGGTGCCCTGCCCGGTCCCTTGCGTCGTGGTCTGCGCCCCATCCTGCGCGGGCGGCGCCGGCTCGGGGGCGAAGAAGATCGACCAGACGAGCATGACGAGGGCCGAAAGCACCATCGCCAGGATAAGGTTGCGGTTGTTGTCTTGCATTCCGGACCAGCCCTTCGTCGTCACCCAGCCTGAGGGTTCGGGCCGCTTCAACAGAAGCGACCGGCAAAGGTCAAGGGAATTTGCCCGAAAACCGCCGAGCGGACTGTGCAGCGCCCGGCCGCGCGCCGGCGGACGCGCCACGGTCGCGGCACCGGCAGAGCGGCGTCGAGGCCAAGGGAAGCAGGCCATTTCGGCCGCATGGCCCAAACCGATCACCAGGCGGCATGGCGCGGGTCAGACCCTGCGCCGCAGATCGAAGGGCGCCGGCAGGGAATGGCCATGCTCCAGCAGGAAATCGTCGACCGCGCCGGGCTCCAGCGGCGGCAGGACGGCCGGCCCCTGCACCGCGTCGAAGCCGATCTGCGCCAGAAAGGCGTTCTCCTCTGGCGTGGCGACGCCGTCGGCCAGGGTCTTCAGCCGCAGGTGTTCGGCCAGCGCCAGGATGGCCAGAATCATGCGCTGCTGGTCGGCCCGCCGGTCGCAACCCGCGATGAAGTCGCGGCCGATGCGGACCCGGCCGATGCCGAAGCGGCGCAGGTCGGCCAAGCCGGCGCTGCCGGTGCCGAAATCCCCCAGCGCAATGGCGCAACCCGCCGCGGCAAGGCTCTGCAGGCTCGCCGACACCGGCATCCGGCCGCCGCGGCCGCCGACGGGCTCGCAGATCTCGATCTCCAGCCGGTCGGGCGAGAGATCCTGGCGGTCCAGTTCCCACAGGATCGAGTCGGCCAGCACCGGGTCGGCCAGCATCCGGTCCGACAGCGGCAGCGACAGCAGCGGCACGCGCGCGCCCATCCGGTCCCAGCCCTTGAAGGCGCTCAGCGCCAGGCGCAGCACATGCGCGGCGATCCGGCCCAGGCTTTCTTCGTCGAGACGCGGCTCGACCTCCTCCAGATCACGGCCGTCGCGATCGTCGATACGCAGCCGCGGCAACGCCCGCAGCGCCAGCACCTGACCGGTATCGCAGCAGATCTGCGGCTGGAACAGCAGGGCGACGCGCTCCAGCGCGAAGGGCGCGGAGTCTGTCCCGCCATCCTCGGCGCCAAGCTCGACGAACCGCAACTGCCCCGCGACCGAGAGCGGGCTGCAACCCTGGAGCGCCGCCCGGCCCTGCGCGTAAAGCGCATCCGGCGGCCGGGTGCCGCTTTCGTCGCTGACGATGACCCCGTTCAGCACCGGGCAGATCCGCAGCTCCGGCAGTTCGACCCCGGCGCGGCAGATGGTCTGCAGGCGCGCAAGCAATCCGGGAACCGCCTGCCGCCGGCCAATGGCGAAAAGGCCCAGGATCTCGGGCGAGCCGGGGGCGCGGGATTGCGGCAGCAGCCGCAACTCGGCGACCAGGCGGCGCGCCAGCAGGTCGAGCATCTGTTCCAGCAGCGCCGGGCCAAGGCCCAGGCGCAGGGTCTCGACATTCTCGATCCGCAGCACCAGCGCCAGCCGGGCCCTGTCCTGCCCGGCGCCCGTCCTCTTGACCAGCCGTGTCAGCCGCGCCGCCGCGGCGGTGATTCCGTAAGCCATGCCCAGATCCGAATCTGTTGTCCGGCTTGCAGACTAGCCCGCGACGCTTTTCGTTCGGTTAATGTTCGCGCAGGATCGGCACGGGTTTTTCGCTAAAATCCGACGCATCCGGCATCAGCGCCGTGAAGTCGAACAGCTTCGGGTCCGGCAGATGCGAGGGGCGCACGTTCATCAGCGCCCGGAACATGACCTGACGCCGGCCGGGCGCGCGCGTTTCCCATTCGTCCAGCAGCTTCTTGACCTGCATCCGCTGCAGCCCCTCCTGACTGCCGCAGAGGTCGCAGGGGATGACCGGATAGTTCATGGCGCGGGCGAACCGCTCGCAATCGGCTTCGGCCACGAAGGCCAGCGGACGCAGCAGGTTCAGATCCCCCTCTTCGTTCAGGAGCTTGGGCGGCATCGAGGCCAGCCTGCCGCCATGGAACAGGTTCATGAAGAAGGTTTCCAGGATATCGTCGCGGTGATGGCCCAGCACCACGGCCTGGCAGCCCTCCTCGCGGGCGATGCGATAGAGGTTGCCGCGGCGCAGGCGCGAGCACAGGCTGCAATAGGTCCGCCCCTCGGGCACCTTCTCCTTCACGATGGAATAGGTGTCCTGATACTCGATGCGATGCGCCACCTGCCGGTCGGTCAGGAATTCCGGCAACACGGTCGCGGGAAAGCCGGGCTGGCCCTGGTCGAGGTTGCAGGCCAGCAGCTCGACCGGCAAGAGCCCGCGCCATTTCAGCTCGTGCAGCACGGCGAGCAGCGTGTAGCTGTCCTTGCCGCCCGACAGGCAGACCAGCCAGCGGTCGCCGGGGCGGATCATGTCATAGGTCTCGATCGCGGCGCGGGTCTCGCGCACCAGGCGCTTGCGCAGCTTGCGGAATTCGGTCGAGGACGGGGCGCCGCGAAACAGCGGGTGGATTTCCTCGGCCGTGTCGAAATTCTCGGTCTCGCTGGCGATATCGTCCCGCATCATTCGTCCTCGTCGGGCTTGCGCGCCCTGATTAGCATGAAAAGCGCCGCGGCGTCAGTCCTGCGGCTGTTCCGAACCCGGCACAGGATCGTGGCCATGCCCGCCCCAGGGATGGCAGCGGCAGATGCGCCGCGCCGCCAGCCAGCCGCCCCGCACCGCGCCATGCCGCTCCAGCGCCTCGAGCGCATAGGCCGAGCAGGTGGGCTGAAAGCGGCAGCCATGCCCGACCCAGGGGCTGGCAACCAGCCGGTAGCCGCGCACCGGCAGCGCCAGCAGATGCGCGAGCGGGCTCATTTGCCATGCACCCGCGCCAGTGCGGCGGCAAGGTCGGCGCGCAATGCGGCGAAGTCACGGTTGACCGTGGAGTCCGGCCGGCCGACCAGCACGTAATCCCAGCCGGGCCGCGCCGCGGCCGGCATGACCTCGCGCGCCAAGGCCCGCAGCCGACGCTTGGCGCGGTTGCGCATCACCGCGTTGCCGATCTTCTTCGAGCAGGTGAAGCCGACCCGGATCGCCTGCCCCGCCTCGTCCTCGGGACGCCAGCGGGCCTGCAGCAGAAAACCGGGCATGCCCTGCCGGCGGGCCGAGGCCGCACGCAGGAAATCCGCCCGCTTGCGCAGGGTCTCCAGCCCAGCCCGCGCCTCGGCCGCCGAAACGGCAGAAGCCGCCCTGTCCGGCGTCGGCTCAGCGACGGGCCGGTCAGCGGCGGCTGCTTCGGGGGTGCTGCCCATCACGGAAAGCCCACGCCCTGAGGCGCGAAGGCTTACGCGCTGAGGGACTTGCGGCCCTTGGCGCGGCGGGCGTTGAGCACGCGGCGGCCGCCCTTGGTCGCCATGCGCGCGCGGAAGCCGTGGCGGCGGGCGCGAACCAGGTTCGACGGCTGGTAGGTGCGTTTCGACATCTTTCAACTCCGGGTCGGGGCGTGTCAGGGTATGGGCCACCAGCCCACGCAAGACGCGCCGGTCATTCGAGGCCCGCTGGATAGTCGCCCGCGCCGGCCAAGTCAACCGCAATAGGTGGATTTCGGCAGAGTTGCCGCCGACGGGCAGCAGGCAGGGAACTTAGGCAATGTCACGCATGTTTGAACTGCGCGGCCCCAGCCATTATGTGAAGCAACGGCGCCGAGACAAGGGGAATTGCAGAACCGACCATGTCCCTGAATACCCTTTCCGGCCGATTCGCGCTGCTGACGGGCATTTTCGTGCTCTTGGCGGAAGTGTTGATCCTGTTGCCGTCGATCGCAAACTATCGGCTGGATTTCCTGGAATCGCGGCTCGAGCGCGCGCAGATCGCCAGCCTTGCGCTGCTGGCGACCGACGAATCGCTGGCCTCGGACCTGGAATCCGAGTTGCTGGAGAATGCCGGCGTCTTCAACGTGGTGCTGCGGCGCAACGACGTGCGGCAACTGGTGCTGTCCTCGCCGATCCCGGGGCCGATCTCGGCCACCTACGACCTGCGCGAGCAGCCGTTCTGGACCTCGATCCGCGATGCCATGGTGCAGCTTCTGGATCCGCACAACCAGGTGATCCGGGTGATCGGCGCCCCGGTGAACCAGGCCGGCCAGCTGATCGAGATCACCACCGACACCCAGGGCCTGCGCACCGAGATGATCGACTATGGGCTGCGGTTGTTGCTGATCTCGGCCGCCTTCTCGATCCTGACCGCGATCCTGCTGAACGTGGCGGCGCAAAGGCTGCTGCTGGTGCCGATCCGCCGGGTCATCAACCACATGACCGCCTATGCCGGCGCGCCCGAGGATGCGCGCTCGATCATCACGCCGACCGCGCGGCTGACCGAATTGAACGAGGCCGAGACGGCGCTGGCCGCCATGCAGCGCACCGTGACCTCGGCGCTGAAGCAGAAGGACCGGCTGGCGCAACTGGGCCAGGCCGTGGCGCGCATCAGCCACGATCTGCGCAACATCCTGACCACGGCGCAGATCTTCGCCGACCGGCTGGAGACCAGCGCCGACCCCGCGGTGCGCCGGGCCGCGCCCAAGCTGGTGAATTCGATCAGCCGGGCCGTGAACCTGTGCGAAACGACGCTGGCCTTCGGCAAGGCCGAGGAACCGGCGCCGTCGCTGTCGCGCTTCAACCTCTCGGCGCTGGTGGCCGAGGTGACCGAGGGCGAGGCCATGGCCGCAGACCGGCTGGACGGGGCCGAGCCGATCGAGTTCCTGACCGACATCCCGCCCAGCCTGACCATCCGCGCGGACCGCGACCAGTTGTTCCGGGTGCTGTCGAACCTGGTGCGCAACGCCCGGCAGGCCATCGAGGCCACGCGGCAACCCGGCACCATCGAGATCGGCGCCGGCGAGGACGAGACGGAATGGTGGATCCGCATCGGCGACACCGGCCCCGGCCTGCCGAAGAAGGCGCGCGACTTCCTGTTCCAGCCCTTCTCGGGCGGCTCGCGCAAGGGCGGCACCGGGCTGGGCCTTGCCATCGCGGCGGATCTGGTGCGCAACCATGGCGGCCGTCTGGAGCTTCTGCGCAGCGACGAGGAGGGCACGCAGTTCATCCTGCACCTGCCGCGCCAGCTTGCCATGGTCGCGCCGCGCCCGGAATCCGCGGTGGAATGAGGCGCAGGGGGCGGTGCCGGAAAAAGATTTCCGAAATGGTGATTTTGGGTCTTGCACCCCCCCGGCACTGTCTCTAGATAACCGCCTCACAGCGGACCCGTAGCTCAGCTGGATAGAGCACCAGACTACGAATCTGGGGGTCGGGCGTTCGAATCGCTCCGGGTCCGCCATGTAATCCCCCAAAAAACTGTGAAGCGTCGCCCGGCTTTGTGACGCTCCGGCTCGCGGCCGGGGGCCTGTGTCCCATGAAAAAGGCCGCCATGCAGGCGGCCTTTCGGTCCCTTACCGGGCCGCCGTCACTGGCGCGCCAGCCATTCCGTGATGCAGCGGCGCAGGTTGGTCTCGCCCAGATCGCGGGCATCGTCGATCACCCGCCGCAGCTCGGCCAGGTTCACGCGCCGGATCAGGTGCTTGACCGGCCCGATCGAGGCCGGGCGCATCGACAGCCGCCGGAAACCCAGCGCGGCGAAGGTCACCGCCTCGATCGGCCGGCCGGCATCCTCGCCGCAGAACGACACCGGCACCCGCGCCTCGTCGCAGCGCTGCACGATCTGGTCCAGCAGGGTGATGAACGAGGTGTTCAGCGTGTCGTAGCGCCGGCGCACCCGCTCGTTCTCGCGGTCGGCGGCAAAGAAGAACTGCTTCAGATCATTGCCGCCCACCGAGATGAAATCGCACATCTCGAAGAACTTCTTCGGCGCGAAGGCCAGCGAGGGGGTTTCCAGCATGGCGCCGACCCGGATGTCCGAGGGCATGGCATGGCCGAGCCGCTGCTCGCGCGCCAGCTGCTCCATCAGCAGCTTATGCGCCTCCTCGAACTCGTGCATCTCGGTGATGAAGGGGAACATCACGTGCAGCGGCCGGCCCACCGCGGCGCGAATCAGCGCCTGCAACTGCATCCGCAGCACGCCGCGCTTGTCGAGACCCACCCGGATCGCCCGCCAGCCCATCGCCGGGTTCGGCTCGTCCTGCGGTTTCATATAGGGCAGCACCTTGTCCGAGCCGATATCCAGGGTGCGGAACATCACCGGCTTGCCATGGGCATTGTCCAGCACATGCGCGTAAAGCGCCGCCAGCTCGCCCCGGCGCGGGACGCGGGTGCGGGTCAGGAACTGCAGCTCGGTGCGGAACAGGCCGACGCCCTCGGCGCCCGAGCTTTCCAGGCTGGGCAGGTCGGCCATCAGGCCCGCATTCATGTAAAGCTGGATCGTGGTGCCGCAGGTCGCGGTCGCCGGCAGGTCGCGCAGGCCGGCATAGCGCTTCTGCGCCTCGGCCTGCATGGCCACCTTGTCGCGAAAGGCCTTGGTGATCGATTCCTCGGGGCGCAGATGCACGGTGCCCATGTCGCCGTCCACCAGGATCTGGTCGCCGTTCAGCGCCTCGGAGGTGATGCGCTCGGTATGGATGACCAGCGGGATCGCCAGCGCCCGGGCGACGATGGCGGCATGGCTGCCGACCGAGCCCTCTTCCAGCACCACGCCGCGCAGCCTGCGGCCGTAATCCAGCAGCTCGGCCGGGCCGATATTGCGGGCGACCAGGATCGGATCCTCGGGCATTTCGGCGCCGGTGTCGCGGCCCTGCCCGGTCAGGATGCGCAGCAGCCGGTTCGACAGGTCGTCGAGATCGTGCAGACGGTCGCGCAGATAGGGGTCGGCGGCGCTTTCCAGCCGGGCGCGGGCCTGGCTCTGTTCTTTCTCGACCGCCGCCTCGGCCGACAGGCCCAGCTCGATCGCCTCCTCCATCCGCCGCAGCCAACTGCGGGAATGGGCGAACATGCGATAGGTCTCCATCACCTCGGCCGAATCGCCCGACCCCATGTCGGTGGCGGCCAGCAGGGAATCGACCGTGGTGCGCAGCATGGCCACGGCTTCGACCAGGCGCGCCTTCTCTTTCAGCGGATCGTCGGCGACCGGATTGGTCACCACCACGCGCGGCTCGTGCAGCCAGACACGGCCCTCGGCGCAGCCCTCCTGCCCGGTGCTGCCGCGGAACATCACCGGGAAACGGTGCTGCAGGGGCAGGCTGTCGGCCTGCGAACCAAGGAAGGCGCCCAGCTCGGCCATCTCGGCCAGCACCATGGCGACGACCTCGAGGCCATAGACCTCGTCCTCGGAAAACTGGCGGGCGTCGCGGGACTGCACCACCAGCACCCCCAGCCTTTCGCCGACGCGCTGGATCGGCACGCCGAGAAAGCTGGAAAAGATCTCCTCGCCGGTCTCGGGCATGTAGCGGAAGCCGGGCTCGGCCGGGGCGTTGGCGGTGTTCACATGTCGGCCGGTGCGGGCGACGCGGCCCACCAGCCCCTCGCCCAGCCGCAGCCGGGTCTGGTGCACCGATTCGGGCTTCAGCCCTTCGGTGGCGCAAAGTTCCAATGTGTCGGGATCGCGGAAAAGATAGATCGAGCAAACCTGCGTTCCCATCGAATCAGCGATGTGATGGGTGATCTGATCGAGACGATGCTGGCCGCCCCCGGGGGCGGCCAAGGTTTCGCGCAGCCGCAGCAGCAGCTTGCGCGAGTCACTGTCCTTGCGTTCGGGCATAATCCTCCCGCTTCAGCCTGTCGGGCCGGGCTCAGGCCCGTTCCAGTTCGAAGGCATCATGCAGCGCCTGCACCGCCAGTTCCATATATTTGCGGTCGATCAACACCGAAATCTTGATCTCGCTGGTGGAGATCACCTTGATGTTGATGTTTTCATCGGCCAGCGCCTTGAACATGCGCGCGGCGACCCCGGCATGGCTGCGCATGCCGATGCCCACCACCGAGACCTTGGCGACCTCGGTATCCACGACCAGCTCGTCATAGGCGATGGTGCCGGCGGCCCTGGCCTCCTCCATCGCCTTCTTGGCGCGGGCGACCTGGTTCACCGGGCAGGAAAAGGTCATGTCGGTCACCGCGCCCGGGTGATCCTCGTAATCCTTTTCCGAGATGTTCTGGACGATCATGTCCACGTTGACGCCGGCATCGGCCAAGGGGGCGAAGATCGCCGCCGAGATGCCGGGCCGGTCCTCGACGGTGACCAGGGTGATCTTGGCCTCTTCACGGGAATAGGCGACGCCGCTGACGACTTTCGATTCCATGATTTCATCCTCATCGCAGACCAGAGTGCCGCTGGTCTCATCCGTATCCTCGAACGAGCTGAGCACCCGCAGGCGGACCTTGTAACGCATGGCCAGCTCGACCGAGCGGGTCTGCAGCACCTTGGCGCCCAGGCTGGCCAGTTCCAGCATTTCCTCGAAGGCGATCCTGTCAAGCTTGCGCGCCTTCGAGGTGATGCGCGGATCGGTGGTGTAGACCCCGTCCACATCGGTATAGATGTCGCAACGCTCGGCACCGAAGGCGGCGGCGAAGGCGACGGCGGTGGTGTCCGAGCCGCCGCGGCCCAGCGTGGTGATGCGGTTGTCCGAGGCCAGCCCCTGGAAGCCCGCGACCACGGCCACCCGCATGCCCTCGGCGAATTTCTGATTGATGTTGTCGCAGGGGATCGACACGAACCGCGCCGAGGAATGCTGCGCGGTGGTGTTGATCGGCACCTGCCAGCCCTGCCAGCTGCGCGCGGGCACGCCCTGCTCCTGCAGGGTCAGCGCCATCAGCCCGGCGGTGACATTCTCGCCCGAGGCGACCACGGCGTCGTATTCGCGGGCATCGAACAGCGGCGAGGTCGCCTCGACCCAGCCGACCAGTTCGTTGGTCTTGCCCGACATGGCGCTGACGATGACGATCACGTCATAGCCGCGCTCGACCTCGCGTTGAACCTTCAGTGCGGCATTCTTGATGCGGTCCAGGTCGGCCACCGAGGTGCCGCCGAATTTCATCACCAGAAGCGGCATTCCCTTGCCCCCCAGCAGTTTCCGGGGCGGGTTCTATGGGCGGGCCGGGGAAAGAACAAGGGGCGGCGGGTATTTCCGCCCCTGTCCGGCGCATTTTTTGCCGCGCGCCCCGGCCCGGACCGCGACCGGTCTTGATGGCGGGGCGGCGGGGCCGCAAAAGGCGGCCATGAAAGCCACCCATGACGAATCCACCTTCACCCTGACCGGCAACATCTGGTCCGCCACCTATCCGCTGGAGGAGCTGCCGAAATGGCTGGACTTCTATCGCGACCGGTGCGAGCGCTTCCCCAGGGCCGCAAGCAGCTACGCCGCCACCATCGCGGCGCTTGAGGCGCTGGAGAAGGCGCTGGCTGCGCAGACATGACCCCGACCGGCTCAGGTGCCGGACAGATCCCGCCAGCGGCTGTGGATGTTCTCGCAATGCGCGTTTTCCGCGAATGCCCGATCCATCAGGGCCATGAAAGCCGTCCGCCACAAAGACGGCGGCTGCCGATAGACCCGCGAACAGAGGGGCTCGGACTGCTGTCCTCCAAGAATCCTGTTGATGCGGACTGACGTGCTCCACCAAGCGTTCATGGGAACCTCGTTTACTCTTCAAATGCCTTCCAACAGAAAAAGGTGACGCCTTTGAAACAGGCGGCGGCCCCTTGGAACATGAACCGCTTCTGATGCAACAAAGTCACGCTGGCTTTTTGGTCAGGCGGATAGTCCACCGGCCCGAAAGCGGTTGACTGGCCGTCGCCGAAAAGAGGAATGGTCGGGGCGAGAGGATTCGAACCTCCGGCCTACGGTACCCAAAACCGTCGCGCTACCAGGCTGCGCTACGCCCCGAACCTGAGCCGCTGTCTAGCGGCTGGCCGCGCGGGGGGAAAGGGGAAAAGCGGCCGCCGCGCTTAGTCGCAGGGCGCCAGCGCGGTGGCCTGCGGCAGTCCGGGATGGGACAGCGCCATGCCCTTGAAGATGCCCAGCCGGGCGGCGTCGCCCCCCGGCACCTCAAGCACCATCAGCCGATCCGGCGCCGGATCGCCGGGTGCCGCGCCGGGAATCGCCGTCTCGTCCAGCGGCCGGGCCATCGGATGGACATGCCGCACCTCGCCCCGCGCGTCGATAAAGACCAGATCCAGCGAAATCAGCGTGTTCCGCATCCAGAAGCTGACCGGCTGCGGTGTTTCATAGATGAAAAGCATCCCCTGCCCCGGCGGCAGATGCCGGCGGAACATCAGGCCCCGCGCCCGCTCCTCAGCGGAATCGGCGATTTCGACCTGGACCCGGACCGGCGCGCCCCGGCCGCTGAACAGGGCCAGGTCGGATTGGCAACCGGCCGCCTGGGCCGGGGAAGGACTGGAATTTAACTGAACCAGAGCAAGAAGAACCGCAACGGCTCGTAACTTCATACCGCGCCCGCAACCAGCCGCAATTTAGCGAGCGCGGCCGCCCCCCCCGGTTGCACCAACCGCGCCTCGATCGCGGCTCGTTCCCAAGAGAGGATTTGCGCGGCCATCATCCCCCGCCGGCCATCGACGACGCGAATGGCGATCGCCTCGCCCACCGCCAGGTCGGAAAAGCCCGAATGCCGCAGCACCTCGATATGCAGGAAGACATCGGCCTTGTCGGCGAAGACATTGGCAAAACCAAAACCCTTGGCCTTGTCGAACCATTTCACCCGCGCCGGCAGCAGCGGCAGCTGCGCCACTTCCTCGGGCGTGGCCGAGCACAGGTCGGCGATGGCCGGCATCGGCTCGGCCGCCGGCGGCGTGATCTCCAGCACCGCGACGGCCTGCATGCCGCGTGGGGTCTTCTGAATGATGGCCGTGACATGCGAACCTTCGGCGACCGAGCTTTGGCCGAAGTTCCTCAGCACGTTGGCGTGCAGGAGGATGTCGGCCCCGCCATCGGGATCGGTCAGGAACCCGAAGCCCTTGCCGCCATCGAACCATTTCACGACGCCCGCAATCTTACGCTGTTGTTCGTCGTCTTCGTCCATCTCTCTTCATCACCCGTCTGAAAACCAGAAACGACCCGAAACTCCGGCTCTCTCCCTCATGCAGAACTGAACGAAGGCGTCGCCGGGTTGGTCAGGTTTTCCATACCATGGATAAATCGCGAACCCGCATCAAGGGCTAAGACGGCTGACATGCCAGAAACTTTGCACGATTTCCTGATCGCCCCCCTGCAATAGCCTGTTTTCTTGGTCATAATCCTGTCTTGTCCAGCGAAAGCGGTCATGCAGGCGGAAGGCGCCGTCCGCCCAGAACTCGATCTGGACCGGACGGATGCGATACCCGCCCCAGTGAGGCGGGCGCGCGGGGTGCAACCCAAGATTGATTCCCTGCCGCGCCACCTCGGCCATCAGCGCGCTGCGGCTGGCCAGCGGCCGGCTCTGGCGCGAGGCCCAGGCGCCGATCCGCGACTGCAGCGCCCGCGACCGGTAATAGGCATCGGCCAATTCGTCCTCGACCCGGCTGACATGGCCGCGCACCCGCACCTGCCGGCGCAGGGATTTCCAGTGCATGACGAAGGCGGCGGCGCCGGTGGCTTCGATCTCGGCCGCCTTGGCGCTTTCGAGATTGGTATAGAAGACGAAGGCGCCGTCGGTGCCGGCGCCCTCGATCTCCTTCAGCAGGACCATGCGCACATCGGGCATGCCCTGGGCGTCCACGGTGGCCAAAGCGATGGCATCGGGGTCGTTCGGCTCGGTCCGCACGGCCTCGGCCAGCCAGCTTCGCGCGATGGCAAAAGGGTCGTCGCCCGCGAAAATTCCGCTACGATCGCTCACGGCAGCCTGCTTACCGACACTTGATGCCCCCTTGCAACTGTCCTAATCCTGCTGAAAACTGAAGAAGCGCAAGGGGCAGCATCATGTCAAGTGAAGCCGGTATCGGGCTGATGAAAAGTCGCCGCGGCCTGATCATGGGGCTAGCGAACGACAAGTCGATTGCCTGGGGCATCGCCAAGGCACTGGCCGACCAGGGGGCCGAGCTGGCCTTTTCCTATCAGGGCGAGGCGCTGAAGCGCCGGGTCGAGCCGCTGGCGGCGCAGGTCGGGTCGGATTTCCTGGCCGAATGCGACGTCTCGGACGAGGCCTCCATTGACGCGCTGTTCGAGACGCTGCGCGGGCGCTGGGACAGCCTGGACTTCATCGTCCACGCCATCGGCTTTTCCGACAAGGAGCAGTTGCGCGGCCGCTATGCCGAAACCACGCGCGACAACTTCCTGATGACGATGGATATTTCCGTCTATTCCTTCACCGCCGTCGCCCGCCGCGCCGCGGCGATGATGCCGAATGGCGGCTCGATCCTGACCCTGACCTATTACGGCGCCGAACGCGTCATGCCGCATTACAACGTCATGGGCGTCGCCAAGGCGGCGCTGGAAGCATCGGTGCGCTATCTCGCCGAGGATTTCGGCAAGGACGGCATCCGCGTCAACGCCATCTCGGCCGGGCCGATCAAGACCCTGGCCGCCAGCGGCATCGGCGATTTCCGCTATATCCTGAAATGGAACGAGCTGAACTCGCCCCTGCGCCGCAACGTCAGCCAGGAGGATGTCGGCAAGTCGGCGCTCTACCTGCTCTCGGACCTGGGCTCGGGCGTGACCGGCGAGACGCATCACGTCGATTCGGGCTATCACATCGTCGGCATGAAGGCGGTGGACGCGCCCGACATCGCCACGACGAAAAAGGACTGATCCCCCGCGATGAGCGCCGAGCAGGTCATCGCGCTTGTCTCGGCGCTGTCGCTGGCGATCCTGACCCCCGGCCCGGCGATCATCGCCACCGTGCAGACCGCTTTCGCCCATGGGCGCGAGCGCGCCCTGCCCTATGCGCTGGGGCTGGCCGTCGGCGCATCGCTGTGGTGCATCGCGGCGCTCGGCGGGCTGGCGGTGCTTTTCAAGCTGCATCCGGGCTGGTTCGCCGGGATGAAGATCCTCGGCGGGCTCTATCTGCTGTGGTTCGCCTGGCGGCTGTGGCGCGCCTCGACCCGGCCGCTGCCGCAGGCGGCGGGCGGCGCCTCCAGGGGGTTCTGGGGCGGAATCGCGCTGAATCTCTCGAACCCGAAGCCGGCATTGTTCTATGCGGCGCTGATCCTGTCGGTCTTTCCCGAGCCGATGGGCGCCGCGCGCCAGACGCTGATCTACGGCATCTGCCTGGCGACCGAACTGTGCTGGTACGCGCTGGTCGCGGTTCTGATGTCGACAGCAGCGATGCGCTCGCGCTATTTTGCCGCCAAGTTCTGGATCGACCGGGCCGCCAGCATCGCCATGGCGCTGTTGGGCCTGTTGTTGATCGCCAACCACTAAGGAGCCAGCATGAACGATCGCCTGCCCCATGAACGCGGATTCCACATCAGTTGGGATCAGATCCATCGCGATTCCCGCGCGCTTGCCTGGCGCCTGGAAGACCGCGAATGGCGGGCGATCCTGGCCATCACCCGGGGCGGGCTGGTGCCGGCGATGATCGTCGCCCGCGAGCTGGACATCCGCGTCATCGACACGATCTCGGTCAAATCCTATCGCGGCAAGGGCGGGCAGGAGCGCGGCGAGGTCAAGGTGCTGAAGGCCCCCGACCCGGCGGTGATGCAGGACGGCGACGGCATCCTGGTGGTGGACGACCTGGTCGATTCCGGGCGCACGCTGGAGCATGTGCGGACCATGTATCCCAAGGCGCATTTCGCCACCGTCTATGCCAAGCCCAAGGGCCGGCCGATGGTGCAGACCTATGTCACCGAGGTCAGCCAGGACACCTGGATCTTCTTTCCCTGGGACATGGCGCTGCAATACGTCCAGCCCTATCGCGGCGAGGATTGATGAAGCATATCAAGGGGAAGCACGGACCGCTGCACTGGCTGTTCGAGTCGACCCTGCTGCTGAAGGCGACCTTCGCGCTGTTCGAGGTCATGGCCGGCGCCGGCTTGTGGTGGCTGCCGCACCGGCGCCTTGCCGATTTCACCGCATGGCTGACCCGCAACGAGCTGATCGAGGGCCATCGCAGCCCGGTCTATGGCCGCGTGGCGGCGGCGCTGGCCGAGTTCTCGGCGACGAGCCAGCATTTCTATGCGCTCTACCTGCTCGGGCACGGCGCGATCAAGCTGGTGATCGTGGCCCTGCTGATGCGGCGGGTGGCCTTCGCCTATCCGCTGGGGATCGCGGTCTTTTCCGGCTTCATCGCGATGCAGATGCACCGCTGGACGCATACGCAGGCGCCCACCCTGCTGGCGCTTTCGGCCCTGGACGCGGTGGTGATCTGGCTGACCTGGCGCGAATGGCGCGGCAAGGCCGGCTAGGCGCGCAACGGCAGCGTGCGTTGCGCGCTGCCGCGCGGCGGGACGCAAGCGGAAAATCCCAGCATTTGCTGGGATTTCCGCTGTGACCGGCGTGCAGCGCCCGTACACCGCGCGTACACGGGGCGTGCACCGCAGAACCCGCAGGGAGTCTTTTCCGGCTTGGGGCCGCAATGCCGCCCCGCCCCCGCGTCAAGGTCCGGGGCGGCGACGGAGACGGCGGGACGGCGGGACGGCGGGACGGGACGCGGGGGACCGAGACGGGGACGGGGACGGGAACGGAGACGGAGACGGGAACAGCGGCGCCGGAGGGCAACCGGCTTCATCCCGGTTGGGTGACGATGATCGCGCCGCGGTCGGTCGCCACCACCGTATGCTCGTATTGCACCACGGCGGCGCGCGGCTCGCTATAGAGCGTCCAGCCGTCCGCGCCGTCGGTCGCCCACATCCCGCCCATGGACAGGAAGGGTTCGACGGTCAGCACCAGCCCCTTGCCGATCCGCCGCCGGTCGCCCCGGGTGGGCCAGGTGGCGATCTCGCCCGGGTCTTCGTGCAACGCCCGGCCGATGCCGTGGCTGGCCAGGTTGCGGATCAGCGTGTAGCCGCGACCGGCGGCGAAATGCCCGATGGCCTTGCCGATCCCCGCCAGCGGCTTGCCGCTGCCGACCTGCGCGATGCCGATCTGCATGGCCCGCCGGCCGTCGCGGCAAAGCCGGTCCAGCGCCGGCGGCGTGGGCGCGACGCGGAATGTCGCCCCGGTATCGGCGAAATAGCCGTCCTTCGAGGCTGACACGTCGATATTGACCAGATCTCCGGCCTCGATCCGGCGTTCGCCCGGAATGCCATGGGCGACTTCCTCGTTCACGCTGATGCAGGTGGTGCCGGGGAAGCCGTAGGTCGAGCGCGGCGCGGAAACCGCGCCCTCGGCCTCGAGCATGGCGCGGCCGATCTCGTCCAGCTCGCGGGTGGTCATGCCGGGCTCCATCGCCCTGGCCATGGCCTGCATCGTATTGGCGACGATCCGGCCGACGGCCTTCAGGCCGTCCAGCTCGTCCTGCTTGGTGATCGTCATTCCCGCATGCTCCCGACCATGGTGGCCAAGGCCGGCATAGCACAGGATGGCAGCCCTGTCCCGCCGGCCTGCACCGCCCGGCCTGTCCTGCCGCGCCTAGCCGTTCCCGCGCACGAAACGCGCCGCTTCCTCGGCGGCGCGGCGCAGGGCGCGGCTCTTGTTCACCGTTTCCATGAACTCGGCCTCGGGGTCGCTGTCATAGACCACGCCGCCGCCGGCCTGGATGTAAAGCTGGCCGTCCTTGATCACCCCGGTGCGCAGGGCGATGCACATGTCCATTTCGCCATTGGCGGCGAAATAGCCGACGCCGCCGGCATAGACGCCGCGCTTCTCGGGCTCGAGCTCGTCGATGATCTGCATCGCCCGGACCTTGGGCGCCCCCGAGACGGTGCCGGCCGGCATCCCCGCCAGCAGCGCCGACAGCGCGTCCTCGCCCGCGCGCAGCTCGCCCACCACGTTCGAGACGATGTGCATGACATGGCTGTAACGCTCGACGATGAACTGCTCGGTCGGGGTGACGGTGCCCATCTTGGCGACCCGGCCGACATCGTTGCGGCCCAGGTCCAAGAGCATCAGATGCTCGGCCAGTTCCTTCTGGTCGGCCAGCAGGTCGGCTTCCAGCGCCCGGTCCTCCTCGGGCGTGGCGCCGCGCGGCCGGGTGCCGGCGATGGGGCGGACGGTGACCTGGCCCTCGCGCAGCCGCACCAGGATCTCGGGCGAGGCGCCGACGATCTGGAAGCCGCCGAAATTCAGGAAGAACATGAAGGGCGACGGATTGGTGCGCCGCAAGCTGCGGTAGAGCGCGAAGGGCGGCAGCGGGAAATCCATCGCCCAGCGTTGCGAGGGCACCACCTGGAAGATGTCGCCGGCGCGGATGTAGTCCTTGGCCTTTTCCACCGCGGCCAGATAGGCTTCCTTGCTGAAATTGCTGCGCAATTCGCCGATCTTCAGGTCGTGGCCCAGGGCGCGCGGCTCGCTGGGCTGGCGATCGAGCGAGCGCAGCGCCTCCATCAGCCGCTCGGCCGCCTGGGCATAGGCGGCGCGGGCCGGCGTGGCCGCGTCGTGCCAGGCGGGGGCGCAAAGCGCCACCTCGCCCTTGACGCCGTCCAGCACCGCCACGACCGAGGGGCGCATCATCATCGCGTCGGGCAGGCCAAGGGGGTCGGGGTTCACGTCGGGCAGCCGCTCGACCAGCCGGATCATGTCATAGCCCAGATAGCCGAACAGCCCCGCCGCGCCGGCCGGCACGCCGTCGGGCATGTCGATGCGGCTTTCGGCGATCAGGGCGCGCAGGCTGTCCAGCGCCGGGCGGTCGTCTTCCGCGTATTCGTCCGAATAGCGGGCGTTGCGGTTGATGCGCGCCTTGCCGTCCCGGCATTCCCAGATCAGGTCCGGCTTCATGCCGACGAAGGAATAGCGGCCGCGCACCTCGCCGCCGGTGACGGATTCCAGCATGAAGGAATTCGGCGCCGCCTCGGCCAGCTTCAGCATCAGGCTGACCGGCGTGTCGAGGTCGGCGGCCAGGCGGATGGTCAGCAACTGGTTGCGGCCCTGCGCCCAGCCGCGCTCGAACGCGGCATATTCGGGGGTGATCTCCATCACTGGACCTGCGCGTTCACCGCATCCACGGCGGTCTGGTTCAGGGTGACGCCGCCCTGGGCCTGCAGCGCGCGGGCGAAATAGTCGAACACGTCCTGGCGCAGCGAATCCGCCAGCCGGTTGGCGATGCCCTCGCGCACCTGCTCGGCCTCGTCGCCCTCGGTCACGGCAGGATGGATCTTGTCGAGCGTGACCAGGAACACCCGGTTCTCGGCATCGACCACCTCGGCATCGCCTTCCCTGGCGATCTCGAAGGCCTGGCTGACCAGATCCTGCGGGGCGTCGCTGATGAAGCCGCCGCGCGCCAGGTCGGTGACGGCGGTGCCGGCATCGGGGCCGGTCGCCGGGTCGGTCGCGGGGGCGGTGGGCGGCGCCTGCGGCGGGGTGACGGCGGCATTGCCGGCGGCGGCGCCGACGGCCTGGGCCACCGGCGCGGTCGCCGCCGCCGGGGCGGGCTCGGCGGCCGCCTCGGCCTGGACCTTGCGCTCCTCGGCCAGGGCCAGAAGCTGGCGATGGGTCTCGTTCCGGCTCCAGTCCTCGGCCACGCGGTCCTTCACCTCGGCGAAGGGGATCAGCGCCGGCGGCTGGATGCCGTCGAGGCGCAGGGCGAAGACGCCGCCATCGTCCAGTTCCAGCAGTTCGGGGAAGTCCTTCTCGCCGATCTCGGCGGCCTTCTGGCGGAAGACCGGATAGGCGTCGATGCCGTTCGGATCGGCCTCGGCCCCGGCGCTCCAGTCGATCTGGCCCAGCTTCATCGGGGTTTCCTTGGCCATGTCCTCGAGCGTGGCGCCGCCGGCCAGCATGTCCGAGAATTCGGCCGACTGGTCCTCGATCACCCGGCGGGCGCGGTCCACCGCGGCCTCGACGCGCAGCTCGTCCTTGGCCTGCTCGAAGGGGATGTCGACCGGATCGAGGATCGCGTTCATCGAGAACAGCGCCGGCCCCAGCTCCGAGCTGGCCGGGCCGGCCACGCCGGGCTCGTCCAGCGCGAAGACCGCCTCGCCGGCGGCACCCAGGTCGGCCTGGCTGACCTCGCCCAGGTCGATGTCGTTCAGCGTCAGGCCGCGCGCGGCGGCCAGCTGCTCGAAGGTGATCTCGCCGCCCTCGATGCGGGCCTTGGCTTCCTCGGCGGCGGCCATGGTCGGGAAGACCAGCCGCTCGACCATGCGGCGCTCGGGCTGCTGGAACTCGTCGATGCGGTCCTGGTAGAGGTCGCGCAGCGCCTGCTCGTCCACCTCGACCTCCTTCTCCAGCATCTCGGGGATCAGCCAGATATAGGTGATCTTGCGGGTCTCGGGCGCGGTGAAGCGGTCGGCATTGGCCTTGTGCCAGGCTTCCAGCGTCGCGTCGTCCGGGGTGGCGATCGGCTCGGGCAGATCCTCGGGCTTCAGCTCGCGCCAGCGGATGTCGCGGGTCTCCAGCAGCCAGCCCTGGGTCAGCGCGGTGACGGCCTGCGGCGCGCTGACCCCGGCCAGCGCCGCCTGCTGCAGGATCAGCCGCGCCTCGTCCATGCGCAGGTCGTGCTCGAACTCGGCCTCGCGGATGCCTTCGCGGCGCAGGGTGTCGGCATAGAGGCTGCGGTCGAACTGGCCGTTCATGCCGCGGAAGGCCGGCGAGCCGGTGATCTGCTTGGCCACCGCCTGGTCGCCGACCGAGATCCCCAGCCGGTTCGCCTCGGCCTCGAGCGCGGCGCCGGTATAGAGCCGGGCCAGCGCCGCCTGGTCGATGCCGAGAGCCTTGGCCTCGGCCGCGTTGACCTGCCGGCCGGTGCGGGCGGCGAAGTCCTGCATCTCGGCGCGCAGGGTGCGGGCATAGTCCTGCGACGAGATCCCGACCTCGCCCACCGAGCCGATATCGGCCGAGCCGCCCGAGAAATTGGTGACGCCGAAGCCGCCCAATCCCAGGACCAGCATCCCCATAAGCAACCAGACGATCGTCGATTTGCCCTTGCCGCGCATGATGATGCCGTGCCCCGCCACTTGTTCTTGTCAGTCAGCGCAAGTCTTTAGGGCGCCAAGGGCCCGGCGGCAAGGGCCGCGGTGCCCGTGCCGCCGCCTGCTGCGCTTCACGATCCGGTTGGCGCCATCAGGGCCGGAAGGCCTCCAGCCGCCGCATCAGCGCCGCGATGCCGTCGCGGTCGGCATTGGCGAAGGCGATGCGCAGGTGGCGCGCGGCCTCGGGATCGTCCGCGGGCATGAACATGCTGCCGGGCAGCAGCAGCACCCCCGCCTGACGCAGCAGGCGTTGCGCCAGCTCTGGCGCGGGCATGGCGAAGGGATGTTCGACCCAGGCGAAATAGGCGCCGCAACCCTTGACGCGCCAGCCCGGCAGCGCCGCCATGCCCTGGGCCATGGCGCGGCGGCGGGCCAGGATCTCGGCCCGCTCGCCGGCCAGCCAGTCGCGCAGATTCGCCATGCCCCAGGCGGCGCCGATCTGGCCGAGCTGGCCGGCGCAGATGGCGACGGTGTCGAGGAACTTTTCGACCTCGGCCATGCGGGCGGGACTGGCGATCAGCGCGCCGACGCGATGCCCGGTCAGCCGATAGGCTTTCGAGAAACTGTAGAGATGGATCAGCGTGTCGCCCCAGTCGGGATCGGCGAACAGGTCGTGCGGCGCACCTTCGCGCGCGTCGAAATCGCGATAGGTCTCGTCGAGGACCAGCGCCAACCCGCGCGACCGCGCCAGATCGAAGAAGCCGCGCAGCAGTTCGGCCGGGTATTCCGCGCCCGAGGGGTTGTTGGGGCTGACCAGCACGATGGCGCGCGACCGGTCCGAGACCAGCCGGGCGGCCTCGGCCGCGTCAGGCAGCATGCCCGGACCGCAGCGCAGCGGCACGGCGCGGATGCCCTGCATGTCGAGCCACATCTTGTGGTTGAAATACCAGGGCGTGGGCAGGATCACCTCGTCCCCTGCCCGGGCCAGCGTCTGGATGGCGGCGCAGAACGCCTGGTTGCAGCCCTGGGTGATCGCGACCTCATCGGCGCGGATGGTGCCGGCATAGGCGCGGCTCCAGTCGCGGGCCACCGCCTCGCGCAGGTCGGGGCGGCCCAGCACCGGACCGTAGAGATGCGCGTCGGGCCGCTGCAGCGCCGCCTCGGCCATGGCGCGGCGCAGGGCCTCGGGCGGCGGCTCGACCGGCGCGGCCTGGCTGAGATTGATCAGCGGCCGCTCGGGCGGGAAGGTCAGCCCTTCCAGCCAGCGGCGGGCCTCCATCACCGGCGGGCGGAAGGTGGCGGCCAGGGCGGGGTTGAGCGGCAGCATGGGCAGGTCTCAGTCGGTGAGGCGCAATCCGCCGAAATCCGGCGGCGTGGACAGGTCGAAGCCCGAGCCGGCGGCGGGCGGCGGGGCGGCGGCTGCCTTCGGGCCCGGCTCGGCCGGGGCAGCCTCGGCCGGCGGCTCCGGCGGGCCGGCGGCCGTCGGGGCAGCGGCGGGCAGCGCCCGCTCGGGCACCCGGTCGAGGCTGGGCACCACCACCCTGCCGGGCGGCGGCACCGGGATCGGCGCCTCGGCCGCCGGGTCGGGCAGATCGGCGGGGCCGGCCTCGGGCGGGGCCATCTCGGGGGCGCTGGGGGCCTCGGCCGGGGTTTCGGGCCGGCTGTCGGCGGCATCGGCCCGGGTCGGCGCGGCCTCGCCGGCGGGCGGCGGGGCGGCGGGGGCGGCGGCCCGCGCCGGCGGCTCGGCGGCCAGCGGCGCGGGGCGCTGCGGCTGCATGTCGGTGCCGCGGGCAAATTCGGATTCGGCCGGCACCGAGAGCGCGGTGGTTGCCGGCGGTTCGGCGGGTCCGACCGGGCCCGGCCGGGCGGCCGGTTCCGCAGGCTTCGCCACCTGGTCTGCCGGCGGTTCGGCGGCGGGCGTGACGGCGGGCGTGGCGGCGGCCGATTCCGGGGGCTTTTGCGGCGCAACCGGCGGTTTCGCGTCCCCGCCCCGGTCGGTGGCGGGCAGCGCGGCCGGGCGCGGCGGCTGCGGCAGGGCCAGCGACAGCGCCGCAAGCCCCAGCCCGCAGATCAGCGCGCCATGAACCAGACCTGCCGCAAATCCCCTCGCCATGCCTCGACCGTCCCGCCCTTGGCTTTCACGCCGGTTTTTCTTGCCCGCGGTCTTGACCCGCCGCAAGGCTTTAGCCCATCTATAGCCGCAGATTTCCCGGGGTTCACCCCCCAATGCAAGGCGCCCGCCATGATCCTGCTCATCGACAATTACGACAGCTTCACCTGGAACCTGGTGCATTACATGGGCGAGGCCGGGGCGGATGTGGTCGTGCGCCGCAACGACATGCTGACGGTCGAGGAGGCGCTGGACATGGGCGCGCAGGGCATCGTGATCTCGCCCGGGCCCTGCGACCCGGCCCAAGCCGGGATCATCGTGCCGCTGATCCGCGCCGCTTCGGACCGCGGCCTGCCGCTGCTGGGCGTCTGCCTGGGCCATCAGGCCATCGGCGAGGCTTTCGGCGGCAAGGTGGTGCGCGCCGCGCGCATCGTGCATGGCAAGACCGACGCCATCAGCCATGACGGCAGCGGGGTCTTTGCCGGCCTGCCCTCGCCGCTGACCGCGACGCGCTATCACTCGCTGACGGTCGAGCCGGAAAGCCTGCCCGACTGCCTGCGCGTCACCGCCACCGCCGCCGACGGCACCATCATGGGGCTGGTGCATCGCACGCTGCCGGTCGAGGGCGTGCAGTTCCACCCCGAAAGCATCGCCTCGGAATACGGCCATGACATGATCCGCAATTTCCTGCGCCGCTGCCAGAACCTGGGCGCCGCCGCATGAGCGCCGCCGCCACCGACATCCGGCCGCTGATCGGCCTGGCCGCCAGCCGGCCGCTGACCGGGACCGAGGCCGAGGCGGCCTTCGGCGCGCTGTTCGAGGGCGCCGCCACCCCCGCCCAGATCGGCGGGCTGCTGATGGCCATGCGCGTGCGCGGCGAGACCGTCGAGGAGATGGCCGCCGCCACCCGCGCCATGCGGGCGCGGATGAACCGCATCCAGGCGCCGGCGGGCGCCATGGACATCGTCGGCACCGGCGGCGACGGCAAGGGCACGCTGAACATCTCGACCGCCACGGCCTTCGTGGTCGCCGGCGCCGGCGTGCCGGTCGCCAAGCACGGCAACCGCAACCTGTCGTCCAAGTCGGGCTCGGCCGACGCGCTGACCCATCTGGGGCTGAACGTCATGTCCACCCCCGAGATCGCCGAGCGGGCGCTGGCCGCCACCGGCATCTGCTTCATGATGGCGCCGGTGCATCACCCGGCCATGCGCCATGTCGGCCCGGCGCGGGCGGAACTGGGCACCCGGACGATCTTCAACCTGCTGGGGCCGATGACCAATCCCGGCGGGGTGCGGCGGCAGCTGACCGGCACCTTCGACCGGGTCTGGAACCGCCCGATGGCCGAGACCCTGCGCGAGCTGGGCAGCGAGGCGGCCTGGCTGGTGCATGGCGGCGACGGCACCGACGAGATCTCGATCGCCGGGCCGACCTGGGTGGCGCAACTGAAGGACGGCGAGATCACCGAGTTCCAGATCGCGCCCGAGGATGCCGGCCTGCCGGTGCACCGGTTCGAGGCGATCCTGGGCGGCGACCCGGCGCAGAACGCCGCGGCGCTGCGGGCGCTGCTGGACGGTGCGCCGGGCGCCTATCGCGACGCGGTGCTGCTGAACGCCGCCGCGGCGCTGCTGATCGCCGGCAAAGCCGCCGATCTGCGCGAGGGGGCCGAGATCGCCCGCGACGCCATCGACAGCGGCAAGGCCAAGGCCAAGCTGGCCGCGCTGGCGGCCCGGGTCGGCGCCCCGGATGCCGATGGCTGAACCCCGCATCCCCGGCGCCTGGGCCGAGCTGCCGTTCTTTCGCCAGGACTGGCCGGCCATCGCCGCCCGGCTGCGCGGCGGCGACTGGCTGCCCGGCCCCGGCCGCGTCTTCGCCGCGCTGGAACTGACCCCGCCCGAGCGGGTGCGGGTGGTGATCCTGGGTCAGGACCCCTATCCGACGCCCGGCCATGCCAACGGGCTGGCCTTTTCGGTCACGCCGGAAACCGCGCTGCCGCGCTCGCTGCGAAACATCTATGCCGAGATGCGCGACGACATCGGCGCCGCCCCCCCGAACGGCGACCTGAGCCATTGGGCGCGGCAGGGGGCGCTGCTGCTCAACACCTCGCTTTCCGTGCTGCCCGGACAGGCCGGGGCGCATGCGAAATGGGGCTGGGACCGGCTGGCGCGACAAACCGTCGCGCGGGCGCAGGCCGAAGGGCCGCTGGCCTTCGTGCTTTGGGGCGCCCAGGCGCAGAAGGCGCTGGCCGGGCTGCCGCGGCCGCAGGATCTGGTGATCGAAAGCGCGCATCCCTCGCCCTTGTCGGCGCGGCGCGGCTTCTTCGGCTCGCGCCCGTTCAGCCGGGTGAACGACTGGTTGCGGGCGCGGGGCGAGCCGGCGATCGACTGGGCCCTTTCCGAAACCGCCGCCGCGGGGTAAACCGACATCATGGACATTCTCGAGCGCATCAAGGCCTACAAGCTGGAAGAAATCGCCGCCGCCAGGGCCGCCCGGCCGCTGTCGGACATCGAGGCCGCGGCCCGCGCCGCCTCGGCCCCGCGCGGCTTTGCCCGCGCGCTGGAGGGCAAGGCGGCGACCGGCCATGCGCTGATCGCCGAGATCAAGAAGGCCAGCCCCTCCAAGGGCCTGATCCGCCCGGATTTCGACCCGCCGGCGCTGGCCCGCGCCTATCAGGCCGGCGGCGCCGCCTGCCTGTCGGTGCTGACCGACGCCCCCAGCTTCCAGGGCGCACCCGAGTTCCTGACCGCCGCGCGCGAGGCCTGCGACCTGCCGGCGCTGCGCAAGGATTTCCTTTACGACCCCTATCAGGTGGCCGAGGCCCGTGCCTGGGGGGCCGATTGCATCCTGATCATCATGGCCTCGGTCGATGACACGCTGGCCGCCGAGCTCGAGGATGCGGCCTTCCATTGGGGCATGGACGCGCTGGTCGAGGTCCACGACCGCGCCGAACTGGACCGCGCGCTCAGGCTGAAATCGCCGCTGATCGGGGTGAACAACCGCAACCTGAAGACCTTCGAGGTCAGCCTGGACGTAACGCTGGAACTGGCGCCGCATGTGCCCGCCGACCGCGAGCTGGTCTGCGAAAGCGGGCTGTTCACCCCCGCCGACCTGAACCGCATGGCGGCGGCCGGGGTCCGGCGCTTCCTGATCGGCGAAAGCCTGATGCGGCAAGCCGACGTGACCGGCGCCACCCGGCAGATCCTGGGCCTTGCGGCATGAGCCTGACGCATTTCGACGCCCAGGGCCAGGCGCATATGGTCGATGTGTCCGAGAAGCCCGAGACGGCGCGCGAGGCGGTGGCCGAGGGCGTGGTCATCATGGCGCCCGAAACCCTGGCGCTGGCGCAGGGCGGCGCGGCCAAGGGCGACGTGATGGGCGTGGCGCGGCTGGCCGGCATCATGGGCGCCAAGCGCACTGCGGACCTGATCCCGCTCTGCCACCCGCTGCCGATCACCAGGGTCTCGGTCGATCTGGCGGCGGACCCGGCGCTGCCCGGCATCCGCGTCACCGCCACGGTGAAGACCGCCGGCAAGACCGGGGTGGAGATGGAGGCGCTGACCGCCGTTTCCACCGCCTGCCTGACCGTCTACGACATGCTCAAGGCCGCGCAGAAGGACATGCGGATCGAGGGCATCCGCCTGCTTTCCAAGACCGGCGGCAAATCGGGCGCGTTCCGCGCGCCCTGAGGGGGAAGAATGATCAGCGTCGAAGAAGCCCGCAGCCGCGTCCTGGCCCTTGCCCGCGCCCCCGAGCCGGAACAGGTGGCGCTGGATCAGGCGCTGGGCCGCGCCATGATCGCGCCGGGTGTCGCCCGGCTGACGCAACCGCCATTCGACGCGGCGGCCATGGACGGCTATGCGCTGCGCTCGGCCGAGCTGCCCGGCCCGCTGACGGTGATCGGCACCGCGGCCGCCGGCGTGCCTTACGAGGGCGAAACGCCGCCCGGCAGCGCCATCCGCATCTTCACCGGCGCCCCGGTGCCCGCCGGCTACGACCGCGTGGTGATGCAAGAGATCGTCACGCGCGACGGCGACCGGATCAGTATCGCCGATGTCGGGTCCAACCTGAACATCCGCCGCAAAGGCAATGATTTCGCCGAAGGCTCGACCTTTCAGCCGCCGCGCCCGCTGCGTCCTGCCGATCTGGCGCTGCTCGCGGCGATGAACGTGCCGCGGCTGACGGTCGCACGCCGGCCGCGCGTCGCGGTGCTGGCCGGCGGCGACGAGCTGGTGCGCCCCGGCTCGGACCCGGCGCCGGGCCAGATCATCAGCTCGAACGACATCGCCATCGCCGCGCTCGCACGCGAGGCGGGGGCCGAGCCGGTGGTCCTGCCGCTGGCCCGCGACACCGAGGAAAGCCTGCGCGACCGCTTCGCCGAGGCCGAGGGCTGCGACCTGATCGTCACCATCGGCGGCGCCTCGGTGGGCGACCACGACCTGATCGCCAAGGTCTCGGCCGAACTGGGCATGGAGCGCGCCTTCTACAAGCTGGCCATGCGCCCCGGAAAGCCGCTGATGGCCGGCCGCATCGGTCCGGCCGCCATGCTGGGTCTGCCGGGAAACCCGGTCTCGGCCGCGGTTTGCGCGAAACTCTTCATGCAACCGCTGATCCGCGCCATGCAGGGCCTGCCGCCGGGCCCCGAGCCCCTGCAGGCCGTGCTGACCCGCGACCTGCCGCCCGAGGGCGACCGGCAGCACTACCTGCGCGCCCGGCTTGTGCCCGGCGACGGCCTGCCCGGGATCGAGCCTTTCCCCGACCAGGATTCCGCCCGGCTGTGGGTGTTGGCCGAGGCCGATGCACTGCTGATCCGCCCCGCCGGCGATCCGGCACGCAAGGCCGGCGAGCGGATGAGCTATCTGCCGCTTTAGCCGGTTAACCGGAAATTTACCCGAATCGCCATAAAGATTGACGCAAGGGATCGGCCGCGCTAGAACATTCGATGAACATGATGGCGGCCGCAGCAGATCGGGGGCAGAGCATGCTGACGAAGAAACAGATCCAGCTTCTTGAATTCATTCAGGCGCGGATGGCTCGCGACGGGGTGCCGCCCTCGTTCGACGAAATGAAAATCGCGCTGGACCTGCGCTCGAAATCGGGAATTCATCGCCTCGTGACCGCTCTTGAGGAACGCGGATTCATCCGCCGCCTGCCGCATCGCGCCCGCGCGCTGGAAATCGTCCGCCTGCCCGACAGCCTCAGCAAGGGGCCCGGATTCCAGCCCCGGGTGATCGACGGCGACGCGCCCGAACGCCCGGCGCCGCTGCCGCGCGGCGCGATGGAAATCGCCGTTTCCGCCGTGGAACTGCCGGTCATGGGCCGCATCGCCGCCGGCGTCCCGATCGAGGCGATCTCGGAGGTTTCGCATCACATCGCCGTGCCGGGTTCGATGCTCTCGGGCCAGGACCGGCATTACGCGCTGGAGGTGCGCGGCGATTCGATGATCGAGGCCGGGATCAACGACGGCGACGTCGTGGTGATCCGCGAACAGGACACGGCCGAGAACGGTGACATCATCGTCGCCCTGGTCGAGGGTTTCGAGGCGACGCTGAAGCGCTATCGCCGCAAGGGCGGCATGATCGCGCTCGAGGCCGCGAACCCGGCTTACGAGACCCGGGTGCTGCCCGAGGACAAGGTGCGCATCCAGGGCCGGCTCGTCGGGCTGATCCGCAGCTACTAGACCGGCGCCGGCCGTTCACTTGCCCGGCACAGGCGGCCCTGCGGCGTTGCGGGTTCCGGCCCGCTGCGCTAACCATGGCGCAAACGCGACAGGTCAAGGACAATCCATGCGCGCACTGACGTTCCGCATCTTCGCTCTGATCATGGTGCTGGCGCTGCCGGCGCAGGCATTCGACACCAATGCCCGCGCCGCTTGGGTCTATGACGTGGCGACCGGCACCGTGCTGATGGAGAAGAATGCCGACGAGCCGCTGCCGCCCGCCTCGATGTCCAAGCTGATGACCCTGAACATGCTGTTCGAGGCGCTGGCCGACGGCCGGGTGGCAATGGACACGACTTTTCCGGTCTCGACCAAGGCCTGGCACATGGGCGGCTCGAAAATGTTCGTCGAGCCCGCCGACCGCCCCGCCGTCGAGGAGCTGATCCACGGCATCATCATCAATTCCGGCAACGATGCCTGCGTGGTGGTGGCCGAAGGGCTGGCCGGCACCGAGGAAGCCTTCGCGCGGCTGATGAACGACCGCGCCCGGCAGCTTGGCATGATGGATTCGCATTTCGCCAACGCCTCGGGCTGGCCCGATCCGCAGCACCGGATGTCGATGCATGATCTCGGCCTGCTCGCCACCCGGCTGATCACCGAATTCCCCGAGCTTTACAAGAATTTCGCGCTGACCGAATACAATTACAAGGGCCGGGTGCCCTCGAATGCGAACAACCGCAATCCGCTGCTGCGCCTGGGCACCGGCGACTGGAAGGCTGACGGGCTGAAGACCGGCCACACGCAAGAGGCAGGCTATGGCCTTGTCGGCTCGGCGGTGCAGGGCGACCGGCGCATCGTCTTCGTCATCGCCGGCTTGCCCAGCGAAAAGGCCCGCGCCGAGGAGGCCGAGCGGATCGTGAACTGGGCCTATCGCCAGTTCACCATGCGCACCATCATTCCCAAGGACGAGATCGTGACCCAGGCGCCGGTCTGGCTGGGCGACAAGGGCCGCATCGGCCTGACCACCAGGGACGGCGTCCGGGTGCTGATCCCGGCCGGTTCGCACGCGGGCGTCAAGGCCGAGGCGGTTTTCAGGGGCCCGATCGAGGCGCCGATCGCCAAGGGCGACCAGCTGGGCGAGCTGATCGTGGACATTCCCGGCGTCGGCCAGTCGCGCCTGCCGCTGCTCGCCGCCAGCGACGTGGCCCGCACCGGCGTCTTCGGCCGGATCCAGAGCGCGGCCTTCCGCCTGGGCGAGCGCGCGATCCAGTCGGTACGGAACTGAACCCGCGCGGCCATGTTCATCAGTTTCGAGGGCATCGACGGATCGGGAAAGTCCACCCAGGCGCGCCGGCTGGCGCAGGCATTGAACGCGCGCGGTACCGAAACCGTGCTGACGCGCGAGCCCGGCGGCAGCGAGGGCGCCGAGGAGATCCGCCGCCTGCTCGTCGAGGGCCGGAGCGAACGCTGGTCGCCCGAAACCGAGCTTCTGCTGTTCACCGCCGCCCGGCGCGACCATGTCGAGCGGCTGATCCGGCCGGCATTGGCACGCGGCGCCTGGGTGGTCACCGACCGCTTCGCCGATTCCAGCCGGGTCTACCAGGGCCTCGCCCGCGCCGATCTGCGCCAACTGGTCGAGGAGCTGCACCGGCTGACCATCGGCATCGAGACGGACCGGACCTTCGTCATCGACATCGACCCCGAGATCGCATTGACGCGCGGCCAGGCCCGCGGCGGGGTCGAGGATAGGTTCGAGACGCTCGGTCTCGACTTCCAGCGGCGGCTGCGTGACGGGTTCCTCGCCCTCGCCGCCGAGTTTCCGGCGCGTATCCGCGTGATCGACGGCAGCGGCAGCGGGGACGAGGTCGCCGGCCGCGTCCTGGCGGCGCTGGCATGAGCGACGAGCCGCTGCCCGAGCCCGACCGCGTGCCCGGCGCCCCGCATCCGCGCGAGGCTCTGCGCATCATCGGCCAGGACGCCGCCGTCGCGGATTTCCTGGCCGCGGCCAAGGCGCATCGGCTGCACCATGCCTGGCTGATCTCGGGCCCGCGCGGCACCGGCAAGGCGACGCTGGCCTGGAGCATCGCAAAATGGCTGCTGAGCGGCGGCGCGGAATCCGGCCTGTCGACCGCGACCGACGATCCGGTGGTGCGCCGCATCCGCGCGCTGTCGGAGCCGCGGCTGCATCTGATCCGGCGGCCCGTCGACGAAAAGACCCAGCGGCTGCGGGCCGAGATCACCGTGGACGAGATCCGCAGGCTGCAGGGTTTCTTCCATATGAGCGCGGCCGAGGGCGGACGCCGCGTCGCGATCATCGACGCCGCCGACGAAATGAACCAGGCCGCCGCCAATGCGCTGCTGAAGCTGCTCGAGGAGCCGCCGCCGGCGGCGACGATCCTGCTGGTGGCGCATCAGCCGGCGCGGCTGCTGCCGACCATCCGCTCGCGCTGCCGCGAGCTGCGGCTGCACCCGCTGGGCCCCGAGGACATGGCGGGGGTCTTGCAGGGCCTGGGCCTTGACCAGGACGCGGCGCGGCTTGCGGCGCTGTCCGGCGGCTCGGTCGGCGAGGCGCTGCGGCTGGCCGGCCAGGACGGGCTGGCGGTCTATCAGCGCCTGATCGGGCTTTTCGCAGAATATCCCCGCATGGACCGCCGCGCCGCCGCCCAGCTGGCCGAGACGGCGGCGGGCCGGGCCAGCGCCGATGGCGACCCGTTCGACCTGGTGGTGACGCTGATCGACCGCTTCCTGACCCGCGCCGCCCGAACCGGCCTGATGGGCGCCCCCCTGCCCGAGGCAGCCGAGGGCGAGGCCGAGGTGCTGAGCCGCATCGCCCCCGGCCCCGCAGCCGCGCGGCTTTGGGCCGGGGCGCAGGCCGAGCTTTCGGCGCGGGCCCGCGCCGGGCGGGCGGTCAACCTTGACCCTTCCGCGCTGGTGTTGGATATGCTGATCGGGCTTGCGAACCAGCCCGCCCTCTGACGGATCAGCCGATGTCTGAACATCCTCCCTTCGCCCTGGTGGACAGCCATTGCCACCTGGACTTCCCCGATTTCGCCGGCAAGCAGGCCGAGCTGGTCGCGCGCGCCCGCGCGGCGGGCGTCACCCGCATGGTGACGATCTGCACCCGGCTGAAGAACGAGCCGGCGGTGCGCGCCATCGCCGAGGCGCATCCCGAGGTGTTCTATGCCGCCGGCACCCATCCGATGTATGCCGCCGAGGAGCCGCTGGTCACGGTCGAGGATCTGGTGGCCCTGGCCGCGCATCCGAAATTCGTCGGCATCGGCGAGACCGGGCTCGACTATCACTACACCGCCGACAGCGCGGCGGTGCAGGCCGAAAGCCTGCGCATCCATATCGAGGCCGCGCGCCGCACCGGCCTGCCGCTGATCGTCCATGCGCGCGATGCCGACGCCGACATGGCCCGCATCCTGACCGAGGAGCATGGCGCCGGCGCGTTCTCCTGCGTGATGCATTGCTATACCAGCGGCCCCGAACTGGCCCGGGCGGCGCTGGACCTGGGCTTCTACCTATCCATGTCGGGGATCGCCGCCTTTCCGCGCTCGACCGAGATCCGCGAGATCTTTGCCGCCGCGCCGCGTGACCGCGTCCTGGTCGAGACCGACGCGCCCTATCTTGCCCCGCCGCCGCATCGCGGCAAGCGCAACGAGCCGGCCTATGTCGCCCATACCGCCCGGATCGGCGCCCAGGCCCTGGGCCTGACCGAGGCCGCGTTCGCCGCCCTGACCACCGCGAATTTCGAGCGGCTGTTCGCCAAGGCCGCGGCATGATCCGCGCCACCATCCTTGGCTGCGGGTCTTCGGGGGGCGTGCCGCGGCTGGGGAACCGCTGGGGCGAATGCGACCCAGCCAATCCGCGCAACCGCCGCCGGCGCTGCGCGCTGCTGGTCGAGCGTTTCGGCCATGATGGCGCGACCCGGGTGCTGATCGACACCGGCCCGGATTTCGTGCCGCAGATGCAGGATGCCGACGTCGGCGAATTGGACGCGGTCGCCTATACCCATGCCCATGCCGATCATATCCACGGCATCGACGACCTGCGCCAGATCGTCTTCAACATGCGCCGCAAGATGCCGGTCTGGGCCGATCGCCCCACCGCCGCGGCGCTGATGACCCGCTTCGGCTATATTTTCGAGACGCCCGCGGGTTCGTCCTATCCGCCGATCTGCGAGTTGATGCCGATCACCGGCCCCTTTGCCGTCGAGGGCGCCGGCGGCACCATCGAGCTTGCGCCCTTCGCGGTCGATCACGGCGACATCGCCGCGCTCGGCTATCGCATCGGCGGCATGGAGCAGAGCCTGGTCTACCTGCCCGACGTGCTGGCCATCCCCGAGGATGCCTGGCCGCTGATTGCCGGCTGCGACGTGTTCATCTGCGACGCGCTGCGCCGTATCCCGCATCCCAGCCATGCGCATCTGGCGCTGGCGCTGGACTGGATCGCGCGCTCGGGCTGCGCGCAGGGCATCATCACCAACATGCATATCGACCTGGATTATGACGACGTCATGCGCGAGACGCCCGAGAACGTCATCCCGGCCCATGACGGCATGCGGATCGAGCTGATATGACCGCGCTGTTCGATGTCATCCTGCCGGTCTTCCTGGTGGTCGGCTTCGGCTATGTCGCCTGCTGGCGGCGGATGCTGTCCGAGGTCGCCGTCGACGGCATCATGCGCTTTGCCCAGACCTTCGCGGTGCCGGTGCTGCTGTTCAACGCCATCGCCCATCTGGACCTGGGCACGAATTACAACCCGCTGCTGCTGCTGGCCTTCTATGCCGGCGCATTCCTGTCCTTTGCCCTGGGCATGGGTCTGGCGCTGCGCTGGCTCAAGCGCCCGGTCGAGGATGCCATCGCCATCGGCTTCGTCTGCCTGTTCTCGAACTCGCTGCTGCTGGGCGTGCCGATCACCGAGCGCGCCTATGGACCCGAGGCGCTGGTCGGCAACTTCACCATCATCTCGATCCATTCGCCGCTGCTCTATACCTTCGGCATCACCGCGATGGAGTTCGCGCGGGCGCGCGGGCACGACCTGTCGCTGGGCCGGGTGGCGCTGCGCGCCCTGTCGGGGGTGCTGCATACGCCGATGGTGATCGGCATCCTTTGCGGTTTCGTGATGAACCTGCTGATCCAGGCCGGGCTGGTCATGCCCGAGGGTTTCTGGGGCGCGGTCCGGATGATGTCCAGCGCCGCCCTGCCCGTGGCGCTGTTCGGGCTGGGCGGCATCCTCTATCGCTACCGTCCCGAGGGCGAGGCGCGGGCCATCGCGCTGTGCTGCGCCGGCTCGCTGCTGCTGCATCCGGCTGTGACCTTCGGGCTCTCCAAGCTGTTCGGGCTGGGCGTGGCCGAGATCCGCTCGGCCGTGGTCACCGCTGCCATGGCGCCGGGGGTGAACGCCTATCTCTTCGCCTCGATCTACGGGGTGGCGAAGCGGGTCTCGGCCTCGGCGGTGCTGGTGGCGACGGCGCTGTCGATCCTGACCATCTGGTTCTGGCTGAGCATCCTGCCCTGACGGCGGACGCCGCCCGGCAAGGGGCGGCGTCGCTGGCCTTTCGCGGCGTCCGGCCGATCAGCTTGGCGTGAGCCCCCGGAGCCGTTCCGACCGGCGGCGCAGCAGTTCCACCGTGGTCAGCAGGGCGATGGAGAAGATGACCAGCAGCGTCGCCACGGCAAGGATGGCCGGCGAGATCTGCTCGCGGATGCCGTTCCACATCTGCCGCGGGATGGTCTGCTGGTCCGGCCCGGCGATGAACAGCACCGCCACCACCTCGTCGAAAGAGGTCACGAAGGCGAAGAGCGCCCCCGAGATCACCCCGGGCAGGATCAAGGGCATGGTGATGCGGAAGAAGGTGGTGCGCGGGTTCGCCCCCAGGCTTGCCGCCGCCCGGTTCAGCGACTGGTCAAAGCCGATCAGCGTCGCCGTCACCGTGATGATGACGAAGGGAATGCCCAGCGTGGCATGGGCCAGGATCACCCCCAGATAGGTGCCGGCCAGCCGGCCGCATTCCGGGTTCAGCCCGATCCAGGTCAGCGGTTCGCAGGGGTTCGAGTAGAAGAAGAACATCCCGGTCGCGGTGATGATGATCGGCACGATCATCGGCGAGATCAGCACCGCCATGATGATGCGGCGGAACGGCATCTCGGGCCGCGACAGGCCCAGCGCCGCCAGCGTGCCCAACACCGTGGCCAGGATGGTCGAGAAGAAGCCGATGATGATCGACGACTTCGCGGCGTTCACCCATTTCGCGTTCTGCCAGGCATCCGCCCACCAGCTGAGTCCCCCCGGCGCGTCCGGATTGGCCATGCCGAAGGTCAGCAGGCTGCGATACCAGCGCATGGAATAGCCCTCGGGGTCGAAGGACAGCATCTTGTCGGTGAAGGTGAAATAGGGCTCGGCGTTGAAGCTCAGCGGGATCACCACCACGATGGGGGCGATCAGGAAGAAGAAGATCGCCGCGCAGAGCGCCAGATAGGCATAGTGCCAGACCTTTTCCAGCGGGGATGCGTAAGTCGGAAGCGCCATGGCGGTTACCCCAGTTTCAGATTGTCGATGCCGACGAGACGGTCATAGACCCAGTAGAGGATCAGCACCCCCGCCAGCAGCAGCGAGGCCAGCGCCGCCGCCATCGACCAGTTCAGCGTCTGCGTCATGTGCATCGCGATCAGGTTCGAGATCAGCTGCCCCGACGAGCCGCCGACCAGCGCCGGGGTGATGTAATAGCCCACCGCCAGGATGAACACGAGCAGCGCCCCCGCCCCCAGCCCCGGCAGGGTCTGCGGGAAGTAGATGCGACGGAACGCCGTCCAGCTTGTCGCGCCCAGCGAGCGCGCGGCGCGGACATAGCTGGGGTTGATGGTGCGCATCACCGAATAGAGCGGCAGGATCATGAAGGGCAGCAGGATATGGGTCATGGCGATGATCGTGCCGGTCTGGTTGAAGATCATCTGCAGCCGCTGGTTGTTGCCGATCACCCCCAGCCACACCAGCACGTCGTTGACCACGCCCTGCTGCTGCAACAGCACCATCCAGGCCGTGGTCCGGACCAGCAGCGAGGTCCAGAACGGCAAAAGCACCAGGATCATCAGCAGGTTCGACTTGCGCATCGGCAGCGTCGCCAGCAGATGCGCGATCGGAAAGCCCAGCAGGAAGGTGGTGAAGGTGATGACCAGCGACAGCCAGAAGGTGCGCTGGAACAGCGTCAGGTAGATGCGCTGCTGCTCGGGTGCCTGAACGATATTGCCGGCATCGTCGCGGGTGCGGTCGACGGCGGCGAGGTAGAAGTTCGTCGTATAGGCCGAGGAGGCCTCGCGCATCACCGACCACAGCTTCGGGTCGCCCCATTTCTCGTCCATCTCGAGCATGGCCGCGCGATAGGGCGGCTCGATGCCGCGGCGGGCCTTGCGCCCGGCCGAGGTGAACAGCGAGCGGGTGCCCGGCATGTCGTAATTGACGCGGGTGCCGATGACGCCGACGGTGCGCGCCTCGGCGGCGGCGGTCAGGTCGGCGGCCAGCGCCGCCCAGGCCGCCTCGTCCGGCTCGGTGCCGCGGGGATGCTCGGCGAACCAGGCCGAGAGCTGCGGCATGTTGGCCGAGAAGCCGTCGTTCTTGACCGAGCGCTGCAGCATCTGCCCGATCGGCAGGACGAAGGTCAGCAGCACGAACAGCAGAAGCGGCAGCACCAGGAAGAACGCCCGCCGCCGCGCCCGGCGCGAGCTGCGCGCCAGCGCCGCCTTCAGCGGGCGACCGTCCGCGGTTCTCAGTGTTCCGCCCTGGTCGAGGCCGCCGGCCTCGGTCACGATGGCGGCATGGGGGTCAAGCGCGTTGGACATCTTGATCCTTCGTCGGGCAAGAGCTTCGTCGTGGGGCTGCCGCCCGATCCCCCGGGCGGCGGCGCGGGATCAGTTCGCGGCCAGCCAGGCGTTGAAGCGCTCGGCCATCTCGGCGTCGTGGTCGGCCCACCATTCCGGGTCGTCCATGACGGCGGTCTTCATGTGCTCATCGCTGGTGGGCATATGCGGCGCCATCTCGGTCTTGCCGTCCTGATAAAGCCCGACCAGCGCCGCCGAGCTTTTGCGCGACGGGCCATAGGCGATCCATTTCGCCTGATCGGCCAGGCGCTGCGTGTCGGTGGCAAATTTCAGATAGGCCATCGCCGCCTCGGGGTTGGGCGAGCCCTTGGGAATGGCGAACATGTCCATGTCCATGAACTGCCCGTCCCAGATGATCTCGAAGGGCTTGCCCTCGGCCACCATGGCATCGAAGAAGCGGCCGTTATAGCCGGTGGCCATGGTCACCTCGCCATCGGCGAGCAGCTGCACCGGCTGGGCGCCGGCTTCCCACCAGACCACGCTGTCCTTGATGGTGCCGAGCTTGGCGAAGGCGCGGTCCACGCCTTCGGGCGTGTCCAGAACCTCGTAGACCTGATCGGGCGCCACGCCATCGGCGATCAGCGCCAGGTAGAGCGTGCGCTTCGGGCTCTTGGGCAGGCCGCGCTGGCCCGGGAACTTGGCGGTGTCGAAGAAATCCGCGGCGGTGGTGGGCGGACCGTCGGGGAACTTGGTCTTGTCATAGGCGATGACCGTGCCCCAGAAGATGTTCGCCACCGCGCAGTCGCGCAGCGCGCCGGGGATGAAGTCGTCGGCGGCCGGGGTGCCGTCCGGCGCCGGCGGCAGGCTGGCCGGGTCGATCTCGACCAGCGCGCCCTCGTCGCAAAGCCGGATGGCGTCGGAAACCTCGATGTCGAACACGTCGCCGGTGATGTTGCCGGCCTCGATCTGCGCCTTGAGCGGCGCGGCCGGGTTGTCGGCGGCGATCATGTTGACCTTGATGCCCGTTTCCTTGGCGAAGGGGATGTTATAGGCCTCGACCTGCGATTTCTCGTAGGCGCCGCCCCAAGAGACCACGTTGACCTCCTTGTTCTGCGCCTGGGCCGCGAAACCCAGCCCGCACAGGGCCGTGGTCAGGATAAGCAGTCTGTTCATGTCTTTCCTCCCGTTGGTGTTCTTCGGCGCGTTGGCCGTTTCCTGCCCGTTCGGGCTTGGCGTGCCGCGGCGGGGTCGGCCCCGCCGCGGCGATGCGTCAGTTCGCCGCCAGCCAGGCGTTGAACCGCTCTTGCAGTTCGGCGTCGTGATCGACCCAGAAATCCAGGTTCGAGGCCAGCGCCTGCTTCATGTTGTCGGCAAAGGTCGGCAGGTTCGGCCCCATGGGAACCTCGGTGCCCTCGATATTGCCGACCAGCGCGGCGGCCGACTGGCGCGGCGGGCCGTAGCTGATGAACTCGGCCGCGCGGGCCTGCGGCTCGGGCGAGGTCGAGTAGGTCACGAACTCCTTGGCGGCCTCGAGATGCGGCGCGCCCTTGGGGATGACCCAGCCTTCCATCTCGTAGATCTGGCCGTCCCAGACGATCTTGAAGGGCTTGCCCTCTTTCTGCGCGGCGTCGAAGATCCGGCCGTTGAAGGCAAAGGCCATGCTGACCTCGCCATCGGCCAGAAGCTGCGGCGGCTGCGCGCCGGCTTCCCACCAGATCACGTCGTTCTTGATGCTGTCGAGCTTGGCGAAGGCGCGGTCGACACCCTCGGGGGTGCCCAGCAGCTCATAGACCTGATCGGGTGCCACGCCATCGGCCATCAGCGCGAATTCCAGGTTGAACTTGGCGCCCTTGCGCATGGTGCGCTTGCCGGGGAATTTGGCGGTGTCGAAGAAATCCGCCGCGCCGGCCGGCTTGGCATCGGGGAATTTCGTGTCGTCATAGGCCAGGATCATCGAATAGACATCGGTGCCGACGAAGCAGTCGGTCACGGCGCCCTCGATGAAATCCTCGGTCGCCGCCGTGCCATCGGCGGCCGGGGCCAGGATCGCCGGGTCGATCTCCTCCAGCAGCCCCTCGTCGCAGAGGCGCACCGCGTCGGCATATTCGACCGAGGCCACGTCAGTGGTGACATTGCCCGCCTCGACCTGCGCCTTGAGCGGCGTCGCGGGGTTGTCGGCATCGGCGATGGAAACCTTGATGCCGGTCTTTTCCTCGAACGGCTTGGCATAGGCCTGGACATGGCTGTTGCCGTAGGCACCGCCCCAGGACAGCAGGTTCACCTGCTTGTCCTGCGCATGGGCGGTCGCCGCGACGGCAACCAGCGCAGAGGTCAGGATCAGCGTGCGTTTCATCGTAACTCCTTGACTTGTAAGCGAAATCATACCGGATCGAGGGCGCGGGCATCCTCGGGGTGCCAGCCGATGCGGATGGTCTGGCCCGGCGACAGCCGGACCTGGCCAAGCGTGTTGCGGTATTTCATGACGAAACCGTCCTGGCCGGCGACATGCAGCCGCGCGCGCAGGATATCGCCCATATAGATCACATCGCGCACCTGCGCCTCGATGGTATGGGCGCCGGCGGGCATCAGCTCGGGCTTGAACTCCACCCGCTCGGGCCGGATCGAGACGGTGGTGGTCTGCCCGACCTCGCGGATATTGACGGCGGTGGCGTCGATCAGCTCGCCATTGCCGAGCCGCACCAGCGCCTTGTCGCCGTCGAGCTGCTCGATGCTGCCGCGCAGGGCGTTGTTCTCGCCGATGAAGCCGGCGACGAAGCTGTTGCCGGGCTGTTCGTAAAGCACCGGTGGCGGCGCCAACTGCTGGATGCGGCCGTCGTTGAACACGGCGATGCGGTCCGACATGGTCAGCGCCTCGCCCTGGTCATGGGTGACATAGACCACGGTGATGCCCAGCCGGTCGTGCAGCGCCTTGATCTCGAATTGCATGTGCTCGCGCAGCTGCTTGTCGAGCGCGCCCAGCGGCTCGTCCATCAGCACCAGCTTGGGATCGAAGACCAGCGCCCGGGCCAGCGCGATGCGCTGCTGCTGGCCGCCCGAAAGCTGCGCCGGGCGGCGGGTCTTGAACTTGCCCATCTGCACCATGTCCAGCGCGCGGCTGATGCGGCTCTCGCGCTCGGCCTTGGACATGCCGCGCACTTCCAGCGGAAAGGACAGGTTCTCGCCCACCGTCATGTGCGGGAAAAGCGCGTAGTTCTGGAACACCATGCCGATGCCGCGCTTGTGCGGCGGCACGTCGTTGATGTTCCTGCCGTCGAGCCGGATTTCGCCATGCGTCGCCGTCTCGAATCCGGCCAGCATCATCAGGCAGGTGGTCTTGCCCGAGCCGGACGGGCCGAGCATGGTCAGGAATTCGCCCTTGCCGATGGAAAGGTTCAGGTCTTTGACGACAAGTGTCTGGCCGTCATAGCTTTTCTGGACATGGTCAAAGACAACGAACGCGTCGTTGCCGGATTGCGCTGTCACGATGCGGGCCCCCTGTTTCTATTGGTTCTTTGTTCCGCCGGATCAGACTAATCGGCGGTCCTTGCCGATTGCAACCGGCTTCTGCGGGGGCACACGGAACCGGCGCGACGAATGTCATGTCTGGCCGCGTCACCGGCCTTTCGCTCGGCGTCAAGATCAGCTTGCGGCCGGCAGGGCGCGCGGCCGCCCGGCCTCGTCCAGGGCCACGAAGACGAAGGTGGCCTGCGTCACCTTCTGCGTCTCGGCCCCGTCGCGCGAGCGGCGCCAGGCCTCGACATGCAGTTGCATGGAACTGCGCCCCTCGCGCAGGATGCGGGCAAAGACCGACACCTCGTCGCCGACCTTGACCGGCAGGTGAAAGCTGAAGCTGTCCACCGCCACCGTGGCGCAACGCCCCCGCGCCCGCCGCGCGGCGACATTGCCCGCCGCCAGATCCATCTGCGACATCAGCCAGCCGCCGAAGATGTCGCCCGAGGGGTTGGTATCGGCCGGCATGGCCATGGTGCGAATCGCCGGCTGGTCCTGCGGATAGTCGTCCTGTGTCATACGCATCCCTTGTTGCTTGCCCGCCGCTTGCCAAGGCGCCAAAACGGCCGCCCGCGCAGGCTGGCCCGCCGCCGCGGGTGCCGTCAATGCCCCGCGGGATCAGCGGAAGCGATCCGGGCCGACCTCGGGATCGGCGTGGCCGTCGATGCGCCGCGCGGGCACTTCGGCAGCGAGGTCAGGTCGAGACGATCCGATGATGCGCCGGGACGGGTCGCGGCAGGAACACGTGGCCGGTGCGCAGCCGCCGCTGGCCGGCGCGGCGCGCGGCGGTCACGACTTTTTCGCCCAGGCCATTTCGCCCGGCGGCAGCGCCGGCGGCTGGTAGAGCCCGGCCATGCCGCCACGGTCCCGAGTCAGCACCGACAAGGCGCCATTCGCCTCGATGATGGCGAACTTGATCTCGTTCAGGTCGGTGATGCCCTTTTCACGCAGCTTCAGATAAAGCTCGCCCTCGCCCATGCCCAGGCGGCGCAACCGGCCCCCGTGCACCCGCCCCTCGGTGACGACGATGCGCGGCCGGCCTTCGAAGATCCGCGACAGCAGGTCCGAGGACAGGATCGCCTCGTCCACCAGCTTGTTGAAGGCGGCGACCAAGAAGATGGCGAACATCGCCGGCAGCATCGGCACGTCGGGATAGAACAGCGAATCGCCCACCGCCGAGCCGATGGCGATGACCAGCAGGAACTCGACGATGGAAAGCTGCGCCACCGTGCGCCCGCCCAGCCAGCGCATCAGGGCCAAGGTATAGAAATAGATGATGAGGGTGCGCAGAAACACCTCCCAGGCGAAACGAAGCTGCTGATCGCCCAGGAAGATGCGGTTCAGTTCTTCTAGCATGGCGGCTGTCCCCTGCCCGCGCCGAAGCTGGCGCCAGAAGACAAGCCGGGATGCCCGGTGCCGGTTCCCCCCCGGGGCCGAAAGCCGGAAGCGCCTAGACCGCCAGGAAACCGCCATCCAGCGGCAGCACAGCGCCCGAGACCATGCTGCTGTCCGTGGACAGCAGCAGCGCGATGCCCTGCGCCACCTCCTCGGCCTCGGCAAAGCGGTTGAGCGGATGGCGCACCATCATCGGCTGGCTTTTCGCCGGGTCAGACCAGGCCTCGGCCGCCAGTTCGGTCAGGGTGATGGTGGGCGCCACGGCATTCACGCGGATGCCATGCGCGCCCAGCTCCTTGGCCAATACCCGCGTCGCGCCCTCGAGCCCCGCCTTCGAGGCGGCATAGCACAGGTGGTCCTGGAAGCCGCGATGGCCGGCGATCGAGGTGATGTTGACGATGGCGCCGCCGCCGCCCGCCGCCACGCGGGCGCGGGCGAATTCCTGGCAGCAGATCAGCGCCGCGCGCAGATTGATGCCCAGCACCGCCTCATAACCGGCCTCGGTCATGTCGAGCACGCTTTCCAGCACGTTGATGCCGGCGCTGTTGATCAGGTAGTCGGCGGCCCCCGCCTGCGCCATGGCGGCGCGGGTTGCGGCCGGGTCGGCCAGGTCGACGCGGATGCCGCGCGCGCCGATCTCGGCCGCGAGGCTGTCGAGGTCGGACTGGGTGCGGCTCAGCGCCACGACCCTGGCGCCGCGCCCGGCCATGAGCCGCGCGCAGGCGCGGCCGATGCCCTTGCCGGCGCCGGTGATGATGACGGTCTTGCCCGAGAATTGCATGGTTCCTCGCAGGTTCGGTTCGGCGGCAGGGCCGCCGGTGTTCAGTTTTGCGGCAAGGCCGCCATGGCGGCGCGGATCTGCCGCGCCGTGGATTGCAGCGCCAGGAAGGCGGCGTGACGCGCGTCCTGCCGCGCCCGGCTGGCGGGATCGGGGGCGCAGCGCGCGGCGATGCGCGACATGGCGGGCATGGCGCTGTGCAGGTCGGGAAACAGCCCGGCCGCCACCGCACCCAGCATGGCCGAGCCGAGCAGCACCGGCTCGGGGCATTCCGTGACCTCGACCGGCAGCCCGGTGGCATCGGCCAGCACTTGCCGGGTCAGCGGATGCGTGCCGGCGCCGCCGCTGACGCTGATCGTTTCGACCGGAGCGCCGTTCTGCGCCTGGGTCTCGATGATCTGTCGCAGCCCGTAGCCAAGGCCGCAGATCCCCGCGACATAAAGCGCGACCAGCGAATCCGGCCCGGTCTCCATCCCCTGCCCCATGATCACGGCGCGGGCATGGGGATCGGCGAAGGGCGCGCGGTTGCCCAGGAACTCGGGCACCACATGCAGGTCATCGGCCAGCCGCAGGGCGGCGCTGGCAGAGCCCGCCAGTTCCAGCGCCCGGTCGGCCAGCCATTGCGGCAGCGGCTTGCCCGCCGCCGCGGCCAGCGCCGTCGCCTCGGCCGTGGCGGGGTGCAGCTGCACCAGCTGGTCGATGGCAGCGCCGGCGGCGGATTGCCCGCCCTCGTTCAGCCACATGCCGGGCACCATGGCGGAATAATACGGCCCCCAGACGCCCGGCACGAAGGCCGGCTCGCGCGTGGTGGTCATGGTGCAGGAGGAGGTGCCGAAAACATAGCCCAGGCAGGCCGTGGCGTCGCCCCCGGCCGCGACCGTGCCGACGCCGCCGGCATGGGCGTCGATCAGCCCCGCCGCCACGGCGATGCCGGGGCGCAGCCCCATCGCCTCGGCCGCGGCCTCGGTCAGCCCCTGACCCAGCGGCGTGCCGGGATCGACGACGCGGGCGCCGATGCGGGCGAAACCGTCATCGGCCAGGTCGCCCAGGCCGATCTGGCGGAAATAATCCGCGTCCCAGCGCCCCTCATGCGCCAGATAGGTCCATTTGCAGGTGACGGTGCAGGCGGACCGCTCCAGCGCCCCGGTCGCCTTCCAGGTCAGGAAGTCGGTCAGGTCGAAGAAATGCGCCGCCGCCGCATAGACCTCGGGCCGGTTCTCGCGCAGCCACAAGAGCTTCGGCGTCTCCATCTCGGGCGAGATGCGGGTGCCGACATATTTCAGCACGTCGTGCCCTTGCGCATTGATGCGCTCGGCCTGCTCGACGGCGCGGTGGTCCATCCAGACGATGATGTCGCGTTCGGGATGGGCGGGGTCGCCAACCGGCAGCGTCGCCTGCCCAGCCCCGCGCACGACCAGCGAACAGGTGGCATCGAAGCCGATGCCCGCGACGCCGGCCGGGTCGATCCCGGCCAGCGCCACGCATTCCCGGACCGAGTCGCAGACCGCAAGCCAGACCTGCTCGCTCGACTGCTCGGCGATCACGCCGCGCTCGCGATGCATCTCGATGGGGCGCTTGGCGGTGGCAAGCAGGTGGCCGGCCCGGTCGAAGACCCCGGCCCGCGCCGAGCCGGTGCCCACGTCGATGCCGATCAGATACTGGTCCATGGCGGTTCTCCGTTCCGGGCGCTTCGGTCAGACGCGGTCGAAATTGGTGGGCAGCACCAGCATGTCGCGGATGGTGACGGTGCGCTTGCGGGTCAGCATGTATTCGACCGCGTCCGCCACCTCTTCCGGGTCGATCAGGCTGCCGGATTCCTTGGCCTTGCGCAGGTTCTCCTCGGGCCAGTCGGCCAGCAGCGCCGAGACCACCGGGCCGGGCGAGACCTGCATGACCCGCACGCCATGCGGGATCATCTGCCGGCGCATGCCCTGCACGAAGCTGGTAATCGCCCATTTCGAGCCGGAATAGACCGGTTCCCACCAGGTCGGGAAATGGCCGGCGATGGAACAGGTGACGACGATGTCGCCGGTTTTGCGTTCGATCATGTGCGGAACGACCGCGCGGACGTTCTTCATCACCGCGTTGACGTTGAGGTTCAGCATCCGGTCGATGGCCTCGGGCGTCGACTCGGTCAGGTCGCCGCCGATATAGGTGCCGGCGTTGCAGTAGAGAATGTCGATGTGATCGACCTTGGCCAGGATCCCGGGGATCATGGCGTTGCAGCTTTCGGGGTCGAGCAGGTTCGTCACCTGCGGGATCGCCTTGTCGCCCAGCCGGGCGGCCAGCTCGGCCAGCGCCGCCGCGTTCCAGTCCACCATGACCACGGTGGCGCCGCGCCCGAGCAGCCGCTCGGTGGTGGCAAGCCCGATCCCCGAGGCCGCGCCGGTGATGACGGCGACCTTGCCGTCCAGCGATTCAGACATTCCGTTCTCCTGTCTTTTGAATGGGTTGGGCGGGGCTCAGCGCCATTCGCGCCCGATATAGATGGCCAGCAGGATGATCGCGCCCTTGATCACGTCCTGCAGATAGGGGTTGATGCCCATCAGGTTCAGGCCGTTGTTCAGGATGCCCAGCAGCACCGCGCCGATCAGCGTGCCCAGGATCAGCCCGCGCCCGCCGGCGATGGCGGTGCCGCCCAGCACCACGGCGGCGATGGCGTCCAGTTCGAAGCCCACGCCGGCATTGGGCTGGCCGCTCATCAGCCGCCCGGTCAGGATCACCGCCGCACAGGCCGAGGTCAGGCCCGAAATGCCATAGACCGCCAGCTTGACGCGCTGGGTCTTGACCCCCGAAAGCCGCGCCGCCGTCTCGTTGCCGCCCAGCGCATAGACATGGCGGCCGAAGGCGGTGCGCTGCAAAAGCACCCAGGCCAGGGCATAGATCACCACCATGGCGATGACCGGCACCGGGACCACGCCGACGCGGCCGACCCCGAACCAGGAAATCCAGCTGGGAATGCCGCTGATCGGATAGCCGCCGGAATAGATCAGGCCCAGGCCGCGCGCCATGCCCATGGTGGCCAGCGTGACGATGATGGCCGGCATCCGGCCCCAGGCGACCAGAACGCCGTTCGCCAGCCCGATGCCCAGGCCGACCAGCAGCCCGACCAGCAGCGCGGCCGGCGCGGGCCAGCCCATATTGACCATCAGCCCGGCGCTCAGCGTGCCGACCAGCGCCATCACCGCGCCGACCGACAGGTCGATGCCGCCGGTCAGGATGACAAAGGTCATGCCGACCGCCAGGATGCCGACGATGGAAACCTGGCGCAGCACGTTCATGATGTTGCCCAGGCTGAAGAAATTGTCGCTGGCCAACCCCATCAGGCAGGATACGACGATCAGCCCGATCAGCGGCAGCGCCAGCGGCGACTGCAGCAGGCGGCCAAACGAAAAGCCGCCGGTTTTCCCGGCCGCGCCGGTGTTTGCGTCATGCGACATGGTCAACTCTCCCGGTCGTGGCATGGGTCATGATGGTTTCGGAATCGATCTCGGCGCCCTCGACCGTGGCCACGATCCCGCCCGAGCGGAACACGCAGACCCGGTCGGACATGCCGATCACCTCGGGCAGTTCGGACGAGATCATGATGATGGCGCCGCCCTTCTCGGTGAAGGCGCGCATCAGCGCATAGATTTCCGCCTTGGCGCCGACGTCGATGCCGCGCGTCGGCTCGTCGAAGATCAGCACCTGCATGTCGTGGTTCAGCCAGCGGGCGATGACGACCTTTTGCTGGTTGCCGCCCGACAGCGTGTCGACGCGGGCGTGCGGGCCCTGCGCCTTGACGCGGACCTGCGCCATGGCGGTCTCGGTCGCGGCCAGTTCCTTCTTCAGGTCGATGAACCAGTGGTTCTTGCGATACTTGCCGTAATTGTTCAGCGAGACGTTCTGCAGGATCGAGAAGCTGGTGATCAGCCCCTGCTCCTTGCGGCTTTCCGGCAGCAGGCCGATGCCATGCGCCAGCCCCTCGTCCGGGCCGCGGAAGCGTTTCTCGATCCCGTCCACCTTCAGCTTGCAGCGTTGGGCCGGATATGCCCCCAGCATCGCCAGCACGGTTTCGGTGCGGCCCGAGCCGACCAACCCGGCAAAGCCCAGGATCTCGCCCTTGCGCAGGGCGAAGCGCGAGACGGGGCCGCCCTTCTTCAACTGCACCTCCTCGACCTCGACCACCGGGGCGGCGGCCGCGGCGGCGGCAGGCTTGGGCGGGAAGTTCTGCTCGATGCGGCGGCCGACCATCATCTCGACCAGCCGGTCGTTGTCGACCTCGGAAACCGCGCAGGAGCCGATGAATTCACCGTCGCGCAGCACGGTGATGCGGTCGCAGATCTCGAAGATTTCCTCGAGGTGATGCGAAATGAAGATGATCGCCACGCCCTGCCGGCGCAATTCGCGCATGACCTTGAACAGGTGCTCGACCTCGGAGGGGGTCAGGGTCGCGGTCGGCTCGTCCAAGACCAGGATGCGGGCGTTCAGCGACAGGGCCTTGGCGATCTCGACGAATTGCTGCTCGGCCACCGACAGGCGGTGCACCGGCACGTCCAGCGGTACGTCGACGGCCAGCTGGCGCATGATCTCGGCGGCGCGCTTGCGCATCGCCCTGCGGTCCAGCATCCCCAGCGGCCCGCGCATCTCGCGCGCCAGGAACATGTTCTCGACCGCGTCCAGATAGGGGATCAGGCTGAATTCCTGGAACACGATGCCGATGCCGGCGGCGATGGCCTGGTCGTAATCGGCGAAATGGCGCTCGGTCCCCTCGATGCGGATCGTGCCCTTGCTGGGCTGGATGATGCCGCAAAGGATCTTCATCAGCGTGGACTTGCCGGCGCCGTTCTCGCCCAGCAGCGCATGGACCTCGCCGGCGCGGACCTCCATGTCGACGCCGTGCAGGACCTCGATCTTGCCGAAGCTTTTTCGGATTCCGTTCAGTTCCAGCATGATGCCCTCCTGAATGGCTGGGAAATGTCCCGCCCCCGCGACATGCGGGGGCGGGCGCGGGGAGGAACCGTTACCAGCTGAACTCGGCAGCGTTCTTGGCGTCCACGACCATGACGTCGATCGGCACTTCCTTCGGCACCACGCGGGCGCCCCATTTCTGCGCCAGCGCCATGGCCAGGCCGACCCGGACCTGGTCGCGGGGGAATTGCGCCGTGGTCTCGATGAACGGGCCGCCGTCGGCGATGGCCTTGACCGCCTCGGGCGCGCCATCGACCGAGGTCAGCTTGATGTCCTTGCCCGAGCCCTGGATCGCCGCCAGCGCGCCCATGGCGCCGCCGTCGTTGACCGAGAAGATGCCGGCCAGATTCGGCTTGGACTGGATCATGTTCTCGACCACGCCCAAGGCGACCGAACGGTCCTGCCGGCCGTTCTGGGTGTCGACCAACTGGATCTCGGGAAATTCCTCCAGCGCGGCCTTGCAGCCTTCGACCCGCTGCAGGATCGGCACGACCGGGATGCCGTCAAGGATCGCCACCTCGCCCTTGCCGCCCAGGGCCTCGCCCAGATACTTGCAGGACATATAGCCCGCGTCGCGGTTCTTCGAGCCGACGAAGGTGTCGACCGGGCCGTTCGCGTTCGCATCGACCGCGACCACGATGACGCCGGCGGCCTTGGCGGCGTGCACGGCGGCCTCGATCCCGGCGCTGTCGGTGGGGTTCAAAAGCAGGATGTCGATGTTTTGCTGCAGCATGTCCTCGACATCCGAGATCTGCTTGGCGACGTCATGGCCGGCATCGGTCACGACCACCTCGGCGCCCAGGCTGGCGGCGGCCTCGTTCAGCGCCTCTTGCATGGACACGAAATAGGGGTTGTTCAGCTCCTGGAAGGTCATGCCGATCTTCAGCTTGTCCTGGGCCAGCGCCGGAGCCGCCACGAGCGCCAGCGCGGCCGATGCGGTGAGCAGTTTCGATTTCATCGGGGTTTCCCTCCCATCTGGATGAAAGCAGGCATGGCCTGCGCGTCTCCGGGCAGCGCCGCGCCGCCCGAATTGGTGAAGTTCGCGTTGCGGGTCGTCGTCAGTCCGCCATGACCAGCGCCTTTTGCGCCGCGAATGTCGCGCGGAATTGCGAGGGGGACATTCCCTTGAGCTTCAGGAAATGCCGGTTGAAGTTCGACAGGTTCGAGAAACCGACCTCGTAGCAGATCTCGGCCACCTTGATGTCGGGATCGGTCAGCAGCATCTGGCAGGCCAGATCGACGCGCAGCTGATTGCGATAGCGCACCAGCGTCGTGCCGGTATGGCGCTTGAAGGCGCGCGAAAAGGCGCTTTGGCTTTGCCCGACCATCTCGGCCAGCTCGCCCTCCTCGACCTGCTCGGTCAGGTGCTCGCGCAGATAGGCCAGCGCGCGGTTGATGCCGCCGTCATGGGTGCGGGTCAGGTCAAGCTCGAAGCTCAGGCTGGCCAGCACCTCGTATTCCGAGGCGTTGGCCAGGATGTCCAGGATCTCCCAGAACAGCGCCAGGCGGCGGATACCCTGCGACTCGATCAGCCGCTCGACCAGCGGGCGGATGCGGGCGCTGGTCTCGTCGCCGAAAAGCAGGCCGCGGCGCGAGCGCTCCAGAAGCGGGCGCAGCGCCGCCATCTCGGGCATGGCGGCGCAGGCATCCTCGATGAAGGGTTCGGGGAACTGGATCACCAGCGAGCGCAGCGGCACGATCTCGCCCGGCGGGATATCGCTGATCCAGTTCTGCGGCAGGTTCGGGCCGGTCATGATCAGCTGGCCGGGCCGGAAGCTGCCGACATGATCGCCGACATAGAAGGTGCCCGAAGTGGCGACGACCAGATGGATCTCGTATTCGGGATGATAATGCCAGCGCACCGTGCGGAACGGATAGCCATGCATCCACGCGGCGAAGGATTCGCCCTTGCGGATGTGGACCAGTTCCAGATCGGGTTGCATCGCCTTCCTCCCTGCCCGTCTCGAAGCCTGACGGGCCGTCGCGGACGTTCGGCAACCATAGGCTTGCGACCGGCCGGCGATCCACATCAGCGCGGAAAAAATACCGATACTTTTTTGATCGAAATCACGCAGGAATTGAAGATCCCCGCCACCGGCCGGACGAGAGAAGCTCGCTGCACAGCAGAAAGCCTATGCCGCATTGCAGCGACATGGGCTTGCTTTCCGGGGAAAACCCTTGATGCCGCTATTGCGCGGCAGGTCCGGTCAAATCCCGCAACCGCGGATAAGCGGTGTGATAGCGCTCATACTTTTCCGCATAGGCTGCGGCCAATCCGGCATCAGGCACAACTTCGGCGCGAATGGCCGGCTTGGCAAAGACGCGTTCGGAAGTATCGCCCGTCGCGCATGCCGCCGCCAGCTTGGCGGCGCCGAAGGCCGCGCCAAAATCGCCGTCCTCGGGCTCCAGCAGCGTCAGGCCGGTGGCCGAGGCCATGATTCGCAGCCAGTCCCGCGACCGCGCGCCGCCGCCCACCGCATAGGCGGCCTCGATGGGCGTGCCGGCCTTGCGTAGCGCATGGACGCAATCGGTGAAGGCCATGGCCACGCCTTCCATGGCCGCCTGCGCCAGATCGGCCAGCCCGGTGGCGCGGCGCAGGCCCAGGAAGGCGCCGGTGGCCTCGGGATCGTTCAGCGGCGTGCGCTCGCCCGAGAGATAGGGCAGGAACAGCACCGGCGAGGGTGCGGTCACGTCGCCCACCAGCGCGGCGAGTTCCGGCACCGTCTTGCCGGTGATCTCGGACAACCAGGTCATGCTGTCGGTCGCCGACAGGATCACCCCCATCTGGTGCCAGGTGTTCGGCACGGCATGGCAGAAGGTATGCACCGCATCGCCGGTATTCGGCGCGTAAGTCTCGGTCGCGGCAAACAGCACGCCCGAGGTGCCCAGAGACAGAAAGCCGGTGCCGGGCGTCATCACCCCCATGCCGCAGGCGGTCGCGGCATTGTCGCCGCCACCGCCCGCCACCGGCACCCGCGGGATGCCCCAGCGCTCGGCCAGTTCGGCGCGTAGATGACCGGAGACATCGCTGCCCTCGACCAGCCCGGGCATCTGGGCGCGCGTCAGCCCGGTCGCGGCCAGCAACGCATCCGACCAGTCGCGCTTGCCCACGTCCAGCCACAGCGTGCCCGCCGCGTCCGACATCTCGGCCACATGCTCGCCGGTCAGCCACAGCCGCAGGTAATCCTTGGGCAGCAGCACCTTGACGGTCCGCTCGAAGATCGCGGGCTCGTTCTGGGCGACCCACAGCAGCTTGGGCGCGGTGAAGCCCGCCATGACCAGATTGCCGGCGATGCCGTGAAAATCGGCCCGCGCCGTCAGTTCCGCGCATTGCGGACCCGAGCGGCCGTCGTTCCACAGGATGCAGGGCCGCAGCACCCGGTCCGAAGCGTCGAGCAACGTCGCGCCGTGCATGTGCCCGGACAGGCCGATGGCCTGAAGCCGCGCCATCGCGGCCGGATGTTCGCGCGCGAGCTGGCCGATGGCGGCTTCGCAGCCGGCGATCCAGTCAGCGGGCGCCTGCTCGGACCAGCCGGGATGCGGCCGGCTGACGCTCAGCCCCGCATGGGCGACGCCGACGGTCGCGAAGGTCTCGTCCACCAGCATCGCCTTGATGCCCGAGGTGCCAAGGTCGATCCCCAGATACATGGCATTCACTCCGGCATGACGATCTGCAGCTTCACATCGGTCTCGCGCGCCTCGACGGCACGGTCGAAGCCGGCGATGCTGTCCGCGAAGGGGATCGAGGCCGAGATCAGCGGCTTCAGGTCCACCTTGCCCGAGGCGATCAGCGCGATGGCCCGGTCATAGACATTGGCATAGCGGAATACCGTCTCGACCCGCAGTTCCTTGGCCTGCAGCCCGACGATGTCGACCGGCACCGGATCGACCGGCATGCCGACCAGCACGATGGCGCCACCCGGCCGCGCAAGCTGGTGCATCGACAGGATCGCCGGCGCGGCGCCCGAGCATTCAAAGACCAGGTCGGCGCCCCAGCCGTCGGTCGCCTCGGCCACCGCCTGAGCCAGCGGGCGGTGGCGGATGTTGACGGTCTCGATGCCGTCATAGGCGCCGATGATGTCCAGCTTGGGCTGGGCAAGATCGGCGACGATCACCTTGGCGCAACCGCCGGCCAGCGCCGCCAGTGCCACCATCATGCCGATCGGGCCGGCGCCGGTGACGACAGCGATGTCGCCGGGCTGGATGCGGGCCCGCAAGGCCGCCTGCATGCCGATGGCAAAGGGCTCGACCATCGCGCCCTCGGCAAAGCTGACACGCTCGGGCAGCTTGTAGGTGAAGGCGGCGGGGTGGATCACCTCGGGCGTCAGGCAGCCATGCACCGGCGGCGTCGCCCAGAAGGTCACGGCGGGATCGACATTGTAGATCCCCAGCTTGGCGGCGCGCGAGGTCGGGTCCGGAATCCCCGGCTCCATGCAGACCCGGTCGCCGGGCTGCAGATGCGTGACCTCGGCCCCCGCCTCGATCACCGTGCCGGATGCCTCGTGCCCCAGCACCATCGGCTCGCGGACCACGAAATGCCCGATCTTGCCATGGGTATAATAATGCACGTCCGAGCCGCAGATGCCGACCGTATGCGTCCGGATCCGCACGTCCCTGGGCCCCAGCGTGGCAGGGATGTCGAAATCCCGCAGCGTCAGCTTGCCCTTTTCTTCCAGCACCAATGCCTTCATCGCCCGTTCTCCTGATCGCCGCGCCGCCTCGGGCGCCCTCGACTCGCGTCTTTGGCGGCGAGTCGGGACGCATGTAAACAAAAACCCGCGCCACGCGCGAGCTTTTGCCCATCAGAAGAATAATTGTATCAGTTTCGAGTCGTGAAAGCTATGCGCCCCGGCTCCGGCGATGCGCCACCCGCCCCGAGCCGGGAGAATCACGTCACTTCATCAGCCGGTCCTTGACCACCGGGCCGACGGCGCCGAAATCCATCTGCCCGGCATGGCGGCTGCGCAGCTCGGCCATGACCCGGCCCATGTCGCGGATCGACTCGGCGCCCAGATCGGCGATGGCCTTGTCGATGGCGGCGCGGGTCTCCGCCTCGTCCAGCTGGCGCGGCAGATAGGATTGGATCACCCTGATCTCGTCCTGCTCGCGCTCGGCCAGCTCCAGCCGGCCGCCCTCTTCATAGGCCCTGGCCGATTCCTGGCGCTGCTTGACCATTTTGGACAGGATGGCGGTCAGGTCGGCCTCGCTCAGCCCGGCCTCGTCGCCGCTTTCGGTGCGGGCGGCGATCTCGCGGTCCTTGATGGCGGCCGAGATCAGCCGCAGCGTCGAGAGCCGCGCCGTCTCCTTGGCTTTCATCGCGTCCTTGGTGTCGGCCAGAATACGCTCGCGCAGTCCCATGTGATCCTCGCTGAATGAATTCCGCCGGGTGGTGCCCGGCTTCGCCCCCGCCGTCAAGCCGTGCCCTCAACCCCGGCCATCCGTCAAAGTTCCGCGCGCCGCCGGTTCCCGCCTTGACGCCCGCCCGCCCTTTACCTAGGTTCCCGCCGATTTACCCGGAGAGTGACGATGCCCCAGAAACCGACCGCATGTCTTGCGCTTGCCGACGGCACCGTGTTCCACGGCCAGGGCTTCGGCGCGGTCGGGGAAGTGGTGGCCGAGCTGGTCTTCAACACCGCGATGACCGGCTATCAGGAGATCATGACCGATCCCTCCTATGCCAGCCAGGTCGTGACCTTCACCTTCCCGCATATCGGCAATACCGGCGTGACCGAGCAGGACGACGAGGCGCCCGAGCCGGTCGCCTCGGGCATCGTGGTGAAATGGGACCCGACCGAGCCCTCGAACTGGCGCGCCAGCGCGGACCTGGTCGACTGGATGGCGCGGCGCGGCCGCATCGGCATCGGCGGCGTCGACACCCGCCGCCTGACCCGGGCGATCCGCCAGCAGGGCTCGCCGCATGTGGTGCTGGCCCATGATCCGCAGGGCAATTTCGACATCGCCGCCATGGTCGCCAAGGCACGCGACTGGCAAGGCATCGTGGGGCTGGACCTTGCGAAAGAGGTCAGCTGCCGGCAAAGCTATCGCTGGGACGAGGGTCTGTGGTCCTGGCCCGGAACCTTCGGCCAATCGGAGGAAAAGAAGCCCTTCCGCGTCGTCGCCGTCGATTACGGCGCGAAACGCAACATCCTGCGCTCGCTGGCGCAAAGCGGCGCCGAGGTGACGGTGCTGCCCGCCACCGCCACCGCCGAGGAGGTGCTGGCCCATGATCCCGAGGGGGTGTTCCTGTCGAACGGCCCGGGCGACCCGGCCGCGACCGGCACATATGCCGTGCCGATGATCCGGGAGCTGCTGGACCGCGACCTGCCGATCTTCGGCATCTGCCTGGGCCACCAGATGCTGGCCTTGGCGCTTGGCGCCAGCACCATCAAGATGAACCACGGCCATCACGGCGCCAACCACCCGGTCAAGGACGTGGAAACCGGCAAGGTCGAGATCACCTCGATGAACCACGGTTTCGCGGTGGATGCCCAGACCCTGCCCGAGGGCGTGATCGAGACCCATGTCAGCCTGTTCGACGGCTCGAATTGCGGGCTGCGGGTGGCGGAAAAGCCGGTCTTCTCGGTGCAGTATCACCCCGAGGCGAGCCCCGGCCCGCAGGACAGCACCTATCTGTTCGAGCGTTTCACCGAGGCGATGCGCGCCCGCCGCGCCTGAACCCGGCAAAAAGCCGGCGCGATTAACCCGTTCTTAACCCTCTGCATGGCAGAGATCGGGTCGGAATGACCTGGACCGGGAAACGCGCTATGGCCCGCACCGCTGTTATCAAGCCCTTCCCGACCGGGCCGGCCCCGGTCGTCCCGGCCGCGCCCGCGGCGACGCTGGTCGCGCCGCGCGACCTGCGCCCGCTGGGCCAGATCCTGATCGAGGACGGCGCAGTCGATCCGCGCAACCTGCTCAAGGCCGTGGTCATGCGCCGCCGCCAGCAGGCGCGGCTGGGCGAGATCCTGCTGGCGAACGGCTGGGTGCAGGAAGAGGCGCTGACCCGCGCCCTGTCCCGGCAATGGCGCAGCAGCGTTCTCGACCTCAAGGCGCTGCCGCCCGATCCGCGCCTGGTCGACGCCCTGGGCGCGCAGCTTTGCCTGGCCGAGGGCGTGGTGCCCTGGCGGCGCGTCGGCGGCGTGACCTTCATCGCCACCGCCCGGCCCGAGGATTTCGAGGCGCTGCGCGCCCGCCTGCCCGCCGGCTTCGGTGCCGTGCGCATGCTGCTTTGCTCGGAAAATGCCGCGCGCGAGGCGATCCTGACCCTGCGCCGCACCGCGCTGATCCGCCAGGCCGAGACCCGGGTGCCGGCCCAGGAAAGCTGCCGCACCCGCAACGAACGCCGCTTCGGCCGAATCGCCATGGGCGCGATCGCGGCGGCGGCGCTGGGGCTGCTGCTGGCGCCGATCGCGGTGATCGCGCTGCTGACCGCCTGGGCGGTGCTGACGCTGATCGCCTCGGCCTCGCTGAAGCTCGTCTCCTTCGCCGCCATCCTGCGCCGGCACCGCCGCGACCGGATGCTGGCCAAGGCCATGGCGCGCGGAGCCGCCCCGCGCGCCGAGATGACGGCGCCGCTGCCGGTGATCTCGGTCATGGTGCCGCTGTTCGCCGAGGCGAATATCGCCGACAAGCTGATCGGCCGGCTGTCGCGGCTGGACTACCCGCGCGAGTTGATGGACATCCTGATCGTGGTCGAGGCGACCGACCGCATCACCTGCGAGGCGCTGGAGGGCGCCCGGCTGCCGCGCTGGCTGCGGGTGGTGACGGTGCCGGACGGCCCGATCCGCACCAAGCCGCGGGCGCTGAACTACGCGCTGAACTTCTGCCGCGGCGCGATCATCGGCGTCTGGGACGCCGAGGACCGGCCCGAACCCGACCAATTGCACAAGGTCGCGCGCGGCTTTCATTTCGCGCCCGCCGACGTGGTCTGCCTGCAGGGCGTGCTGGACTATTACAACCCGCGCAGCAACTGGCTGGCCCGCGCCTTCACCATCGAATATGCCTCGTGGTTCCGGGGCACGCTGGCCGGGGCGGCGGCGCTGGATCTGGTGGTTCCGCTGGGGGGAACGACGCTGTTCTTCCGCCGCGAGGCGCTGGAGGCGGTCGGCGCCTGGGACGCCTGGAACGTCACCGAGGACGCCGATCTGGGCGTCCGCCTGACCCGGCGCGGCTATCGCACGCAGATGCTGGACACCGTAACCCATGAAGAGGCGAATTGCCGGCTGATCCCCTGGGTCAAGCAGCGCTCGCGCTGGCTCAAGGGCTTCGCCATGACCTGGAGCGTGCATATGCGCGATCCGGCGGCGCTGTGGCGCGACCTGGGCCCGCGCCGCTTCATCGGGCTGCAGGTGCAGCTTTTCGCTTCGGTCTCGCAATATCTGCTGGCGCCGGTGCTGTGGAGCTTCTGGCTGCTCAGCCTCGGCCTGCCGCATCCGATGCGCGGGGTGCTGTCGGGCCTGCTGGGCGGCCATGCCATCGCCCTGCTGTTCACGCTGTTCGTGGCCTCGGAATTGCTGAACATCGCCATCGGCTGCTGGGCGGTGCGCGGGCGCCGGCATCGCCATCTGCTGCCCTGGGTGCCGACGCTGCACCTGTATTTCCCGCTCGGCTGCCTGGCGGCCTGGAAGGCGATCTACGAAGTGGTGGCGAAGCCCTTCTACTGGGACAAGACCCAGCACGGCCTCTTCGACGCCGGCCAGGACGAGACGCCGGACGCCGCGCCCGTGGCGAAACCGGGCCAGCTGATTCCCCTGCATCACGGGACCGAAGCCGAGTCGGCCGCGAAACCTTCCGACGGGGGGCGGTCGCAACGGCTGGTGCCCATGCTGGGCGAGGTGAGCTAGAACCGGCCGCAGGCCGAGCCACCGCCCCTCTGCCACGAAGCGCGCTTCTGATCCGGCCGCCGGGTGCTCTCGGCCGGTCAAACCCGATCCGCGGCCCCCCGGCTGCGCCCGGCTAGCCGGCGGCGGCCCGCGCCTCCACCCCGGCCAGAATGCCGTCGATGACGCCGCCGGCCGTCTCGACCGTCCCGGCCAGCCGGGCGGCGAGGTGCTCGAGCGTATCGCAGCCGGTCTCGCGCAGCAGGAAGGCCTGCCCGCCCTTGCCGAGATTGTCCATGTCCAGCGGTTTTTCGGTCAGCAGCCGGCCCGCGCATTGCAGGTTCCACAGGAAGCGCCGGGCCGCGGCAAGCCTTTCCGCCTCCTCGCGCCCGACCAGGCCGGCGCGCGGGCCGGCGCGCAGCTGTGCCGGCGCCGCACGCGCCGCCGAACCGGCGCGCAGCGCGAAACATTGCGCCAGCAATTCGATGTCCTGCAAGCGGCCGCGGCCGATCTTGGCCTCCCAAGCGCCGTCCGGGGCCTTGGCGGCGAAGATGCGTGCCCGCATCTCGGCCAGGTCGGGCAGGACGCGCGGATCGCCGCCGCGGCTCTGCAGCACCTCGACGCGCAGCGCCTCGACCTCATCGGCCAGCGCGGCGGCATCGGCGCCGCAGATGCCGATGACCCGGGCACGGGTCAGGGCCAGATGCTCCCAAGTCCAGGCCTCGGTCATCTGGTAGTCGCAAAAGCTCTGCACCGAGGTCGCCACCGGCCCCTGCCGCCCCGAGGGCCGCAGCCGCATGTCCACCTCGTAAAGCCGTCCGGCCGAGGTCGGCGCCGAGATCGCGGTGATCACCGCCTGGGTCAACCGCGCGTAATAGGCCCGCGTCGCCAGGGGCTTCGTCCCGTCCGAACTGTCCTGACCGGCGGCATCGTAGATCACGATCAGGTCGAGATCCGACGCGGCATTGAGCTGCCGGGCCCCCAGCGAGCCCATGCCCAGCACCACCGCCCCGCGACCCGGCGCCGGGCCGTGCCGGCGCGCGAATTCCGCCGCCACCACCGGAAACAGCGCCGCCACCGCCGCATCGGCGATGTCGGCATATTGGCCGCCCGCCTCCTCGGCACCGATCAGGCTGCGCAGGTGATGGACGCCGACGCGGAACTGCCATTCATGCGCCCAGCGCCGCGCCGCATCCAGCGCCTGTTCATAGCCGCCGTTCGGCGCCGTCAGCGCCGAGGCCAGCACCTGGTCAAGCTGGCGGCGCAGCTCGGCCACGCCCGGCCAGGCCGCGAAGAAGCTGCCGCCCAGCACCGCGTCCAGCACCTCGGGATGGCGGGCGAGATAGGCGGCAAGCCCGGGCGCGGTGCCGCAGATGTCGACGATCAGCTCGATCAGTTGCGGATTGGCCTCGAAAAGCGAGAAAAGCTGCACCCCGGCCGGCAGCCCGGCCAGGAAGGCATCGAACCGGGCCAGCGCCTCGCCGGCATGGGCGGCGGCGGTCAGCCGGGTCAGCAGGTCGGGCTCGATCCGGGCAAAGACCTCGCGGCCGCGGGCCGAACGCAGGGCGGGATAGCCGCGCCAGCGTTCCACCATCGCCTCGGCCTCGGGCGAAAGCTGCGGGCGCGCCCGCCGCTCGCCGGGGGCGAAGAAATCGCCGGTCAGCGCCTCGACCCGGCGCAGGCGGTCGGCCAGGCGCGTCGACCAGGCGGCGGAATCGGCCTCGCCCATCATCCGGGCGATGGTGTCCAGCCCCTCGGCCGAGTTCGGCAGCGAATGGGTCTGGGCGTCGTTCACCATCTGGATGCGATGCTCGATCTCGCGATGCTCGCGGTAATGCGCGGTCAGTTCCTCGGCCACGTCAGGGGGCACCCAGCCCTTTTCGGCCAGCCGCGCCAGCCCCTCGACCGTGCCGCGCACCCGCAGCTCGGGGTCGCGGCCGCCGGCGATCAGCTGACGGGTCTGGGTGAAGAACTCGATCTCGCGGATGCCGCCCTGACCCAGCTTCATGTTGTGGCCGGGCACTTCGATGCGGCCATGCAGGCCCTTGTGCTCGCGGATGCGCAGCCGCATGGCATGGGCGTCCTGGATCGTGGCGAAATCCAGGTGCCGGCGCCAGACGAAGGGCCGCAATTCGCGCAGGAAACGCTCGCCCGCCGCAAGATCGCCGGCACAGGGACGCGCCTTGATATAGGCGCTGCGCTCCCAGGTGCGGCCCTCGGCCTCGTAATAGGCCAGCGCCGCCGAGAGCGAGATGCAGACCGGCGTCACCGCGGCATCGGGCCGCAACCGCAGGTCGGTGCGGAAGACATAGCCCTGATCGGTATTGTCCGAGATGGTCGCCGCCGCCTTGCGGGTGGCGCGGATCAGGCTGGCGCGGGCCTCGTGCTGGTCGTCGCGGGCATAGGCGCTGTCGTCGTAAAGCACGATCAGGTCGATATCCGAGGAATAGTTCAGCTCTCCGGCGCCCATCTTGCCCATGGCGAGCGCGACGATGCCGCCGGCATCGGCTTCGGTCGGCGGCAGCTTGCCGCGCGCCTGTTCGGCCGCGACATGGACGCGCAACGCCAGGTCGGTGGCGCGATCCGCCAGATCGGTCAGCGCCGCCGTCACCTGCTCGAGCCGCCAGACGCCCCCCAGATCGGCCAGCGCCGTCCACAGCGCCACCCGCCGCTTGGCGCGGCGCAGGGCCGGGCCGAGGGCATCGGCGGAAAGCGCCTCGAACCCGGCGGTTTCGCGGGCGACGACATCCTCATGCGCCAGCGCCCCGGGCAGCCAGTCGGCCTCGCGCGCGATCAGCCCGGCCAGATAGGGGCTGCAACCGGCGGCCCCCCGGATCAACTCGCCCAGACGGGGATCGGCGATGCCGGTCGCCTGCAGCGCGGAAAGGCCGCGGGCAGGATCGACGGGGATGGGCAGGCGGGTGATGCGGGCGGTGAAATCCATGCCCAGAGCCTAGCTGCCGCCGGCGCCGCGTCAATGCCGCGCGGTTGCGATGCAACGCTCAATTCTTACGGTTTTCCCTGCTTGGCGTTGGGGGGAACTGTTGTTAGGCTCGACCCGAGTGCAACTGACAGCAGAGCCTAGGCCGCCGCCCATGCGCGCCGAAACGAGAACCACCCGACCGCATGCGCCCACGGGTGCGGCGCGCCCCAGAAGCCGGGGGCGCGGCTGATGCGGCACAGCCTGCCTCATGCCCCGCAATTCTATGTGACGGCCCCGCAGCCCTGTCCCTATCTGCACGGCCGGGCCGAGCGCAAGCTGTTCACGGCGCTGGCCGGCGATTCGGCCAATGAACTGAACAACACGCTGTCTCGCCAGGGCTTCCGCCGCTCGCAGAACGTGCTTTACCGGCCCAGTTGCGAAAGCTGCGTCGCCTGCATGTCGGCGCGCATCCGGGTGTCCGAGTTCCGGCCCTCGCGCACGCAGCGCCGGGTGGCGCGCAAGACCACGCATCTGCGCCGGCTCGCCACCAGCGCCTGGGCGACCGAGGAACAATACGACCTGTTCCGCGCCTATCTGGACGAGCGTCATGCCGATGGCGGCATGGCCGACATGGACATCTTCGAATTCGCCGCGATGATCGAGGAGACGCCGGTGCGCAGCCGCGTCATCGAATATCGCAGTCATCAGGGCGACGGCGGCGACGCCCCGGGCAGCGACCGGCTGGTCGCGGTCTGCCTGACCGACGTGCTGGATGACGGGCTGAGCCTGGTCTACAGCTTCTACGACCCGGCGCTGGACAACCTCAGCCTGGGCACGCATATCATTCTGGACCATATCGAACTGGCGCGCAGCGCCGGGCTGCCCTTCGTCTATCTGGGCTATTGGGTGCCCGGCAGCCGCAAGATGGATTACAAGGCGAAATTCTCGGCCCTGGAGATCTACAAGGGCGGGGTCTGGCAGCCGATCGGCGACCCGGCGCAGCACAGTTCGGACATCCATCCGCTGTCCATCGACCCGATCGTCGAACAGGTGGCGCGCATCACCCTGCCGCCCAATCGGAGATGATTACCGAAAAGCCCCGGTTTCGGTAAGAATATTTCAAGATTCAGCGGCAGCGGGTCATTTTATTGGACAATCGGCATTGACCATGCCGCGCCGCCCTCATAGTTTCCCGCGACGCAGCACGGGACCAGCAGGCCCGGCCGCGAAGGTTCAGAAATGGAGAATGGGCATGTCCCGAGAAATGACCGGTGCAAGGATGGTTATCGAAGCTCTGCGCGATCAGGGCGTCGACACCGTATTCGGCTATCCGGGCGGGGCGGTGCTACCCATTTACGACGAGATCTTCCAGCAAAACGACATCAAGCACATCCTGGTCCGCCACGAACAGGGCGCCGTCCACATGGCCGAAGGCTATGCGCGTTCCACCGGCAAGCCGGGGGTGGTGCTGGTCACCTCGGGGCCGGGCGCGACCAATGCCGTCACCGGCCTGACCGATGCGCTGATGGATTCGATCCCGCTGGTGGTGCTGACCGGCCAGGTTCCGACCTTCCTGATCGGCACCGACGGTTTCCAGGAGGCCGACACCATCGGCATCACCCGCCCCTGCACCAAGCACAACTGGCTGGTGAAGGAGACGGACGAGCTGGCGGCGACCATCCACAAGGCTTTCCACATCGCCACTTCGGGCCGGCCGGGGCCGGTACTGATCGACATCCCCAAGGACGTGCAATTCGCCACCGGCGCATATGTCGGGCCGAAACAGATCGAGACGCCCAGCTACCAGCCGGCGAAAAAGGGCGACCTGGCCACCATCACCCGGCTGGTCGAGCTGATGGAGACGGCCGAGCGGCCGATCCTCTATACCGGCGGCGGCGTGATCAATTCCGGAACCGGCGCCAGCCAGCTGCTGCGCGAGCTGGCGGATGCGACGGGCTTCCCGGTCACCTCGACGCTGATGGGGCTGGGCGCCTATCCGGCCTCGGGCAAGGGCTGGATCGGCATGCTGGGCATGCACGGCCTTTACGAGGCGAACATGGCCATGCATGACTGCGACCTGATGATCGCGGTCGGGGCGCGCTTCGACGACCGCATCACCGGGCGGGTGGCGGATTTCAGCCCCGGCTCGGTCAAGGCGCAGATCGACATCGACCCCAGCTCGATCAACAAGGTGATCCATGTCGACCTGCCCATCGTCGGCGATGTCGGCCATGTGCTCGAGGACATGCTGAAGGTCTGGAAGGCCCGCGGCCGCAAGACCAACACCGCCGCCATGCAGAAATGGTGGGTGCAGATCGAACAGTGGAAGGCGCGCAACTGCCTCGCCTATCGCAACTCGGACAAGGTCATCAAGCCGCAGCACGCGCTGCAGCGGCTGCAGGCGCTGACCGCGGGCCGCAACCCCTATGTCACCACCGAGGTCGGCCAGCACCAGATGTGGGCGGCGCAGTTCCTGCATTTCGAGGATCCGCATCACTGGATGACCTCGGGCGGGCTGGGCACCATGGGCTACGGCCTGCCGGCCTCGATCGGGGTGCAGGTCGCGCATCCCGAAGCGCTGGTGATCAACGTCGCCGGCGAGGCGAGCTGGCTGATGAACATGCAGGAAATGGGCACCGCGGTGCAGTTCCGCGCCCCGGTCAAGCAGTTCATCCTGAACAACGAACGGCTGGGCATGGTCCGGCAATGGCAGCAGTTGCTGCATGGCGAACGCTACAGCCAGAGCTGGTCGGAAAGCCTGCCCGATTTCGTCAAGCTGGCCGAGGCCTTCGGCTGCGGCGGGCGCACCGTGGCCGACCCGGCCGACCTGGACGCGGCCATCCAGGAGATGATCGACTACGACGGCCCGTTCATCCTGGACGTGCTGGTCGAGAAGCACGAGAACTGCTTCCCGATGATCCCCTCGGGCAAGCCGCATAACGAGATGCTCTTGGGCGAGACCTCGACCGAAGGCGCCATCACCGGCGCCGGCGCGGCCCTGGTCTGAGTGGAGGAGAAGAACATGGCGGCACTGAACATCCAGAAGGGCGCATCGAGCCATTCGGCCTATGACCTGCGCGACCCCAACGCCCAAACCATCGAAAGCCACACCCTCGCGGTGCTGGTCGAGAACGAGCCGGGGGTGCTGGCCCGGGTCATCGGCCTGTTTTCCGGCCGGGGCTACAACATCGACAGCCTGACCGTGGCCGAGGTGGACCATCTGGGCCACCGCTCGCGCATCACCATCGTGACGCGCGGCACCCCGGCGGTGATCGAGCAGATCAAGGCGCAGCTGGGCCGCATCGTGCCGGTGCACGAGGTCCACGACCTGACCGTGGAAGGCCCCAGCGTCGAGCGCGAACTGGGCCTGTTCAAGGTCACCAGCAAGGGCGACAAGCGGGTCGAGGCGTTGCGCATCGCCGAGATCTTCCGCGCCAGCGTCGTCGATTCGACCCTGGAGAGCTTCGTTTTCGAGATTACCGGCACGCCGGAAAAGCTGGACGCCTTTGCCGATCTGATGCGGCCGCTGGGCCTGTCCGACCAGGCCCGCACCGGCGTCGCCGCGCTGGCGCGCGGCGCCTGAGGCGTCTCAGCGAGCGGCCGCGAGCTTCAGCGGCCGCTTTTCCAGCCCGCAATCGCCGTTCGAGATCACCCGCAGCACTGGGCGCGGCTGCCCGGGCTTGTCCCCCATGCCGCGCAACAGATCCGGCAGTTCCGAACGCCGGTTGCCCGAAATCATGCTGACCGCGCGGGCATGGCGCAGATCGTTGATCGTCTCGAACTCCAGCTCGACAAGATCGCCGGCGTCCGGCCAACCCTCTGCCGCGGCAAGATTCTCCTGGCCTTGCAGATAGGCTAGGGCGCCATGATCCTCGCACCAGATCACGGCCTTTTCCTTGGCCGGACTGCTCCACAGAATGACCCCGATCATCAAAGCTCCTAAAACAATCCGCCCTTCCCCAGAGGCGCAGCACAACCCAGACCGGAAACTATCGGCAGTTTCTCGCCTATAAAAGCAGATTCTGGAGGAGCCGGTCAGTTTGACGCGCAGTCATCCGGACAAATTGGTCTAATCCGCGACGATTTGTCCTGATCGGCGAGGGCTTTGCCGCTGATTTTCTGGATAAACCCTGGGCAAAAGCCCGATCCACACGATGCAGGAATGCAACAGAACAGGGGAATTATCGGACACGGCCGGCCCGGTAATCCGCCACGGCGCGCGCCACCTGCCCCATCCGGGCGGCGTTCGAGGGATGAGTGCCCAGAATCTTGTCACCAGGATCGGGAATGCGAGCGAAAAATTGCGCACCGTGCTCGGGATCGTATCCGGCATTCAGGGCGATGATCGCGCCGAGATAGTCAGCCTCCAGCTCCCAGTCGCGCGAATAGTAGCGGGCGCCGAACTGCGCGCCGAAATCCTGGGCCGAGCGAATCGCTTCGGAATTGCCGCCATAGGCGCTGGCAAGCCCGCCCAGGATCACCGCGCCCATGGAGGCGGCGCTGGTCTTGCGGTTGATATGGCCCAGGATGTGGTGGCTTGCCTCGTGCCCGACAACGAAAGCCAGTTCGTCGGCATTGCGCGCCTCTCCGATCAGCGAAAGCGTAAAGCCGATCACCGGCCGCCCGGTCGGGTCCACGGTCTGGAAGGCGTTCGGCTCCAGCCCCGGACGATCATCGACCACGAACTGGAAGTCGCAGCTGATCGGCTGGGTGCGCCTGGCGACGCATTCGCGTTCGACCGCCGGCTCCATGCGGCTGATCACCGCGATGAAGGCCCGGGCCGAGGCGCGGGCGCCGGCGGGGGTGTCCGGCGCCGGGGTGATGATCACATCGGGCAGCGGCTTCTGGATATCGCCGGGCTGGGGCACCGGCGCCGCGACGCAGCCCGCCAGGACCAGCAGAATCGCCGCCGCCGCTTGCCATGTCCCGCGCATCTGCCGCCCCTTGCCCTTGCCCAATTCGCGCCACTCTAGCCGTGGCCCCGCCCCGCCGCCAAGCCCCGGGCTTGCTCCGCCCGACATATCACGCGATTGTTGAGAAAAGCTGAACCGGAAGGATCGCGATGTTCACCATCGAACACGACTTCGACGCCACCGTCATCACCCTGATCGACGAATTGCCCGAGGCAGAGACCGGCACCCGGCCGCTGAACGAGGACGTGGTGATCCAGAGCTTTGACGACCGGGTGGTGATCGAGCAGTTCGATCCCGACACCGGCGAGCTGGCGCAGATCGTCATGACCATCGAACAGCTCGAGGAACTGCGCGCCGCGCTGAACCTGCCCGAGGGCAACTACCGGCTGGAGCGCCGCTAATCCAGCCGGAACAGCTTGTCGCGCGCCGTGGCGCCGCGCACCAGCACCAGCCGCGACTTGGCCACCCCCAGCGCCTTGGCCAGCAGCTTGACCACGGCGGCATTGGCCTTGCCGTCCTCGGGGACGGTGGTGACGGTGACGCGGATCGTTCCACCGTCCAGGATCACCGCATTGCGCGAGGCGCGCGGGGTGACCCGCACGGCGATCTCGGCGCCCGGCCGGGCAAGGTGGCTCAGATCGGTCATGCCTCGTTGAAGCCGGGTGCGGCGAAAAAGGCAATCCCGACTGGCGCCGGCAGATCCGGATGGCTATCTGGAAGCCGAGGTCCGCGCGAACCCGAGGAGACGCGAATGCAGCACACCGATCCCGCCACTCTGGCCTTCCTGCGCCATCGCCGCTCGCATCCGCCGAAGCTGCTCGGCGGCCCGCCCCCCTCGCGCGATGCGCTGATGGAGCTGCTGGAGCTGGCCGCCCGCGTCCCCGACCACGGCAAGCTGGAACCCTGGCGCTTCGTGGTGCTGGAGCGCGCCACGCTGGACCGGCTGGCGCCGGTGCTGGCCGAGCATGTCGCCGAGGCCGGCGGCGACGAAGCCACGGTGGCAAAGGCCCGCTCGGCCTTCGCCTCGCCGGTGATCGTCGCGGTGGTCTCGGCCCCGGTCGACAGCCCGAAGATTCCGGAATGGGAACAGTTCCTCTCGGCCGGCGCGGTCTGTCTCGAGCTGCTGAACGCGGCGCTGGCGGCGGGCTATGGCGCCGCCTGGCTGACCGGCCCGGCGGCCGAGCCGGGTTTCGCCCGCGCGCATCTGGGCATCGGCGCGGACGAGCGCGTGGTCGGCCTGATCCATATCGGCCAGCGCGGCACCACCCCGCCCGACCGGCCGCGCCCGGATGTCGCGGCCAAGACGACGTTCCTGTAATGGTGATCCGCGCGCTGCTCCTTGCCTGGGGCGATCTGCTGCGGCCGCGCATTTTCGGCGTGGTGGCGCTTGGCGTGGCGCTGACGCTGGGCCTGTTCGTCGCCCTGCAGGCCGGCGCCTTCTGGGCCATCCGCGTCTTCGCGCCCGAGACGCTGACCCTGCCCTGGATCGGCGCTGTGCCGCTGGCCCCGGCGCTGTCCTGGAGCTCGCTGCTGCTGTTTCCGCTGATGAGCATCTTCCTGATGATCCCGGTGGCGGCGGGCTTATCCGGCCTCTTCGCCGAGCGCGTCGCCGAGGCGGTCGAGGAGACGCATTACCCCGCAGCCAAGGGCCTGCCGGTCGATTTCTGGGAGGGGCTCTGGGAATCGCTGGCGGTCATGGGCGCGGTGATCCTGGTCACGCTGGTGACGCTGGCGCTGACGTCCTTCCTGGGGCCGCTGGCCTCGGTGCTGTTCTATGGCGGCAACGGCTGGCTGCTGGGGCGCGAGTTCTTCCAGATGGCGGCACGGCGCCACCTGCATCAGCCGCAGGCAACGGCGCTACGCCGCCGCCTGGCGGCGCAGGCGACCGCGCTGGGGGTGCTGATCGCGGCTTTGCTGACCGTGCCGCTGCTGAACGTCGTCGTTCCGGTGCTGGCCGCGGCGGGTTTCACCCACCTTTACCACATCAGCGCGTCCAGGCCTCGAGATCGGCGCGGGTGATGATGCCGCCGATGATGACATAGGCGATCACCCCCCAGATCAGCGCGGCGATCAGCGTCGCCCACAGCATCTTCTTCTTCAGCTTCGGCTCGTGCGGGGCGCCGGCCGGGGTGCCGGGCGTCACCTGCCCGACATCGGCCTGGCTTTGCTGGCCAAAGGGCAGCAGCACGAACAGCACCAGAAACCAGAGCACGGAATAGAGGACGATGCCGCCGGTCAGGCTCATCAGACCTGCTCCAGTTCGATCAGGCAGCCGTTGAAGTCCTTGGGATGCAGGAACAGCACCGGCTTGCCATGGGCGCCGATCTTGGGCTCGCCATTGCCCAGCACGCGCGCGCCCTCGGATTTCAGCTTGTCGCGGGCGGCCAGGATGTCCTCGACCTCGAAACACATGTGATGGATGCCGCCCGAGGGGTTCTTGTCCAGGAAGCCTTTGATCGGGCTGTTCTCGCCCAGCGGATAGAGCAGCTCGATCTTGGTGTTCGGCAACTCGATGAACACGACGGTAACGCCATGGTCCGGCTCGTCCTGCGGGGCGCCCACCTTGGCGCCAAGGCTGTTTTCATACTGCGCGGCCGCCGCCTTCAGGTCCGGCACGGCGATGGCGACATGGTTCAGGCGTCCGATCATCACTTCCTCCGTCGTTTGCGCCCTTCTAGGGCCACAAGACGGCGGGGGAAAGGAAAAGAAATCACCGTTAACGGCTTCTTAGGGGAATCGCGCAATCCTCGGGGTCAGACGGTGATTCCCAGTAAGGATTTGCAAGATGGAACAGGACAGGATCGGTGCGGAAGAATTCCCCACCTGGCGGGCCACCCTGCCCGATCGACCGCTGACCGGCCTGACGGTGCTGGTGGTCGAGGATTCGCGCGTCGCCTCCGAGGCGGTGCGCCTGCTGTGCCTGCGCTCCGCGCGCATCCGTCGGGCCGACAGCATCCGTTCGGCGTTGCGGCATCTGCAGACCTATCGTCCCGGCGCGGTGATCGTGGACCTGGGCCTTCCCGATGGCGACGGCGCCGACATGATCGCCACCATCGCGAAGGCGCTGCCGCGCGTGCCGGTGATCCTGGGCATCTCGGGCGATCCGGCCAACCGGGACGCCGCGCTGCGCGCCGGGGCGGACGGGTTCCTGGTGAAGCCCATCGAAAGCCTCGCGGTGTTTCAGCAGGCGATTCTGGCCGCCCTGCCCCCCGAGGCCCGGCCGCAGGGCCTGCGCGTCCTGCCCGATGACGTGATCCCGGCCGATCCCGGCGCGCTGCGCGAGGATCTGGCCCATGTCGTCGATGTGCTGTCGCAGGCAGACGATACCGAGGCGATCGAATATATCGCCCGCTTCCTGGCCGGGGTGGCGCGCTCGGCCCATGACCGGATGCTCGAGGACGCCGCGACGGCGCTGGCGCGGGACCATGCCGACGGCCGGGCGCTGGCCATGGACCTGGCGCGGATCAGCGGGTTGGTGCAGGATCGGCTGGCGGCGGTGCGGATTTCCTGAGCCCCTAGCCCGCAGTCAACGCCGACAGGCTTTGCCGCTGCTGCCCGCTGGCGTCGAAATTCTTCGGGTCCAGCCAGGCCTGATGCGCCCGCGCCAGGGCCGGCCAGTCGCGGTCGATGATCGCATACCAGGCCGTGTCGCGATTGCGGCCCTTGTAGATCATGTGCTGGCGGAAGATGCCTTCGAAGGTGAACCCACATTCTCCAAGTAAGTCGCTGATTTCGCTGTCGTAATCGTGATATTTCGCATATAAATCATGGCGTTGACGGCTGCGAGGGGCGCGTTTCATGGATCACCTGGAGGGTGCGGGCTTGGCGCGGGGAGATCGGGTTGATTTCGACCGCCGTGTGCGTCTGGAGTTCCGTGGTGCGCAGATCAGTTCAGACGGTGGCCTGCTGGTGATGCGCGAGCTTGATGACGTGCTCGGCCTGTCCAATCTGGCGTCGGAGGCGCTGCGAGACAGCCGCACCGGGAAGAACACGCTCCATCGGCTTGACGGATTGTTCCGGCAATCGGTGTTCGGACGACTGGCCGGATACGAGGATGTGAACGATGCCGACCGCTTGGCCCTCGATCCCGTGATGCGTCAGGTCGTTGGCGGCAGGGCCGTCGAGGCGCAAGCTGCTTCGGCATCGCAGATGGGACGGTTCGAGACCGAGACGCTGGCTCTGGCCGCGAACCGGGCGGCGCTGGCCGATCTGAACGGCCAATGGATCGACCGGTTTCATGACCGCAACGGGTTGAAATACATCGTGCTGGACATGGACAGCTCGGTCAGCCCCACCCACGGCGATCAGGAAGGTGCTGCCTGGAACGGGCATTTCGACTGCACCTGCTATCACCCCATCTTCTTGTTCAACCAGTTTGGCATGCTGGAGCGCTGCGCCCTGCGTAACGGCAATGTCCACAGCGCCGATGGCTGGCGGGATGTCCTTGATCCCGTCATTGCCCGATATGCTGGCCGCGACCTTGGTGGACGCTTCTTCCGGGCCGACGCTGCCTACGCGATCCCCGCGATCTATATGCGGCTGGAAGAAGCCAGGTTCTTCTACGCCATCCGTCTGCCCGCCAACGCCGTCTTGCGCGAGAAGATCGCGCATCGGCTGACACGGCCCGTGGGACGGCCTTCGCTGACCAAGGTCAAACGGTTCTTCGAGGACTTCGAGTATCAGGCGGCGTCCTGGGACAAGCCGCGCCGCGTCATCGCCAAGATCGAATGGCATCCGGGCGAGCTGTTCCCCAAAGTCGGCTTCATCGTCACCAACCTGCCGATGGAGCCAGACTGGGTGGTGAGGTTCTACAACCAGCGCGGCACCGCAGAGCAGCACATCAAGGAAGGCAAATATGCCTTTCGCTGGACGCGGCTGTCATGCCGGAAGTTCCGGCACAACGAGGTGCGGCTGCAACTGCACGCGCTGGCCTACAACCTGGCAACCTTCCTGCGCTGCATCGAACTGCCCGAGGCCATGGCGGACTGGTCGTTGACCAGCCTGCAACTCAAGCTGATCAAGATCGGCGCCCGCGTCGTCCGCCACGCCCGCGCCATTACCTTCCAGTTGGCCGAGGTCGCCGTCACCGGCCCGATGGTGCGGGCCGTCCTTGCCGCCATCCGCCGTCTTCGAACGCCTCCGTCATGCGCATGACCACGATCCATGCCCAAGCTGAACGAAAGCGGCAGGACAGGTCCGTCTGCCGCGCGGAAAAGCGGCTCTGCCGGGCCAGAATGCTGCGGGTTCGAGGCTTGATCCACCCGACTTCGGCCGTTTGCGCGACGACAGACACCGCTCGGGGCGAAAAACGCTTGCCCAGCGAGCAAAATCAGGCGATCTTGAAGTCAAGCGGCAGGCCACTTGGGGAATGTCGGGTGAAGCCGTAGCGCAACGCAGCGCGACGCGAGGGGGCGTTCAGCGCATCGCATTTCCACTCCACCCGGCGGTAGCCGGCGCCGAAGGCCCAGCCGATCATCAGCGAGATCGCCTCGGTCGCGGCCGGGGTCCGCTGCATCGGCGGCGCGATCTCGATATGGCCGATCTCGATCACCCCATGGGCCGGGTCGATGCGCATGAACGAGGCGAGCCCGCCGACCCTGCCGGTCGTCCGCTCGCGCAAGGCATAGAAATACGGGTCCGTCCTGGCGGCCATCCCGGTCTGCCAGGCGCGATAGCCGGCAAGATCGGCGAAGGGGCCGTAGCCCAGATAATCCCAGACCCAGTCCTGCCCCTGGTTGGCGGCAAAAAGATCCTCGGCATGGTGCTGCGGATCCAGCCTTTCCAGCAGGACATGGCCGCCTTCGATCCGCTCGGGACCGGGTGCGGCTGGTGGGGCGAAGTCACGGATGACAGGGCCGGTCGGGCGGGCGGATGGCGTGGCGGCTTCTCCGCCGCCGTGACGGGCCGGCCTCCCCGCCATGCCGGTCAGAGGGATCTCTTGCCCGCCCGCGGCAGGGCCGCCGCGATCAGGCGCAGCGGCTGGGCGGGACGAATTGCCGGCGGGATCTTGGGACATGCGCGGACCTCCTGCAACATCCGGGGCAGCATCCGCCGTTCTCGGCCAAGGTCAAGACCGGGAAGCGGCGCGGCCAGGCGATGCTGCCCGTATCGAGACCTGACCGGCGCCCCCTGCCCATGCGCAAAACCGCGATACCGGCCCCCAGGGCCGGCGCGGCCGCCGCCCGCAGACACAGGCCGGGATGCGCCGGCCCATCGCCAAAGACGGCGCGGCCACCCATCCGCGTTTCGGCAGCCACGGTGTTGCGACCGGGTACCGGCGCCGATCGGGGCAATCAAGCCGGGAGCAGGCCGCGATCCGGAACCCGCCGCCGGAACCGGGGCCGCGCAAGATCGCTTCCCCGGACGCCCGCCTGAAGACCGCTGCCCCTCTTATCCGGCCATGCGGCAACGCCTTTCCTCGGCTTTGCGGGTGCGCGAGGGTATTGCGCACTGGCGGGGTCGGGCGCTCGGCAGCCGGTCGAGTCGCCGGATGATCGGCCGACGGGCGCCACAGATCAGGACCGTGCCTGCGACATGCGGCCGCTGCCATCGCGGACTCTTGAGCGCAGGAACGGCGGCGTGAGAGCGGGTTGGCGGTTGGAGATACCGGCACGCCGCCCGGATCGGCGCGCCGGCAGGGCCGCGCTTTCCGCGACGCATCGCCATCCACCCTGCTGCCGGGCGACGGGCATAGCGGCGGGGCGCTCCGTCGGAAATAGGCCGGACGGGCGGATTGCCGCCCGGATCGGGGCGCTGACAAGGCCAGAGGCGCCGCAATGCCGGCCAAGGCCCGCTGCCGAGAGAGGGCGCTGCGGCTTCGCCGCGCCATGGACCGCGCGGCTGCAAGGCGGCGATCTGCTAATCCGGCTTCCCGCTCAAGCGAGCATCCCCGGATCGCCGCCCAGATCGAGACCGGGAAAGATCGAGCGTTCCAGCGCGTCGCGCCCGATTCCGAACAGCCCGTGCATCGCCCAGGCGGCATAGGCACGGATGTCGCGGGTCGGCATCAGGTCGCGGTCGGCGTAAAGCTGGCCCTCGCCCAGGCCCGGCCAGTCGCCGAAGGCCCGGCCGCCGCGGATCGCGCCGCCCGCCATCAGCAGCGCGCCGCCGGTGCCGTGATCGGTGCCGCCCGAGCCGTTCTCGCGCACGGTGCGGCCGAACTCGGTCATCGCCAGCACCGAGGTCCGCGCCCAGTTGCCGCCCAGCCCGTCGCGCAGCGCCAGGATCGCCGCCGCCAGCCGGTCCAGCGCCCGGCCCAGCACCGCCGGCTGGCGGGCATGGCTGTCCCAGCCGGGGATCGAGAAGGCGGCAATGCGGCTTTCCGCATTCAGCCGATTGGCGGCGAAGCGGGCCAGCGCCTGCGCGTCGCCGGTCGGCCCGGCGATGCGCTCGACCTCCGAGCTTTCCGCGCCGATCTGCATGGCGTCCCGGGCCGCGTCGCGAAACAGCGGATCGTCGTGATAGACGTGCTCCAGCAGCGTCTGCGCCTGCGGCGACAGGCTCAGCGAGGCGGTCGGCGCCCAGCTCAGATGCGCGGCCTTGCCGGACAGGATCTTCATCTGCTCGACGCCCACCGAATAGGCGGTCTCGGCGGTGGTGCCGGGCGTGGCCTGCAGCAGGCGGTTCAGCCAGCCGCCGATGCGGCGATCCACCGGCAGGTCGTTGCTGGTGCCGGCCTCCAGCAGGTCCTGGCCGTCGAAATGGCTGCGCTTGTCGCGATAGGGGGTCGAAGCGGCATGGGCAAAGGCCAGCTCGCCCTTTTGCCACAGCGGCATCAGCGGCGCGAGGCGCGGGTGCAGCGCATAGAACCCGTCCAGGTCCAGCGCGCCGTTTTCCGGTCCGACCGACAGGTCGCGGCGCAGCTGGCGCAGCATCGGGTCGCCATAGGGCTGGATGGCGTCCAGCCCGTCCATGGCGCCGCGCAGGATGATCACCACCAGCCGGTTGTCCGAAGGCAGGGCGGCGAAGGTCATCGAGTTCAGCAGCGGATGCGCCGCCGCCGAGCAGCCCAGCAGCGCCGAGCCCTTCAGAAACAACCTGCGGTCCAGTGTCGGCATCGGTGCCTCCTATCGGCGGTTGAAGTCGCCCGAGGCGAGGATCAGCACCACGCCTTCGGCCGCGCTTTCGGCCTTGGGCACCGCCCAGGCCAGCTCGCTGGACTGGGTGCCGCCGAAGGCCGAGACCAGCATCTCGCGCGGGTCGGGCAGATCCTTCTGCAGCAGCCGCGGCATGCGCAGCGCCCAGTTGATGCGCGCCGCCATGGTCTGCGGCGCGATCCAGGCATCGGCCGCCTCGGGCCAGCCGTCCGGGCCCTTGGGCTGGCCCCAGGGCTGGCCCATCGCGATCAGGTGGTTCCAGATCGCGCGGCGAAAGACCGGCCGTTCCAGCGCCGCCACCTGCGCGCCGCGCAGCCCCAGGGCGCGCAGCCCGGCCACCTGCAGGTCGAAGGGCTGGCGCACCTTCCGGCGCAGGTTCGAGGCCAGCGCCGGATGGGTGACCAACACGCGATAGACCTGCGGCAGGTCGCCGCCGGTGTCGCGCCAAACCGCCGCCATGGCCTCGACCAGATCCTGCGGCGGATCGTCGGCGACGAAATGCGCCGCCAGCTTGTGCGAGACATGCCGCGCCGTCTCGGGGTGGCGGGCCAGGTCGCGGAAGGCGGCCCGGATATCCTCGAGCCCGCCGCGGCGGCGCCCGCCATAGCTCTGGCCCAGCACCGTCTCGGGCCCCGGCTCGGCCAGGACCGGCTTGAAGGAGAAGCCCTCCTGGAACGAGAAGCTGAGCCCGGTCAGCAGCTCGGCCAGCTCGCGCACGTCCTTTTGCTGGTAATCGGCGCCGACACCCAGCGAATGCAGTTCCATCGCCTCGCGCGCCAGATTCTCGTTCAGGCCCAGCTTGCGGTCGGGCCGGCGCTTGACGAAGGGCGAGTTCGGCCCGCGGCTGGCGGTCTGGTCCAGATAGACCAGCATCATCGGATGGGTGTCGGCGGCGAAGAACAGGTCCTCGAACCGGCCGTTCACATGCGGGCGGATCGCCTCGTCCTGGAAGGCCAGCGCCAGGCCATGATTGACCTTGTTGATCGCCCGGACGGTGAAATGGTCGCACCAGAACTGCACCAGCCGCTCGCCGAAACCGACCGGGTCATCGACGGCGCGGATCATCCGGCGGCGCAGATCCTCGATCTGCAGGGCGCCCAGCAGCCGGCTTGCCTCCTGCGCCTCGGGCGGCTCGGGCAGGCCCTTGGTCCTGGCCCGGACGCCTTCGCGGAACTGCAGCGCAATCTCGCTGGCGGTGGCGGTGGTCATCGCCTCTGGGCCGGGACCGGCCTGGGCCGGATTGGCCAGCACCGCCTCGGCATCGGCGGGGGGCGGCATCAGCGGCGACAGGCCGAAACCCAGACGGATCGCCGCCAGCTCGGGAAATCCAAAGCTCATGCAATCATCCTTGCGGGGGAAATCGCCCCCTTGCGCAAGTTTATGCCACGATCCCGGCCCGAGGTCAGTTCACGCTTTCTTCAGCACGCCGCGCTGCGGCAAGGCGCCGCCGAAACCGCCTATTCGCGCGGCAGCACCCGCAGGCGCAATTCGCGCAACTGCTCGTTGGTGGGCTCGCTGGGGGCGCCCATCATCAGATCCTCGGCGCGCTGGTTCATCGGGAACATGATGACTTCGCGGATGTTCTGCTCATCCGCCAGCAGCATGACGATGCGGTCGATGCCCGCCGCGCAGCCGCCATGCGGCGGCGCGCCGTAGCGGAAGGCCTTGACCATGCCGCCGAAGCGCTTCTCGACCTCGTCGCGGCCATAGCCGGCCAGCTCGAAGGCCTTGAACATGATCTCGGGACGGTGGTTCCTGATCGCGCCCGAGATCAGTTCGTAGCCGTTGCAGGCCAGGTCGTATTGATAGCCCTTGACCGCCAGCGGATCGCCCGACAGCGCCTCGAGCCCGCCCTGCGGCATCGAGAACGGGTTGTGGCTGAAGTCGATGCGGCCGTCCTCGCCCTTTTCATACATCGGGAAATCGACGATCCAAGCGAATCTGAACTGGTGCTCATCGGTCAGGCCCAGCTCGCGGCCGATCTCGTTGCGGGCCCGGCCGGCGACGGCTTCGAAGGCCTCGGGCTTGCCGCCCAGGAAGAAGGCGGCGTCGCCCTCGCCCAGACCCAGCTGCAGGCGGATCGCCTCGGTCTTGTCAGGGCCGAGCGCCTTGGCGATGGGGCCGGCGGGTTCGGTCGAGCCGTCCTCGGCCTTGCGCCAGAAGATATAGCCCATGCCGGGCAGGCCCTGCTGTTGCGCAAAGGCGTTCATGCGGTCGGCGAACTTGCGCGAGCCGCCGGTCGGCGCGGGAATGGCACGGACCTCGGTGCCCTCCTGCTCCAAGAGCTTGGCGAAGATCGCGAAGCCCGAGCCGCGGAAATGCTCGCTGACCACCTGCATCTCGATCGGGTTGCGCAGGTCGGGCTTGTCGCTGCCGTATTTCAGCATCGCCTCGGCATAGGGGATGCGCGGCCAGTTGGCATCGACCGGGCGGCCGCCGCCGAACTCCTCGAACAGGCCCTGGATCACCGGCTGGATGGCGCGGAACACGTCCTCCTGCTCGACGAAGGACATTTCCAGGTCGAGCTGGTAGAAATCGGTGGGCGAGCGGTCGGCGCGCGGGTCCTCGTCGCGGAAGCAGGGCGCGATCTGGAAATACTTGTCGAAGCCGGCGACCATGATCAGCTGCTTGAACTGCTGCGGCGCCTGCGGCAGGGCGTAGAACTTGCCCGGATGCAGGCGCGAGGGCACCAGGAAGTCGCGCGCCCCCTCGGGCGAGCTGGCGGTGATGATCGGGGTCTGGAATTCGGTGAAACCCTGGTCCCACATCCGGTTGCGGATCGAGCGGACCACCTGCGAACGCAGCATGATGTTGTTGTGCAGGCTTTCCCGACGCAGGTCGAGGAAGCGATAGGCCAGCCGGGTTTCCTCGGGATAGTCCTGGTCGCCGAAGACCGGCAGCGGCAGGTCGTCCGAGGCGCCCAGCACCTCCATGTCGGTGGCATAGATCTCGATCTCGCCGGTCGGCAGCTTGGGGTTGACCAGGCTCGGGTCGCGCAGCTTGACCCGGCCGTCGATGCGGATCACCGTCTCGGCGCGCAGCTTTTCCAGCGCGGCAAAGGCCGGGCTGTCGCTGTCGGCGATGACCTGGGTGATGCCGTAATGGTCGCGCAGGTCGATGAACAGCACGCCGCCATGGTCGCGGACCCGGTGGACCCAGCCGGACAGACGGATCTCGGTTCCGGCATTCGCGGCGGTCAGTTCGCCGCAGGTATGGCTGCGATAGGCGCTCATCACTTTTCCCCTTCGTATCGGCCACGCATCAACCGCGACCAGCGGGCGAAGTCAAGCAATCAGAACGGCCGCACCACGTTGCCCGAGTAGAAATACACCCCCATTCCCACGGTGAAGAGCGTGTTCCCCGCCACCGCATGCAGCACCCAGGCCGAGGGGAAGCCGCGCAGCAGATAGGCGCGGGCGAAGAACAGCCCGCCGACGAAGGTCAGCGCCGCCACGACGAAGGACCAATACATCAGATGGGCAAAGGAGAAGATGGCGGCGTTCAGCACGATGGCCGCCTGCCCCTCGGGCAGGATCGCCGCGTAGCGGTGGAAGAACAGCGGCCGGAAGATCAGCTCCTGCGGCAGGGCCGAAAGCAGCGGATAGAAGGCCCAGATCACCAGCAGGAACTCGGGCTCGCGCCGGGCCATGCCGAAGATGGCGCCCGGGCGGGACACCCACAGGATCGCCACGCCCAGCGCCAGGGTGATCGCGATCATGCCGAGGATCTCGAGCCAGGGCAGGCGGCCCCAGCCGAAGACCAGGCTGCGCCAGTCGAAGCCGCCGGTGAACCACAGCAGCGCCAGCCCGGCGGCGCTGAACATGGCCAGCGCCGCGAACAGCATGTGGCCGGGCATGAACAGCGCAATGGCCAGCGGCGCCCCGATATAGAGCGCCGCGAACTCGGCCCAGAGCAGGGCGCGGGCTATTGCATCCTCCGGTTCAGCCACATGCGCCATTGCGCGGGCGAGCCGGCGAAGACGTTCAGGTCCACATTGCCGCCGATGCCGGGCACCACGCCGGTGCCGGTATATTGCCAGAAGCTGTAGCGCTGGCCGGGATAGACGATGCGCGGATGGCCGGCGACCGAGCGCAGCCAGAATTCCTCGTTCCAGGAGGCCAGGTTGTTGTCGCGGTAGAAGTCGACCGTCGTGTAGATGATCGGGCGCTGGCCGTAATACTGGTGCAGGATGTCCTTGAAGATCTTGGCCTCGCGCAGCACCTCATTCGCCGGCGGACGCCGCGGGCAGGTGCGCGAGGCGGTCCATTCCAGGTCGATCACCGGCGGCAGCGCGCCGCGCTCGCGCGGGACGTTCTGGATGAACCAGGCCGCCTGCTGCCGGCCCGAGCGGCAGAAGTAGAAATAGTGATAAGCGCCGCGCGGGATGCGGGCCTGCGCCGCCTCGGCCCAGTAGCGGCGGAAATTCGGGTCGGCATGGTCTCCGCCCTCGGTCGCCTTGATGAAGGCGAAGCTGACGCCCGAGCCGCGCACCGTGCTCCAGTCGATGCTGCCCTGATAGCGCGATATGTCGATGCCGTGCACCGGATGGTCGTAGGGATGGCCTCCGACCCAGGGATGCGGCGCCGAATCGCCGAATTTGGGGCCGAGCCCCTGCCCCGCCATCACCGCCCGTTGCTGCGACGGTCCGCGTCCGCAGGCCGCCACCGCGACCAGCAGCAGCACCATCAGAATCCTGCCCAGGAATTTCATCTCTGCCCTCTGCCTCATGCGCCTGTCCGCGGCGCTTTTGTCCCTTATCGCAAAGGTGCGACGCGCTGTCACGATGGCGTGACAGTCACGAGTTTGTCAGAGAGGCCGTGGCCCCGGCGCAACAGCAACGCGCGCTGCCATCCCTGCCGGGACGGCGCCGCCGGCGGATTGCCCAGCAAATGCTGGAGATTGCGCTGCGCCAAGCGTGCAGCGCCCGTGCACCGGCCGTACACAGGGCGTGCACCGGAACGGCGTCAGCCCAGCCGGCCCCAAAGATCGTATTCGCCGGCCTCGTCCACCGTCACCGTCACGATGTCGCCGGGCGAGAGCGCCTCGAAGCCTTCGTCGATGAACAGGTTGCCGTCGATTTCCGGCGCGTCGGCCTTGGTGCGGCAGGTGGCGCCATCGGCGTCCACCGCATCGACGATCACCTCGATGCGGCGGCCGACCTTGGCGGCCAGCTTCGCCTCGGAGATCGCCTGGGCCTTTTCCATGAACCGGTCCCAGCGCTCCTGCTTGACCGGATCGGGAACGTGGTCGGGCAGGTCGTTCGCCCGCGCGCCCTTGACGTTTTCATACTGGAAGCAGCCGACGCGATCCAGCTGCGCCTCGTCCAGCCAGTCGAGCAGGGTCTGGAACTCGGCCTCGGTCTCGCCCGGGTAGCCGACGATGAAGGTCGAGCGCAGGGTGATGTCCGGGCAGGCGGCGCGCCAGGCGGCGATCTCGTCGAGCGTCTTCGCCGCCGCCGCCGGCCGGGCCATGCGCTTCAGCGTGTCCGGATGCGCGTGCTGGAACGGGATGTCGAGATAGGGCAGCACCAGCCCGCCCGATTCGGAATGGGCCGCCATCAGCGGGATCAGGTCGCGCACATGCGGATAGGGATAGACGTAATGCAGCCGCACCCAGGCGCCGAGCGACCCCAGATCGCGGGCCAGGTCGGTGATATGGGCGCGGTGGCCGCGTTCGGTCACGAACTTGCGGTCGAGGCCGTAGGCCGAGGTGTCCTGCGAGATCACCAAAAGTTCGCGCACCCCGGCCTCGACCAGTTTCTCGGCCTCGCGGATCACCGCATGCGCCGGGCGGCTGACCAGACGCCCGCGCATGTCGGGGATGATGCAGAACTTGCAGGCGTGGTTGCAGCCTTCGGAAATCTTCAGATAGCTGTAGTGCCGCGGCGTCAGCTTCACGCCCGAGGCCGGCAGCAGGTCCACGAACGGATCGGGCGACGGCGGCACGGCGGAATGCACCGCGTCCAGCACCTGTTCGTATTGCTGCGGGCCGGTCACCGCCAGCACGGAAGGGTGCGCGCCGGTGATGTATTCCGGCTCGGCCCCCAGGCAGCCGGTGACGATGACCTTGCCGTTTTCCGACAGCGCCTCGCCGATGGCCTGCAGGGATTCGGCCTTGGCCGAATCGAGGAAGCCGCAGGTGTTCACGATCACCGCGCCGGCGCCCTTGTAGTCGGGGCTGATGGCATAGCCCTCGGCCCGCAGCCGGGTCAGGATGCGCTCGCTGTCCACCAGCGCCTTGGGGCAGCCGAGGCTGACCATGCCGATGGTCGGTTGCCCGTCCCTTCGCCCCCCCTTTTCCCGGGCGGAGTCGAAGATCGGGCGGGGGGCTAGATCGGGGCGCAGCAGGGGCGGGTTCTGGCTCATGATGCGCGGCATATAGTGGCAAGCGGGCCGCTTGTTAAGCGCCAAGCGCAGCTCGCCGGAACGTCATTTGGACTTGCGCGTTCGGGGAGGCATAGCTGAGGACATGAGCATGAGACCCATCCCGACCCGCCTTACCGTTCCGCTGCTGCCGGCGCTGGCCGCGGTCGCCATGCTGGCCGTCACGCTGTCCGCCCTGCCCGGCCCGGCCGAGGCGCAGGGCCGCGGCAAGCCGATCGTGATCTGGAACAACAAGGGCGGCAACGTGATCGAGGCGATCCAGTATCGCAACGAGCTGGCGCGCAGCGGCCGGCGGGTCGAGGTGCGGGGCTATTGCCGCTCGGCCTGCACGATCTACATCACCCTGCCCAATGCCTGCCTGGGCCCGGGCGCCACGGTCGGCTTCCATGCGCCGCGGATCCCCGGCACCACCATCATCCCGCCGATCGTGGACGAGCTGATGGCGCAATATTATCGCGGCGGCATCCTGCGCATGTGGAACACCCAATGGAAGCATTCGCTGAAGATGCACAAGATTTCGGCCCGGCAATATGTCAAGCTGGACCCGCAGACGCGGCTGTGCCGGAACTGAGGCGAAGCGCCGCAATGCCGGCCCCGGCGCTTAGTCGCTGCGGCCCATCACCCGCGATTGCAGGCTGATCATCAGAAAGGCCGGGCCGGGATCGACCTTGCGCTTCGGGGATATGTCCTCGTGCCCCAGCACGTCCTGGATCAGGTATTTCTCGCGCAGGGCCAGGCATATGTCCGAAACCGCGTCGAATTGCGCCTGGATATAGGCCTGCCATCCGGCCGGTGCGGTTTCATGCTTGTGGACCAGCAGGTAAACCTCGTCCGCATCGACGACATTTCCCGCCCAGTTTTGGGGATTTGTCCACGAGACTCATTATATAGCACAAATTCGGCCCGGAGGATCGCCAACATCGGCGGCATCGGCGGCGGCGGCAGGCCTTGCCGCCGGGATCACCGCCGATGCCGGCCGCGCGCGGTTGCATCGGCGGGGGCAGAGGCATAATCGCCTGGTAAACAGGGGGGACGAGGGGATGCGGATCACATATGCCATGCCCTGGCTGATCGCCGATCTGGGCCGGGCGCGGCGGGTGCTGTCCTTTGCGCCGCATCGGCCGGGCTTCCGCCGCGCCCGGCATATCCTGTGGCGGCAGGTGCGCGACGCCGATCTGGGCCCCGGCTTCGACGCCACCGCCTGGCTGGCCGCCGAGATGGCGCGCATCGGCCATGGCGCCGAGGTGGGCATGATGACCTCGCGCGGGCTGGAGCATGCCGTGCAGGCCGAGGCCGGGCCGGCGCGCTGCCTGGCCACCGTGGGCCTGGGCAATGCCGAGCGGGTCGGCCGGCGCCGGGCCGCCGCGCCCGCGGGCTACGGCACCATCAACATCGCGCTGCTGGTCGAGGCCGGGCTGACGGACGCGGCGATGATCGAGGCGCTGACCATCGCCGCCGAGGCCCGCACCGCCGCGGTGATCGCGGCCGGGGTGATGCTGCCCTGGGGTGTCGCGACCGGCACCGGCACGGATTGCATCGCCCTGGCCTGCGATCCCGGCCCCGAGCGCCATGCCGGGCTGCATACCGCGCTGGGCGAGGCCATCGGCCGCAGCGTCCACGACGCGGTGCTGCGCGGCGCCGAGGCCTGGGTGGCGCGGCACGGCCGGGACGCGGCGGCGGTTATTCCCGCAGCCGCCAGCCGCTGAGGAAGATCCAGCGGATCGCCGCCATGCAGACCAGGATCATCAGCCCGACCGCGACCAGCGACACCCCGACCGGCACGTCGGCCAGGTCGAAGAAGCTCCAGCGGAAACCCGAGATCAGGTAGAGCACCGGGTTGAGCTTCGCTACCCCCTCCCAGAAGGGCGGCAGCATCGAGGCCGAGTAGAAGGCGCCGCCCAGGAAGACCAGCGGCGTGACCACCATCATCGGCACGATCTGCAACTGCTCGAAGGACTTGGCCCACAGCCCGATGATGAAGCCCAGAAGCGAAAAGGCGATGGCGGTCAGCACCAGGAAGGCCAGCATCCAGAACGGATGCGCGATATGGACGCCGTTGAACCAGAAGCTGGTCAGCAGGATCACCAGCGCGATCAGCACGGCTTTCGCGGCGGCGGCGCCGACGAAGCCCAGCGTCACCTCGATCCAGCCGGTGGGGGCGACCAGGATCTCGTAGATGGTGCCCGAGAATTTGGGGAAGTAGATGCCGAAGCTGGCATTGGCCACCGATTGCTGCAGCACGGTCAGCATCATTAGCCCCGGCACGATGAAGGCGCCATAGGGCACGCCCTCGACCGACTGGATGCGGCCGCCGATGGCGGCGCCGAACACCACGAAGTAAAGCACCGTGGACAGCACCGGCGAGGCCAGCGATTGCCAGACGGTGCGGAAGAAGCGCGCCATCTCGTGATTGAACACCGCGCGGGCGGAACGCCAGTTCATGCCGGCACCTCCTGGCTTTCGGCCGGTTCGTCCTCGACCAGCGACATGAAGATTTCCTCGAGGCTGCTCTGCTTGGTCGAGACGTCGCGCACGGCGATGCCGCAGCCGGACAGATCGGCCAGCAGACGGGCGATGCCGGTGCGTTCGGCGCGGGTGTCGTAATCGTAAAACAGCGTCGCCCCGTCGGCCGACAGCACCAGGCCGCGGTCCTGCAGCTCGGCCGGCAGCCCGGCCAGCGGCTTGTCCAGCGCGATGGTCAGGCGCTTCTTGCCGAACTCGCCCATCAGCGCGTCCTTGGACTGCACCAGCAGCAACTCGCCGCGGTTGATGACGCCGATGCGGTCGGCCATGTCCTCGGCTTCCTCGAGGTAATGCGTGGTCAGGATGATGGTCACGCCCTGCGCCCTGAGTTCGCGCACCACCTGCCACATCTCGCGGCGCAGGGTCACGTCCACGCCGGCCGTCGGCTCGTCGAGGAACAGCACCTTGGGCCGGTGCGACAGCGCCTTGGCGATCAGCACCCGCCGCTTCATGCCGCCCGACAGCTCGCGCGTCCTGGCCTGGCGCTTGTCCCACAGCGCGAGGCTGCGCAGCAGTTGCTCGATATAGGCCTCGTCCGGCCCCTCGCCGTAAAGGCCGCGGGTGAAGCGCACGCTGTCGATGACGGTCTCGAAGGGTTCGAGCGCGATCTCCTGCGGGACCAGGCCGATCATCTTGCGCGCCGCGCGCCAATCCCTGCGGATATCGTGGCCGCCGACCCGGACGGTGCCGCCGCTGGGCACCACCAGGCCGCAGATGATCGAGATGAGCGTGGTCTTGCCGGCACCGTTCGGACCCAGCAGGGCGAGGATCTCGCCCTCCTCGATCTGCAGGGACACGCCGTTCAGCGCCACGGTGCCGCTGTCGTATTGCTTTGAAATATGGTCAATATCAATAATCGGACGCATGGATCCCCCTCAATTCTGGCCGCTGGGGCGGATTGGAAGGTAGGGTTCGCATCGCCGCTGCACAATGACCCCGCGCGGCATTTCCTTGCCACGGGGCCGCGGCCCGCGGCGATGCGGGGCTTCGCGGCGGAAACGGTCCGCGGCTGGGCGGAAGAACGCGGATGGTCTGGAAGCGGCATTGACCATGATCGGGGCTCCGGCCTATAAGCGGAACCGCCCACAGAAGGAGACTTATGCACAGAGGCCTCGATTGACCCGCGCATAGCGGAATCGCTCGGCATATTTCATGCCGTTCCTTTTTGCATGATTTCTGTGGAGTTCTCATGGAGAACCAAGACGTAGTGATCCGGCCCTTCGAGGCGGAAACGGATCTCAAGACGCTATCGGACATCTGGTTCAGCGCGTCATTGAAGGCACATCCCTTCATCGGCGAGCCGAAGCTGGTTGAGCAACGTCAGCTGATCGAGACGGAATACCTTCCGAAAGCAGAGACCTGGGTGGCCTGTTCCAATCAGGAGGCGATCGGTTTCATCAGCTTGCTAGGCAGTTTCATCGGCGGGATATTCATCTCTCCGGACCGGCAAGGCATGGGCGTTGGAAGCAAGCTTGTCACCCATGCGCTGGACAAGAAGGGGGAACTGTCCCTCGATGTCTATATCGCGAACGAACAGGCCGTCCGTTTCTACACCTCGCTGGGATTCCGCGAGGTGTCACGGCGCGACAGGGATGATTTCGGCTATCCGTTCCCGAACGCCACCTTGCATTTGAAGCGTTGAACAACGGACCGGGCAGGAACCTTTCTTGCCCGGTTTTCCACCTGCATCAACGCTGCGCAGGACCGTCCGCTTCCGTCTCGCAAAGCCGCCATGGATCCGGACGGCATCTCAGCAAGTGCCCCGCCCCGACCGCTCTGCGAGGGCGCAAAGCGCGGCGCGGGCCGTCCGCGATGGATCGCGCCGCCCGGTCAAGCGCCTTCCGCCCGCCCCCCCGCCTCGGCGAAAAGCCGGGCGCTGGCGGTTTCGATCCGTTCCTCCAGCAGGTCCATCACCTGCGTCGAGCGGTGGCCGACCGGGATCGGCTCCAGGAACTCGACCACCGCGGTGCCGCCGCGGATCGGGATGCCGCGCTTGGGCCAGAACATGCCGCAATTCACCGCGACCGGCTGGATGGTCAGGCCGGTGGCGCGCTGGATGGTGCCGGCGCCATGCTTGTAGGGCAGCCGATGCCCGGGGCGGGTGCGGGTGCCCTCGGGATAGATGATCAGCTGGCCCAGCCCTTCGGGCCGGGCTCGGGCGGCCTCGACCTCGGCGATGATGCGCTTCATCGCCTCTTTCCCGCGCGAGCGGTCGATGGGGATGCAGCCGACCTTGCGGGCGAACCAGCCCATGATCGGCACCCGCAGCACCTCGCGCTTCATCACGAAGGCGCGGCGCGGGCAGGCGCGGGCCAGCGCCAGGATGTCGAGAAAGCTTTGGTGTTTCGAGGCGATGATGCAGTCGCCGGCCGGCGGCGTGCCGCGATATTCGATGCGCACCCCCAGGATCACCCGCGCCGCGCCCAGCATCTGGTCCAGCCACAGGCTGGCGACGCGGTTCGCCGCCTCGGTGCCGCGCAGCGCCTGCGGCAGGCCCCAGAGCCCCAGCACCAGGGTCGCCAGCGCGATATAGAGGTAATAGGCCACCGCCCGCGGCCAGTCCAGGATCGAGGGCGGACGCGGATGGCGGCGGGTCATCAGCGCACCTCGCGCAGGATCTTCAGCGCCGCCCAGCGGGTGGCCGCGAAGCCGATGGCGGCGGCCAGCGCCGGGATCAGCAGCGGCCAGAGCCAGCCCCAGCCCTGGAAGCCGAGCCCGGTCAGGAAGCCGCCGGCCTGATCGACCGAGGGCAGCGCCCAGACCGCCGCCATGCCCAGCACGGTGCCGCCGGCCGCGCCCGTGGCGGCGCGGCGGGTGAAGCGGCGCACGAAGGCGGTGGCGATGGTGATGTCGCGCGCCCCGATCAGCCGCAGCACCCGGATCACCTGGCCGTTCGCCGCCATCGCCGCCTTGGCCGCAAGCGTGATCATCGCCGCCGAGGCGGCGGCGATCAGCAGCAGCGACACCAGCCCCAGCACCCGCAGCCGGTTCGCGGCCGAGACCAGCGGCTCGCGCCAGCGGGTATGGTCGTCCAGCACCGCGCCCGGCGCCTCGCCCTGCAGCCGCAGGCGCAGCGCCTCGGCATCGAAGCCCTCGGCGGCCTCGGTCACCTCGATCAGCCGCGGCACCGGCAGCGCTTCGACCGGGATGTCGGGGCCGAACCACGGCTCCAGCAGCTTCTCGACCTCGTCGCCGGGCAATTGCCGGGCCTCGGCGATGCCGGGGGTGGTCTTCAGCACCTCCATCACCGTGGCGGTCTGCCGGTCGATCTGCTCCTCGGGGGCCGAGACGCGCACAGTGACGGTCTGCGCCAGTTCGCTGGACCAGCGCTCGGCCAGCCTTCCGGTGGCCAGCGCCAGCGCCAGGGCGAAGACGGCCAGGAAGGCCATGGCCCCGGCCGAGAACACCGTCAGCTGGGCGGTGAAGCCGGTGGGCGGCACCACCCGGTCATGGCCGGCGGGATCGGGCCGGGTCAGCCCCCGCCACAGCGCCGCCAGGTCGAGCGATTTCAGATCGGCTTTCTTCACAGGTCCGCCCCCGCCAGTTGCAGCCGCTTGCCGGCAATCCGCAGCACCCGCGCCTGCACCTGCTGCTTGGCGGCGCGGATCAGGTTCAGGTCATGCGTGGCGATCAGCACCGCCTTGCCCGAGCGGTTGAGTTCGATCAGCAATTGCAGCAGCCGCATCGACATGTCCCAGTCCAGGTTGCCGGTCGGCTCGTCCGCCAGGATCAGGTCGGGCGACATGACCACGGCGCGCGCCAGCGCCGCCCGCTGCCGCTCGCCCCCCGACAGTTCGGGCGGCAGGGCGCGGGCCTGGCCCGTCATCTGCACCCAGGCCAGCAGGTCGCCCAGGGCGCGCATGTCCACCGGCTCGCCCGAGACGATCAGCGGCAGGGCGATGTTTTCGGCCACCGGCAGATGGTCGAGGAATTGCGTGTCCTGATGCACGACGCCGACGCGCCGGCGCAGCGCGGCGATGCCGTCGCGGGACAGCGCCCGCACGTCCTGGCCAAAGGCCGACATGCGCCCGGCGCTCGGCAGCAGCTCGGCATAGCAGAGCCGCAGGAAGGTGGTCTTGCCCGAGCCCGAGGGGCCGGTGAGGAAATGGAAGGAACCCGGCTGCAGGGACAGCGACATATCGGCCAGCAGCGGATCTCCGCCGCTGTAACCGAAGGACAGGTTCTGCATTTCGATCACGGGTGACTCCTTGCCTTGCGGCGGCTTGGCCCCTGCGGGCTGCTTGGCGCGCGGTTCGTGGCTTGATAGAACAGTCCCGCGGCGAATGCGAGACGCCCGCTTGATGGAAAGCCGCCGGAAAACGGCCAGGAAACACGCCAGGAGAGACGATTTCATGCGCCTGACCTGCCCGCGCTGCGGAGCCCAGTACGAGATCGCCGAATCCGCCATCCCGGCGCTCGGCCGCGAGGTCGAATGCTCGGCCTGCAGCCATGTCTGGTTCCAGCCGGGCGCGGGAAAATCCGCAGCCGAGGCCGCTGCCGGGCCCTATGATCCGCAGGAGCGGCCGGCGCTGAACCGGGCGCTGGACGAGTCGGTGCTGGCCATCCTGCGCGAGGAGGCCGCCCGCGAGCTGCAGGCGCGCAAGGCCGAGATCCGCCCGGACGGCGCCGATCACATTCCCGCGACGGCGGCGGCCGGGCCGGACATGGGCGGCGGGGATGCCGGCACCGCGCCGGCAATCGACTGGCCGGCCACGACGCTGACCGAAACCGCGATGCCGGTGGCGGCGGCGGCCGGGCCGATCCGGGCCGAAACCCCGGACGCGGACGCGGATACAGACGCGCAGGCGGCCGAGGCCGCAGCACCGGCCGGGGCCGGGCCGGAGGCGGCGGCAAAGCAGGCAGCCGAAACCCGCCAGACCGACGCCGCCGGGCCGGGGCTTGGCGAATTCCGGACCGCTGAACCGCTGGCCGACGAACCGCTGGCCGACGAATCGCAGCCCGGCGCAATCCGGCCTGACGTCCCCCGGCCCACCGAAACCGCACCGGCCGCCGACTGGCCCGAGGCGGTGGCGCCCGCCCTGCCCGACGCGGCGGAACTGGCGGCGACGCTGACCCGCCCCGGCCCGCCGCGCCCCGAGACCGAGGAGCCGGCCGCAGCGTCCGAGCGTCCGCTGCTGCGCCCCGCCCTGCCCGAACAGGAACCCGCCCCGGCCGAGGCAGCCCCGGTCGCGGCGCTGGTGCCGGCGCTGGTGCCGCCGCCCGCCCCCCGCCGCTCGGGCTATGCGGCGGGTTTCGGCCTGGCGGCGATGCTGGCGCTGGGGGTGGTGGCGCTTTACGCGCTGGCGCCGCAGATCCCGGCCGAGCAGGGCGGCGGGGTGCTGGCGGAATGGCGGCAGGACATCGACCGCGGCCGGCTTTGGCTGCATGACCGCATCCTGGGCCAATAGCGCCGGCTTGCCGCCGCGGCCGGCCTGAGCGCGGCCGCGCGGCGCGGCGCTAGAAATTCTCCAGCAGCCGGCCCAGATAGTCGCGCTCCTCGCGCGGCCGGTCGCGCTCGCCGCTGCGACGGCGGATCTCGTCCTGCAGGTCACGGGCCTTGCGCGCGGGGTCCGGCCCCTCGGCCAGGGGATCGCCGCCATTGATCGCACTGCCGTCGCCCGACAGCGCCCGGCCCAGCGGATCGGTCTGCGGCTGGCGGTCATAGGGCTGTTCCAGCCCGCGCCGACCGCGCGGATCGCCCGAGGGGCCTTCCGGTCCGTCCTGCTGTCCGCCCTGCCGGGCCTGGCCCTGCTGCCCCTGTTGCTGGCCCTGGGCCATCATGTCGCCCAGCGCCCGCATCCCCTCGCGCATGGACTGGATCGCCTGGGCCTGGCGCTCCATCGCCCCCGAGGGATCGCCCTCGCGCAGCGCCTGTTCGGCATCCTCCATGGCGCGCCCGGCCTCGTCCAGCTGGCGCCGCGCCTCGTCGCCCTGTTCGGTGCCACGCCCGGGCAGCAGGCCGCGCTGGCGGCCCAGATCCTCGCGCAGCGCCCGCTGGCGGTCGGCGAGCTGCTGGTTGTCCTGGCTGCCCTGCCCCTCCTCGCCCTGCTGCCACTGGCCGTATTGGTCCTGCATCTGGCGCATCGCCTCGTCGGCCAGCTTCTGCTGGTCGCGCAGCGTCTCGGCCAGCCGGTCCGAGGGGCGCTGGCGGCCGCCCTCGCCGCCCTCGGATTGCGTCACCTGCAGGTTCTGCATCATGCGGTTGAACTGCTCCAACAGTTCCTGGGCCTCGGCCATGCGGCCCTCGTTCATCAGGCGCTGGATCTCGTCCATCATCTGCTGGATCTGGTCGCCGGTGATCTGCTGGCGATCCTGCGGCGACCGGTCGAAGCGCTCGGCCGGATCCTCGCCCTGCTGCTGGGCCAGCATGTCCAGGTAATCGTCGGTGGCCTGCTTCAGCTCGTCCATCAGGCGCTGCACCTCGTCGGGGCTGGCGCCGTTGCGGATCGCCTCGGAAAGCCGCTCCTGCGCCTGCTGCATGCGCTGCAGCGCATCGGCCAGCCCGCCATCCTCCAGCGCCACCGCGGCATCCCAGAGCACCTGCGCCAGCTTGTTGCGCGTCTCCTCGGTCAGGTTGCCGGATTCCAGCGTGCCGATGGCGCCCTGCAAGCCTTTGTACAGGTCTTCGTCCATGAAACCCTCGGGCTGCCAACTGGCGGCGCGCAGAAGCTGGGCGCTGCGGGCGGCATTGCCGCGCGACCACAGCAGATCGCGCCGCAGCTCGATCAGCGCCGCCGCCAGCGGGTCGAAGAAGCGCCGGCCCGGCAGCACCATGCGCATCGGCGCCGAGACGCCCTGCTGCGCGATGCCGTCCTCGACCTTCAGCGAGACGGTGACGGGCAGGTTGGCCCAGGGATGGCGCGACAGGTCGCCGACCAGCCGGCCGCGGATCTGCTTGCGGCTGCCGGTCGCGGGCAGGGGCAGGTCCAGCGCCACCGCCTCGCGCGGCTCGGGATCAAGCGCCAGGCCGAAACGGCGGTCGACCGCCGCCAGGTCCAGCGCGATCACCGCCTGACCCGCCGCGACGCCGTTATCGTCGCTGGCGGTGAAATCCTGCACCAGCCGGCCGTCGGCGCGCCGCTGGGGCGCCTGGCCGGGCGCGACCTCGGGCGCGGCATCGGGCAGCACGGTCACGTCGAAGCGCCGCCCGGCGACCTCGATCACCCCGTCGCGCTCGGCCATGAACTCGGGCGCCGCGGGGTCGCCGCCCGCGACGGCGGCGCCGATATCCTGGTCGATTCCGGCCCCCTCGCCGTAAAGCCGGAAGCTCAGCTTCGAGCCCTTGGGCAGCTCCAGCCGCTGACCCTCGGGCAAGGCGTTCAGGTAAAGCGTCGGACGGCGGGTATAGGCGGGGGGCTCGGCCCAGCCCTCCCATGAGGGACCGGCCTCGGCGCCCGGACGCGCGTCGGGCGCGGGACGGAAGGTCGCGCCCAGCGCGGCGATGCCCTGCCCCAGCTGCCCGGTCGGCGCGAAGATCAGCGCCATGGCCAGCGCCACCATGCCGACCAGCCGCAGCGCCACCGGATCGCGCCAGCGCAGCCGCGCATCGGGAACGATGGGCCGCGCGGCCAGGGCGGCGGCCTGCATCCGCGCCAGATGCGCCTGCCACAGGGCGGCGGCGCCCGCATCGCCGGCCCCGACCGCGACCCGGTCGCGCAACGCCGAAAGCGGCCGGCCCGGCAGCGCCAGGTCGACCCGCAGCCGCGCCGCCTCGGCCAAGGGGCGCCGGACGCGGCGCAGCCCCCAGCCGGCAGCCAGCAGGGCGGCCAGCGCCACCGCAGCCATCACCCAAAGCAGCGCCCGCGCGGACAGAAGATCGGTCGCGCCAAAAGCCAGCGCCGCCAGCACCAGCGCCAGAACCACGGCCAGCGGCCAGAAGGCCGCGGCCAGAGCCTCCCACCACATGCCGGCGCGGGTCAGCCCGACCGCCCAGCGAATCCGGCGCGGCTCAGCTGGATCCACGGCCCCGCCCCCTTCTTCTCCGTTTGGGAAATACCCCACGGGGGCCCGGGGGTGTGAGACCCCCGGCCGCAGCGGCGCGGGAATGAGCGATCAGAGCCATTCCGGGATGGTATCGCGTCCCAGCATTTCCTCAAGCGTCGGCCGGGCCCGGATGACGGCGAATTGATCGCCGCTGACCAGAACCTCGGGCACCAGCGGCCGGGAATTGTATTCCGAGGCCATCACCGCCCCGTAAGCCCCAGCCGAGCGCAGCGCCACCAAGTCGCCGGGCGCCAGCGCCGGCAGCTCGACCGCCTTGCGGAAGGTGTCGCCGGTCTCGCAGACCGGGCCGACCACGTCATGGGGCGCGACCTCGGCCCCCGGGGCGGGTTCGCGCACCGGCACGATGTCGTGATGCGCCGCATACATCGCCGGCCGGATCAGGTCGTTCATGGCGGCGTCGAGGATCAGGAAATCCCGGCCCTCGCCCTGTTTCAGATAGATCACCGAGGACAGCAGGATGCCGGCATTGCCGGCGATGTTGCGGCCGGGCTCGATCTCGATCTCGCAGCCCAGATCGCCCACCGCCTCGCGGATCACCTGGCCGTATTCGATGGGCAGGGGCGGGGCGTTGTTGTCGCGGCGATAGGGGATGCCCAGGCCCCCGCCCATATCCAGCCGCCGGATGTCGTGCCCCTCCGCGCGCAACGCCCGCGTCAGGTCGGCCATCTTGGCATAGGCCAGCCGATAGGGCTCGAGGTCGGTCAACTGGCTGCCGATATGCATGTCGATGCCGACGACCTCGATCCCCGGCAGCGCCGCCGCCCGGGCATAGACCTCGCGGGCCCGGGCAATGGGGATGCCGAACTTGTTCTCGGACTTGCCGGTGGCGATCTTCTCATGCGTCCTGGCGTCCACGTCCGGGTTCACCCGCACGGCGATCGGCGCCACCACCCCCAGTGAGCTGGCCACCTGCGACAGCAGCTCCAGTTCCGGCTCGGATTCGACGTTGAACTGGCGGATGCCGCCCTCCAGCGCCATGCGCATCTCGGCCGCGGTCTTGCCGACGCCGGAAAACACGATCCGCGCGCCCGGCACGCCCGCCGCCCGGGCCCGCGCATATTCGCCGGCCGAGACGATATCCATGCCCGCGCCCAGGTCGCCCAGCAGCTTCAGCACCGCGATGTTGGAATTGGCCTTGACCGCGAAGCAGACCAGATGGTCGCACCACGCCAGCGCCTGCTGGAACAGCTTGAAATGCCGGGTCAGCGTGGCGGTGGAATAGACATAGACCGGGGTGCCGACCTCGGCCGCGATGCGGGCCAGCGGCACCTCCTCGGCATGCAGCCAGCCGTCGACATAGTTGAAATGATCCATGGCGTTTCCGGGTCAGAGTTTCGAAACGACGCCGATCCGCGCCTCGCCGCTGACCTGCAGGCCCGGCTCGGGCGCGGGATCGGGGCGGGTGGGCGCGCCGTCGACGCCACAGGCGGCCAGCGTCGCCAGAAGCAGCGCCAGGGCCGCCAGCAGCAGGGGATGCGTCATGCCTTCTCTCCCAGTTTGTCCTGCCAGCGGGCGATCTGGGCGCGGACCTGCGCCGGCGCGGTGCCGCCATAGCTGATGCGCGAGGCGACCGAGTTGTGCACGCCCAGCACGCCGTAAATGTCTTCGGTGATGGCCGGATTGACCGACCGCATCTGCTCCAAGGTCAGCTCGGGCAGGTCCACGCCCTGCTTCTCGGCCATGGCCACCAGCGCGCCGGTGACGTGATGGGCGTCGCGGAAGGGCAGCCCGGCCTCGCGCACCAGCCAATCGGCCAGGTCGGTCGCGGTGGAAAAGCCCGAACCCGCCGCCGCCTCCAGCCGGTCCTTGTTCGCCGTCAGGTCCGACAGCATCCCGGTCATCGCCGCCAGTGCCAGCATCAGGTTGTCGGCGGCGTCGAAGACCTGCTCCTTGTCCTCCTGCATGTCCTTGGAATAGGCCAAGGGCAGGCCCTTCATCACCACGAACAGCGCCACGGCGGCGCCAAGGATGCGGCCGATCTTGGCCCGGATCAGCTCGGCCGCGTCGGGGTTCTTCTTCTGCGGCATGATCGAGGAGCCGGTCGAGAAGCGGTCCGACATGGTCACGAAGCGGAACTGGGCCGAGGACCAGATCACCAGCTCTTCGGCCAGCCGCGACAGGTGAACGGCGCAGATCGCCGCCGAGGACAGGTATTCCAGCGCGAAATCCCGGTCGCTAACCGCGTCGAGGCTGTTGGCCATCGGCCGGTCGAAGCCCAGCGCCTTCGCCGTCGCCTCGCGGTCGATGGGGAAGCCCGTCCCGGCCAGCGCGGCGGCGCCCAAGGGCGATTCGTTCATCCGCCTGCGCGCGTCCTGAAAGCGCGACAGGTCGCGGCCGAACATCTCGACATAGGCCATCATGTGATGGCCCCAGGTCACCGGCTGCGCGGTTTGCAGATGGGTAAAGCCCGGCATCACCCAATCCGCGCCCTTTTCCGCCTGCGACAAAGCCGCGCGGATCAGGGCGTCCAGCCCGGTGATCGCCGCGTCGCACTGGTCGCGCACCCAGAGCCGGAAATCCGTCGCCACCTGGTCGTTGCGCGACCGCGCCGTATGCAGCCGCCCCGCCGGCTCGCCGATCAGCGCCTTCAGCCGCGATTCCACGTTCATGTGGATGTCTTCCAGCGCGGCCGAAAAGGGAAAGCCGCCCGCCTCGATCTCTGACAAGACCGTGAGCAGCCCTTCCCCGATCGCCTCGGCATCGCTAGTGCTGATGATGCCTTGTGCGGCAAGCATCGCCGCATGGGCGCGGCTGCCCCGGATGTCCTGGGCATAGAGCCGCTGGTCGAAGCCGATCGAGGCGTTGATCGCCTCCATGATCGCGTCCGGGCCTGCGGCGAAACGTCCGCCCCACATCTGGTTGGCGGTGTTGGCGGGCTGCTCGGTCATGACTTGTCCTTCGGGGGGTGGAATGCGTTGGCTGGTTCTTTATACGGCGATGATCCTTGGTGCAAATGCCGGTTACGCGGGGGAAATCGACTGGCAGGCCGCGCATGACGGCGGGCTGGCGAAGCTGGCGCAAACCGACCCGACCCCGGTCCCGGCGACGGAATTCACCGATCCCGAGGGCGGCACGCACAGTCTGGCCGACTGGAAGGGCAAGGTGGTGCTCTTGAACTTCTGGGCGACCTGGTGCGCGCCCTGCCGCGAGGAGATGCCCTCGCTGGACGCCTTGCAGGCCGAGATGGGCGGCGAGGATTTCGAGGTGGTGGCCATCGCCGCCGGCCACAACCCGCCGCCGGCGGTGAAGAAATTCCTGGACGAGGAGAAGATCGCCAACCTGCCGGTGCGGCTGGACCCGCGCCAGAAGCTGGCGCGCGAGATGGGGGTGATGGGCATGCCGGTGACGGTGCTGATCGACCGCGACGGCAACGAGATCGCCCGGCTGATCGGCGGCGCCGACTGGTCCTCGGACGTGGCCAAGGCGCTTATCCGGCAGGCGACAGCGCCTTGATGCGGCCGTGGCAGGGACAATGGGTCATGTGGTCGTTGACCAGCCCGCAGGCCTGCATGAAGGCATAGGCGATCACCGGCCCGCAGAAGTTGAAACCACGCTTTTTCAATGCCTTGGCCATGGCGTCGGACTGATCCGTCCTGGTCGGCACCTCGGCCATGCCGGCGAAATGGTTCTGCACGGGACGGCCGCCGACGAAGGACCAGATGAAGGGCGAGAAGCCCTGGGACGATTCGATGTCCAGAAACAGCCGCGCGCCCTTGACGGCGGCCTCGATCTTGCCGCGATGGCGGATGATGCCGGGGTTCTGCAGCGCGGCCGCGACCTCGGCCTCGCCCCAGCGGGCGACGCGCTCGGGGTCGAAGCCCTCGAAGGTCTCGCGGAAGGCGTCGCGCTTGCGCAGGATGGTGATCCAGCTCAGCCCGGCCTGGAAGCCGTCCAGCACCAGCTTTTCCCAGAGCGCGCGGGGATCGTATTCCGGCACCCCCCATTCCTCGTCGTGATAGGCGACATAAAGCGGGTCGGTCCCGCACCAGGCACAGCGTTCGGTCATGTCAGGCAAGGGTCCGTTAACCTCGAGTCGAGAAAGCATCTGGAGTTTACGCGATCTTAGGGGATGATCGCCAGACTTGCGCCGATGACAGGAGTCTAGGCATGACCGACACGTTTGATTCGCCACAGGAAATGGGCTCTCCGCTGGATTTCGCGGTCGAACAGCAATCGCGCGTGACCATGGCCACGGTGCGCCGGGCGGTCTCGCGCGGCGATGCCGTGCTGGCCTATCAGCCGGTGGTGCGGGCGGACCGGCCCGACCATGCGGCCTTCCACGAAGGGCTGATCCGCATCATCGACGAAACCGGCCGCATCGTGCCGCTGCGCGACTTCCTGCCGCTGGCCGAGACCACCGAACTCGGCCGGCAGATCGACTGCCTGTCGCTGGCGCTCGGCCTGAAATCCCTGGCCGAGGAACCTGCGCTGCGGCTGTCGATCAACATGTCGGCGCGCTCCATCGGCTATCCGGCCTGGTTGCGTACCCTGCGCGAAGGCATCGCCGGGCAGGACAGCCTGGCGGAGCGGCTGATCCTCGAGATCACCGAAAGCTCGGCCATGGGCATGCCCGAGGTGGTCGGCCGTTTCATGCAGGAACTGCAATCCCACGGCGTCAGCTTCGCGCTGGACGACTTCGGCTCGGGCTATACCTCGTTCCGCTACCTGCGGGATTTCTGCTTCGACATGATCAAGATCGACGGGCAGTTCATTCGCGACATCGCCGAGCAGCGCGACAACCAGGTGCTGACCCGCGCCCTGCAATCCATCGCGCATCACTTCGACATGTTCACCGTGGCGGAATCGGTCGAGACGGCGGATGACGCGGCCTTCCTGATCGACATGGGCATCGACTGCCTGCAGGGCTATTACTTCGGCGCACCGACCATCGTGCCGCCATGGAGATCCCCGAATGCCGCCGCAAGGCGCAGCTGAGCGGCAGCGGCCCGCAGCATGCACAGACACAGGCACAGGCACAGGCACAGGCACAGGCACAGGCACAGGCACAGGCACAGGCATTCGGGGGGCCGTTGCGGTGGGTTTTCAAGGTGACGCTTGCTGGCGGCCGGCTTGCACATGCGCGGTGAAACCCGGCGACACAGCCAGCCCCTCGCCCCTCGCTTTCGGCCGCCGCATGGCATCGCCGCCGGCCGGGGGCCTGCGGCAGGGAATCGGCGGCGCCCAGCGGTTTCGGGCACGACGCGGCGGGGGATGCGGCGGGCGATTGCGACACCGCCCCGCGGCTTCGCGTCGGGAAGCCTGCTTGACCTCGCGGAACGAAACGGCAAAGTCACCCCGTTGCCGGACTTATCGGCCATATGGGAAGGAGCCCGCCATGACCAAAGCTGTAATCGTATCCGCTGCCCGGACCCCCGTGGGCAGTTTCCTCGGGTCCTATGCGAATCTGCCGGCGCATGACCTTGGCGCCATCGTCCTGAAGGCCATCGTCGAGCGGGCCGGCATCGATCCTTCCGAAGTGTCCGAAACCATTCTCGGCCAGGTGCTGACCGCCGCCCAGGGCCAGAACCCCGGTCGCCAGGCGCATATCAAGGCCGGCTATCCGCAGGGCTCCGCCGCCTGGGTCATCAACCAGGTCTGCGGCTCGGGCCTGCGCTCGGTGGCGCTGGCGGCGCAGCAGGTGCTTTTGGGCGACGCCACCGTGGTCGCGGCGGGCGGCCAGGAATCGATGTCGCTGGCGTCGCATGCCGCCTATATCCGCGCCGGGCAGAAGATGGGCGACCTGAAGATGCTCGACACCATGATCAAGGACGGGCTCTGGGACGCCTTCCACGACTACCACATGGGCACCACGGCCGAGAACGTGGCGACGAAATGGGGCATCACCCGCGCCGAGCAGGACGAATTCGCCGTGGCCTCGCAGAACAAGGCCGAGGCGGCGCAGAAGGCCGGGAAATTCGCCGATGAGATCGTGCCGGTGACCATCAAGACCCGCAAGGGCGACACCGTGGTCGATGCCGACGAATACATCCGCCACGGCGCCACGCTGGAAGCCATGCAGAAGCTGCGCCCCGCCTTCAGCAAGGAGGGCACGGTGACCGCCGCCAACGCTTCGGGCCTGAACGACGGCGCCGCCGCGGTGCTGGTGATGGCCGAGGACGAGGCCGCCCGCCGCGGGCTGACGCCGCTGGCGCGCATCGCCTCCTATGCGACCGCCGGTGTCGACCCGCAGATCATGGGCACCGGCCCGATCCCGGCCAGCCGCAAGGCGCTGGAAAAGGCCGGCTGGTCGGTCGGCGATCTGGACCTGGTCGAGGCGAACGAGGCCTTTGCCGCCCAGGCCATCGCCGTCAACCGCGACATGGGCTGGGATCCGGCGATCGTGAACGTCAACGGCGGCGCCATCGCCATCGGCCACCCGATCGGCGCCTCGGGCTGCCGCATCCTGAACACGCTGCTGTTCGAAATGCAGCGCCGCGATGCCAAGAAGGGCCTGGCCGCGCTGTGCATCGGCGGCGGCATGGGCGTCGCCCTGTGCCTGGAACGTCCCTGATCGAAAAAGGCGCGCGCAACTATCTTGCGCGCGCCCGCCGGGTTCGGTAACACAATTTCAAGACCATTTTCAAAGGGGGACGAGAAATGGCAAAAGTGGCCCTTGTGACCGGCGGCTCGCGCGGCATCGGCGCGGCAATCTCGAAGGCGCTGAAGGAGGCGGGCTATACGGTCGCCGCGAATTACGCCGGCAATGACGACGCCGCCCGCGCCTTTACCGAGGAAACCGGCATCAAGACCTATAAATGGTCGGTCGCGGATTACGATGCCTGCGCGGCGGGCATCAAGCAGGTCGAGGAAGAACTAGGCCCGGTCGCCGTGCTGGTCAACAATGCCGGCATCACCCGCGACGCGATGTTCCACAAGATGACCGCGCAGCAGTGGAAAGAGGTCATCGACACCAACCTGACCGGCCTTTTCAACATGACGCATCCGATCTGGTCGGGCATGCGCGACCGCAAGTTCGGCCGGATCGTCAACATCAGTTCGATCAACGGCCAGAAGGGCCAGGCCGGCCAGGCGAACTATTCGGCGGCCAAGGCGGGCGACCTGGGCTTCACCAAGGCCCTGGCCCAGGAAGGCGCCCGCGCCGGCATCACCGTGAACGCCATCTGCCCGGGCTATATCGGCACCGAGATGGTGCGCGCCATCGACGAAAAGGTGCTGAACGAACGCATCATCCCCCAGATCCCGGTCGGGCGGCTGGGCGAACCCGAGGAGATCGCGCGCTGCGTCGTCTTCTTGGCCTCGGACGAGGCCGGCTTCATCACCGGCTCGACCATCAGCGCGAATGGCGGCCAGTTCGTCGTCTGACCGCCGCACCGGACGGACCCCGGAATGACAACGGCCCGCGAGATCTCGCGGGCCGTTTCTCATTCCACGGTGAAAGCCTCGGGCGGGACGAACCCGCCCGGCGTCACAATCTAATGCGACAGGCGTGTGATCTCTTCCTTGAGGCGAAGTTTTTCCTTCTTCATCTGGGCGATGGCGAGGTCATCCGTGCCGGGGCTGCGATGCGCGGCCTCAATGGCGTTCGAAAGTGACTGATGTTTGCGGCGAAGCTCCTGCACATGGGATTCAACCGACATTCCGTCCTCCTCTTGGATTGATCGAACCCAGGGATTGCAGCACAGAATCGTCACATTGTCACCGAAAATCCGGCCCTGCGGGCGAAAGCGCCGCACCCTCGCGCAAAACCGCCTGCGCGGCCTCGGTCAGGTCCTCGCCATCGCCAGAATGTGACGGATTTGCGTGCATGACAAAGGGGGATAGCAGCCGCAGCGGCGCCCGCGCGCCCTTGCGGGCCGAGAGGATGATCCGGCCCGCCTCGCGCCCCTCGCGCGCCGCCACTGGCAGGATCGTGATCGCCCCGGCCGCGGTCGAAAGCGCCGAGAGAATCGCCCCCAGCCGCTCGGCACGCTGGATCAGCGTCAGCCGGCCGCCGGTCCGCAGCCGGCGCAGCCCTGCGGCGATCCAGGTCTCCAGCGGCGTATCCTCGTGCCGGGCCCGGCCGCGCCCGGCATCGGGGGCCACGGTGCCGGCGGTGAAATAGGGCGGATTGGCGATGACATGGTCGAAGCTCAGGGCGCGCAGCGCGGCCGGCGGCCGGGCCAGGTCGCCCTGGAGGATCTCGGCCGCGACGCCGTTCGCCGCGGCGCTGCGCCGGGCCAGCGCGGCGTAATCCTCTTGCAGTTCCAGCCCGAACAGCCGCAGGCCCGGCACCCGCGCGCCAAGGCACAGCAGCGCCACCCCGGCGCCGCAGCCCAGTTCCAGCACGCTTTCGCCGGCTTGCGCCGGGCAGGCTGCGGCCAGCATCACCGCATCCGCCCCGGCGCGATAGCCCTGCGCCGGCTGGGCGATGCGCAGCCGCCCGCCAAGGAAGCCGTCCTCGCGCAGCTCAGTCATGATGGATGCGGTTGTCGCGCAGGATGGCGCGCGCCATGAACAGGTCGCGATCCGCCACCATCAGCCGCCGCGGCAGGATGCCCAGCGAGCCTTCCAGCACGCTCATGTGCTGGTCCAGCGGGAACGACTGGATGCCCTCGGCCGCCAGCAGATCGGCGACGCGGGTGATCAGAAGCGGGTCGGTGGTGCGCAGAAGCTCTTTCATGTCCCCAGAAAGTTAAGCGGCAGTTGCGATTGTGTCCATGGCATGGCAATGGCTTGCGGCGAAAGGGGATCGCTGATGGGCATGAACGAAAACGTCTCCAAGCCGCTCGACCGGCTTTCGGCCGAACTTGCCGGGGATATGGACCGGGTGAACGCGCTGATCCGCGACCGCATGGCCAGCCGCCATGCGCCCCGCATTCCCGAAGTGACCGCGCATCTGGTCGAGGCCGGCGGCAAGCGGCTGCGGCCGATGCTGGTGCTGGCCGCGGCAAGGCTCTGCGGCTATCAGGGCGACAGCCATCTGCTGCTGGCCACCGCGGTCGAGTTCATCCATACCGCGACGCTTCTGCACGACGACGTGGTCGACGAAAGCCGGCAGCGCCGCGGCCGGCCGACCGCCAACCTGCTGTGGGACAACAAGTCCAGCGTGCTGGTCGGCGACTACCTGTTCGCGCGCAGCTTCCAGCTGGTGGCCGATACCGGCAGCATGCAGGTCATGCGCATCCTGGCCAATGCCAGCGCCACCATCGCCGAGGGCGAGGTGCTGCAGCTGACTGCCGCCCAGGACATCGCCACGACCGAGGACACCTATATCCAGATCGTGCGCGGCAAGACGGCGGCGCTGTTTTCCGCCGCGACCGAAGCGGGGGCGGTGGTGGCTGGCGCCGATCCGGCGGTGCAGCAGGCGCTGTTCGATTACGGCGACGCGCTGGGGATCGCCTTCCAGATCGTCGACGACCTTCTGGATTACGGCGGCTCGACCACCACCATCGGCAAGAATGTCGGCGACGATTTCCGCGAACGCAAGCTGACCCTGCCGGTGATCAAGGCCATCGCCCACGCCGACGCCGATGAGCGCACCTTCTGGGAGCGCACCATCGGCCAGGGCCAGCAGGAGGAGGCCGACCTGGCCACCGCGCTGGAGATCCTGCGTCGCCGCGAGGCGCTGGCCGCGGCGCGCGCCGATGCCATCGCCTGGGCGGAACGCGCCAAGGCGGCGCTGGCCCCGGCGCCCGCTCTGCCGCTGCGGGCGATCCTGTCCGACCTCGCGGATTTCGTGGTCTCGCGGCTGTCCTGACCCGACCGGCCTGCGATGTGAAAAAGCCCCGCCATCGGCGGGGCTTTTGCTTGTCTCGGCATGGGCCTCAGCTGTTGTAGGCGTTCTCGCCATGGGTGGTGACGTCCAGGCCCTGACGCTCGTCGGCGGCCGAGCTGCGCAGCCCGGTGACCGCCTTGACGATCATCAGCGCCACGAACGAAACCGCCGCCGACCAGACCACCGCGACCCCCACGCCCAGCGCCTGGGTCGTGACCTGTCCGGCGATGCTGTAATCCGCCGCGACCGCACCGGCCGCGTAATCGTAGATGCCCGAACCGCCCAGCGACGGCGCGGCGAAGACGCCGGTCAGGATGGCCCCGACGATACCGCCCACGCCGTGGATGCCGAACACGTCCAGGCTTTCGTCGATGCCCAGCTTGCCCTTGAGGCTGATCACGAACCACATGCACAGGAAACCGGCGGCAAGGCCGATGACGATGGCACCCATCGGCCCCACGAAACCGGCCGCCGGGGTGATGCCGACCAGGCCGGCGATGGCCCCCGAGATCCCGCCCAGCAGCGAGGGATGGCCGCGGAACAGCCATTCGCCGAAGGCCCAGGCCAGCGCCGCGGCCGAGGTGGCGACGGTGGTGTTCAGGATCGCCAGCGCCGCGGTGCCGGTCGCCTCCATGTTCGAGCCGGCGTTGAAGCCGAACCAGCCGATCCACAGCAGGCAGCCGCCCAGGAAGGTGAAGGGCAGGTTGTGCGGCGCCATCAGCTCCTTGCCGTAGCCCAGGCGCGGCCCGACCACCAGCGCCGCCACCAGCCCGGCGATGCCGGCATTGATATGGATGACGGTGCCGCCAGCGAAGTCCAGGTCGCCATGGCCGAACAGGAAGCCGCCGGGCGCGTCATAGGCCGAGGGACCGCCCCACCACCAGACCATATGGGCCATCGGCAGGTAGGAGAAGAAGAACCAGATCACCACGAACAGCAGGATGGCCGGGAACTTCATCCGCTCGACCGTGGCGCCGACGATCAGCGCCGGCGCGATGCAGGCGAAGGCCATCTGGAAGATGACGAAGACATATTCCGGCACGAAAACGTTCTGGGTGAAGGTCTCGGCCAGCGACGAGGTGTCGACGCCGGCCAGGAACGCCTTCGACAGCCCGCCGATGAAGGGGGTCAGCCAGGTCGCCGCCTCGGCCGAGCCGGCGCCGGTGAAGGCCAGCGAATAGCCGAAGCAGACCCAAAGGATCGACATGATGCAGAAGACGGTGAAGACCTGCATCAGCACCGACAGCATGTTCTTGGCGCGCACCAGGCCGCCATAGAACAGCGCCAGTCCCGGAATGCTCATCATCATCACCAGGATGGCCGAGACCATCATCCAGGTGGTGTCGCCCTTGTCGACGATCGGCGCCACGGTCGCGGCGACCGTCTCGGCCATGGTGGCGGGGGCCTCGGCATCCTGCGCCAGCGCCGGCACCGCCAGCCCGATCAGCGGAAGGACGAGCGCCGGGATCATGGATTTGATCGCGGTTGGTCTGATCATGTTTCCTGCACCTCTTTCTGCATCGCGGCAGTTCCGTGTCCCGGCCAGAAAACCTGCGGGCCCGGCGGTCGCACAAGCATTGTGCAGCTTCCCGCCGGGCCCGCCCCCCGACTGCCCGAATTTTACGCGCTTCTGCCGGGGTTTGCGCCCTCTCGCGGCAGTTCACTGATCGGTCATCGCGGTTCTCAAGCCCGGCGCTTTGCTGTATTGTCCGCGCCAACAGGCCGGAGGACTCGGCCGGGCAGGATAGCAGGCATGAAGAAACCGACCGGCGGGGGCCGCATCGTTGCGGACAAGCGCAATTTTGACCAAGCCCCTCAGAAAAGACAGAAACAGCCCCAGGAACCGCGCCGCAAGCCGCCGCGCCGCCCGCGCCGCGGCAATGTCGTGACGCGGGGAATCGCCGGCTTCGTGACCCTGGTCTGGCGGGTGATCTGGGGCTCGTTCTGGCGGCTGGGCCTGACGGTTGCGCTGATTCTCGCTGCCGCGACCTTCTATTTCTACACCACCCTGCCCGAGGCTTCGGCGCTTTTCGACGGCCGCGCCCGCGGTTCCGTCACCATGCAGGACAACGAGGGGCGGGTCTTCGCCTGGCGCGGCGAAACCTTCGGCATGGTCAGCGCCGACAAGATCGCCCCGGTGCTGAAAAGCGCCGTGGTCGCCACCGAGGACAAACGCTTTTACGGGCATTTCGGCGTCAGCCCGCGCGGCATCGCCTCGGCCATCAAGATCAACCTGGCCGCCGGCCGCGGCCCGCTGGAGGGCAACGGCGGCTCGACCATCACCCAGCAGGTGGCCAAACTTCTGTGCCTGGGCGACACTTTCGACCCGATCCGCTGGAAGTCCGAGGCCGAGTTCGAGGCCGAATGCCGCAAGTCCTCGATCTGGCGCAAGGTGAAGGAAGTCCCCTATGCGATCGCCATGGAGGCGAAATACTCCAAGGAGGACATCCTCAACATCTACATGAACCGTTCGTATCTGGGTGCCGGTGCGCGCGGCTTCGAGGCGGCGGCGCAGCGCTATTTCGACAAGTCGGCGGCCGAGGTGAACGCCTCGGAGGCGGCGATGCTGGCCGGGCTCCTGAAGGCGCCCAGCTATTTCGCGCCGACCTCGAACCTGCAGCGGGCGCAGGACCGGGCCTCGGTGATCCTGGGGCTGATGCACGAGCAGGGCTTCCTGGACGACGCGCAATATGCCGATGCCCAGGCGCAGCCGGCGGTGCTGTCCAAGGCGGCGGCGGCGCGGGCCGGCGGCTATTTCGCCGACTGGGTGATGGAATCCGGCCCCGGATTCCTGACCAGCGAGACGACCGAGGACGTGACCATCCAGACCACCTTCGACCAGCGCGTGCAGCGCGCGGCCGAGCGGGCGCTGAAGCGGGTCTTCGACGAAAAGGTCGCCAAGGGCTCCACGGCGCAGGCCGCCGTGGTGGTCATGTCGCCGGACGGCGCCGTGCGCGCCATGATCGGCGGGCGCGACAACACCGTCTCGGGCACCTTCAACCGCGCCACCCAGGCCAAGCGGCAGACCGGATCGAGCTTCAAGCCCTTCGTCTTCGCCGCGGCGCTGGACCAGGGCTATGGCCCCAACGACATGGTGCTGGACGCGCCGCTGACCATCAACGTGCGCGGTTCCGGCCCCTGGTCGCCGCAGAACTACACCCGCCGCTATTCGGGCGAGGTCACGCTGACCCGGGCCTTGACCCAATCGCTGAACACCGCGACCATCCGCCTGCAGGAGATCGCCGGCCGCGACGCGGTGCGCCGGGTGGCGCGCGATTTCGGCGTCTCGGACGAGATGGCCAAGGGGCCGTCGCTGGGGCTGGGCGTGTCCGATTCGACGCTGCTGAACATGACCGCCGCCTATGCCGGCATCCGCAATGGCGGCACCGCCGTCAGCCCCTATGGTCTGGTCGAGCTGCGCATCAAGGGCGACGACCAGGCGCTGATCGGCCAGGCCGGCGGCATGGGCCAGAGGGTCATCTCGCAAAAGGCGGCGGGCGAGCTGATCGGCATGATGCAGCAGGTGGTCGAACGCGGCACCGGCGGCCGCGCCCGGCTGAAGGGCCGGCCGGCGGCGGGCAAGACCGGCACCACCTCGAGCTATCGCGACGCCTGGTTCATCGGCTTCACCGGCCAGTATGTGACCGGGGTCTGGATGGGCTATGACGACAACAAGCCGCTGAAGGGCGTGACCGGCGGCGGCCTGCCGGCCGAGATCTGGCAGGCGGTGATGACCGAGATCCACGAGGGCCTGCCGGTCGAGCCGCTGGGCAATTTCGTCTTCGACCCGAACAGCGCCGTGCCGCAGGTGGTCAGCTCGGACGAGGCCGGCGCCGGCGATCCGCTGGCCGCGGCGCTGTCCGAGGCGCTTGGCCAACCCGCGCAGCAGGGTCAGACGCAGCCGCAGGATCCGGCCGGGCAGCCGATGGACCAGGGCGGCGGGCGCGTGCTGCCCGATCCGGGCGTCGAGCAGCCCGGCGGGCCGCCCACCTTCCCGGCCGAGACCGTGACCAGCGACCCCGAGGCCGAGATGCCGGCCGACGACCCGCTGACCCAGGCCCTGCGCGGCATCGACGGCGTCTATCAGCAATAGCAAAAGGCCGGTCCCGCGGGGCCGGCCTTTCTGCTTGGCGGATCCTGTTTCCGGCAGCGCGGGCTTCGCCGCTGCGGGGGTATTTGGACAACCGAGAAGCGGATTTCCGCGAGAGCGGCGGGTTCAGCCCGCCTGCTGCAGGTCCGCGGTCAGGCCCGCCAGGTCGCCGCCGCGCCGCGCCAGCATCGCCCCGATTTCGGCCCGTTCCGAGGCGAGCATGTTCACCCCCTCGATGATGATGTTGAAATAGCGGCTTTTCCCGGATTTGTCCGAGACATGCCACTCGACCTCCATCGGGCTGCGGCCCTTCAGATAGGCGACCGAGGTCACCGCATAGAAGGATTTGACCGGCTTGGCGCCCGTCACCTCGATCCTGGAGCCGATGAATTCGCGGAAGCGCTTGCCGTATTTGCGGCCGATATAGCCCTGGAATGCCTGCCGGTAGGCCGCGAACTCGGCGGCGCCGGCCTGCCGCGCCGCCGGCCCCAGGGCCGAGCGCGCGATGATGTCGACATCCGCATAGCGCGCGAAGATCGCCTCGAAGGCCTTGTACATCTGCGCCGGCGGCTGGCCGGAATTGATCACGGTATAGACCTCGTCCAGCGAGGTCTGGATCAGCGCCCGCGCCTCGTTCGTGTCCAGCGCCCATGCCGGGGCGGCGGCCACCGCCAGGCCACCGGAGAGCAGGCTCCCGGTCACCAGGCCCAGGAATCCGCGGCGGGTCTCATTCGGCATAAGGGTCAATGTGCTCTCCTTCCTCGCCCAGTTCGTGGCGGCGATGCTGAAGCCAGATCAGCCGCGTCTGGGCATAACTATCGGCGCTTTCGTGCAGGATGCTATCGACGGAATCGCCGAAACGCCCCCGCTCACCGGCTTTTGAGACGACGCGCGCGCCCATGCCGATCAGATACTGGTCGCGGTTCAGCCAGCCCCGCATCGGGTCGATGGCGATATCGACCACGCGCCCGGCCGCATCGCGCGCCGTCGAGGGGCCGATCAGCGGCAGTTCCAGATAGGCGCCCTCGCCTACGCCCCAGGCGGCCAGCGTCTGGCCGAAATCCGTATCCTCCTCGGGCAGGGCGAAATCCTTGCCCGCGGGATCAAGGAAGCCCGCGAAGCCCAACGTGGTGTTCACCACGAAGCGAAAGGTCGTGCGCACCGCCGGCGCCGGCTTGCCCTGCAGCAGGTGGTTCACGGCCTTGCCGGGCAGCGCCAGGTTTGCGCCGAAATTCCCCACCGCTTCGGTGAGTTGTCCGCCGCCGCCGCCCGAAGCGCCGCGGCTGACCGGCTTGACCAGATGCGTGTCCACCCCCTTGTTGAAGGCATGCACCCTGCGGTTCATCGGCTCCAGCGGGTCGTTGATCTGCCCCGGCTCGCGGGGGGTGGCGCAGGCGGTGAGAGCCAGCGTCGCGACAAGAGGAATCCAGCGGTTCAATATTTTGCTAACTTTCCGTTGCTAACCGTGATTTTTCAGGCCGAATCCCCCGCATCGGGAATACAATCTGTTCTGCTGCGTAGAGTTGGGATAAGCGCTGCGACAACGCCGGGCAAGCCCGGCCAGACGATGAGGAAAGGAACCGGCATGGCTTCGCCGCCGATGCGACATGACGGCCGAAAAGAGCTTGCCTCCGCGCGCGGCAGGGCATGGCAGCTCTATGCCTTCGTCGGGCTGTTTTCATTCGCGGTGAACACGCTGATGCTGACCGGGCCGCTGTTCATGATGCAGGTCTATGACCGCGTGCTGGCCAGCCGCTCGGTCGAGACGCTGACGGCGCTGTTCCTGCTGGTGGTGTTCCTGTTCGCGATGATGGGCGTGCTGGACCTGGCGCGCAACCGCATCATGGCCCGCGTCGCCGCCCGCTTCCAGGAACGGATGGAGGGGCGGGTCTTCACCTCCGGGCTGCAGGACGGCCAGGCGGCGGGTTCGGACCTGGTGGTGCGCGGCGGCATGCGCGACCTCGAGGCGGTGCAGCGGCTGATCGGCTCGCCGGTGCTGATGGCGATTTTCGACCTGCCCTGGGCGCCCTTCTTCCTGGCCGCGGTCTTCATCTTCCACCCGCTGCTTGGCGCGGTCGCCACGGCGGGCCTGCTGGTGCTGGTGATCGCCACGGTGCTGAACCAGTGGCTCAGCCGCGATTCGCTGCAGCAGGCCGCCATCGCCGGCCAGTCGGCCGAACGCATGTCCGACCTCTACCGCGACGAGGGTGAGCTGATCGGCTCGCTCGGCATGCGGGCCGCGGCCTTCCACCGCTGGCAAGAGGCCCGCGACCGCGCGACCGAGGCGACGATGCGCGGCAATGACCGCGCCACCAGCTTCACGGTGTTTTCCCGCACCTTCCGGCTGTTCCTGCAAAGCGCGCTGCTGGCCGCCGGCGCCTGGCTGGTGCTGCGGCAGGAGGTGACGCCCGGCGCCATGATCGCCTCGTCGATCCTGATGGGCCGGGCGCTGGCGCCGATCGAACAGGTGGTCGGCGGCTGGGCCATCGTCCAGCGCGCGCAGGACGGTTGGAAACGCCTGTCGGACCTTCTGGCGCGCCGGCCGCCGCCGACCGCCCGCACCCCCCTGCCCCGCCCCGACGCCCAGCTCGAGGTGCGCAACCTGACCGTGGTGCCGCCCGGCCAGGGCGTGGCGACGCTGCGCGGCGTCAGCTTCGATCTGAACCCCGGCCAGGCCCTGGGGGTGATCGGCCCCTCGGGCGCCGGCAAGACCACGCTGGCGCGGGCGCTGATCAGCGCCTGGCCCATCGCCGGCGGCTCGATCCGGCTGGCCGGGGCGACGCTGGACCAATACGACCCGGACGTGCTGGGCGGGCTGATCGGCTACCTGCCGCAGCAGGTCACCCTGTTCGATGGCACCATCGCCGAGAACATCGCCCGGCTCTCGCCCGAACCCGATCCGCAGCGCGTCGTCGCCGCGGCCACCGCGGCGGCCGCGCATCGCATGATCCTGGACCTGCCGCAGGGCTACGACACGCCCGTCACCCAGACCGGCGGCCGGCTGTCGGGCGGGCAGATCCAACGCATCGGCCTGGCCCGGGCGCTCTATGCCGATCCGGCGATCTTCGTGCTGGACGAGCCGAACTCGAATCTCGACAACGAGGGCTCGACGGCGCTGAACATCGCCATCCGCAACATCAAGGCGCGCGGCGGCGCGATCATCATCATGGCGCATCGCCCGGCAGCGATCACCGAATGCGAAATGCTGTTGGTGCTCGACCAAGGCATGCGCCGCGCCTTCGGCCCGCGCGACGAGGTGCTGAAATCGCTGGTCAAGAATGCCGACCAGATCGTCCGTGCGCAGGGCCATGGCGGAGGCGTCACATGAGCGATCCAGGCAATATCGGCCGCGCGCCGGTCGAAAAGCTGTCGGCGACGCCCGCCGACCCCGCGGGCCCGCTCCCGCATTTCCGCGCCCGCCGCGCCGAACTGCCGCATCCGCCGCCGCCGCCCCCGCCCAGACGCCCGGAATGGTCGGCCCGCGGCTCGGTGCTGCTGGGAATGGTCGCGCTGCTGGTCATGCTTGGCGGCTTCGGCCTCTGGGCTTGGACCGCGCGCATCGCCGGGGCGGTGGTCGCGCCCGGCCAGGTCGAGGTCGAACAGCGCCGCCAGGTCGTCCAGCATCCCGATGGCGGCGTGGTGGCCGAGATCCTGATCCATGACGGCCAGGCGGTGACGGCCGGCCAGCCGCTGATCCGCCTGGACGGCGCGCTGCTGAACACCGAGCTTGCCATCGTCGAGGGCCAGTATTTCGAGATCCTGGCCCGCCGCGGCCGGCTCGAGGCGGAACGCGCCGACCGCAAGGAGATCGCCTTTCCCGACCCGCTGATCGAGGCGGCGGCGACCCGGCCCGAGCTGAAGGCGTTGATGGACGGGCAGGAAAGCCTGTTCCGGGCGCGGCTGGACACGCTCAACCAATCGCTCGGCCAGCTTGCCAAGCAATCCGAACAGGTGCAGTCGCAGATCGGCGGCATCGACGCCCAAAGCGACGCCCTGCAAAAGCAGCGCGACTTCATCGCCGAGGAACTGCGCGACCAGCGCTCGCTCTTGGAAAAGGGCCTGGCGCAGGCGCCGCGCGTGCTGGCCCTGGAACGCGAGGCCGCGCGGCTGGACGGGCTTCTGGGCGAAACCACCGCCACCCGCGCCCGCGCGGTGACGCAATTGGCCGAGATCGACCTGTCGCGGCTGGAAAAGACCGCCACCCACCGCGAAGCCGCCGAGACCGAGCTGCGCGACCTTGGCTATCGCGAGCTGGAACTGGCCGAGCGCCGCCGCTCGCTGACCGAGCAGATCACCCGGCTGGAGGTCCGCGCCCCGGTCTCGGGCGTGGTGCAGGAATTGCAGGTGACCACGCCCCGCGCCGTCATCCGTCCGGCCGACCCGATCCTGTACATCATCCCGCAGGACCGGCCGCTGGTCGTCGCCGCCCGCATCGCCACCATCAATGTCGACGAGGTGCATCCGGGGCAGGAGGTGGTGCTGCGCTTCTCGTCCTTCTCGTCGCGCACCACGCCCGAAATCGACGGGGTGCTGAGCCGGGTCTCGCCCGACACGCTGGTCGACCAGGCCACGCATATCCCCTATTACCGCGCCGAGGTGACGATCCCGCCCGAGCAGGTGGAAAAGCTCAAAGGGCTGGAACTGGTGCCCGGCATGCCGGTCGAGGTCTATGTCCAGACCGGCGAGCGCAGCCCCCTGGCCTATCTGGTCAAGCCGCTGAGCGACTATTTCACCCGCGCCTTCCGCGAGAACTGAAACCGCGCCGCGCCGGCTTTCTCGGTTTCCGAAATACCCTGGGGGAGTCGTGCATCCGCACGACGGGGGCAAAGCCCCCACTCCCCGGAGGGGCCCGGCGCCCGGGCCGGGCAGGTCTCTCCCCTCCCGGCCAGCCCGCCCGCAGCGGCAGCCGCGCCGCTTGTCGTCAACGCCGGATCACCGCCAGGGCCGCGGCCCCCTCAGACGCCCAGGCACCAGCGCATGATCGCCTTCTGCGCGTGCAGCCGGTTCTCGGCCTCGTCGAAGATGACCGAGTTCGGGCCATCCATCACCGCGCTCGTCACCTCGTCGTCGCGATGCGCCGGCAGGCAATGCATGAACAGCGCGTCGGGCCGGGCCCCCGCCATCAGCGCCTCGTTCACCTGATAGCCGCGCAGCTGGTTGTGCCGCCGCTCGCGCGCCGATTGCGGGTCGTGCATCGACACCCAGGTATCGGTCACCACCAGATCGGCGCCCTCGACCGCCTTGGCCGGGTCGCGCTCGATCCGCACCTGCACGCCCTGGGCACGGGCGAATTCCACCGCCTCGCGCTCGGGGTCCAGCGTGGCCGGGCCGGTAAAGGTGAAGTCATAGCCGAACTGCCCGGCGGCATGGATCATCGAGCAGCAGACATTGTTGCCGTCGCCCGACCAGACCACCTTCTTGCCGGCGATGGGACCGCGATGCTCCTCGAAGGTCATCACATCGGCCATGATCTGGCAGGGATGGGTGCGGTTGGTCAGGCCATTGATGACCGGGACCGTGGCATATTCGGCCATTTCCTGCAGCGTCGCCTCCTCGAAGGTGCGGATCATGATCAGATCGACATAGCGCGACAGCACCCGCGCGGTGTCGGCGATGGTCTCGCCATGCCCCAGCTGCATCTCCTTGCCCGACAGCACCATGGTCTGCCCGCCCATCTGCCGCACGCCCAGGTCGAAGCTGACCCGGGTCCGGGTCGAGGGTTTTTCGAAGATCAGCGCCACCATGCGGTTCTTCAGCGGCAGGTCGGCATCGGGCGTGCCTTTGGGCTGGCCGTTGCGGGCATCCTTCATCCGCCGCGCGGTGTCGATCATGCCGCGCAGATCTGCCTTGTCGGTGGTATGGATGTCGAGGAAACTGTTCATCTGTGACTGTCTTTCGGATTGATCCGGCAAGCAAGCCGCTTTGCCGAAGGGAGGTCAAGGCCCAAGGCCCGGTATCGCGGCAGAATTCGACGCAGCCTCATCGGTGCCGGGTCATGACGCGGGCCAGGGTCCCGTCCTCGGTGGGGCGCAGCTCCTCGCCGCGAAAGCCAGCCTTCCGATAGGCTCGGATCGCGCGCAGGTTGCCGGGTTCGGGGTCGATGACCAGGATCGACGCCTCGGCCAGCAGCCGGTCGCCCAAGGCGCGCAACCAGGCGCCGCCATGGCCGAAACCCTCGGGTCCGGAAAAACAGTCGATCGCCAGCGCGTCAGTCGGCAGGCCGGCGAAATGCGGCGCGCCCCAGTGATGCGCCGGGTAGAATTGCGCATAGGCGATGGCCGTGCCGTTCAACAACACCAGCCATTGCCGCATCGCCGGCTCGTCCAGGTCCTCCTCGATCCCGGCCAGTTGCGCCTCGGCGCCGCGCCACCAGCGCGCCACCTCGGGCAGGTGCAGCCAATCCGCCAGCAGGGGCAGATCGGCGTGCGTCACCGGCCGGAAGCCGAACCTATCCATCCAGCCTGCCGGCCGCCCGGTCGAGCCGCGCGACCGCCTCGGCGATCTCCTCATCCGAGATGGTCAGCGGCGGCAGCAGCCGCAGCGTGTCGTCCGCCGCCGCCACGGTCAGGAGATGCTCGGCATAGCCGGCCTTGACCACCTCGCCCGGCGCGACCTTGCATTTCAGCCCCAGCATCAGCCCCTGGCCGCGCACGAAGTCGAAGACATCGGGATGCGCCGCCACCAGCCCCTCGAGCTTCTGGCGCAACAGCGCCGCCTTGCGATTCACCTCGGCCAGGAATTCCGGCGCCGCGATGATCTGCATCACCCTGGCACCCACCGCGCAGGCCAAGGGGTTGCCGCCATAGGTCGAGCCATGCGTGCCGACCGCCATGCCGGCGGCCGCCTTTTCCGTGGCCAGCACCGCGCCCAGCGGGAAGCCGCCGCCGATGCCCTTGGCGACCATCATGATGTCGGGGGCGATGCCGGCATATTCATGGGCGAACAGCTTGCCGGTGCGGCCCATGCCGGACTGCACCTCGTCCAGCACCATCAGCGCGCCGGTCCGGTCGCAAAGCTCGCGGATCAGGCGCAGGTCGGCATCGGGCAGCGGGCGGATGCCGCCCTCGCCCTGCACCGGTTCCAGCATGACGGCGGCGGTGCGGTCGGAAATCGCCGCCTTCAGCGCCTCCATGTCGCCCCAGGGCAATTGCCGGAAGCCGGGCATCAGCGGGCCGAAGCCCTTGACCATCTTGTCCGAACCCGCCGCCGCGATGGCGCCGGTCGAGCGGCCGTGGAAGGCACCCTCGAAGGTCAGGATCTCGTTGCGGTCCGGATCGCCCGCCTCGTGCCAATATTTGCGCACCATCTTGATCGCCAGTTCCGCGGCCTCGGTGCCGGAATTGGTGATGAAGGCGGTGTCGGCGAAGGTATGCTCGATCAGCAGATCCGCCAGCTTCTCCTGCTCGGGGATCTGGTAGAGGTTCGAGACATGCCAAATCCGGTTCGCCTGCTCGGTCAGCGTGGCGACCAGATCGGGGTTGGCATGGCCCAGCGCGTTCACGGCGATGCCGGCGCCCAGGTCCAGGTATCGCGTCCCGTCCGTCGCGATGGCCCAGGAGCCCTCGCCCCGCTCGAAGGCGATGGGCGCGCGGTTATAGGTCGGCAGGACGTGCGAAATCATGGAGTTACCCTCTCTGGGAACGGCCGCGTGGCGGCACCATGGCTGACGAAAAGACGGGAAGGCAGGCGGGATCGGTCGTTGACGGCGTCAACGTCGGGGACGGGCGATATGGACGGTCCGCGTGATCATGGCCCGTCGCATAGCGCGGAAGCGCGGCCGGCGCAACGGTCATTTCTGCGGTCATTTCTGCGGTCCGAGCGGCAGCCATTTCAGGGCTTCATCCGATAGCCGGTGGCCAGCCAGCGCCAGGCGGTGAACAGGACCAGCGCCACCGTCAGCGCGCAGACCACCAGCCCGTGCAGCGCCGGCGCGTCGGAAACCCCGGCGATGCCGTAACGGGCGCCGTCGATCAGATAGAAGATCGGGTTCCAATGCGCCAGCGCCCGGAACGGCTCGGGCAGCGCCTCGACGGAATAGAAGGTGCCCGACAGGAAGGACAGCGGCGTCACGATGAAGTTGGTGATCACCGCCATCTGGTCGAATTTCTGCGCCACGATCCCGGCCAGCAGCCCCAGCCCGCCCATCAGAAGCGCCCCCAGCACCACGAAAGCCAGCGTCCAGGCCGGATGCGCCACCCCCTGGCCCAGGACCAGCGCCATGCCCGTGGCGATGGCGGCGGCGACGATCAGCGCCCGCGCCACGGCGCCGATCAGATAGCCGGCCAGGATCTCGGCCGCCGACAGGGGCGGCATCAGCGTGTCGACGATATTGCCCTGCATCTTGGCCGAGATGATGCTGGACGAGGTGTTGGCAAAGGCGTTCTGGATCACTGTCATCATCAGGATGCCCGGCCCCAGGAAGGCCAGGTAGGGCAAGCCCATCACCTCGCCCCGGCTGCGCCCCAGCGCCAGGGCGAAGACGATCACGAACAGCGCCGAGGTCATCAGCGGCGCGAAAATGGTCTGCTGCCAGACGCTCATGAAGCGCATGATCTCGCGCCGGCTGAGCGTATAGAGGCCCAGCCAGTTCATCCGGCCAAAGCGGCGCACGCCCATCTGGCGGAATCCGGGACTGGTCGGGGTCTGTCGCATCGGCGCTCCTTGAATTTGCGGGCTCGGACGGGTAAATCTGGCTATCCCCGGATTTAAGGCCGGGTCTAGCGGAATTGAAGCCACGAACACGAAGGGCACCGGAACCAAGCCGGTGCAGGAAAGGCAAGACATGTCCTGGACGGACGAGCGCGTCGAGACGCTGAAACGCATGTGGGCCGAGGGCCAGTCGGCCAGCCAGATCGCCAAGGAACTTGGCGGCGTGACCCGCAACGCGGTGATCGGCAAGGTTCACCGCCTTGGCCTGTCGAATCGCAGCGAGGAGGGCGAGGCCGCGCCGGCCGCGGCCCCGGTCGCAGAAGCCCGGCCCGCCGCCCCGGCGGCCGCACCGCCGCCCGAGCCGAAGCCGGCCGCAGCCGCCGCGCCGGCGCCGCAACCCAAACCCGCGGCGGCCCCCGAGCCCGCCCCGGAACCGGCAGCGGCGGCGCCGCAGCCCAGCTTCAACCGCCGGTCCATCGTGCCGGCCGGCCAGCCGCTGCCGCCGCAGCCCTCGGCCAATGAGATCAGCCCCGAGGCGCTGGCCTCGGTCCGCGAGGTCGAGAAGCGCGCCCGCAAGCTGACGCTGATGGAACTGACCGAGCGCACCTGCAAATGGCCGATCGGCGACCCGGCGACCGACAAGTTCTGGTTCTGCGGCCTGCCGTCGGCCCCCGGCAAACCCTATTGCGAGGCGCATGTCGGCGTGGCCTTCCAGCCGATGAGCTCGCGCCGCGACCGCCGTCGCTGAGGTGGGATTCCCCCGGCTTGCCGCGCTGGCCGTGACGCTGGACGGCTCGGGCGACATGACCCGCGTGCTGCTGGTGCAACGCCGCAACCCTCCCGATGCCGGGCTTTGGGGTTTCCCCGGCGGCCATGTCGAGCCGGGCGAGACGGCGCTGCAGGCCGCCGCCCGCGAACTGGCCGAGGAAACCGGCGTCATCGCCCGGCCAAGGGCCTATATCGACAATATCGACGTGATCGAGTGCGGGCCGGACGGCGCCCTGCGCTTTCACTTCCTGCTGGCCGCGGTGCGCTGCGATTATGTCTCGGGCGTGCCGGCGGCGGCGGATGACGCGCTGGACGCGCGCTGGGTTCCGGTCGCCGAGATCCGCCGCGCCGCCCTGCCGCTCAGCGCCCGGGTGGCGGACACGGTGGCCAGGGCGTTGCTGCTGGAACGGCTGGGCGACTGACCGCCCTTCGGAGACGAGCAGGCGACGCCGACGGCACCTCGATACTGCATCCCGATACTGCATCCCGATACTGCGGCCCGCCATGACGGTCGACGTGGCCTGCGTCTGGATCGGCGGCCTATGGACGCTGGCCTTCACCCGATCCGATGGCTAAATACGGGCGACGAACCTTACAGGATCCGCATATGGCCCGGCATCTCATCACCTCGGCGATCCCTTACATCAACGGGATCAAGCACCTCGGCAATCTCGTCGGCTCGCAGCTTCCGGCGGATCTTTATGCCCGCTACCTGCGGGGCCGCGAGCATGAGGTGATGTTCATCTGCGCCACCGACGAGCATGGCACCCCCGCCGAGTTGGCCGCGGCCAAGGCCGGCAAGCCGGTGCCGGTCTATTGCGCCGAGATGCACGAGATCCAGGCCGAGATCGCCCGCAACTTCGGCCTGTCCTTCGACCATTTCGGCCGGTCGTCCAGCGAGCGCAACCATGTGCTGACCCAGCATTTCGCCGGCAAGCTGGACGAAAACGGCTGGATCTCCGAGGTCGAGGAAAAGCAGGTCTATTCGATCGACGACGGCCGCTTCCTGCCCGACCGCTATATCGAGGGCACCTGCCCGAATTGCGGCTATGACAAGGCGCGCGGCGACCAGTGCGAGAACTGCACCAAGCAGCTGGACCCGACCGACCTGATCGAGCCGCGCAGCGCCATCAGCGGCTCGACCAACCTGGAGGTGCGGGCAACGAAGCACCTCTATCTGCGCCAGCGCGCGCTGAAGGACCGGATCGCCGCCTGGATCGACAGCAAGGCCGACTGGCCGATCCTGACCACTTCGATCGCCCGGAAATGGCTGAACGACGGCGACGGGCTGCAGGACCGCGGCATCACCCGCGACCTGGACTGGGGCATCCCGGTGAAGAAGGGCGACCGGCCCTGGCCGGGGATGGAAGGCAAGGTCTTCTACGTCTGGTTCGACGCGCCCATCGAATATATCGCCGCCACCGCCGAGGGTGCCGACAAGCGCGGCGAACCCGACAGCGCCTGGCGCCGCTGGTGGCGGCTGGACGAGGGCGCCGAGGACGTGACCTATACCCAGTTCATGGGCAAGGACAACGTGCCCTTCCACACCCTCAGCTTCCCGGCCACGATCATCGGCTCGGGCGAGCCGTGGAAGCTGGTCGATTACATCAAGAGCTTCAACTACCTGACCTATGACGGCGGCCAGTTCTCGACCAGCCAGGGCCGCGGCGTGTTCATGGACCAGGCGCTGTCGATCCTGCCCGCCGATTACTGGCGCTGGTGGCTGCTGTCGCACGCCCCGGAATCGGGCGACAGCGAGTTCACCTGGGAGAATTTCCAGCAATCGGTGAACAAGGATCTGGCCGACGTGCTGGGCAATTTCGTCAGCCGCATCACCAAGTTCTGCCGCAGCAAGTTCGGCGAGACCATCCCCGAGGGCGGCAGCTACGGCCCCGAGGAGGAGGCGCTGGTCGAGGCGCTGACCACCCGCATCCGCGCCTATGAGGGTTTCATGGACCATGTCGAGGTCCGCAAGGCGGCGGCGGAACTGCGCGCGATCTGGGTTCTGGGCAACGAATACCTGCAATCGACCGCGCCCTGGTCCACCTTCAAGACCGATCCCGACAGGGCGGCGATGCAGGTCCGTCTGGGACTGAACCTGATCCGGCTCTATGCCGTGCTGTCGGCGCCCTTCATCCCCTTCGCGGCGGATGCGATGCTGGCGGCCATGCGCAGCAACGACCGCGACTGGCCCGATGATGTCCGCGCCGCGCTGCAGGCGTTGCCGGCCGGCCATGGCTTCACCGTGCCCGAGGTGCTGTTCGCCAAGATCAGCGACGAGCAGCGCGACGAATGGCAGGAGCGGTTCAAGGGCATTCGCGGCTAAGGCAGGGCTGGCGCCGCTGACGTGGACGGTGGACTTCCGCCGCCGGGCAAGGGCATGATCGCGCACATCCCGACCGACAAGCGCAGAGGCCAACATGACCCATTGCATCCTGATCGGCGCCCCGGTGGACGAGGGCCAGCGGCGGCCCGGCTGTCTGATGGGCCCCGCCGCCTATCGCGTGGCCGGGCTGACCGCGACCCTGGCCGCGCTGGGGCACACGGTCGAGGATCGCGGCGATCTGCGGCCCGCCCCCGGCCGCGGCCAGAGCTGCGCCAGCCCCGCCGTGCATCACCTGCCCGAGATCATCGCCTGGACCGAGACGCTGCGCGCCGCCGGCTGCGCGGCGATGGAAGAGGGCATGCCGATCTTTCTGGGCGGCGACCATGCGCTGGCGCTGGGGACACTGGCCGGGGTGGCCGCGCATGCCCATGCGGCGGGCCGGCCGCAATTCGTGCTGTGGCTGGACGCGCATAGCGATTTCCACACCGTCGAGACCACCCAATCGGGCAACCTGCATGGCACGCCGCTGGCCTATGCCGCGGGCCGGCCGGGCTTCGACGCCTTCCCCGCCTTCCCGGCGCCGATCCCGCCTCGGAACATCTGCATGTTCGGGATCCGCAGCGTGGACGCCGCCGAATCCGCCGCGCTGCGCGAGACCGAGATCGTGGTGAACGACATGCGCGTTCTGGACGAGCGCGGCATCGTCGCGCCGCTGCGCGAATTCCTCGACCGGGTGCGGCAGGAGAACGGGCTGCTGCACGTATCGCTGGACGTGGACTTCCTCGATCCCTCGATCGCGCCGGCCGTCGGCACCACCGTCCCCGGCGGCACCACCTTCCGCGAGGCGCATCTGGTCTGCGAACTGCTGCATGAAAGCGGGCTGATGACCTCGCTGGACCTGGTCGAGCTGAACCCGTTCCTGGACGAGCGCGGCCGCACCGCCAAGCTGATGGTCGATCTGGTCGGCTCGCTGATGGGCCGCAAGGTCTTCGACCGGCCGACGCGCAGTTACTGAAACGCGGGCTCCCTACAGCCGAAGCCCGGGCGCAAGGAGGGCCGGCTGTGGCGGTTCAAGGAATGTCCGGAACCCGCCATGGCGGCCCTGCCGTGCAGGCGGCGGCCTGTTGCGCGCGACCGGTCGGCCATCCGCCGCGCGCCGCCCCGGCATGCGCCACCCGCGCGCTGCACGGCAAAACGTCGCCGCGGATATCCGGGCCGAGACCTGACGCGCCCCATGCGTCTAGCCGCCGCCGATCCAAAAGCCGGTCTCCGACGGTTCCGCCGGCCGCATTGCGGCCGCCCTGCCCGCGCCAAGGCTTGCCAATCCCCACCGCGCCGGCTAGCCAATCCCCCGGCGCGGGCGTGGCGGAATGGTAGACGCATGGGACTTAAACTCCCTGGGGCGCAAGCCTGTGCGGGTTCGAGTCCCGCCGCCCGCACCACCCTGCCCGTCCCATATGTCAAATAAGCGCGAAATTCCTGCCCTGCCTTCATCCGCAGATTGCGCCCGGCAGAGACGAGACCGCAGGCGGCCATCTGTGGACAGCCACCCGCGATCGCAGAAAGAGGGCAGGAAAAGCGCACCGGTTCGCCCTTCCCGGCCACCCGAAACACCCTCACCACCACGATTGGGCAATCCGGGGATGGTTCCCTCTATCGGCCTTTCCTGCTTACTCCGGCTGTCGATTCGTCGCAAATGTCAACAGCGGTCCATTTTAAACAAATCTCCTTGGTTCGCCGGTTTACCTCGGCTAGGGTCGCGCCGAAAATCCGAACCCAGGAGACCATGATGGCGCAGCGCCTTCACCTCGTTTTCGGCGGCGAGCTTGTCGATCCCACCCGCACCGAATTCCGCGACACCAAGAACATCCACATCGTCGGCGTCTATCCGAACTATGCCGAAGCGCATGCCGCCTGGAAATCCGAGGCGCAGCGCACCGTGGACAGCGCCCATACCCGCTATTTCATCGCCCATCTGCACCGTCTGCGCGACGAGGAGCGGGAGGTGAGCCCGACCGAGGAACTGGGCAGCTGAGCGCAAGCGAATCGCGATGCTCCCCTTTCAGGCCACCGCGTCCCTGGCGCTTTGGCTGCATCTGCGGCGACGGGCGGCGATTGGCAGCGGACAGGCCCAACCCTTCGAGCCGCCGCCGGGCGCCGGACCGCTGGTCATGGTGCATCTCTCGGAGCGGGGCGAGGAGCCCCCGCCCCTCGGCGCGCTGCTCAAGGTGATGCTGGCCCGCCGGCCGGGGCTGCGCTTCGCCTTCACCGGCGCGGCGCCGCCGCCGGATGCGCTGCCGGCCGGCCTGCCCGCCGTCGCCCTGCCCCGCCCCACCGATCCGGGCGCCGCCCGCGAGGTCATCCAGGCCCTGTCGCCGCGCGTGCTGCTGATCCTCGGCGACCAGCTTCCGGCCTCGCTGATCGCCGGCATGGCCGATGCGGGACTGCCGGTGATCCTGTCCGAGGCGCGGCTGGTCGCCTATACCCGCCGCGGTTCGTGGCGCGGCGCCATCAATCGTGGACTGATGGGCAGGATCACCCGCATCCTCGCCCCCGACCTGACCGCCGGCGCGGCCGCGCGGCAACTGGGTGCGCCGCCCGACCGGATCGAGCTGACCGGCCCGGTGACGGAGACCCGCGCGCCGCTCGGCGCCAACGAGGCCGAGCGGCGTGCCCTGGCTCATATCCTCGCCGGCCGCCACATCTGGCTGGCCGCCGCCCCCACCCTGCCCGAGGCCGGTGCAGCGCTGGCCGCGCATCAGGCCATGCTGCATCACAACCACCGCGCGCTGCTGATCCTGGCCGGGCTGCCCCCCGAGACCATCCCCGGGATCCAGGCCGAGGCCGAGGCCCTGGGCCTTGCCTCGGTGCTGCGTTCCGAGGATGACGACCCCTCGCCCGACGACCACGTGCTGATCGCCGAGGACACGCATGAGCTGGGGCTGTGGTATCGCCTGGCGCCGGTCTGTTTCATGGGCGGCACGCTGCTGCCCGGCCCGGGCCTCGCGCCGCGCCACCCGTTCGAGCCGGCGGCGCTCGGCTCGGCCATCATCCACGGCCCGATCACCGACCCGCACGGGCCGGAATGGATGCAGCTCGACGGCGCCTCGGCCGCCCGGCTGGTCACCGATGCGCAGGCGCTCTCGCGGGCGGTGGCCGACCTGACGGCGCCGGACCAGGCGGCGATGCTGGCCGGCAACGCCTGGTCGGTCAGCACCGGCGGCGCCGCGGTGCTGCGCCGCATCGCCGACACCGTGCTCGAGGCGATGGAGCCCGCCGCATGAGCCGCCGCGCCCCCGATTTCTGGTTCCGCCCGCCGGGCCTTACGGCGCGGCTGCTGGCGCCGCTGGGCGCGCTTTACGCCGCCGCCACCGCCCGGCGCCTGGCGCGCGGGCCGCGCATCCGGCCGGGCGTGCCGGTGATCTGCGTCGGCAACCTGAACGCCGGCGGCACCGGCAAGACCCCGACCGCGATCATGCTGGCCCAACTTCTGCAGGCGCGCGGCGTGGCGGTGCATATCGTCTCACGCGGCTATGGCGGCAGCGAAAAGGGGCCATTGCGGGTCGAGGAATCGCGCCATAACGCCGCCCAGGTCGGGGACGAGCCGCTGCTGATGGCGGCCTTCGCGCCGGTCTGGGTCGCCGACGACCGGCTGACGGGGGCGCGGGCGGCGGTCCAGGCCGGGGCGCGGGCGATCCTGCTCGACGACGGCTTCCAGGACCCGGCGCTGGCGCATGACCTGTCGCTGGTGGTGGTCGATGCGGCCAAGGGCTTCGGCAACGGCTTCTGCCTGCCCGCCGGACCGCTGCGCGAACCGATGGACCGCGGCCTGGCCCGCGCCGACCTGCTGCTGTCGATCGGCGACGCCGCGGCTCAGGCACGCTTCGCCGCCCTATGGGGGCGGCGGTTGGCGCTGCCGCATCTGACCGGGCAACTGGCGCCGCTGCAGACCGGCATGGACTGGCAGGGCCAACGCGTCCTGGCCTTTGCCGGCATCGGTCATCCCGAGAAATTCTTCGCCACCCTGCGCGGCCTCGGCGCCGAGGTGGTGCGCGCCGAGGCGCTCGAGGATCACCAGCCCTTCACCCCGCAATTGCTGACCCGGCTGGAGGCCGAATCGCGGCTGCTCGGCGCGCAGATGGTGACCACGGAAAAGGACGCCGCGCGACTGCCGCGCAGCTTCCGGCCCAGGGTGCTGGCGTTGCCGGTGCGGCTGCAGCTCGACGACCCGGCGCCGCTGACAGATCGTCTGGAGGCGCTGGGGCTGTGAAAGGCGCCGCAAGCCCGTGCCCGGCGCCTTCACCGTTTTCCAAATACCCCGGCGACCGCGCCGCCGGGCGAAGGCTCAGCCCTTCTCGGCCAGCTTGGCGTCGATGATCTTCTTCAGCTCGTCCCAAGGCTGGTTCTGGATCTTTTCGCCGGCGATGATGAAGGTGGGCGTGCCCTCGATCTGATCGGCGGTGGCATTGGTCTGGAAGGTGGTGACCAGGTCCGCGACCTTCTGCTTGTCGTTCCAGCAGGCATCCATCTGTTCTGTGGTCATGCCGGCCTTGGCGCCGATCTTGCGCAGATTGGCGGCGATCTCGTCGCCGGACTTGGCGTCCAGCCATTGCTTCTGGTCGTCGAAGATCAGGTCCGAGACGGCATAATACTTGTCGTCGCCGCCGCAGCGCGCCAGGATCCCGGCCCACAGGCCCACGGCATCGAAATAGACGTCGCGCTGGATGAATTTCACCTTGCCGGTATCGACATATTCGGCCTTCAGCTTCGGCAGGTTCTCGGCATGGAAGGCCGCGCAATGGCTGCAGGTGAAGCTGGCATATTCGATGATCGTCACCGGCGCGTCTTCCTGGCCCAGGGCGATGTCGGGCAGGACCTTGCCCTCGGGCATCTGCTCGGCGGTCTGGGCGTTGTCGGCGGGTTTCGCCTCTTGCGCCAACGCGGGCAGCGCAGAGACGGTCAGCGCGGCCGTGGCGGCGGCGATCAGAGAACGGCGAAGCAGCATCATGGATTGGCCTTTCGGTCGTTGACGTCCCGGCGGGACAGGATGTTCAGTGCCAGCCGCCGCATGGCGGCGGACAGCGCGGGATTGTCGAAGCCCGAGGCGATGTCCTCGGCCTGGGCGAGCTTCTGCGGATCGGGCGCGGCGGAACGGCGCGGCGCGGCGGTGAACTCGGCCTGGCCCTCCGCAAAGCCGATCGGCGCGGTCTGGGTCAGCACGATGCGCGAGACGGCGTTGAAGCCGTAGCAGGCATTCACCCGGGCGCGGATCTGGTCCACTTGCATGGCGACCAGCGGCGCATGCGCGCCCGGCACCAGCAGCGTCAGCGTGGCACCGAACCCTTTGCCATGGCTGATCCGGACCGGGCGGGTATGGGCGGCAAGCTCGGCGCCGACCACCTCCTGCCAATGCGTCAGCAGCCGGGCCACCGCGAAACCCCGCCCCTCGCCCACGGTCTTCACCCGCTGCGCAACCAGTTGCGCGGCGGCCTCGAAGCCGCGCATCCGGCGGCGGGGCTGGGTCTCGGGTTTCTTCTGGGCCATCGGGCAACCATATGGTTTATCTGCGCCGCAGTCTGGACCGCGACGCGCCCGGACGCCAGAGAGACGAAGCTGAACGAGGCTGAAAATTGCGTGACCCGAAGGTGATCCCCACCGAGCTGCTGGCTTGGTACGACCGCCATGCCCGCGCGCTGCCCTGGCGGGTGGCGCCCGGACAAGGCCGCGCCGACCCCTATCGCGTCTGGCTGTCCGAGGTGATGCTGCAACAGACCACCGTCGCCACGGTGAAAGCCTATTTCGAGCGTTTCACCAGCCTCTGGCCCACGGTCCACGCCCTCGCCGCGGCCGAGGATGCGCAGGTGATGGCGGAATGGGCCGGGCTCGGCTATTACGCCCGCGCCCGCAACCTGGTGGCCTGCGCCCGCGCCGTCGCCGCCCTGGGCGCATTCCCCGACACGCGCGCGGGGCTGGCGGCGCTGCCCGGCATCGGCGCCTATACCTCGGCCGCCATCGCCGCCATCGCCTTCGACCGGCCCGAGACGGTGGTGGACGGCAATGTCGAACGCGTGGTGGCCCGGCTTTTCGCGGTCGGAACGCCGCTGCCCGCCGCCAAGCCGGAACTGGTGGCGCTGGCCGGCAGCCTGACCCCCGACCGGCGGCCGGGCGATTTCGCCCAGGCCATGATGGATCTGGGCGCGACGATCTGCACGCCGCGCAGCCCGGCCTGCGGCATTTGCCCGATCATCCCGCATTGCGCCGCCCGGGCGCAAGGCATTGCCGCCGAACTGCCGCGCAAGGCGCCGAAGAAACCCAAGCCGCTGCGCCGGGGCACGGTCTGGATCGGCTTTGCCGAGGGCGCGGTGCTGGTCGAGACCCGGCCCGACAAGGGCCTGCTGGGCGGCACGCTGGCCTTTCCCTCGACCGGCTGGGACGGCTCGCACCAGCCGCCGCCCGCCCGCGCCGACTGGCAGGAGATCGGCCTTGTCCGCCATGTCTTCACCCATTTCGCGCTGGACCTGACGGTGATGAGCGCCCGCTTGACCGCGGCGCCGGAACGCGGCAGCCTGACCCCGCTTGGCGCCTTCCGCCCCAGCGCCCTGCCGGGGCTGATGCGCAAGGCCTGGTCGCTCGCCAAGGACCGTTCCGAAACAGCCCGCCCCGCGACACCGCGTCGCCATGGCAAGCCACAGCAAAAGCCGTGATGGTTGCACCCATGCAAACCGCGTTCCGCGCCCGCCTGATCGACGCCCTGCCCTTCTGGCTCTCCCTCGGCATGGTGCCGCTGGCCCTGCTTGCCACGCGGCTGGGCGGCTGGTGGTTCGCGCTGATGCCGCTTTATGCTTGGTATCTGATGACCATGCTGGACGCGGTGCTGGGCCTGAACCAGGAAAACCCCGACACCGAGACGCCGGAATCGCAGCTGATCTGGTATCGTGCCATCACCGTGATCTGGTTCCCGATTCAGGCGGCGATGATTTTCGGCGCGATCTGGTATGCCACCCGCAGCGACCTGTCCGGCTGGGAAAAGCTCGGCCTGTTCTTCGGCATCGGCGTCGCCTCGGGCACCATCGGCATCGTCTATGCCCATGAGTTGCTGCACCAGCGAAACAAGCTGGAACGCTGGCTGGGCGACCTGCTGCTGGCCTCGACGCTGTATTCGCATTTCCGCACCGAGCACCTGCTGGTGCATCATTCCTGGGTGGCGACGCCGCGCGATGCGGTCTCGGCCCGCTACAACGAGGGCTTCTTCCGCTTCTTCCTGCGCGTGCTGATCGAGTGCCCGAAAAGCGCCTGGACGGCCGAGACCCGGCGCCTGACCCGCTCGGGCCGGTCGAAATTCGACCGCCGCAACCCGTTCTGGCGTTACGGCGCGCTGCAATTGGCCATGCTGGCGCTGGCCCTCATCCTCGGCGGCTGGCAGGGGCTGCTGCTGTTCCTCTGGCAGGCCTTCGTCGCCGTCTGGCAGCTCGAACTGACCAATTACGTCGAACATTACGGCCTGACCCGCAAGCATCTGGGCGACGGGCGCTACGAACATGTCCTGCCGCGGCACAGCTGGAATTCTTCGCATACCGCGACCAACTGGCTGCTGATCAACCTGCAGCGCCATTCGGACCATCACTACAAGCCCGACCGGCGCTTTCCGCTGCTGCAGACCTATTCCGACGAAGAGGCGCCGCAACTGCCGATGGGCTATCCGGCGATGACCTTCCTGGCCATGGTCCCGCCCCTGTGGCGGCGGCGGATGAACCCGCGCGTCCGGGCCTGGCGGCGGCAGTTCTATCCCGAGATCACCGATTGGCAGCCCTATAACCGCGGCGCGCTGCCGATGCCGCGCGGGGCGCTGTAGTTCCGAGACCCGGCCGGAAAACCAAAAAGGCCCCGCCCGGCACAAGGCCGAACGGGGCAAGGCGGTCCCGGCCGCGCCAGAGCTCGCGGAGCTTCGGGACTTGGCGAAACCTTGGAATCAGTGGGCGCGGCCTTCCTCGGCCTCCATCTCGGCGCGGATCTGCTGGCGCAGGATGTCGATGGGCACCATCCGCCCCTCGCGCCGGAAATGCCAATAGGTCCAGCCGTTGCAGCTGGGCGCCCCCTCCAGCGCGGCGCCGACCTGGTGGATCGAGCCCTTCACGTCATTGCCGATCAGGCTGCCATCGGCGCGCACCTTGGCCTTGTGGCGGTTGTTCATCGAATAAAGCTCCTCGCCCGGGCGCAGCATGCCGCGCTCGACCACCTGGCCGAAGGGCACGCGCGGTTCGGCGCGCTTGGGCTTGATGGTGGCGATGGCCTCGCTGTCGAACTTGCGGATGCGGGCCAGGCGCTTCTCGGCCACCGCGCGATAGGCGGCTTCGCGCTCGATGCCGATGAAGTCGCGGCCCAGCATCTTGGCCACGGCGCCGGTGGTGCCGGTGCCGAAGAACGGATCCAGCACCACGTCGCCGGGATTGGTCGAGCCGACGAGGATGCGGTGCAGCAACGCCTCGGGCTTCTGGGTCGGATGCGCCTTGGCGCCGCCGGCATCCTTCAGCCGCTCGCCGCCGGTGCAGATCGGCAGCACCCAGTCGGAACGCATCTGCACGCCCTCGTTCAGCGATTTCAGCGCCTCGTAGTTGAAGGTGTATTTCGCGCCCTCGGACTTGCTGGCCCAGATCATCGTCTCATGCGCGTTGGTCAGCCGCTTGCCGCGGAAGTTCGGCATCGGATTGGCCTTGCGCCAGACCACGTCGTTCAGGATCCAGAAACCCTGGTTCTGCAGCTCGGCGCCGACGCGGAAGATGTTGTGATACGAGCCGATGACCCAGATCGCGCCATCGGGCTTGAGAATGCGGCGGGCCGCCGCCAGCCAGTCGCGGGTGAAGCGGTCATAGGCCGCGAAGCCCGAGAACTGGTCCCAATGGTCGTCCACCGCATCGACGCGGCTGTTGTCGGGTCGGTGCAGCTCGCCCTTGAGCTGCAGGTTATAGGGCGGATCGGCAAAGATCAGATCGACGCTGGCCTCGGGCAGCGCGTTCATGATCTCGATGCAGTCACCGGCCAGAATCTGGTTGAGCGGAAGGGTTCGCGCCGCAGCGCGGGATTTGATATCAGGTTTCGTCATCACTGCCTCGGGGTTCGGCTATTGGGTTGCCGATTTGCTGAGGCCGATAATGAGTCAGAGCCGATTCGCCGTCAAATTCTTTTTCGAATCAACAGCTTGTGGTTTCTTCTTTACACAAGATGTTGTGGACGGGGGCGAAGCTGCGCCTATGATATGGGGTCACGCCCAGATCTAGCAGCGCCTGGCGATGCGCCGCGGTCGCATAACCGGCATTCGCCTCCCAGCCGTATCCGGGGTGCTGTTGCGCCAAATCCACCATGATGCGATCGCGCAACAGTTTGGCCAGGATCGAGGCCGCGGCGATGGACAGGCAGCGCCCGTCGCCGCCCACCACCGCCTGCCCCGGCAGATCCAGTTCGCGCGGCAGCATGTTGCCGTCGATCAGCACCAGACAGGGCCGCTGCCGCAGCCCGGCGATGGCCCGGCACATCGCCAGATGCGAGGCGCGCAGGATGTTCATCGCGTCGATCTCCTCGACGCTGGCATGGCCGACGGCCCAGTCGCAACGCGCCATCAGCAGCTCGGCCAGCGCCTCGCGGCGCTTGGCGGTCAGCTTCTTCGAATCGTTCAGCCCTTCGGGGATGCAGGCGGCATCCAGGATCACCGCCGCCGCCGTCACCGGCCCGGCCAGCGGCCCGCGCCCGACCTCGTCCACGCCGGCCACGAAGCGCGCGCCGCCGCGCAGCGCCGTCGCCTCGAAGGAATAGTCGGGAAGGCTCATGCCTCGACGGTGACGGGGGCGATCTCGACCTCTTCCAGGTTCACGCCCTCGCCCTCGCGGTCCACGACCAGGAAATCCGCCGGACGGTCCAGCGGCGTCAGCACGCCATGCCAGACTCCGGCACGCAGATTCACCCCCATGCCTGCCGGCACCAGGAAGGCGATCGGCGCCCCCGGCCGCCCGCCTTCGTCCGGCGCCACGATCGACAGCCAGGGATCGGTCCCCAGCGGCACGAAGGCCTGCGAGCCCAGCGGATGCCGCTCCAGCAGCGCGCAGTCATAGGGCAGGCTTACCGGCTCGGAGCGGAAGATCGAGATGATCGCCTCGCCGCCGCCGCGCTCGACCGTGGCCAGCGCGTGATGCCGCGCGCAGCGCCCGGCATTGATCATCTTCGAGGGCGCCCCGCGCGGGGCCAACAGCTCGCCGAATGGGGCGAATGCCTCGGCGGTGATGGGCTTTGCCTTGATCCTGCTCATTTTTCTCCGTTTCCCAAATACTCCGGGGGTCCGGGGGCAGCGCCCCCGGTCCGCAGCTTACAACCGCTCCATCCGCGGCAGGAAGATGGTCAGCAGACCCATCAGCGGCAGATAGGAGCAGATCTGATAGACGTATTCGATCCCCTTCGCATCCGCCACCACGCCCAGCACCGCGGCGGCAATGCCGCCCATGCCGAAGGCGAAGCCGAAAAAGATCCCGGCGATCATCCCGGTCCGGCCCGGCACCAGCTCCTGGGCAAAGACCACGATGGCCGGAAAGGCCGAGGCCAGGATCAGCCCGATGATCACCGTCAGCACCCCGGTGGTCGCCAGGCCGACATGCGGCAGCGCCAGGGTGAAGGGCAGGATGCCCAGGATCGAGAACCAGATCACCTTCAGCGGCCCGATCCGGTCGCCGACCAGCCCGCCCAGCATGACGCCGCCGGCCATGCCGCCCAGGAACAGGAACAGCATCACCTGCGCCTGCTGGGTGCTCAGCCCGAATTTCTCGATCAGGAAGAAGGTGTAATAGCTCGAGAGGCTGGCGGTGTAGATGTTCTTGGTAAAGGTCAGCAGCGCCAGGACCACGATCGCCACCGCCACCCGGCGCCGCGAAAAGGCCGAAGGCCCGGCGACCCGCGCGCCGGCGGCCTTGCGCCGCCCCTCGGCCCAGGTGCCGATGCGCCACAGCACCGCCGAGCCCAGCATCGCCGCGATCGAGAAGATCGCCACCGATGGCCGGCCCAGCGGCACGACGATGAAGGCGGCCAGCAACGGGCCCAGGGCCTGGCCGAAATTCCCGCCGAGCTGGAACAGCGATTGTGCGGTGCCGAAGCGCCCGCCCGAAGCGATTCGCGCCACGCGCGAACTTTCCGGGTGGAACACCGCCGAGCCGACGCCGATCAGCATCGCCCCGGCCAGAAGCACCCAGTATTCATGCGCCAGAGCCAGCAACAGCACCCCGCACACGGTCGAGCCCATGCCCACGGCCAGCGAGCGCGGCATCGGCTTCTTGTCGGTGACCGCGCCCACCACCGGCTGCAAGAGCGAGGCGGTGACCTGGAAGGCAAAGGTCATCAGGCCGATCTGCCAGTAGGAAAGCGTGAACTCCTGCTGCAGCAGCGGGTAGATCGCCGCCAGCATGGACTGCATGATGTCGTTGATCATGTGGCACAGGCTGATTGCGATCAGCACCGTCCAGGCCGTGGCGGAGGCGCCTTGGCCGCGGAACATCGTAGCTTCCGACACGGGCTTACCCTCTTGTGGATCGTTCGCCTTGTCATGCCGGGTTCCGGAATTGTCAACAACCCGGGGGAAGCCCGCCTATCGCCGGAATTGCGCTTGACCCCCAAGGAAATTTGCCATCAAAACTGAACCAGAGTGTTTACTTGCGTTAACCGGTCAGTCGGCCCCGCCAGCCGGCGCGCCGCCCGGCCATTCAGCCGAGCCTGTCGGACCGGGCATATCGAGTCGAGAAACCCCCGTCATAAAAAGCCATAAATCTATAAAAATGATCAGATTCCCCAGCCATCTGGCCCAGGCTCTTTCAGCGCAGGAACAAGAGCGCAAGCGCAGGAACATGACCTGGCAGGCGGTGCAGGAGGAGGTTCTGAACCGCATCCAGAACGGCGATTGGTCCGAGGGCAGCCTGATCCCGACCGAGGCCGAGCTGGCGACCGAATTCGGCTGCGCCCGTGCCACCGTGAACCGGGCGCTGCAGACCCTGGCGCAAAGCGGCGTGCTGGAACGGCGGCGCAAGGTCGGCACCCGGGTGGCGCAGCATCCGCGCGTGCAGATGGTGCGGACCCTGCTGCGGCGCGAGATCGAGGCCTCGGGCAAGGTCTATGGCTATGCCCTGCTGGATTGCCAGGAATGCTCTCCTCCGGCCGATGTGGCCCAGGCGATGCTGCTGCGGACCGAGGACGTGCTGCTGCGCGTCCAGGCCCGCTTCAGCGCCGACGGCGCGCTTTACTGCTGCGAGGAGCGCTGGATCAACAATTACGCCACCCCCGGCCTGACCCGCGAGGTGCTGGAGGAGATGAGCCCCTGCGAATGGCTGCTGGGCCATGTGCCGATCAACCGCGGCAGCATGGCCATGGCCGCCGCGCGCGCCGGCGAAGACTTCGTGTCGCAGGCCCTGGAACTGACCCCGGCCGATCCGGTGCTGCTGCTCGAGCGTCTGGACTGGCTGGGCAACATGCCGGTCTCGCTGACCCGGCGCTATTTCCCGGAAACCCACCGCTTCACCGCGACGATCTAGGGCGCCGTTCAAGCCGAGTTGACCGCCGCTTGCTTGCCTTGGCCGGCGCATTTGGCCAAAGCTGCGGCAAAACGACAAACACGACAGGCAACCAGAGCGGATCCGAGCATGTTCCCGACACGCCCGAAGGCGGGCCTCTTTTCACGCCTCGCGCTGACCGGCGCGGCGCTTCTCCTGCCGCTGACGCCCGGCTGGGCGCAGCCCGCGCCCACCGCGCCGACCACCACCCCGCCGGTCATCGCGCCGGTGGCGCCGCCCAAGCCCCGGGCGCTGACCTCGGTCACCCGCGACGAGATCGAGCAGGCGCAATATGACGGCGGCGACCTGCCCGCCGGCCAATCGGCGCTGACCGCCAAGGTGCAGATCCTGCTGGACCGCTCGGGCATCTCGCCCGGCGTGGTGGACGGCTGGCGCGGCGGCATGAGCGAAAGCGCCATCAAGGCCTTCCAGCGCCGCGCGGGGCTGGCGACCACCGGACGCATGGATCATGCGGTCTGGGATCTGCTGCAGGGCTATGGCCTGTCGCCGCTGACGGCGGACTACGCCATCACCGACGAGGACGCGGCCGGTCTCGTGGACAATATCCCCTCGGATTATGCCCGGAAGGCGGCGATGACCTCGCAGGGGTATACGAACGTGCTGGAAAAGCTGGCCGAGCGTTTCCACATGGACGAGAAATTCCTCGCCAAGCTCAATCCCGGCGCGGCTTTCCAGCCCGGCGAGACCATCCATGTCACCCTTCCGGCCAAGCCGATTCGCGCCAGCGTGACCCGGATCATCGTGGACAAGCAGACCCGCCGCGTCGCCGCCTATGACGCCAAGGGCAATCTGGTCGCGGATTATCCGGCCACGGTGGGCTCGGCCGACACGCCCTCGCCGCACGGCAATCACACCGTCGATGCGGTGGCGCTGAACCCGACCTATACCTACAACCCGCATCGCAACTTCAAGCAGGGCAAGAACGACCGTGTGCTGACCATCCCGCCGGGGCCGAACGCCCCGGTCGGCAATGTCTGGATCGACCTGAGCGAGCCGACCTATGGCATCCACGGAACCGCCACCCCTTCGCAGCTGTTCCTGAACCAGTCGCATGGCTGCGTGCGGCTGACGAACTGGGATGCCTGGGAACTGGCGCATATGGTGAAGCCGAAGGTCACGACCGTCGAGTTCCTCGCCCCGGGCGTCAGCATCGCCGACGTGACCGGCGCCTCGCCGGTGGTCGCGGCGACGCAGACGGCGGTGACCGCCACCATCGCCGGCACCCGCCCGCCGGCGCGCGGCACCCGGCTGCCGCCGCAGGTGCTTGCGGCCGAGTCGCCGGTTCCGGCCGAGGCGGCCGCCACCGCATCGGCCGCCGCCACGATCACCGAAGCCGCCGCATCCACCACCGCCGCCACGGTCGCGGCCCCTGCGCCGCTGGTCATCACCCCGGCGACGCCCGGCCCGACCGAGCCGCTGGTGCCCGCGACGCCGGCACCCGCCAGCCCCGGAGAGGAACCGGAATATCCGTCGGATGTCGGCCTGCCCGAAACCCTTCCGGGCCAGCCCTCGGGCAGCGTGACGCTGTATCCGCAGGTCCAGGCGCCCTGAGATGCGCGGGCTGGCGGTGATCCTGATGGCGCTGCCAAGCCTGGCCCTGGCCCAGGAGGCGCCGACGCCGCGTCCCGCAACCACCGCCGCCTCCGAGGAACGCCCGGCTCCGCGCCCCGACCCCAAGACCGCTCTGCCCACCGCCGAGACAGGGGAAAAGGCCGATCCCAAACCCGAGCGGGACAGGCAATCCGGGCCGGCACCGGCGGACCCCGCCGCCGCCGAAACGGACCCGCCGGTAACCGAGCCCGCCGGTCCGCCCGGCCCGCCCATCCATGCCACCTTGCGGGAAAGCGATTTCGATCATTCCGCCTGCCTGCTCGCGCTGACGCTGCTCGGCGCGGATTACAGCGAGGAGGCTCCGGTCACCGATCCCGAGCAGCGCGACTGCGGCATCGACCGGCCGATCCTGCTGCGCGCGCCGCTGCCGGGCATCGAGATTCCGGGCGGCGCGCTGATGCGCTGCGACACCGCCCGCCACCTGGCGCATTGGCTGCGCGACTTCGTGCGTCCGGCGGCGGCCCTGCTGCCCGGCCAGCCCAGGCTGGCGGCGCTGGAGCCGGGCTCGACCTATCAATGCCGGGCCACGGTCGGCAATGACAGCGCCAAGCTCTCGGAACATGCCTTCGGCAACGCCTTCGACATCGCGGCCTTCCGGTTCGGCGACGGCACCCGGATCGCCGTCGAGCCGCGCCAGGACAGCGGCGACCTGCAAGAGGCCTTCCAGCGCGCGGTGCGCGGCACGGCCTGCCTGCATTTCGCCACGGTCCTCGGCCCCGGCGCCAACGCGGCGCATGACAGCCACCTGCATCTGGACATCAAGCAACGGAACGGCGGCTGGCGGCTGTGCCAATGACTCAGCGCTTGACCCGGTCGAGTTCCAGATATTCCGGGTCGAAGCGCGCCAGCCGCGCCAGCCCGTGCCAGTCGAGGATCTCGATTTCGCCCCCGGACCAACGGATCAGCCCGCTGGCCCGCAGGTCGCGCACCGCGCGGTTCACATGGATCGAGGTATAGCCCAGGATATCGGCCAGTTCCTTCTGCAGCAGCGGCAGGACGAAGCGGTGATCCTGCGCCGCGCCCACGCTGGCCAGCCGGGTGTAGAGTTCGCACAGCAGATGCGCCAAATGCGCGCTGGAGCGCAGCGATGCCGCCGCCACCAGCCATTGCCGATGGATCGCCGCGTCGATCACCGTGGACATCCACAAGAGCCGGGTCAGGTGGGCGAAATGCCGCGTGACCCGTCGCAGGTCGGCGTGATCGACGAATTCGACCTCGGACTCGCCGACCGAGATCACGTCATGCTCAAGCCCCGCCAGCACGAAGCCGTGCAGGTCGACGAAATCCCCCGGCACGTGCAAGGCGGTGATCACCCGTTCGCCCGGGCGGCCGGCCAGTTCATGCTGGCGCGCCGCCATGCCGCGCAGCATCATGCAGCTGCGCGTCGCCAGCCGGCCGCGCGGCACGATCACCTCGCCCGGGCGGAAACAGGCATGCGTGGTCGGAATCGCACGAAGGCAGGCAATATCGGATTCGGAAAGCAGATCCCGTCTTTGCAGGTAGCGGACAAAATACTCGGTGATCGCCATGACGCTCCTCGGCTCGACCGCGGGAGATTGTCAACTCGGCGGCGGCGCCGCAATGATCTCGGGGCTGCGGTCAACATTTATCAATCATGCCACAAACCTGCGGGATTCGCAGGCTTCTTTCCGATCAGGCGGCCCGTGCCGGCGCCCCGCCCAGCGCCTCGGCCAGAAGGGCGAAGCTGCGTTGCGCATCGGCGCCGGACCGGGTGAAGAACTGGTCCAGCGCCGGGTAAAGCCGCACCGCCTCGTCCAGCTTCGGGTCCGATCCCTGCGCGTAAAGCCCGGCCCGGATCATCAGCTCGGATTCGGCGTAAAGCCCCAGGATCGCCCGCGCCCGGGCGATCAACACATTCTCGGCCGGCGTCGCCGCCTGCGGCAACGAGCGCGAAACCGAACGCAGCACGTCCACCGCCGGGAAGCGCCCGCGCTCGGCGATGGCGCGGTCCAGCACCACATGGCCGTCCAGCACGCCGCGCAGGATGTCGGCCACCGGCTCCTCCATATCCGAGCCGGCGACCAGCACGCTGAAGATCGCGGTGATGTCGCCCGAACCCTGCGGCCCCGGCCCCGAGCGTTCGGCCAGCGACATGATCAGATGCGAGACCGAGGGCGGAAAGCCGCGATAGCTGGGGCTTTCGCCGGCAGCCAGCGCGATCTCGCGATGTGCCTCGGCGAAGCGGGTGATTGAATCGGCCAGGAACAGCACATGCCGGCCCTGGTCGCGGAAATGCTCGGCCACCGTCATCGCCGCCCAGGCGCAGCGCCGCCGCATCAGCGGCGACTGGTCCGAGGTCGCCGCCACCACCACCGACCGCGCCATGCCCTCATCGCCCAGGGTTTCCTCGACGAATTCGCGCAGTTCGCGCCCGCGCTCGCCGACCAGCGCGATCACCACCACGTCGGCCGAGACCCCCTTGGCCAGTGCCGACAGCAGCGTCGACTTGCCGACGCCCGAGCCCGCGAACAGCCCCATGCGCTGGCCGCGCACCAAAGGCAGAAGCGTGTCGAAGACCGCCAGCCCTGTATCCAGCCGCCCGCCCAGCCGGTTGCGCAGCGCGGCAGGCGGCGGCGCGGGGCGATAGCCGCGCTCCTCGCCGCCGGCCAGGATGGGGCGGCCGTCCAGCGGCCGGCCGAACGGGTCGATGATTCGTCCGATCCAGGCATCGGCCGGCGCCAGAAACGGGGCGAAGACCAGTTCGACCTGGGTTCCGATCGACAGCCCGTCCATTGGCCCCTCGGGCAGGATCGCCACCTGGTCGGAATGCAGCGCCACGATCTCTCCGGTCAATCCGCCATCGGAACCAATTGAAAACACTACGCGATCCCCCAAAGAGCTATGGCTGCCAAGCCCGCTAGCCAGGATCAGCCCGCCCTGGACGGCGCTGACGCGGCCGAAATGCCGGGTCATGCGGAGGCGGCGCATGCGGGCCGCGATCGACTGCATTTTATCCATTCCGTTTCCCTTTTCTGCGGCGGGCCGGGGCCTCGAAAGGGTTTTTAAACCTATTGGGGTTAAGACCGGGTTATCGGAACAGGGGAGAAACCTCGATGTTTGACCGGATCGAAACCTTGCGGATGGCCGGCGCGCTGACAGCCCATGCGGCCGAGCGCCAGAAGCTGATCGCCCGCAACGTCGCCAATGCCGACACGCCCGGTTTCCACGCGCGCGATCTTGCCGGCTTCGCGGACACCTATCGCTCGGATGTCGCGACCGAGATGCGCGCCTCACGCCCCGGCCATCTGACCGGGGTCGGCTGGGGCGACGGAATCGGCCGGGTCGTGGACGGCGGCGGCGAACCGGCGCCGAACGGCAATACCGTCTCGCTCGAGGAGGAGATGTTCCGCAGCGCCGCGGCAAAGCGCGAATTCGACCTGTCGCTGGCGGTGACGAAATCCTCACTCACGCTGATCCGCACCAGCATCGGCCGGAGGGGCTGACGATGAGCGATTCGCTTTCGGCGACCGAACTGGCCGTCTCGGGGATGAAGTCGCAATCCGTGCGGCTGCGCCATATCTCGGAAAACATCGCCAATGCCGATACGCCCGGCTATCGCCGCAAGGTGGTGGCCTTTCAGGAACAGGTCGATTTCGGCCGCCCGACCGGCGCCGTCGCCGCCGGCCCGACCCGTTTCGACCGGCGCGACCTGCCGCGCGTCTTCGATCCGGCGCATCCGATGGCCGATGACGAGGGCTATTATGCCGGCTCGAACGTCGACCTGGTCATCGAGATCGCCGACGCGAAGGAGGCCAGCCGCAGCTACGAGGCCAATCTGCGCGTCTTCGAGCAATCCCGCCAGATGGGCAGTTCGCTGCTGGATCTGATCCGCCGCTAGGAGAGCCGCCATGATTTCTTCGACACTCGCCGCGACCGCTTACGACCGCGCACGCCCCGCCGTCACGCCGGCCGAGGGCCTGCCGCAAGGCGTGACCGCCGCGGCCAGCGATTTTGCCAAGGTGATGGAACAGGTCGATCTGGCCGCCACCGGCGCCATGGCGGGCCAGGGCGACACGCATGACCTGGTGCAAAGCATCGCCCAAGCCGAGATCGCGCTCGAGACCGTGGTCGCCATCCGCGACAAGGTGGTCGAGGCCTATCAGGAAATCCTGCGCATGCCGGTCTGAGGGGCAACCATGGACGAGAACCTGATCTTCGACCTGACCCGCCAGGCGCTGTGGATCGCGGTGCGCATGTCGGCGCCGCTGCTGATCGTGGCGCTGGTCGCCGGCGTGGTGATCGGCCTGTTCCAGGCGCTGACCTCGGTGCAGGAAATGACGCTGACCTTCGTGCCCAAGATCGGCCTGATGCTGGTGGTGTTCTGGGTCAGCATGAGCTTCATGACCGCGACCCTGGCCAGCTTCTTTACCGACCAGATCCTGCCGCAGATCGCGGGATCCTAGGCCATGGACAACGGGATCTATGCCGCCCTGACCCGGCAATCCGGCCTGATGCGCGAAATGCGCACCGTGGCCAACAACATCGCCAATGCCAACACCACCGGCTTCCGGCGCGAGGGGGTGGTGTTCTCGGAATACATGGTGCCGCTCGACCGCCGGGGCGAGACGCTGGCCATGGCCAATGGCCGCGGCCGGATGATCGACCTGAGCGCCGGCGGCATGACCCAGACCAACGGCCAGTTCGACATGGCGCTCGACGGCGACGGTTTCCTGATGGTGCAGACTCCGCAGGGCAACCGCCTGACCCGCGCCGGCGCCTTCATGACCAATGCCGAGGGCGAGCTGGTCAACCCGGACGGCTACCAGTTGCTCGACGACGGCCAGGCGCCGATCGTGATCCCGGCCGGGGTGCGCAGCGTCGGAATCGGCATCGACGGCACCGTCTCGGCCGACGGCAACCCGGTCGGTCGGATCGGCGTCTTCGCCGCGCCGGAACTTGCCAAGCTGCGACACGAAGCCGGCACGCTTTTCGACCCGGGCGGCGCGGTCGAGCCGGTAGAGGCGCCGGTGCTCCGCCAGGGCTTCCTCGAGGAGTCCAACGTCGATCCGGTGCTGGAGCTGTCGCGCATGATCGAGGTCCAGCGCGCCTATGAACTCGGCCAGAGCTTCCTCGACCGCGAGGACCAGCGCATCCGCCAAACCATCACCTCCCTGACCCGGTGAAAGGACAGCACATGAGAGCCCTTCAGATCGCAGCGACCGGGATGAGCGCGCAGCAGATGCGCGTCGAGGTCATCTCGAACAACCTCGCCAACATGTCGACCACCGGCTACAACGCCCGGCGGGCCGAATTCGCCGACCTGCAATACCAGCAGGCCACCCGGCCGGGCACGCTGACCGCTACGAACGGCGCGATGGTCCCCGCCGGCGTGCAGCTGGGCCTGGGCGTGCGGCCGGCCAGCGTCACCATCATGCCGGCGCAGGGATCGCTGACCGAAACCAAGGGCGATCTGGACATCGCCATCGACGGCAGCGGCTATCTGGAAGTCACCCTGCCCTCGGGTCTCTCGGGCTATACCCGCGACGGCAGTCTGAAACGCTCGGCCGAGGGGCAGGTCGTGACCTCCGAGGGCTATCCGCTGGTGCCCGACATCACCATCCCCGAGGACGCGCGCAGCATCTCGATCAACGCCAATGGCGAGGTCTTCGCCTATTTCAGCGACCGCGTCGAACCCGAGAACCTGGGCCAGATCACCCTGGCCAATTTCATCAACGAGAAGGGGCTCGAGGCGGTCGGATCGAACCTGTTCCTGGAAACCGTGGCCTCCGGCCCGCCGCAGGTCGCCACGCCGGGGCAAGAGGGGCTGGGCACGATCCGCTCGGGTTTCCTGGAGGAAAGCGCCGTCGATCCGGTGCGCGAGATCGCCGAGCTGATCAAGGCGCAGCGCGGCTACGAGCTGAATTCAAAGGTGATCACCGCCGCCGACCAGATGCTGGGCACCACGGTGCAGGTGCGCTGATGAAAGCCCTGCTTCTTCTGCTGCTGATGCTGCCGCAAGCGGGGCTGGCCGGATCGGTGGTGGCCACGCGCACCCTGCCCGCCGGCACCGTGATCGCCCCCGGCGACGTCGCCATCGCCGAGGACCAGCCCGGCGGGGTCGCGGATGTCGCCCAGGTCGCCGGCCAGCAACTGCGGGTCATGGTCTATCAGGGCCGCCGGATCGACCCCTCCTTCCTGACCGCGCCCACGCTGGTCGGCCGCAACCAGATCGTCACCATCGCCTATGAGAAATCCGCCCTGCGCATTGAGGCCGAGGGGCGTGCCCTGTCCGCCGGCAGCGTCGGGCAGATCATCCGCGTCATGAACAACGCATCGCGCGTCACCGTCTCGGGCCGTGTCGCCCCGGACGGAACCGTCATCATCGAGCAGCACTGAAAGAGAGACCATGCCCGACGCCACGCCCCGACGCCCCGATCTGCTGATCGGCGCCGCGCTCATCGCCTTGTCGCTATCGGCCTGCGGGCGGGTCTCGCAGATCGGTCAGGCGCCGGACATGACCGAGCCGGAAAGCAGCGTCGAGTTCCAGGCCATGACCTCGCAAGGATATGGCTCGCAGGAGTTGCCGGACCGCCCGGACAGCGCCGCATCGCTCTGGACCAGCGCGCAGAATTCACTGGTCGCGGACCGGCGCGCCTCGACCCGCGGCGACATTCTGACCGTCGTCATCGAGATCGACGACCGCGCCGAGATCCAGAACAGCTCGGGCCGCAGCCGCAGTTCGGCCGACAAGGTCAGCATCCCCTCGATGATGGGTCTGCCGCAGCGCATCGACGAAGTGTTGCCCGAGGGCGCCAGCATGGACGAACTGGCCGAGGCCAAGGCCTCCTCCAGCTTCAAGGGCAGCGGCAACATCTCGCGCCGCGACAAGCTGACCCTGCGTGTCGCCGCGACCGTGGTCGACCGCCTGCCCAACGGCGTGCTGCGCATCCAGGGCACGCAGGAGGTGCGGGTCAATTACGAGGTGCGCGAACTGACGGTCAGCGGTTTCGTCCGCCCCTCGGATATCGGCCGGCGCAACGAGATCTCCTACGACCGGATCGCCGGCGCCCGCATCTCCTACGGCGGTCGCGGCCAGATCAGCGACGTCCAGCAGCCGCGTTACGGCCAGCAGATCGCCGATATCGTCCTGCCTTACTAAGGAAGCCCACCCGTGAAGAAGATCCTGATCCTGCTTATGCCCCTGCTGACCTTCGTCGGCGGCGCCATCGGCGGCGACATGCTGCATGCGGCGAAAAGCGCCTCTGGCACAACGGCGACACCGTCCGATGCCGATGCCGATGCGGCGCATGCCGAGGCGGAGGCAGAGGCGGAGGCAGAGGCGGAGGCGGAAGCCGAGGCAGGCGCCGGCCATGGCGCGGAAGGCGGCACCGCGGGGGCCGGGCACGACGCAGCGGCCGACGGCCATGCCGCCAGCACCGAAAGCGAAGCTGGCCAGGACTGGTTCAAGTTTCCCAACCAGTTCTTCGTGCCGATCCTGCGCAACGGCAACCCGACGGCGATCATGGTCCTGTCGCTGACCATCGAGATGCCGGCCGCGGCCCGGCCCGAGATCGAGGCACAGGAACATCGCCTGCGCGACGCTTTGCTGAACGCGTTGATGATTCAGGCGAATACCGGCGGGTTCGATGGCAATTTCACCGCCGAGCCGGCCCTGGAGCGCCTGCGCGAGGCATTGCTGGCCGCCGCCCGGAAAGCGGCCGGACCCAGCGTGCAGCGCATCCTGATCGAGGATATCGGCCGGCAGGAGCAATAGGTTCGGCCCGCCTGGCCTGCACTGGCCGACCGGCGCCGATCGGTATATGGGCATCGCGACGCTTCGGAGAATGCATGCACCCGCCGATCACCATCGCCCTGGCCTGCTATAACGGCGCGCGGTTCCTGCGCGCGCAGCTCGACAGCATCGCCGCGCAAAGCGTGACCAACTGGCGGCTGCTGGTGTCCGACGACGGCTCGACGGACGGCTCGCGGCAGATCCTGGGCGAATTCGCCGCCAGCCGGCCGCAGGGCCAGGTCGAGGTGATCGAGGGTCCCAGGCGCGGATCGACGCAGAACTTCCTGCATCTGACGGCGCGGGCCGATCCGGGCGGCTGGCTGGCCTATGCCGACCAGGACGATCTCTGGCATCCCGGGCGCCTGGCGCTTGGCGCGGCTTTCCTGGCGGAACGGAAAGGCGCCGCGATCTGGGCCGCGCGCACGACGGTCTGCGACGAGGCGCTGATCCCCATCGCCCCCGCGCCGCATTTCCCCGGCCCCTTCGGCTTTCGCAATGCGCTGGTGCAATCCGCACTGCCGGGCAACACCATCCTGGCCAATGCCGAGGCGCTGCGGATCCTGCAAGCGGCAACCCCCGCGGCCCAGGCCGCCGATGTCCATGCCCATGACTGGTGGGCCTACCAGGCACTTTCCGGGGCGGGAGCCGCGATCCGGCGGGACAGCGCGCAGGTCCTGCTCTATCGCCAGCACCCGGGCAACCTGATGGGCCGCAACGACACGGCGCGGGCCAAGGCCGGCCGCGCCTCGATGCTGATGGATGGCAGCTTCGCCGGCTGGCTGAGGCGCAATCAGCGCGCGCTGGAGCCTGTGGCCCATCTGTTCCTGCCCGAAAACAGGGAATTGCTGCGGCGTTTCGGCCAGATGCTGCAAGCGAGCGGACCAGAGGCGCTGGTCCAGATCCTGAGGATGCGGCTTTACCGGCAAAGCCGCAGCGGAAGCGTTGCGCTGCTCGGCGCAGCGCTTGCCGGTCGTCTGCGCCAGCGGCGGCAGAAGAGCGCCTAGGCGCGCAACGAGGCCCGCCCTATCCCAGCAAGCGCGCCAGATAGGCACCATACTGGTTCTTGGCGAATTTCCGCGCCTGATCCTGCAATTTCTCGGCGTCGATCCAGCCCATGTCGAAGGCGATCTCCTCGGGGCAGCCGGTCTGCAACCCCTGCCGCTGTTCCAGCGTGCGCACGAAATTGCCGGCATCCAGCAGGCTCGCATGCGTGCCGGTGTCGAGCCAGGCAAAGCCGCGGCCCATCCTCTCGACCGTCAGGCTGCCCTCGTGCAGGTAGGTTTCCAGCAGGGTGGTGATCTCCAGCTCGCCCCGGGCCGAGGGGCGCACCTCGCGCGCGCGGGCGGGCGCGGTGCCGTCCAGGAAATAAAGCCCGGTCACCGCGTAATCCGAGGGCGGGACCTGCGGCTTCTCGATGATGGCGCTGGCCTTGCCCTGTTCGTCGAAGGCGACGACGCCATAGCGCTCCGGGTCGGCGACGCGATAGCCGAAGACCGTGCCGCCCGCATTGCGCCGATCGGCGGCGTCAAGCAGCAGGGGCAGGCCGTGGCCGAAGAAGATGTTGTCGCCCAGCACCATGGCCGAGGGCGCGCCGGCCAGGAAATCCTCGGCCAACAGATAGGCCTGCGCCAGCCCGTCGGGCGAGGGCTGCACGAGATAGTCGAAGCGCAGCCCCCATTGGCTGCCGTCGCCCAGCAGGCGGCGGAACTGCTCCTGGTCCTCGGGGGTGGTGATGATGGCGATCTCGCGGATGCCGGCCAGCATCAGCACGGTGATCGGGTAATAGATCATCGGCTTGTCATAGATCGGCAGCAGCTGTTTCGACACGCCCATGGTGATCGGATAGAGCCGCGTGCCCGAGCCGCCGGCCAGAATGATGCCCTTGCGGCGGTTGGGAGGATTCTCGGGTCGGGTCATGGTTTCAGCTCCTGCAAGACCTTGGCGAGACCGGCGCGCCAGTCGGGGCGACTGATGCCGAAATCCCGCAAAATGGCGGCGCAATCCAGGCGCGAATTGGCCGGGCGCCGGGCGGGGGTGGGATAGTCCGCCGTGGAAATTCCGGTGACGCGGCAGGAAAGTCCCGCCTGCGCCATGATCTCGCGCGCGAAGCCGGCCCAGCTGGCATCCGGCGCCCCGGCAAAGTGATACAGACCGCCGCGCGCCACATCCGTCCGCATGGCGGCCAGCATGGTCAGGCAGGCGGCGGCGATATCGGCCGCCGGGGTCGGACCGCCGTGCTGGTCGGCGACGACGCGCAGTTCGTCGCGCTCGGCCGCCAGCCGCAACATGGTCCTGACGAAATTCGTGCCATGGGCCGAGAACACCCAGGAGGTGCGCAGCACCGCCCATTGCCCGCCGGCGGCGGCAATACCCCGTTCACCGGCCAGCTTGGTGGCGCCGTAGACGCCCAGCGGGCCGGTCGGGTCGGTCTCGGCCCTGGGCTGTTCGCCCGAGCCGTCGAAGACGTAATCGGTCGAGATATGCAGGAAAGGCACCCGCCGTTCCGCCGCCGCCCGGGCCATGGCGGCGGGAGCCTCGGCATTGATCCGGCGCGCCAGGTCGGATTCGGATTCGGCGCGGTCGACGGCGGTATAGGCCGCGGCGTTCAGCACCGCCGCGCAACCCGATGCCTGGATCGCCGCGGCGCAGGCCGCCGGATCGGCCAGATCGACCCGGTCGCGGCCCAGGAAGCGCGCATCGGGAACCAGCCGCGCCAGTTCGGTCGCGACCTGTCCGGTGCGGCCGAAGACCAGCAGGCCCGTCATGCCGTGCCGAGCCTTTCGCCCACCCCCTGCCGGGTCAGCAGCGGCCGCCACCAACCCTCGTTCGCCAGATACCATTCGACGGTCCGCCTCAGCCCCTCCTCGACCGTGACCGAGGGGCGCCAGCCCAGTTCGGTGCGGATGCGGGTCGGGTCGATGGCATAGCGCCGGTCGTGGCCGGGGCGGTCGGCGACGAAGGTGATCAGCCGCTCATGCGGCGCGGAATCGGGGCGCAGCCGGTCCATATGCGCGCAGATCGTGCGCACCAGGTCGATGTTCTTCGCCTCGTTCTCGCCGCCGATGTTGTAGCTTTCGCCCAGGGCGCCCTTTTCCAGCACCAGCAGCAGCGCGTCGGCGTGATCCTCGACATAGAGCCAGTCGCGGACATTGCCGCCGTCGCCATAGACCGGGATCGGCCTTCCGTGCAGCGCGTTCAGGATCACCACCGGCACCAGCTTTTCCGGGAAGTGGAAGGGCCCGTAATTGTTCGAGCAATTGGTCAGCACCACCGGCAGGCCATAGGTCTCGTGCCAGGCCCGCACCAAATGGTCCGAGGCGGCCTTGGAGGCCGAATAGGGACTGCGCGGGTCATAGGGCGTGGTTTCGGTGAACTGGCCGGTCTCGCCCAGCGAGCCGAAGACCTCGTCGGTCGAGATATGGTGAAAGCGGAACCGCTCGGGCAGGCCCTGCCCCATCCAATAGGCCCGCGCGGCTTCCAGAAGGTTGTAGGTGCCGGTGACATTGGTCTCGATGAAGGCGCCCGGCCCGTCGATCGAGCGGTCGACATGGCTTTCGGCGGCCAGATGCATGATCGCATCGGGCCGATGCGCGGCCAGGATGCGGTCCAGCGCCGCGCGGTCGCGGATATCGGCCTGCTCGAAGGCATAGAGCGGGCTGGCCGAAACCGAGGCGACGTTTTCGAGATTGGCGGCATAGGTCAGCGAATCCAGGTTCACCACCCGATGCCCGCGCGCCACCGCCAGCCGCACCACCGCCGAACCGATGAATCCCGCGCCGCCAGTCACCAGAATCTTCATAATCTCGCCTCGTAATCAAAAGGCCCCTCATAGGTGAAGGGGCTGTCGAACTCGTTCAGGGCCGGGGCCTCGGCATCCTTGGCCGAAAGGATCGGCCGGCCTTCAAGGCCCCACTCGATGCCGATACTGTCCCAGGCCACCGCCCCATCGCAATCCGGGGCGTAATGATCTGTACATTTGTAGAGGATTTCCGTCTCGGGTTCCCGGGTCAGGAAACCGTGCAGGAAGCCCGGCGGAATCCAGAGCTGGCGGCCGTTCTGGAAGGACAGTTCGGCCCCGACCCATTGCCCATAGGTCGGGCTGCCCTTGCGGATATCGACGGCCACGTCGAACAGCCGCCCGCGTCCACAGCGCACCAGCTTGCCTTGGGCATGCGGCGGCGCCTGAAAATGCAGACCGCGCAATGTCCCCGAAACCAAGGATAACGAATGATTATCCTGCACGAATTCCGGCAGGTCGACCCCGGCCTCGTGCAGCAGCCTCCGGTTCCAGCTTTCCGAGAAGAATCCACGGTCATCGCCAAAGCGCCGGGGAACAAGCACCAGAACCCCGGGCAGCGCGGTCTTTTCGATCTGCATCTACACCAACCAGATTGGCCCCACGCAGAGGCGTATGGAGGAACCCGACACGGCGCACAAGGGCTGCGCCGGCGCTCAACCTAGGCCCGCGGCCGTTAAAATGCACGGGGAATAATGCGTGACTTCGCGACGCAAGTGACCGCTTTGTCAGGTCATGGGGAATTGTCCCGAACCACCATGATCTGCCACAAGCGAAGCCAGCGATGCGCTATCGTCACGTTGCCACCTATACGGGCGCCGACGCGCCTTTCGTGACCAATATCACCGACCTGCAGACCCATGCCGGACCCGACGGGCATGCGCTTTACAGCCTGACCCATGTCGGCGGCGGCATGGTGGCCTGGCGCATCGGCGCCGCCGACCAGCCGATCGAGGTGATGACCACCCGCGCCTATCCGGCGGGCATCGGTCATGCCGGCCCGCCCTCGGCCAGCATCGTGACGCTGGGCGGCAACCCGGTCCTGATCGGCACCGGGCTGCGCGTGGGACCGGACCCCGGCCTCCGCCTGGACAGCCAGGGCGGTTTCCAGGACGGCGCCGGGCCGGGCGCCCTGCCCGCGGATCTGATCGGGCTGCAGCAGTTCCAGACGCCGCTGGGCGATTTCCTGTGTTCGGCGCGGAACGGGCAGACCGCCATCGACATCTGGCGCATCGGCGCCGATGGCGGGCTGGGCCATGTCACGCGGGCCGCGCTGCCGGCCGGTTCGGGCATACAGGGAACCGAGATCGACGCGCTGCATGTCACCACCCTGGCCGACCGCAGCTTCATCATCGCGGCCTCTGGCCTGGGCAATTACGTCTCGGTGCAGATGGTGATGGCCGATGGCACGCTTGGCCCGGCGCAGATGCTCTGGTCCTATCGCGGGCTCGGCATGGACCAGCCCAGCCACCTGGACACGGTCACGGTGGCCGGGGTGACCTATCTGGTGGTCGCCGGCGCGCAAAGCTCGTCCCTGACCACCATGCGGCTGACCTATGGCGGCGAACTGCTGCCGGCCGACCATGTCGTCGACGAGCGCAGCACCCGGTTTGCCGGCGCCACGGCGCTGGAGACGGTGACCATGGACGGCCGCGCCTTCGTCTTTGTCGGCGGCGGCGACGACGGGATCAGCGTCTTTACCGTTTTGCCCGATGGCAAGCTGCTGCACCTGACCGCGCTGGTCGATACCGACGACCAGACGCTGGCCGATGTCTCGGCCCTGTCGGCCGCGGTGATCGACGGCCGGATCGCGCTGTTCGTCTCGTCCCGGACCGAAAGCGGGATCACGCAATTCGTCCTTGAACCGGGCAGCATCGGCAAGACCGGGGTGGTCGGGGCGGGCCGCCAGACCGGAACCGGGGCCAGCGACCTGATGCAGGCCAGCGCCGGCACCACGGTTCTCGACGGCGGGGCGGGCGACGACATCCTGATCGCCGGGGCCGAGCCGCTGCGCATGACCGGCGGCGCCGGCGCCGATGTCTTCGTCGTCAAGGAGGTCGGCGGCAAGATCACCATCACCGATTTCGAACCCGGCGTGGACCGGCTGGACCTGTCCTTCCTGGGCATGATCCGCAGCACCGACCAGCTGGTGTTTCGCCCGCAGGCCTTCGGAATCAAGATCTTCTACGGCAATTCGGTGATCTGGGTCACCACGCCCAACAACAGCATGCTGCAGGCCGGCGCCTTCGACAATTCGCTTTTCCCCATCGCCCATTACGAGGCCCCCGACATGCGCACGACCGTCTCTGGCACCTTGCGGAACGATACCCTCAGCGCCGGCCGCAACGGCTCGAACGTCTTCGGCTATGCCGGCAACGATCTGCTGCTGGGCGGGGCCGGCAACGACGATCTTTCCGGCGCGCTCGGCAATGACACGCTGCGCGGCGGCGATGGCAACGACCGGCTGTTCGGCGGCGACGGCAACGACCGGCTGTTCGGCAGCACCGGCAACGACCGGCTATGGGCCGGCAGCGGCGATGACGCGCTGGCCGGCGGCGCCGGCGCCGACACCCTGCGGGGCGAGACGGGCCACGACCTGCTCTATGGCGAGGGCGGCGACGATGCCATGTTCGACCTGCTGGGCAACAACACGCTTTGGGGCGGTGACGGCAACGACCTGATGCAGACCGGCACCGGCAACGACCGGCTGTATGGCGGGCCGGGCAGCGACACGCTGATCGCCGGCGCCGGCCTGGACTATCTGTTCGGCGGGCTGGGCAATGACAGCATGGCGGGCGGGGCTGGGATCGACACCCTGCTTGGCGGCGAGGGCAATGACTGGATCGACGGCGGGGCCGGGAATGACAGCCTGGACGGCGGCAACGGCAATGACACCCTCTATGGCGGCGATGGGCACGACCTGATCCTGGGCGGCGGCGGTCACGACCGCATCACCGACATGCTGGGCAACGGCGTGCTTTGGGGTGGCGACGGCAACGACCTGATGCAGTCCGGCGCCGGCAACGACCGGCTGCATGGCGGGCCGGGCAACGACACGCTGATCGCCGGCGCCGGTTTCGACTATTTGCTGGGCGGGCTCGGCAATGACAGCCTGAACGGCGGCGGCGGCTTCGACACGCTGATCGGCGCCGAGGGTGACGACCGCATGGATGGCGGCGCCGGCATCGACAACCTCGACGGCGGCACGGACAACGACACCCTGGCCGGCGGCGACGGCCATGACGTGCTGAACGGCGCCGAGGGCAATGACGCGCTGCATGGCGGGACCGGCCATGACACGCTTTACGGCATGGCCGGCGCCGACCTGATGAATGGCAATCAAGATCACGACCTGATGTTCGGCGGCGCCGACAACGACACGATGCTGGGCGGCTTCGGCAACGATGTCATGCAGGGCGAGTCGGGCGACGATTCGCTGGACGGCGGGCCGGAGAACGACACGCTGTACGGCGGGGCCGGCAACGACGTGATCCTGGGCGGCGGCGGGCACGATGTCATCGACGGCGGCAGCGGCAACGACCTGCTTTACGGCGGCAGCGGCCACGACCTGATCCTTGGCGGCGAGGGCGACGACCTGATCCATGCCGAGACCGGCAACAACACCGTGCAGGGCGGCGCGGGCAGCGACGCGATCCTTGGCGATGCCGGGGCGGATTGGCTGCAAGGCGACGACGGCCGCGACACGATCCAGGGCCTTGCCGGGGGCGATACGCTGCTGGGCGGGGCGGATGACGATCTGCTGGATGGCGGCGACGGCGATGATCTTCTGGACGGCGGCCAAGGCAATGACAACCTGATCGGCGGGCTTGGCGGCGATCGCCTGGCCGGTGCGGCCGGGGATGACACCCTGACCGGCGGCCTGGGCAACGACCTGCTCGAAGGGGGCGAGGGCGCCGACCGGCTGGAAGGCGGGCGCGGCTTCGACACGCTGACCGGCGGCACCGGCGCCGATGTCTTCGTCTTTGCCGATGCCGGCGACCTGGATGGTTGCAGCGATGCGATCACGGATTTCCGCGCCGGCGAGGACCGGATCGACCTGTCTGGCCTCGGCCTCGTCTTCATCGGCGGGACCGCCTTTTCGGCCAATGGCAGCGGGCAGGTGCGCCTGGACTGGACGCAGCCCGAGGCGCATCGGCTTCTGGTCGACCGGGACGGCGACGGCCGCACCGACCTGACCATCGACCTGGGCGCGCTGGCGACGCTGAACGCGTCGGATCTGCTGCTCTAGCGCTCCAGCAGGTTGCGATAGGTGCGCTCCAGCAGCATCAGCCCCAGGACCAGCAGCACCAGCGAGACGGCGATCACCAGCTCCTGGTTGATATAGCTGCCCTGATAGGTCGGGTAGAGGCCCCGGCGCATCAGGCCGATGCAATGGATCAGCGGGTTGTACCACAGGATGTTCTGGGCCTGGCTCGGCATCAGGTCATAGGTGAAGAAGATGCCCGACATCAGGAAAAGCGGCCGGGTGATGATCTGCCAGACCCGCTCCCAGATCGGGAAGGCGGTCATCAGGTAGCAGTTCATCGTGCCCACCCCGACCGCCAGCAGGGTGATCAGCAGCAGCGCCTCGAAGACCGAGGCCAGGTTCACCACCACCGGCAACTGGTAGATCACATAGATGCCGGTGATCACGATGGCGATCACCGCGATATGCGTCAGCGCGTTCAGCAGCACCCGGGCGATCATCGCGTCGATGAAGGTGACGCTGGGATAGGCCAGGAACGGCCGCGAGAAGCGGATCGAGGTGGCGACCTTGTTCGTCAGGTCGTTGAACATGGCAAAGGGCAGGAAGCCGGTCGCGTAGAACAGCGGGAAGTTGGTGCCCAGCCCCGGCGTCTGCAGCGCCAGGCTGAAGATCACCGACAGCAGCGTCACCCCCAGCACCGGCTCGAGCACCGCCCAGATATAGCCGCCGGCCGACCGGCCATAGGTCGTCGCCATCTCGCGCAGCATCAGCGCGAAGATGATGCGCACCATGCGAAAACGCGGCCCGTGGCGATACGGGCGCTGGGGACGACGGTTACCGGTGGAAATGTCGGACATGTGAACGCAAAAGCTGGTCTTGGCGAGCGGCAATATGTAACAACTGCACAGAAAAGGTAAACCAGCGAAAGCGCCACTGCTGTGACCACCCCCACCACCCCGGCCAGCGGCCAGACCGGCCAGCCGACCGCCCAACAGCAAGATCCCGCGCGTCCCGCCCCCAACCCGGCGCCGGCGGGCCCAGCCCAGCCCGGTCCGAACCGGCCGTTTCAGGCGCAGCCCGCGCCCGGCCCGCAGGCCCCGCGCCCGGCCGCGCCGCCGCAGCAGCCCCAGCCGCCGGGTCAGCAGCAACGGCCGCAACAGGCCCGTCCGCAGCAGGCGCAGCCGCATGCCCCCCGGCCCCAGGGCCCGGGGCAGCAGGGACAGGGACAACGGCCGGCGCCGGGCAATCACCAGCCGCCCGCCATGCGGCCGCAATCCCAACCGATCCCGGTGCGGCCGATGGGCCAGGCCGTGGCCCAGCCCGGCCCCCGGCAGATGCCGGCGGTGCCGCCGGCGGCGCTGCACCCCATCCGGCCACCGGTCGGCATCGCGCAACCGCGGCGCCGGCACTGGCTGCTGCTCGCCTCGTTCCTGGCGCTGGTGGTGCTGCCGACGGTGCTCTGGGCCTGGTATCTCTGGGCGCGGGCCAGCGACCAATATGTCTCGACCGTCGGCTTTTCGGTCCGCAAGGAGCAGTCGGTGCCCTCGATCGACCTGCTGGGCGGGCTCTCCTCGTTCGCGGGCGGCGGCGGCGGCGGCGCCTCGGATACCGACATCCTTTACGAATATATCCGCAGCCAGGACATGGTGGAGAAGATCGACGCCGAGCTTGACCTGCGCACACGCTTCTCGCGCGACTGGCCGCATGATTTCGTCTTTGCCTTCGATCCCGAGGGGCATGTCGAGGATCTGACCGATTACTGGCAACGCCAGGTCAAGGTGCTTTACGACAGCTCGACCGCGCTGATCACGCTGAACGTCAGCGCCTTCAGCCCCGAGGATGCCCAGCAGATCGCCGCCGCGGTGTTCAAGCAAAGCTCGGACAAGATCAACGAGCTTTCGGCCATCGCCCAGGAGGACGCGACGCGGCTGGCCAAGCTGGAGCTGGACAAGACCCGCGACGAGCTGACCGTGACCCGCCAGGCCATGACCGCCTTTCGCATGAAGTCGCAGATCGTCGATCCCGAGGCGGATCTGGCCGGGCAGATGGGCGTGCTGAGCGGCCTGCAGGCGCAGCTGGCCGAGGTGCTGGTCGCGCATGACCTGCTGATCGAAAACGCCCAGCCCACCGATCACCGCGTCACCCAGTCGCAGCAGAAGATCGACGCCCTGCGCCGCCTCATCGACGCCGAACGCAGCAAGTTCGGCGCCGAGGGCCAGGGCCCGGCGGGCGAGAGCTATGCCCAGCTCATGGCCGAATACGAAAAGCTGGCGGTGGACCGCGAATTCGCCGAGGGCGCCTATCGCACCGCCCGCATCGCCTATGAGACCGCCCTGGCCGAGGCGCAGCGCCAGTCGCGCTATCTCGCCGCGCATATCGAGCCCAAGGTGGCGCAAAGCTCGACCGAGCCGAACCGGGCCTGGCTGCTGCTGATGGTCGCAGGCATGCTGTTGGCCGGCTGGTCCATTCTTGTCCTGATCTATTACAGCATCCGCGACCGCGGCTGAGCGATGATCTGGCTGGAGAATCTGACCAAGGCTTACCGGCTGAAGGGCCGGCAGACCGTGGTGGCCGACAACATCAACGCGGTGTTCCCCACCGGCGTCTCGGTCGCGCTGCTGGGCCGCAACGGGGCCGGCAAGTCGACGCTGCTGCGCATGATTGCCGGCACCGTCTCGCCCAGTTCGGGGCGGGTGCTGTCGGATGGCACCATCTCATGGCCGGTCGGCTTCATGGGCAGTTTCCATGGCGAGCTGACCGGGGCACAGAACGTGCGCTTCGTCGCCCGGATCTATGGCGTCGACACCGACGAGCTGGTCGATTATGTCGCGGATTTCGCCGAGCTCGGCCAGCATTACCACCAGCCCTTCGCCAGCTATTCCTCGGGCATGCGTTCGCGGCTGGCGATGGGGACCAGCATGGGCATTCATTTCGACACCTATCTGGTCGACGAGGTGACCAGTGTCGGCGACGCGGATTTCCGCGCCAAGTCGCAGCGCGTGTTCAACGAGCGGATGGAGACCTCGGGGGCCATCGTGGTCAGCCACTCGATGCCGATGATCCGCAACATGTGCCAGATGGGCGCGGTTCTGGATCGCGGCCATCTGACGGTCTTCGAGAATCTCAACGAGGCCATCGCCTATCACGAGGCCATCCTGCGCGTCCCGCCCGCGGTGCCCGGCGACTAGGCCGGCCCGGCCAGCAGCGCCTCGATCTCGGCGCGCTTCGCCGCCACCAGCCCGGCATCGCCGCGCGATTCGACGTTCAGCCGCACCACCGGCTCGGTGTTCGAGCGGCGCAGGTTGAAGCGCCAGTCCGGAAGTTCCAGGCTGATGCCGTCGGTTTCGTCGCGGCGGATCGCCTGCGGCGCGAAATGCGCCACCACCCGGTCGATGGCCGCGCCGGGATCGTCAAGGCGGAAGTTGATCTCGCCCGAGGACGGGAAGGCGCGCATTCGCTCGGCCAGCAGTTCGCCCAGTCCGACGCCCTTGCGACTGACCAGCTCGACCACCAGCAGCCAGGGCACCATGCCGCTGTCGGCGAAATGGAAGTCGCGGAAATAATGATGCGCCGACATCTCGCCGCCATAGATCGCCCCCGATTCGCGCATGGCGCGCTTGACGAAGGCGTGGCCGGTGCGGGCCTGCACCGCCCGGCCGCCGGCGCTGGCGATCATGTCGCGGGTGTTCAGCACCACGCGCGGGTCATGCACGATCTTTTCGCCCGGATGCTTTTCCAGGAAGGCCGCGGCCAGCAGGCCCACGACATATTCGCCGGGGATGAACCTCCCCTGCGCATCGAAGAAGAAGCAGCGGTCGAAATCGCCGTCCCAGGCCACGCCCAGGTCGGCGCCATGATCGCGCACCGCCTCTGCGGTCATCGGCTGGTTTTCCGGCAGCAGCGGATTGGGAATGCCGTTCGGGAAGGCCGGGTCGGGCTGGTGGTTGATGCGGATGAAGCGCAGGGGCGCGCCGCGCCGCTCAAGCTCGGCCGCGATGGCGTCGAAGGTCGGGCCGGCGGTGCCGTTGCCGGCATTGACCAGCACGGTCAGCGGGCGCAGCGCCGCCACGTCGATGAAATCGGCCAGGGCCCGGGCATAGATCGCCCGCGCCTCGGGGAAGTCCCGCGTCTCGCCCCGGCGCTCGGGCTCGGGGAACGCGCCCGATTGCGCCAGCGCCGCCAGGGTCGCGAAATCCCCTTCGGGGTCCAGCGGCGCGGCGCCGCGGCCGACCAGCTTCATGCCGTTATAGTCGATCGGGTTGTGCGAGGCCGTCACCTCGATGCCGCCATCGGCGCCGAAATGCGCGGTGGCGAAATACATCTCCTCGGTGCCGGCCAGACCGAGGTCGCGGACATCGGCGCCGGCATCGTTCAGTCCCCGGATCAGCGCCGCCGCCAGTTCCGGCGAGGTGGCGCGCGAATCGCGGCCCACGATCACCTGCCGCGCGCCCAAGACCTGCGCGAAGGCGCGGCCGATGCGATAGGCGACATCCTCGTCCAGTTCCGAGCCCAGCCGGCCGCGCACGTCATAGGCCTTGAAGCAGTCGATCCGCCGCGCGGGCATCGTCACCATGGCATGTCCCCCTTTGTGCTGCCCCCCTCGCTACACCAGCCGTCCGGCGATGGGAATAATGCGTCAGGATCGCTGGATGGTCGGGCCTCCGCCAAAGGGCGGAGGTGACGCGGCCCGCCGCCCACGCTAGACGGGACAAAACAAGGAGGTTCCGATGGATACCAAGGCCCTGATCGCCGCCTATTACGACGCCTTCAACGCCGGCCGCACCGACGAGATGCTGGGCTATCTGCATGACGAGGTGGAACATCACGTCAACGAGGGCGGCATCCGTCGCGGCAAGGACACGTTCGCCGAGTTCAACGCCCACATGACCCGCAGCTACCGCGAGGAGCTGACCGACATGGTGATCTTCGCCAACGAGGCCGGCGACCGGGCGGCGGCGGAATTCGTGGTCAACGGCACCTATCTGGCCACCGACGAGGGCCTGCCCGAGGCGAAGGGCCAGAAATACGTCCTGCCCGCCGGCGCCTTCTTCACCATTCGGGACGGCAAGATCGCGCGGGTGACGACCTATTACAACCTCACCGACTGGACGCGTCAGGTTTCGGCGTGATCCGCACCGAAAGCCTGACCGGGGATGCCGTGGCAACCGTGCTGGACGACCTGGCACGGCTGCGCATCGCGGTGTTCCGCGACTGGCCCTATCTCTATGACGGCGATCTGGAATACGAACGGAACTACCTGCGCGCCTACCAGTCGCCCGGCGCGGTGGTGATCGCGGCCTGGGACGGCGACCGCATGGTCGGCGCCTCGACCGGGGCGCCGATGGAGGATCACGCGGATGATTTCGCCGCCGCCTTCGCCGGCCGGCCCGAGCGGCTGGACGAGATCTTCTATTGCGCGGAATCGGTGCTGCTGCCCGAATATCGCGGCCACGGCCTGGGCCATGCCTTCTTCGACGGGCGCGAGGCGCAGGGCCGCGCCCTTGGCCGCCGCTACAGCGCCTTCTGCCGCGTGGTCCGGCCCGAGGATCACCCGCTGCACCCGCAGGATTATCGCCCGCTGGACGGGTTCTGGCGCAAGCGCGGCTATGCCCCCCTGCCCGGCGTGGTCGCGGAATTCGAATGGAAGGACATCGGCGATGACCGACCCTCGCGCAAACCGCTGCAATTCTGGATGAAAACCCTGTGACCCGGACCGTCAAGATCGCCGCCGCCGCCTATCCCTTCGACTGGCTTCGGGATTTCGACGCCTATCGCGCCAAGATCACCCGCTGGGTCGGGGACGCCGCCGATTGCGACCTGCTGGTCTTTCCCGAATATGGCGCGATGGAGCTGGCCTCGCTGGGCGGGCCCGAGGTGGCCGGCGATCTCGAGGCGTCGCTGCACGAGGTCGCCCGGCACGAAGCGGCGCGCGACGCGCTGCATGCCGCGCTGGCGGCGCAGCATGGGCTGCATATCCTGGCCGCCTCGGCGCCCTGTTTCGATGGGCCGCGCCCGGTCAACCGCGCGGTGCTGTTCGGGCCCGGGGGGCGGATCGGCCATCAGGACAAGCAGGTGATGACCCGCTTCGAGCGCGAGGACTGGGACGTCGTCGGCGCGCCGGGTCTGCGGGTGTTCGACACCCCCGTCGGACGGCTGGGCGTGCTGATCTGCTATGACAGCGAGTTTCCGCTGCTGGGCCGGGCGCTGGCCGAGGCCGGGGTCGAGGTGATGCTGGTGCCCTCCTGCACCGACACGGTGGCGGGGTTCAACCGGGTGCGCATCGGCGCCATGGCCCGGGCGCTGGAGAGCCAATGCGTCGTCGTGCAGGCGCCGACGGTGGGCGACGTGGATTGGAACCCGGCCATCGACGAGAACCGTGGCGCCGCCGCGATCTATGCGCCGGCGGACGGGCTGTGGCCGGAAAGCGGCGTGGTGGCCGAGGGGGCGATGGACGTGCCCGGCTGGGTCAAGGCAAGCGTGGACCTGGACCGGGTGGCGGAAAGCCGGCGGGACGGGCGGGTGCTGCCCTTTGCGCATTGGCCGGAAAGCGCAGCGGTGCGGGTGGTGAAGTAACCCGCCGACCGCCGTCAGCCGGATGATGCGGCGGCAAAGACCGCACGCTGGGCATCGTAGGCCCGCTGGAAGGCCGGCCGCGCCTCGCCGCGCGCGACATAGGCAGCCAGGTTCGGATGGGTCTCCAGCAGATCCAGGCCGTTCAACCGGCGCAGCACCGTCACCATCAGCAGATCGCCGGCGCTGAAAGCGCCGTCCAGCCAATCGGCATCGCCGAGATGGCGGGAAAGGTCGGCAAGACGGTCGCGGATACTGGCCTCGAGGCTCTGCAACCGGTGACCGTACCAAGGCTTGTCGCGGTCGAGGATCTTGAGCAGGGTGTGATCGAAGATCGGCGGCTCTACCGTGTCGAGCGCCGCGAACATCCACATGATCGCCCGCGCCCGGGCATTGGCATCGCCTGGCAGCAGACCGGAATGGCGCTCGGCGATGGCGAGCACGATCGCACCGGACTCGAACAGGACCAGATCGCCCTCCTGATAGGTCGGGATCTGCCCGAATGGCTGCAGCGCGCGATGCGCGTCCCGCTTCATCGCCGCGAACGACAGCAGGCGGACTTCGTAGGGTTGGCCCACCTCCTCCAGCGCCCAGCGGACCCGCATGTCGCGCGCCAATCCCCTGCCGCCATCAGGCGAGTTTTCGAAGGCGGTAATGGTGATGGTCATCGTCCTTCTCCCTGGCTTTGTCTGTCCCAAGGACGTCCGGCCAGGCGGGAATCCGACAATGCGTCCCCGAAATAATGCCGGCAGGCGGTCCGGCTTGGGCGGATTTTCCGCAGCCGGGCAGCCCCGACCAGAGGCAACCGCCTATTGCGCCGGTCCCGTCGCCGGCTCGTCCGGCACCGCCGCCTCGGGCGGCGCGGCGCCCTCGGGTTCCGCGCCCTCGTCGGGCACGGCCAGCCGGTTGTCCTCCCATTCGCCCGAGGCGACCTGGCCGGTGGCATAGCGCATCACCCCCGCCCCCTGCCGCTTTCCGGCGATGAAATGGCCGGTATAGACATCGCCATTGGCATAGGTCGCGACGCCCTCGCCGTCGATCTCGCCTTCCTTCCAGCTGCCCTCGTAGCGGAAGCCGTCCGGCGCGATCAGCCGGCCCTTGCCATGGCGCAGCCCGTCCACGAAGGAACCGTCATAGGTGGTGCCGTCGGGATAGGTCGCCTGCCCCTGCCCGTGCCGCTGGCCGTCGCGCCAGGCGCCGTTATAGACATAGCCGTCGGGATAGGTCATCCGGCCCTGCCCCTCGTTGCGGCCGCGCTTGAAGCCGCCCTCGTAGACCAGGCCGTTGGCGTATTTGGCGACGCCCTGCCCCTCGATCACGCCCGCGACCCAGTCGCCGTCATAGCTGGCGCCGTCCGGATAGGTGATGAGCCCGCGGCCATGCGGCAGGTCGGCCAGCAGCGCCCCCTCATAGACCGAGCCGTCGGGATAGGTGATGCGGCCCAGCCCCTCCATCCGCCCCTCGACCCAGTCGCCGGTATAGACATAGCCGTCGGTGCCGGTGAAGGTGCCCGTCCCCCAGCGCTTATCGGCGCGGAAATCGCCCTCGTAGCGGTCGCCGTTGGCATAGGTCGCCACGCCCTTGCCCTCGCGCTTGCCATTGGCGAAGCGGCCCTCGTAGCTGTCACCCGAGGGCTGGGTCAGCTTGCCCTGCCCGGCCATCTGGCCGGCCGACCAGCTGCCTTCGTATTTCAGGCCATCCGCCATGGTCAGCTTGCCCTCGCCGGAGCGCTGGTTCGCCTTCATCTCGCCTTCATAGCCGGCACCGTCGGGATAGGTGATCTTGCCGAAACCTTGCTTGACGCCGGCCTTCCAGTCGCCCTCGTAGCGATAGCCGTTGGGTTGGGTCAGCACGCCCTTGCCGTCGTGCAGCGCGTTCAGGAAGCCGCCCTCGTAGACCGAGCCATTGGCGTAATGCGCCACGCCTTGGCCGGTGATCTGGCCATCCAGCCAGTCGCCCTCGTAGCTGCCGCCATCGGCATAGGTGATCTTGCCCTTGCCATGCGGCTTGCCGCGGGCAAAGGCGCCCTCGTAGACCGAGCCGTTGGGGAATTTCGCCGTGCCCTGGCCCAGGATCTCGCCCTCGACCCAGTCGCCGGTATATTCGTAGCCCGAGGGCAGCGCGTAGGTGCCCCGCCCGTGCTGCTTGCCGTTGCGGAAGGTTCCCTCATAGACGCCGCCGTCGTCATATTGCTTGGTGATGACCGCCTGTGCGCCGGCCATGCCCGCGCCGGCCAGGATCACCGCGCAGGCGACAAGGGCTGCCTTCATGGATGCTGCACTCCGCCTCGTTGCTGCTTTTGGCATCGGTTTATCGCAAGGGGCCTGCCGGCGCAAAGCCCGACTTTTCCTTTGCCGCGCGCTGACCTATCAACGGGGCGAGACCCGGGTAAAGGAAGCGCCATGACCGACACGTTCCGCATCACCCTTGGACAGCTGAACCCGACCGTGGGCGACCTGCCCGGCAATGCCGCCAAGGCACGCGAGGCCTGGGCCGCGGCGCGCGAGGCCGGCGCCAACCTGCTGGCTCTGCCCGAGATGTTCATCACCGGCTACCAGACCCAGGACCTGGTGCTGAAGCCCGGCTTCACCCAGGAAGCCATGGCCCGCATCGTCGATCTGGCGCGGGACTGCGTGGACGGCCCCGCCATCGGCATCGGCGGCCCTTATGCCGAGGAAGACCGGCTTTACAACGCCTATTGGATCCTTCGCGGCGGCAAGGTGGTGGCGCGGGTGCTCAAGCACGAATTGCCGCACAAGCAGCTTTTCGACGAATGGCGGCTGTTCAATGTCGGGCCGATCTCGGGCCCCTACAGCCTGGACGGGCTGCGCATCGGCAGCCCGATCTGCGAGGACGCCTGGTGGCCCGAGGTCTGCGAAACCCTGGCCGAGACCGGGGCCGAAATCCTGCTGGTCCCGAACGGCAGCCCCTATCACCGCAACAAGCTGGACCTGCGCATGGGCCACATGGTCGCCCGGGTGGTCGAGACCGATCTGCCGCTGATCTACCTGAACTCGGTCGGCGGGCAGGACGACCAGGTCTATGACGGCGGCAGCTTCGTGCTGAACCCGGGCGAGGACGGCGGCGCGGTCAAGGTCATGCAGCTTGCCCCCTTCGACGAGATGCTGGCCCATGTCGATTTCACCCGCACACCGCAGGGCTGGCGGGCGGTGCCGGGCCGCATGGACCATCAGCCCGACGAGTGGGAGCAGGACTACCGCGCCATGATGGAGGGCTTGCGCGACTACATGCGCAAGTCCGGGTTCCGCAAGGCGGTGCTGGGCCTGTCGGGCGGCATCGACTCGGCGCTGGTCGCCACCATCGCCAGCGACGCCATCAGCCCCGAGAACCTGCGCTGCGTCATGCTGCCCAGCGAATACACCTCGCAGGCCAGCCTCGAGGATGCCGCCGATTGCGCCGGGCGGCTGGGCACCCGGCTGGATACCGTGAAGATCGAAGGTGCCCGCGACGCGGTGGAGGATGCCCTGGCGCATCTGATGGAAGGCACCCAGCCCGACATCACCGAGGAAAACATCCAGTCCCGGCTGCGCGGCGTGATGCTGATGGCGCTGTCGAACAAGTTCGGCGAGCTGCTGCTGACCACCGGCAACAAGTCCGAGGTCGCGGTCGGCTATGCCACGATCTATGGCGACATGGCCGGCGGCTACAACCCGATCAAGGATCTTTACAAGACCCGCGTTTTCGAGACCTGCCGCTGGCGCAACCGGAACCATCGCGACTGGATGCAGGGCCCGGCGGGCGAGGTGATCCCGCCGCAGATCATCTCGAAACCGCCCTCGGCCGAGCTGCGGCCGAACCAGAAGGACCAGGACAGCCTGCCGCCCTATGAGGTGCTGGACGCAATCCTGGAAGGGCTGGTCGAGAAGGACCTGGCGCTGAAGGATCTGGTCGCGCAAGGCTTCGAGCCCGAAACGGTCAAAAAGGTCGAGACCCTGCTTTATGGCAGCGAATGGAAGCGTTACCAGGCAGCGCCCGGGCCGCGCATCTCGACCAAGGCTTTCTGGCTGGACCGGCGCTACCCGCTGGTCAACCGCTGGCGCGATCGGATTTGACCAACGGCATGATCGTGACCCTACGTCACGATCATGCCGCCCCTTCCGGTTCCCGCATCGCGGATTCTGTGCAACTCATTGAAATTCTTGCGATGCTATGCGCAGATGAGCGGAAACCTGCCCATTTCGACAGGTTAATAAAAGTCGAATCATCCTTTAGCTAACGGGTAGAGACGCGCGGTTTTGTTTTTCCGCCCTGTCTCCTCCATGCGGCGATCGGCACTGCCGATCCGGCATGGCGCAGTGGTTGAATGTGTTTTGTCCCCTCATCTGCGGGGGTTTGTTAGCGATTAGGGTCTGCCATGCCGACAACGACGTCGATCCGTGTCATCTATCTTGGAACGCATCGGGATCTGGATCCCGACGAATTCAGCGCCGGCGCCGAGAACGCCTCGGAGCTGGTGGGATCCACCTTCGGCAGCGCCGATCAGCCGCTGGCGCGCGAGATCAATACTATCACACTGCATGACGGCAACGACGACAACGCCATTTCCTTCAACAATCCATGGGGCTCGCCCCCGAACGAATACGGCGTCCATAACGGCGTGAGCCATTACGCCGATACCGGGATCATCTATCGCGGCACCGTGACCTATGCCGACGGCACCAGCGCCAGCGATGTGCAGCTGCGCGTCCTGCAGGACACCGGCGGCAGCCTGGTGCTGCTGCCGCCGCCCGCCTCGGCCACCCAGGCCGAGATCGACGGCGTCACCAGCAAGGCGATCCAGTCGATTACCCTGACCAGCTATGAGCGCAGCAATTTCAACAGCATAGACACCTCGCGCTACGGGCTTGAGGATGCTCCGGCTTTCGTCTGCTTCCGCCACGGCACGCTGATCCTGACCGAGCGCGGCGAGGTGCCGGTCGAGGATCTGCGGGTCGGCGACATGATCGTCACCCGCGACCACGGCACGCAGCCGCTGCGCTGGATCGGCTCGAAACAGATCGACGGCGCGTTGCTGCGGGCCTTCGAGAAGCTGCGCCCGGTGCGCATCCGCGCCGGCGCGCTCGGCCCGGACCTGCCCAGTCGCGACCTTTACGTCTCGCAGCAGCACCGCATCCTGGTCAGTTCGAAGATCGCCGAGCGGGTCTGCGGCACGGCCGAGGTTCTGGTCGCCGCCAAGCATCTGACCGACATCGACGGCATCGAACTGGTCGAGGATTGCGAGGCGCTGACCTATTATCACCTGCTGTTCGACCGGCACGAGATCCTGTGCTCGGAAGGGGCGCAGACCGAATCGCTGTTCACCGGCGCCGAAGCGCTGAAAGCGGTCTCGCCTGCCGCCCGCGCCGAAATCCTGGCGCTGTTCCCCGAACTGCTGTCGGAAACCTGCGCGCGGGAACCTGCGCGCAGGATCGGCAACGGTCGCGAGGGACGGCAGCTCGCCAAGCGCCATGCTGCCAACCGCCGCGAGCTGCAACCGGCGCTTTCGCGCTGACACCCAAGGCCCCGGACCACCACATGCCGGGGCCTGCCCATTTCCCGGTCTAGACCACCACGTCCATGCGCTGCTGGCGGCCGACGCCGAAGATGCGCTTGTAACGCTCGATCTCGTCCTGCGGCCCAGTGGCCTTTTCGGGATTGTCGGACAGCTTGACGGTCGGCCGCCCCTCGGCCGCCACCGCCTTGCAGACCAGCGAGAACGGCGCCAGCCCGTCGCCCGGCACCAGCCCGCGGAAATCGTTGGTCAGCAGCGTGCCCCAGCCGAAACTGACCTTCACCCTGCCGTGGAAGCGCTGGAACAGCGCCTTGATCCGGTCCACGTCCAGCCCGTCCGAGAAGATGATCAGCTTGTTGCGCGGATCCTCGCCGCGGTCCTGCCACCAGCGGATCGCCGTCTCGGCCCCTTCGGCCGGGTCGCCGCTGTCGACGCGGATGCCGGTCCAGCCGGCCAGCCAGTCCGGCGCGTGCTCGAGGAAGCCCTTGGTGCCATAGGTGTCGGGCAGGATGATGCGCAGCATCCCGTCATGTTCTTCATGCCAGTCGGCCAGCACGCGATAGGGCGCCTGGCGCAATTCCTCGTCGCTGTCGGCCAGCGCGGCATAGACCATCGGCAGTTCGTGGGCATTGGTGCCGATGGCCTCGATGTCGCGGCGCATGGCGATCAGGCAGTTCGAGGTGCCGATGAAGCGCTGGTCGCCCAGCCCCTCGACCATGGCCTGCACGCACCAGTCCTGCCACAGGAAGCTGTGCCGCCGTCGGGTGCCGAAATCGGCGATGCGCAGGTCGGGGCCGAGCTTGCGCAATTCCTCGATCTTTTCCCATAGCCGGGCCATGGCGCGGGCATAAAGCACCTGCAGCTCGAACCGACCCATGTCCTTGAGCACGGAGCGCGAGCGCAGCTCCATGATGATGGCCAGCGCCGGGATCTCCCACAGCATGACCTCGGGCCAGCGGCCCTCGAAGGTCAACTCGTACTGGCCGTCGCGCTTTTCCAGATGATAGGCCGGCAGGCGCAGGTTTTCCAGGAACTCCATGAAATCCGGGCGGAACATCTGCCGCTTGCCATAGAAGGTATTGCCGCGCAGCCAGGTGCTTTCGCCCCGCGTCAGCGACAGGCCGCGCACATGGTCCAACTGCTCGCGCAGCTCGCCCTCGTCGATCAGCTCGGCCAGGCGGATGCGGCTGGTGCGGTTGATCAGGCTGAAAGTGACTTGCGTGTCGGGCCGGTTGCGAAACACCGACTGGCACATCAGCAGCTTGTAGAAATCGTCGTCGATCAACGAGCGGACGATCGGGTCGATCTTCCATTTATGGTTATAGACGCGGGTGGCGATATCGACCGTCGGGATCATCATGCCAATGTCACCCCCGCGTTGCGCATGCCGTCGCGGGCCGCCTCGCGCGAGCCGTGCAGGTCGATGGCGCGGGTGGCCCCCTCGATCACCGTGGCGGAAAAGCCCAGCTTCGCCGCGTCGATGGCCGACCAGGCGACGCAGAAATCATGCGCAAGGCCGACGAAGGTCAGATCGTCCAGCCCACGTTCGCGCAGGTAGCCGGCAAGGCCGGTGGGCGTGCGGCGGTCGTTCTCGAAAAACGCCGAATAGCTGTCGATCAGCGGGCGGAAACCCTTGCGGATGACCAGATCGGCGCAATCCACGGCCAGCGTCGGATGGAACCCCGCCCCCACCGATCCGATCACGCAATGCGCCGGCCACAGCACCTGCGGGCCATAGGGCATCTCGACCTGCGAAAATGCGGCGATGCCGGGGTGGTTGTCGGCAAAGCTGGCATGGTCGTGCGGATGCCAGTCTTGGGTCAGCACCACGGCATCGTAATCCGCCATCAGGTCGTTGATCGGCGCCACGATCTCGTCTCCGCCGGCCACGGCAAGCCGCCCCCCCGGACAGAAATCCAGCTGCATGTCGATGACGATCAGGGCTTTTGCCACGGCGCCTCTCCTGTTTTCCCAGGGAAATTGGTAGGCGCAGGCGGCCGAGGCGTCAATGCGGCAACTTGATTGCACCTCTGCGCGGCGCTATGGCCAGCCCATGCTGATCGTCGCCGCGCTTTACCATTTCACCCGCTTTCCCGACCCCGAGACGCTGAAGGCGCCGCTGGCGAAATGCGCCTGCGCGCAGGGGGTCAAGGGCACGCTGCTGCTGGCGCCCGAGGGCATCAACGGCACCATCGCCGGCACGCGCCAGGGTGTCGACGCGGTGCTGGCGCATATCCGCGCCCTGCCCGGCTGCGCGGCGCTGGAGTGGAAGGAAAGCCCCGCCGAGACTATGCCCTTCGGCCGCATGAAGGTGCGGCTGAAGCGCGAGATCGTCACCATGGGCCAGCCCGAGGTCGATCCGCTGGCCGCGGTGGGCCGGTATGTCGCGCCGCAGGACTGGAACGCGCTGATCAGCGCCCCCGACGTGGCGGTGATCGACACCCGCAACGATTACGAGGTCGAGATCGGCAGCTTCGCCGGCGCCGTCGATCCCGGCACAAGCAGCTTTCGCGACTTCCCGGCCTGGTGGCGCGCGAACCGCGACCGTTTCGCGGGCAAGCGCATCGCCATGTTCTGCACCGGCGGCATCCGCTGCGAGAAATCCACGAATTTTCTGCTGGGCGAGGGCGTGCCCGAGGTATTTCACCTGAAAGGCGGCATCCTGAAATACCTTGAGGAGATGCCCGAAGAGAGCAGTCTCTGGCGCGGCGAATGCTTCGTCTTCGACAAGCGGGTCAGCCTGGGCCACGGGCTGCGCCAGGGCCGCCACGCGCTTTGCCATGCCTGCCGCCGCCCCCTGGCGCCCGAGGATCGCGACCGCCCGGAATACGAGGAAGGCGTCAGCTGCCACCGCTGCGCCGGCGAATATGCCGAGGCCGACCGGGCCCGATTCCGCGAACGCCAGCGACAGGCCGCGCGGGGGGAGTGTTTCGGCGACGTTCGGGACTGACGGCGCGGCAGCATTCGTTGATCGTAGCAACGATCTGAAAAACAACAGGTTTGCCCGATCACGCCTGTTCAAGACCGCTTGAGCGGTTAAGCCGTTCATCCCTTTGCATTTCCCCTGTCCCGGCAGAGGGCGCCGGTCACCGGCTGACACTTGTCCGTGCTGCGGTGCCGCAAAAGCTTCCATCCGGCGGTTGGGATGTTAGGCATTGGGCCCGAGTGATCTGGGCCGCACCGGCCCGCAAGAAATGGAGAACTCAAAATGAAAGCAATTGGTTACGCAACCCTCGTCTCGCTGATCGCGGGCGGTGCCTATGCCGGCGGCTATGTCGCCCCGGTGGTCGAGCAGCCGGTCGTCGCCCCGATCGAGCCGATGACGATCGAGCCGAGCAACTGGAACGGCTTCTATGCCGGTCTGCAATACGGCAAGGGCAGCGGCGATCTGGGCAACCGCGGCACGCAGCCGGATTTCGGCGATTTCGACGCCTATGGCGTGCATGCCGGCTATCAGCGCGGCTTCGGCAAGTTCGTGCTGGGCGGCGAGCTGGACTACAACAAGCTCTCGCCGGACGAAGAAGCCTATAGCGACGGCGACATGACCCGGCTGCGGCTGCGGGCGGGCTATGACATGGGCAAGTTCCTGCCCTATGCCACGCTGGGCGCGGCCAAGCTGGACACCGACGAATTCTCGGATACCGGCCTGAGCTATGGCCTGGGCGTCGACTACAAGGTCGCCGAGCACTTCACCGTCGGCGCGGAATATACCCGCAACGATTTCAAGGATGTGCTGCAGGACAGCGCCGGCGTGGACGGCAACGACCTGGATATGGACATGGTGCAGATCCGCGCGTCCTACAAGTTCTGACTTATGACGGGCGCCCCGTGGCCGGGGCGCCCGCCTGCCTATTTCACCTGCCCCAACCGGCCTGCCGCGATGGCGGCCATGTTCAGGATGTCGTTCACCGTCGAGCCGGTCGAGCAGATCTGGATCGGCTGCGGCACCCCGGTCAGGATCGGGCCGATCACCGTCGCCCCCGCCATCTCCTGCAAGAGCTTCACCGAGATCGAGGCCGAGTGCCGCGCCGGCACCACCAGCACATTGGCCGGCCCCTTCAGCCGCGAGAACGGGTATTTCGCCGCCTGCGACGGGTTCAGCGCCACGTCGACGGTCATCTCGCCCTCGTATTCGAAATCGACGCGGCGGGCGTCCAGCACCTCGGTGGCATGGGCCATCTTCACCGCCCGCTCGCTGACCGGATAGCCGAAGTTCGAGAAGGACAGGAAGGCGACCTTCGGTTCCAGCCCCAGCCCGCGTGCGACATGGGCGCCGCGGGTGGCGATGTCGGCCAGGTCCTCGGCCTCGGGCCATTCATGCACCAGCGTATCGCCCATCAGGATGATGCGGCCGTTATGCAGCACCGCGGTGATGCCCACGGCGCCGTCGGCGGGGGTCACGTCGAAGACCATGCCGATCTGCGACAGCACATGCGCGTTCTTGCGCGTCGCCCCGGTCACCAGCCCGTCGCCATGGCCATGCGCCAGCATCAGCGAGGCAAAGACATGCCGGTCGCGATTGGCCAGCTTGACCGCATCCTCGCGGTCATAGCCCTTGCGCTGCAACCGGGCGTAAAGCGTCTCGTGATATTGCTCCAGATGCCGGGAATTGCCGGCATTGACCACCGAAATCTCGCGCGCCGCATCGCCCAGGCCGGCCGCCTCGAGCTTGTCCTTCACGTCGTTTTCGCGGCCGACGACGATGGACTGGCCCATGCCGCCGCGCTGCCAGGCCACGGCGGCGCGCAGCACCCGCGGGTCGTCGCCCTCGGCAAAGATCATCCGGGCCTGGGCCTGCCGGGCGCGGGCATGGATGCCCTGCAGGATGGCGGCGGTCGGGTCCATGCGCGCCTTGAGCGACTGGACATAGCCTTCCATGTCGATGATCGGCCGGCGGGCGACGCCGGTATCCATGCCCGCCTTGGCGACCGCCGGCGGCACGACATGGATCAGCCGCGGGTCGAAGGGCGTCGGGATGATGTAATCGCGGCCGAATTGCAGCTTGCGGCCATAGGCGACGGCAACCTCGTCCGGCACATCCTCGCGCGCCAGTTCGGCCAGCGCCCGGGCGCAGGCGATCTTCATCTCGTCATTGATGGCACGGGCATGGATGTCCAGCGCGCCGCGGAACAGATAGGGAAAGCCCAGGACGTTATTGACCTGGTTCGGGTAGTCCGAGCGGCCGGTGGCGACGATGGCGTCGGGGCGCACCGCATGGGCCTCCTCGGGGGTGATCTCGGGATCGGGGTTGGCCATGGCGAAAATGACCGGATTTTCGGCCATGCTCTGCACCATGTCCTGCGTCACCGCGCCCTTGGCCGACACGCCCAGGAACACGTCGGCGCCCTTCATCGCCTCCTCCAGAGTCCGCGCCTCGGTCACGACGGCATGGGCGGATTTCCACTGGTTCATGCCCTCGCTGCGGCCCTGGTAGATCACGCCCTTGGTGTCGCACATGATGCAGTTCGCATGCCGCGCGCCCATGGATTTCAGCAGCTCCAGGCAGGCGATGCCGGCGGCGCCGGCGCCGTTCAGCACGATCTTCACGTCCTCGATCTTCTTGCCCGACAGCTCCAGTGCGTTGATCAGCCCGGCGGCGCAGATCACCGCCGTGCCGTGCTGGTCATCATGGAAGACCGGAATGTCCATGAGCTCCTTGAGCCGCTGCTCGATGATGAAGCATTCCGGCGCCTTGATGTCCTCAAGATTGATGCCGCCGAAGGTCGGGCCCATCAGCCGCACGGCGTTGATGATCTCGTCCGGGTCCTCGGTGTCCAGCTCGATGTCGATGGCGTTCACGTCGGCGAAGCGCTTGAACAGCACCGCCTTGCCCTCCATCACCGGCTTCGAGGCCAGCGCGCCCAGATTGCCAAGGCCGAGGATCGCGGTGCCGTTCGAGATCACCGCGACCATGTTGCCCTTGACGGTATAGTCATAGGCGGTCTCGGGCCGTTCGGCGATGGCCTCGACCGGAACGGCGACGCCGGGGGAATAGGCCAGCGACAGGTCGCGCTGCGTCGCCATCGGAGTCGAGGCGACGATGTCGTATTTGCCCGGACGGGGCTCCAGGTGATAGGCCAGAGCCTCTTCCCGCGTGATGCGGGACTTGCGCGGGGTATTGTCGTCGCTCATCCGGTTTCTCCTCGTGACGTGGCTTTATGCAATAGCCCCGGCACCAAAGAAACCGAAAGGGGAAAAATGTTTGAAGCTGACCTAGGAAAACAGCGCCCCCACAACCGCTTGGCGATGCGCGAACAGCACCGAGCCGGCAGCGCCCAGGGCAACCAGCGCGGCGATCAGGTCGTGGCGCGGGTCCCAGCAGCCATGCCGGCGCGCCAGCCAGACCGTCACCGGATAGCAGAAGATCTGCGACAGCGCTTGGCCGACCAGCAGCCCCGGCAGGCCGTAAAGGAAGGCGCCGCCCGCGACCAGGGTGAAATAGATTCCCGCCCGCGAGGATTGCATGATGAAGAAGCCCCGCGAATCCCCCGCCGCCAGCGCCGAATATTCATAGCTGATCGGGATGACCTGCAGCATCTGGATGCAGGCGATCGCCACCAGAATCCCGCCGGCGCTGGCATAGCGCGCATCATAAAGCAGGCCGACCAGCGGCGGCCCGGCCCAGGCCAGAACGATGGCGGCAAACAGCAGCAGCGCCGTCAGCCCGGCGCGGGTGCGCGCCAGCGTGCGGCGGTGATGCTCGCCCTCGGATGGCGGGTGTTCGCGATATAACGGGATGAACAGCCGTCCGCCGATCGAGGAGCCCAGCATCGCCGGCACCGTGGCCAGGAACAGGCCGATATTGTAGATGCCCAGTTGATGCAGGGTCAGCACCCGTCCCAGGATGATGCGGTCGCCCTGGAACAGCAGAAAGCCGCAGATGGTGCTGAAAAAGATCCATTTGCCGAACTTCATCACCTCGGCCCGCGCCTCGGGTTCAAGCCGGAAGCGGTTGCGGTGGCCGGGCAGGAACAGGCGGAACATCAAAAGCTGCGCAAAGGCGCCCAGCACATTGCCCCAGACCAGCGCCCAGACCGATTGCAGGATCAGCGCGGCGGCGATGGTGATCAGGATGCCGATCAGCTGGTTGCCAAGCTCGATCACCGTCAGCCGGCCGATCTGCAGATGGCGCGCCGCGGTGTCGATGCGGGTGGGCAGGAAGCCCCCGACGATCATCGAGGTGGCGGCCACCGGAAAGACCCAGCCGAACAGCGGCGCGTCGTAGAACACCGACAGCGGCCAGGCCATCGCCATGGCGGCCAGGAAGATCAGAAAGCCGCGGACGATCTTCAGCGTCCAGATCGTGTCGAGGAAATCCGGGTCGTCGCCGCGCTTGCTCTGCATGATCGACGGGCCGAAGCCCATGTCGCTGAACATGCTGAGCCCGATCAGGAAACTGGTCACCAGCGCCATCAGGCCGAAATCGTCGGGGCTGAGGATGCGGGTCAGGATCAGGTTCGAGCCCAGCCGCATGATCTGGCCCAAGCCGAAATTGGCCATGGACCAGGCACCGCTGCCCAGGGCACGCGATGCAAGGCCCTTGCGCGGCGCCGCGGCGGGGGCTTCCAGGGCCGGTTCCTCCATCACCCCATCCCGTCGGTCGGGGTGGGGACGACGCCCGGCGAGGGCAGGCCGGGGATGCGGCCCAGCAGCCACAGCGCCACCACCGCACCGACCACCAGCAGGACAACCAGATAGATGTTGCGGCGGCGGCGGGCGCGCAGCTCGGCCTCGGACAGCCGATAGGGCAGCGAGATCACCGGCCGGGTTCCCGTCGCCCGCGCGAATTGGGTGCTGCGGCGCAGGACCGGGTTCATCAGCTCCAGCGCGAAGGCGACGATCAGCGCCAGGGTCATGCTGCCGGCGGCGCCCATCACCGCGCTTTTCTTGCGGTTGGAAAGCGCCGGATATTCCGGCGGCAGGGCGCGTTCCAGCAGCACGAAGCGCTCGGTCTGGTCGTTCTCCATCAGCATCTGCTGGGTTTCGACCTGGGCGAGCTGGCGCGAGATCTCGTTGTAGCGGTCCTGCAGGCGGCGCTGCTCGCGCTGCATCGCCTCAAGCTCGCGCGTGACTTCCGGGGCGCGGGCGCGGGCCTGGTCGATTTCGGTGCGGCGCGTGCCGATGCCGGCCTTCTGCTCGTTCAGCTTGACCAGCTGGGCGTCGATCAGCTCGGCCTGGCGGCGAAGCACGTCCGATCCGCCGATGCCCGCGCCGCTGTTCAGCCGCGCCAGGCTTTCCTCGAGCCGCTTGATCTCGGGGTGGTCGGGGTCCAGCGTGCGGCGGGCCTGCGCCAGCTCGATCTCGGCGCCGCGGATCTGCTGCACCAGCGAGGCCGAGGGCCGCGCATCCGCCGCGGTGCCGCCCGCCTCCAGCGACAGCCGTTCGCGCTGCAGGGTCATGATGTCGCGGTCCAGCGCGGTTTCGATCTCGGTCAGCTGGGCCAGCTCGGTCTGCAGGAATTCTTGCGAGGTCGGCAGCGAATCCTCGTTGCGGGCGCTGTATTCGACGACTTTGCGCTCCTGCACCGAAAGCTGCTCGTTCAGGCGCATCTCCTCGCTGCGCAGATATTCCTGCGATTCCAGGATGCGCGCCTTGCGGTTCTCGCGGTCGCGGTTCACGACGCTGTCGGCGAAATCATTGGCGATCGCCGCGGCCATGGCCGGCGTCTCGGCCTGCGAGGTGATGACGATGGCGGCCAGGGCCAGCCGCGAATCCACCGACACGCCGGGCGCGGTGATGCTTTCGATGCGGGTCGAGCTGCGCAGCGCCCCGATCTTCTCGGTCTCGCTGAGGCCGGTGGTGTCTGCGAACAGCCCCAACCGCTCGATCACGTCGCGCAGGTTCGCCCGCGCCATCAGCCGCTGCTCGATCAGCTGCACGCGGCGCGAGGCGGGCAGCGAGCTGTCGACGCCCTGGTCCACCGCCGGCATGTCCAGCTGGATCACCGCCGAAGCCTGGTAGACCCGGGGCGAGGACACGATCAGGTAGAATGAAATCAGCACGCCCAGGACCACGATCGTCATCACCAGCGGCAGCCGCCGCCAGATCATCGAGATCAGATCCTGCAAGGATTGAATCGGTCCCAAAATTCCGAACCCTGTCTCTTAAAAAAACAATGTCAATCTTCCGACTTGTTCAGGACGACACCCATCACCGGGGGCATCCCGACCAGCAGCCGCTCGGCCTCGGCCATGTCGGCGGCGGTGCCCTGGCGGCCGTCGGCGACCAGCAGCAACGCATCGGCCAGCGGCAGGGCGGCCAGCGCCGCATCCTCGGCCAGAAGCGGCGCGGTGTCGAGGATCATCATCTCGGCCGGATGGCTCTCGTGCAGCTTCCGCATCGCCTGGGCCAGCGCCTCGTCCTGCAGCAGCTCGGCCGCGGCCGGGTCGGCGCGCTCGGGCGCGAGCACCGACAGGTTCGGCGCCTCGTCCACGCGGACCAGCAACCCGTCCAGCCCGCCACCCTCGCGCAGCCTCTCGCCGACCGAGGTGCAGCCCGGAATCGCCAGTTGCCGCGCCACGTCCGGCCCGCCCAGGTCCAGATCGACCAGCGCCACCTGGGTATGCGGCTGCCGGGCCAGCGCAAGCGACAGGTTCACCGCCACGAAAGTGCCCCCCGCGCCGGGCGTCAGCGGGACCACGGCCAGTCTGCTCCAGTCGCGGCTGCGCATTTCGCGCAGGATGCGGGTGCGCAGCAGCGAAAAGCGCTGCGCGATGATCTTGGCATGTTTCGCGTCCGACGCGGCCAGCGCCGCCTCGCGCCGGATAAACTTGCTGGAAACATGGCTGCGCGCGGTCTCGGGCGCAGCCTGTCCTGCCGGCGTCCTGTCCGGTTCATTCCCTGTCGCGGGCTTCAAACCTGTGGCCCCTCTGCCTCTGGTGGAACGCGGCCGCCCTTAAGGCTGCCGCCTGCCGATGACATTCACGGCAGCGGCATGGTAGCGTCCGCGCCATGAACGCGACAACCGAAAACACGCAGGTTCACGATAATGCGCCGCATTTCCCCGCGCCGCCTTGCCGAAACCGGCTCTCCGGCCGCGCCCGGCCCGCCGGCCCCGGGGGCAGCGCGAGCGATGCGCATCATATTCAACCCAAGATTGACAAGCGCCGAATCGGCCGGCGCCGCCCCTGCAGCCTGTTCCGGACCAGATGACCCCCTGCACCATCATCCTGCCCGCCCATGACGAGGCGGATTACATCGGCCCGTGCCTCGACCACCTGTTGCGGCAGGACCACCGGGGCCCGGTGGCGGTGATCGTGGTCGCCAATGGCTGCCGGGACGATACCGCCGACCGGGCGCGGGCCCATGCCCCCGGCTTTGCCCAGCGCGGCTGGACGCTGCGCGTCGAAGAACTGGCGCAGGGCGGCAAGATCGGCGCCCTGAACCACGGCGATGCCTGCGCCGACCCGGGGGTGCGGGTCTATCTGGATGCCGATATCCGCATGGGTCCGCGGCTGCTTTCCGGCCTGATGCGGGCGCTGGAGGCGCCCGAGCCGCGTTATGCCGGCGGCCGGCTGGTGGTGGCACCGGCGCGCAGCCCGGTCTCGCGCGCCTATGCGCGATTCTGGCAGAAACTGCCCTTCGTGGCGCAGGGCGTCACCGGCGCCGGGCTGTTCGCGGTGAACCAGGCGGGACGCGCGCGCTGGGGCGCCTTCCCGCAGATCATCTCGGACGACACCTTCGCCCGGCTGCAATTCGAGGAAGCCGAGCGTTTCCTGGTGGACGAGCCCTATGAATGGCCGCTGGTCGAGGGCTTCCCGCGTCTGGTCCGCGTGCGCCGCCGCCAGGATCTGGGCGTGGCCGAGATCGCCCGGCTGTTTCCCGACCTGCCGCGGCGCCAGGGCCATGTCCGGCCGGGCCGCGGCGCGTTGCTGCGGCTGGCCGCTGCCGATCCCCTCGGCTTCGCCGCCTATGCCGCGGTGGCGCTGGCAGTGCGCATGCGCCGCGACCAGCCCGGCTGGGCGCGCGGCCGCTAGGACGGCGCGTCATTTCCCGGCGCCGAACTCCTGCACGGTCTCCCAAGCCAGGGCCTGCAGCACGGCGGCCTGATCCTTGGGCACCTCGGGATAGGGGCCGCCGCCGCCGGGAATCTGGTTGATCAGCCCCACCGGGCTTTCGCCGGTCAGCACGGCATAGTGAATCATGGCGAGATAGTAGAAGCCCCCGCCTTCGGTCGGGTGGATATCGTCAACGAAGAAATCGCGGATCGTCGTGGCGCCGGGCACCCTGCCCGCCTCGATGGCATCATGCAGCCGGACCATGCCCAGCCCGGCCGGGATCAGCCGCATCGGCTCTTGCCCCTTGGCAAGATCCTGATTCACCTGGTCGGCGATCGCCTGCCATTGCGGCAGATCCGCCAGGATCCGGTCGCGCCAGGGCTTGGTCGACCCCGGCTCGATGTAATCCCAGGTCTCGTAAAGATAGGGCTTCACCTGCGGGTTGGACTGCCGGGCCAGGTCGACCCATTTCGCGGCATAGCCGGCGGTGTCGTGATAGTCGGCGGCCGAGGCCAGCGGCACGCGCTCGGTGATGACCAGCGCCCGGACGGGATGATTCGGCAGCCATTCGCGGCCGTTCACGCCCTGCGCGTATTGCGGGCCGGTCCACTGGATCTCCAGCGGTGCGCCGTTGATGATCTGCATCTCGACCGGCTCGCCCAGCAATTCCTGCAGCATCCCCGGCAGCGCCGGGCTGACAAGACTGTGGCCGATGTAGAGCGCCGAGACGCCTTCAATTAGAAATTGCAGAATACCGGTCATTTTAACAACCCTGACTTGTGGAAAACCTTTTGCCAAGATTACACTCAGTCTTTTCGGATTCCACAGCTTTCAACCGATAGTTGCCGGATATTATCGCGATCAACCTTTTGCTGCGCCAGCCGGGCCGATCACGCATTGACACAAGTCCGAAAGCCCGGGAAGCGGTCCGCCAAAAGTCGCGCAACACATTGAAAACAAACAAACCTATACTTTTCGTTAGGCCTTCGTTTCGTTCTAGTTTTATTCAAATGCAAGGCTATACTGCCCCCGTAGTGATTAGGACAGGTTTTAAAATGCGGCACAGTACCCATTTCGATATCGAGTCGCTCGACTCGGTGCTGCAAGCGGTCCCCAACGGCACCATCAAGCCTATCGGAGCCCGTTCGTTTTACTCCCGCTTTCTCAAGCGCCCCCTGGATCTGGTGGCAGTCATCCTGACCGCTCCGATCGTCTTGCCGCTGGTGATCATCCTGGCGCTGGTCATCCTGGGGCATGGCGAAAAGCCCTTCTATACGCAGTCGCGCGTAGGGCGCTCGGGCCGCAGCTTCCGGCTGTGGAAACTGCGCACCATGGTCGACGATGCGGACCAGCGGCTGGCGGAGTATCTGGCCGCCGACCCCCAGGCCAAGGCCGAATGGGATCTGACGCAGAAGCTGAAGAACGACCCGCGGATCACCAGAACCGGACATTTCCTGCGCAAGACCTCGCTCGACGAACTGCCGCAGTTGTGGAACGTGTTCCGCGGCGACATGAGCCTGGTCGGTCCGCGTCCGATGATGCTGGAACAGGCGCAGCTTTACCCGGGGGCGGATTATTACCACCTGCGTCCCGGCGTCACCGGGCTCTGGCAGATCTCGGACCGCAACGACAGCACCTTCGCGGCCCGCGCCACCTATGACGCGCGCTATGCCGCCGAACTGAGCCTTGCGGGCGACGTCACCATCATCGCCAAGACGGTGGGCGTGGTCCTGCGCTGCACCGGCTACTAGGACCGGTGCCCAGCCTGCTGGCGGTGCATCTCATTGCCTTCGATACACCTGAAGCGCCGCCATGCGACGAAAAGCGTGGCGGCCGTTCCGCTGACAGAGTATAGCAACAGCGCAGCCCAGAACGAGAGATCGAAGGCCATGACCCCGATCGCCGCACAGCCCAGCGCGATCGCCACGCCTATCGTCAGAATGCCGCCCAGGGGTCCTCTCCTCGAAATGCTCTGGTCCTCCCATGATACTGCCAAAGAAAAAACGAATCGCCAGACAAACTTTGGTGTCGTATTTGGTGTACTGCATATTTGCTCATTCATGACAAAAAATAGGCGCAATTCAGCCAGAATCTGATGCAGCGCTGATATTGGTAGGTTTTCCCTTTGCAGATAAGGAGCTGCCCTTGCGAATCGGCTATCTGGTCAACACCTATCCCCGCCCTTCGCACAGCTTCATTCGCCGCGAAATTGCCGCGCTCGAGGCCGAGGGACTGGAAATCCATCGCTTCGCCATGCGCGGCGATGCCGCGGCGCTAAGCGATCCCGCCGACCTGGCCGAACATGCCCGGACCGAGCGCGTGCTCGAGGCCGGAGGCCAGCGTTTGCTGGCCGGACTGGCGCGGCAAGCCCTGGCGCGGCCGGCACGGTTCCGGGCCGCCCTGCGCCTGGCGCGCCGCCGCGCCCGGGCCGGGGAATCGAGCCTGGCGCGGCAGATTATCTACCTGGCGGAAGGCGCCCATGTCGCGGCGCGGGCGCGCGAATTGGGCCTTCGCCATATTCACGCGCATTTCGGCACCAATTCGGCGCGGGTTGCGGCTTATGCGCGGCTTCTGGGCGGTCCGGGTTTCAGCTTCACCGTACATGGGCCCGAGGAATTCGATAACACCCAGCCGCTTGATCTGGGCGGAAAACTGGGCTTGGCCGAATTTTGCGCCACCGTCAGCAGCTATGGCCGCTCGCAAATGTATCGCTGGGCGGCACCGGGCGATTGGGAAAAGCTGCGCGTGGTGCATTGCGGGCTGGATCTCGACCGCTGGACGGACCCTGCGCCGCTGCCCGCCGGCCCCTTCCACATGGTCGCGGTGGGCCGCTTTGCCGAGCAGAAGGGGTTCGGCCTGCTGATCCGCGCCTTCGCCCTGGCCTGGCGCCGCAATCCCGCCTTGCGCCTGTCGCTGGTCGGCGATGGCGAACTGCGGTCGCAGATCGAATCGCTGATCGCGACCGAAGGCATGGGCGAGGCCGTCCGCCTGCTCGGCTGGCAGGACGAGGCCGGCGTCCGCGCCGCCATGAATGCCGCCCACGCGCTGGTCACCCCCAGCTTCGCCGAGGGTCTGCCGGTCGTCATCATGGAAGCCATGGCCTGCGCCCGCCCGGTGATCGCCACCTATATCGCCGGCATCCCCGAACTGATCCGGCCCGGGCAAGAAGGCTGGCTGGTCCCGGCCGGCGATGCCGAGGCGCTGGCCGAAACCATGCTGCATGCCGCCGAGACCGGTCGTGACACGCTGGAACGCATGGGCGCCTCGGCCCGCGCCCGGGTCACGGAACGCCACGACATCCGCGAATCCGCCCGGCGTCTGGCGGCGCTGTTCAGCCGCGCCACAGGCTGACCGCCAGCCAATAGCCCTCTGCCCGCCCCCAGCGCCCACGGATCAGCCGGTCGCCCATGCAGGCGCGGAACCGCGCCGGGCCGATCACCACCGGCACTTCGCGGAAATCCAGCATCCGCGCCGTCAGCGGATATTGCGCCTTGAACATCGCCTCCTTGGCGCAAAAGGCCAGCAAGGCATCCCCCGCATCGTTCAGCCGGAAGGGCATGATGGTCTCGGCCAGCCCTTCGGGCAGGGTTCGGTCGCATGGTTCCAGATCGACGCCGACGCTTGCCCCGCCCGGCGGGGCGGCGATGGCAATGCAGTAATCGCCGCCATGCGACAGGCTGGCGCTGATGCCCGGCGGCAGGTCGGGCTGGCGGTCGGGGCGGGCCGGAATGGGGCGATCCGCCGGCAGGTCATGCCCGGCCTGCCGGATCGCCGCCCGCAGCGCCATGCGCCCCAGGGCAAACTCGCGCCGCCGCTTCGGGACGGCGCGGGCGATGGCCTCGGCCTCTCCGGGCAAAAGCGGCGCGGGCTCGGCCGCCAAGGGCAGCACCGCGCAGCCATAGCCCCGGGGCAGCAGGCGCCGCGCCAGCGCGTCGAGCGCCTGGGCGCCGCTCACCGCCCGCCACGCAATTGCGCCCGCAAGGCCCGGCGCCGGGCCATGGCATCATCGCCGGCGCCCTCCGGTTCGGGCTCGGGGCGCACAGGCGCCACCGGCGCCGACCCCGCCACCGCCGGAGTGACATTGTTCGCCGGCGCCAGCGAGGCGACATGCTTGAGGAAATCCGCCATGACCGGGAAGCGGAAGATATCCGTCACCCCCAGCCGCGGCAGCGCCAGCCGGTCGCGCATGGTCCGGTGCAACTGGATCGCCAGCAGCGAATGCCCGCCCAAAGCGAAGAAGTTGTCGCGCGGCGCGATCTGCTCGACGCCCAGCACCTCGGACCACAGCGCCTGCACCGCCTGCGCCAGATCCTCGGTCGGGGCGTTGGCGGCGACAGCGGTGGTGGTCTCGATGACCGCCGCCACCGCCGGAGCAGCGGCGACGGCCCCCGGCACCGGCAGATGCTTGCGGTCGATCTTGCGGTTCGGGGTCAGCGGCATCTTCTCCAGCCGCAGGATCCGGCCCGGCACCATATGCGCCGGCAGATGCGCCAGCAGCGCCTCGCGCAGCCCCTTTTCGCACAGCTCGCCCGCGCCGGTGACATAGGCCACCAGCCGCTTGTCGCCGGGCGCATCCTCGCGCACCAGCGCCACCGCCTCGCGCACGCCGGGCTGGGCGGCCAGCTGCGCCTCGATCTCGCCCAGTTCGATGCGGAAGCCGCGCAGCTTCACCTGGTGGTCGGCGCGACCGATATAGTCCAGCCCGCCATCCTCGCGCCAGCGTACCAGATCGCCGGTGCGATACATGCGCGCGCCCCAAGGCGCGCCGCGATCCGCGGGCACGAAGGGATCGGGCCGGAAGGCCGCCGCGGTCAGATCCTCGCGCCGCCAATAACCACGGGCGACGCCATGGCCGCCGATCCACAGCTCGCCCGGCGCGCCGGGGGGCACCGGTGCCCCGTCCGCATCCAGCACGTAAAGCTGGGTATTGGCGATCGGCCGGCCCAGCGTCACCTCGGCCGCATCGGTCAGGTCGGCTACCGTGGACCAGATCGTCGTCTCGGTCGGGCCATACATGTTCAGCACCCGCGCCCGCGTCGCCGCCCTGATCTCGGCCAGCAGCGAGGGCGGCAGCGCCTCACCCCCCACCATCACGCATTTCAGCCCGCCCATCGCCGCCGCGACCTGCGGGTCCGAGACCAGGATGCGCGCCATGCTGGGCGTGCATTGCAGATGCGTCACCTTCCAGCGCCGGATCTGCGCCGCGATCGAGAAATCGCCCTCCTCGGGCTCGGCGCCATGCGGGTTCACCTCGGCCCGCAGCCGCGCCAGCAGCGGGAAGCCGGCCATGACCTGCTCGGGCGCGATGCCATAGTCGATCAGGCAGGCGATCTCGCCCACGCCGATGGCCTTGAGCTGTTCGACCCGCGCGATCCCGTCCTCGATGGACCCGAACAGGCCCGAATCCTCGAAATAGCGCAGGAAGGCGAATTCCAGGATGCCGTCCAGCTCCTCCTCGGAGAGCGTGCCCAGGTCGATGGCCATCGGATTGGTCATGCCCGCCGGACGGCGGAAAGCCGGGAAATCCCAGGCATATTGCTTGACCAGCGCCGCGGCGCTTTTCAGGTAGTTCTTCATCGGCTCGCGGGCGATCTCGCGCGCCGTCTCGCGATCCTCGGCCAGGCAGGTGTGCAGCATCAGCGTGACGGTGAAGCGCGCCGGGTCATGGCCGGCCTCGCGCAGCGCGGCGTGATAGTCCTTGATGCGGCTTTCCACCGTGTCGATGCTTTGCCCCAGCAGGTGGGTCAGCACGTTCATGCCCAGCCGCCCGGCCTCGACCCAGGTTTCCGGGTTGCCGGCGACGGTCATCCACAGCGGCAGTTCCTTCTGCACCGGCCGCGGCTGCGTCACCACGCCGAACAGGCTGCCGTCCTTGCGCGGGAACTCGACCGCCTCGCCCCGCCACAGCCGGCGCAGTTGGTCGATGCCCTGGGCCAGCGCGGTCTTGTTGTTCGGCGGCGCGTTTTCCGGGCGCAGCACGAAATCGTCCGGCTGCCAGCCCGAGGCGATGGCCAGCCCCGCCCGGCCGGAGGTCAGGTTGTCGATCACCGCCCATTCCTCGGCCACCCGGGCCGGGTGGTGCAAGGGCAGCACGCAGCTGCCGGCGCGGACCGAGATGTTCCTGGTCACCGCCGCCACCGCCGCGCCGGACACCGCCGGGTTCGGATAGGGGCCGCCGAAAGCGTGGAAATGCCGTTCCGGCGTATAGACGGCGACGAAGCCATTCTGGTCGGCAAACCGCGCGCCCTCCAGCAGAAGCTGGTATTTCTTCGGGCCGGGGCCGTCGTCATTGCCCCAGTAGAACAGGCTGAAATCCATGCCGCCCGCGACCTCGCGCCGCAGCTGGGTCGGGGTCGAGGAAACCGCCAGCCGCGATTCCTCGCCCGCGATCACCAGCCGCAATCCGCGCGCCAGCGACCAGAAGATCTCCAGCACCGAGATGTCGAAGGACAGGCTGGTCACCGCCAGCCAGGCATCGCCCTGCTGATGCGGGATCACCGCGTCCATGCCGGCGAAGAAATTGGCGACGTTGCGATGCTCGACCATCACCCCTTTGGGGCGGCCGGTCGAGCCCGAGGTGTAGATCAGATAGGCCAGGTTTTCCGGCGCCACGGCCGAGACCGGCGCCGCGACCAGACCGTGCGGCAGGTCGGACGGGATGGTCACAACCTGTACACCGCGCGTCGGCAGCCGGTCGGTCAAACCGTCCTGGACCAGCACCACCCGGGCCGCCGAATCCTCGAGGTAAAGCTCGACGCGTTCGGCGGGATAATCGGGGTCCAGCGGCACATAGGCGCCGCCCGCCTTCCAGATCGCCAGCGCGCCGATCACCAGCTCGGGCGAGCGTTTCGCGAACAGACCCACCGGCTGGTCCGGGCCGACGCCCATCGCCACCAGCTTTTCGGCCAGCGCATTGGCGGCGCGGTCCAGCTGGCCGCGGGTCAGGCTGTGATCCTCGAAGGCCAGCGCCACCGCATCCGGGGCCTCGGCGGCCTTTGCCGCGATCAGCTCGTGAATGCAGGCCAGAGGCACGTCCACCTGGGTAGCGTTGCGAGCAACCAGCAGCGCCTCGCGCTCGGCCGCGTCCATCAGCGGGATGTCGCGCAACGCCGTGCTGCCGGGCAGCGCCAGGCCCGCATCCAGCGCCCGGGCCAGCCGCTGCGCCTGCGCCGGCGTCACGCGGGCCGGGTCATGGTCCAGCCAGGCGCCGTCCCCGGTCAGGGTCACGGTCAGCGCCGCGCCGCGGACCGGGCCGCGGGCATCGAGGCTGAGCGCCAGATCCGGCGTGGCCATGTCGCGCAGCTCGGGGGCGCGATGCAGCAGGTCGGCCATGAAGAAGCCGCGCGGCGCCTGTTCGGCGATCCGCGCCGCCAGCGCCTGCCCCAGATCGGCCAGGCTGCGGTCGCTGCGAGCCTCGACCGCCAGCGGCTGCCAGTCGGCGACGATCCCCGCCGCCTCGGGCTGGCCCTGCGGTCGCAGCGCCAGGTCGAATTCGGCCTGCCCGGCCAGACGCGCCAGCAGCGCCGCGGCCAGCGCGATCCGCTCGGGCGCGGCGCCGGGCAGCAACGACACGCGCTGCGTCACGCCCGAACCCTCGCCCGGCAGCACCGCCGGGTTCATCCGCGCCAGCCGGCCCCGCCAGAAGCCGTCATGCTTGGCGGCCTGCGCGGCGAGATCGGTCAGCCGCGCGGCCTCATCGGCGGCCAGCGCCGGGATCACCGCGCCGACCGGCGGCAATTCGCCGCGGAAGATCAGCCGGATCGCCGCATCCGCGGCGGCAATGGTCGCGACATCGCCGTGATGGGCCAGCACGGTGCCGGGCGCCGCACTGGCCGGCTCGGTCCCGGCCGAGGCGGAGACCGCCAGCACCCGGCCATCGGCCAGCCGCACCCCGGCCTCGGCCAGCGGGTTCCAGTAGCCGCCATGGTCGAGCCCGCGCACCAGCGCGCAGATGCGCCCGGCCGGCTGGGCAAAGTCGATCAGGCCTGCCGCCTCGGGGCGCGTGTCGCGGCCGACATAGCTGCGGCTCGCCAGATCCTGGCTGACCCGCTGCGGGCCGGCCCCCTCGAGCTGCGCCACCACATCGGCAAAGCTCTCGGCCCCGCGCGCGAAGCAGCGGGCGTTCAGCGTCAGGGCGGTGTCGTCGGGACGGATCTCGAACAGGGTCTGGGCCAGGATATCGCCCTCGTCCACGCCGCCTTCGATCATGTGCCAGGTGATGCCGTGCTGCGCCTCGCCGCCGATGATCGCCCAGACCGGGGCATTCAGCCCCGCCAGCCGCGGCAGCGGCCCGTCATGGAAGTTGATCGCGCCCAGCCGGCCGCGCGCCAGCATCTCGGGGCGCAGGATCGACAGGTTGGCGACGCTGAACAGCCAGTCCGCCGCCGGCGCCCCGGCGGCCATCGCCGCGTCCTGATCCTCGACCGCCAGACCGGCGCCCTGCGCCCAGTCGCGCAAATCGGGATTGCGCGTCACCACCGCAGCGATGCGGTGCCCGCGCGCCAGCAGCGTCTCGGCCGCGTGGCGCAAGAGAGATTCGTTACCCACCAGAATCGCGGAAAATTGCGTCATGGCTTACCCTTTTCAACATGAACGGGCTTTGGTTGTGGACGGAAGGCGTGGCGCGTCAAATGCGCCAGATGGCCGGGCGGCCCATCCGGCTTGCGCCCCGACAGAAGGCAGCGCAGGCGGAACACGCCCGCGCCCCCCAGATGCGCGACCGTGGCCCAAAGCGCGCCCAGACGCCCATGATGTTTCTCGAAATAGCGGCGCCGGGAATCGTACCAGTAATCCGGCGCGCGCTTCCATTCCTTCATGCCGGTGCTGACCGAACCGATATGCAGCACCAGGCTTTCGACGACGTAATGGGTCTGCCAGCCCGCCAGCGCGGCGCGGCGGCACAGGTCGGTCTCCTCGTAGTAAAGGAAGAAGCCCTCGTCGAAGAGACCGATTCGATCCAGCACATCCATGCGGATCATCATCGACGCCCCGGCCGACCAGTCCACGCGACCCGATGTCTCGGGCTGCGGCAGCGCCACCACCTTGCGCCGCAGCAGGCGCGAGATCGGGCCGGTGCGGCATTCCGATTCGAACTCGCCAAGCGCGGTGGGAAAGCGGAAGGCGGTGCTGTGCCCCACGTCGTCGGTGCCGCGCAGGCGCGAGCAGGCGATCCCGGCCCGCGGATGCGCGCCCAGATAATCGACCAGCGCCCGGATCGAGCCGGGCTGCGGGATCGCGTCGGAATTCAGCAGATAGACCAGATCGGCGCGGCGTCCGTTCGGCAGGCCCTGGCGGATGCCGTGGTTGTTGCCGGCCCCGAAACCGCCGTTCCAGCCCGATTGCACCACGGCGACCCGGTCCGCGGGCCAGCCGCGCGCCCGCACCGCGTCCTGCATCGCCTGGTAGCTGCCGTCGCCGGAATCGTTGTCCACAAGGGTCAACCCGCCGTCGAGGCCCTCCATTTCGCGCAATGCGGCCTCGGCGGCCTGCAAGGACATCTCTGGCGTGCGCCAGTTGAGCACGATGACATGCACGCTGGGCGGGGTCGGGTTCCGGGTCATGGTCACTCTGCCGCCTTGATCCCGGCCGGGACGTCCATGTCGGCATCGGCCTCGCGCAGGATCTCGCGCAGGACCGAGGACAGGCGCCGCACATTCGGCTCGAGCACCATCGAATCGTGGTCGCCCGGCACCTCGATCACCCGCAGGCTCGGCATCCAGGGCGTCCAGCCATTGTCTTCGACCACATAGTCGCGGCCGGAATTGATCCAGCGCCCGCCGGTCGCCTTCCAGCGCTTGTCCAGAGGCGGCCGGAACATCGCCACCGGCCCGTCCCAGACCGAAAGCCGCAAGCTGGGCAATGCCGCCAGGAAGGCGGCCTCGATGGCCAGGTCGTGGAAGGCGCCGGTCGCCTCGGCAGCCACCTCGGCCTCGGCGGCCTTGGCCTTGCTGCGGCGCTGGAATTCATAGGCGACGCGGTCGCGCAGCCATTTCCAGACGAAGCCGGGCCCGCCCTCGCGCAGCTCGCCCAGCCGGATCGCCAGCCGGTCCTTGCGGCTGACCGGTTCGCGCTCCGGCAGGGGCGTGTCGAGCATGACCAGCATCGCCACCTCCTCGCCCGCGGCGCGCAGCTGCCGCGCCATCTCATAGGCGGTCAACCCGCCGCCCGAGAAGCCGCCGATCAGATAGGGGCCGGTCGGCTGCACCTGGCGCAGCTCGGCGATATAGTCGCGGGCGGCGTCGGTGAAATCCTCATGCGGCTTGTCCTCGCCCAAAAGGCCGCGCGCCTGGATGCCCCAGAAACGGCGGTCCGGCCCCAGCCGCTGCGCGAGCTGGCGCAGGTTCATGATGTTGCCGAACATGCCGGCGACCATGAAAAAGGGCGTGCCCTCGCCCCGCCCGCCCATATCGACGAGGAAGCGGAAGCGCGGCCGGGCCGAGACCGGCAGTTCGCGCACATTGTCGGGCGAGACCAGCTCGCGCGGGCCGGCGCGTTCCTCGACCAGCGCCGCCAGTTCGGCGATGGTCGGCGCCTCGAACAGCGTCGAGATCGGCAGGTCGACGCCGAAGGCCTTGCGCAACTGGCCGAACATGCGCACCGCGATCAGCGAATGGCCGCCCAGGTCGAAGAAGCTGTCGGCGGCACCGACCTGGGCGATGCCCAGCAGTTCGGACCAGATCGTCGCCAGTTCGGCCTGAATGCCCGGCGCCGGCACGACGAAATCGCTGTCGAGATCGGGGCGCTCGAAACCGCCTTCGGCGGGCGCGGCAGTCTCGGTCACGCCGGCCTCGGCGATCAGCGCCGGCAGCGCCAGAGACGAGACATAGACCTGCGAAAGCCCGGTCGAGATGGCGCGGCTGAGCATGGCGGGGCCGATGGCGGCCGGGATGCCCTGGCTGATGTTGTGATGCAAGCGCCGCTCGGCCGGGGACAGGCTGCGGGCGGGCTGCACCCGCGCCGGCGGCGTGGCGGAAATCGCCGCCGCCAGCTTGCGCAGCGCGAAGCCCTTGATCTCGGCGCAGACGGTTCCGTCCGGCGCGGCCAGGGTGATGTCGAACTGCGCCATGCCCTGCGCGTCGCTGTTTTCGCCCGCGTTGCGGATGCGGCTGGTGACCTGCGCCGGCAGCGGCGCGTAAAGCCGGATCGAGCGATAGCCCATCGGCACCCAGAGGGCTCCGGGCGTCCAGCCCTTGATCAGCGGCATCGCCCAGCCGGTGGCGATGTCCAGCAGCGCCGGATGCGCCAGCCATTCCCCGGCCTCGGCGGCGTATTCGGGCGGCAGGGCCAGCTCCGCCACGCCCTCGTCTTCGGCGATGCGATAGCGGCGCAGCACCTGCCAGCGCGGGCCGAAGGCCATCTGGCCTTCCTGCGCCGAGGGCAGCGCCGCGCCCTGCCCGTCCCGGTCCCAGCCGCCGGCGGTTTGCAGCGCCTCGGGGGCGGCCTCGGGCAATCCGGCGATCAGGGCCGAGACGTTCGGCTCGCCCTGCGGGTCGTCGAGGATCTCGATGCGCATCGCATCGCCCTCGGGCTGGACGCGGGTGCTGACCAGCGCGGTGTCCGCGACCAGCACCGGGCGGCGGAATTCCAGATCGCGGATCACCAAGGGCAGGGTCAGCCCGCATTCCAGCGCGGCTTCCGCGATCAGCTCGATCCAGCCGGTGCCGGGCATCAGCGCCTGGCCGCTGGCGGTCTTGTGGCCACCGATGATCCAGTCCTGCAGCTTCAGCGCGGTGCGGAATTCGCGCCCGCCCGGCATGGGCAGGCTTTCGTCCAGCAGCGGCCGGCCCTGCGGCACCGCCACGGCCGAGGCGGTGTCGAGCCCCATGGCCCGCGCCGCCATGCCGGCATCGGCCCAGACGCCCCAATTGACCGCGACCACCCGGCCCAGCGCCGCCGGCGCCGCCCGCGCCACCGCGTTCAGGTATTCGTTGGCGGCGACGTAATCCGCCTGCCCCGCCGGCGCGATCACCGAGGAGGTCGAGGAGAACAGCACCGTCAGCGTCGCGGGATTCTCTGCCAGCGCCTCGATCAGCGCCCGGGTGCCCAGCAGTTTCGGCGCCAGCACGTCCCAGGCGTCGTCGTCGGTCTTGGCGGCGATCAGGCTGTCGCGGATCACGCCCGCCGCATGCAGCACCACGTCGAGGCTGCCGAAACGCGCCTTGGTCTCGGCCACGGCGCGGGCCATGTCCTCGGGGCTGGTCACGTCGGCGCGCAGCGCCAGCACCTCGGCGCCCAGCGCTTCCAATTGCCGCACCGAGGCGGTGACGGCCGGCGAATCCACCCGGCCGCGCGTGGTCAGCGCCAGCTTCGCGCCGCCGTGCCGCGCCAGTTCGCGGGCAATGGCCTGGCCGATGCCGCCGAAGCCGCCGGTGATCAGACAGGCGGCGCCCTGCGGGATGGCGGCCATGCCGTCATCGGCCAGCGCAACCTTTTCAAGGCTTTGCTTAAAGCGGCGCCCGTCGCGCCAGGCGGCGACGGCGGCGCCCGAGGGGGCCAGCGCCTCCTCCAGCAGATTGGCGGCCAGCGCGACCAGACCGCCCTTGGCCGGCACGCGGATGTCCACCAGACGGGCCGAGACATTCGGCATCTCATGTGGCATGACGCGGACCGGACCGGCTGCGGCGGCCTTTTCCGGCGCCGGCGCCGGTTCGTCCGCGACGCGCAGCGCGTCGTTGCAGACCGCGATCAGTTCCAGATTCGCATCGGGCAACTCGGCGCCGATGGCCTGCGCCAGATGCAGAAGGCCGAAGAAGCCGCGTTCGAGCTGGCTGTTGAGCAGGCTGGAGCCGGGGCGGAAGCGCGCACCTTGCGTCACCGACCACAGATGCAGGATGCGGTCCGGCACCATGTCCTGCGCCGCCAGCGCGGCCAGCAGCATCTCGTAACCCTCGCGGTCGGATTCGACCGGCAGCAGGAAGCGGCCGTCGCCGCCCGGAACCGTCTTGTCGGCGAAGGTGTCGCCGACCTCGACCACCGCGACGCGCTGGCCGCGCGATCGCAACCCCTCGGTCACCCGCTCGGCAAGGCCCAGGTCGTCGGCAAAGACCAACCAGTTCCGCGCGCCCTGCGCCACCGGCCCCTGCGGCCCGATCTCGATATTGGGCGAGGCGAGTTTCCAGGCCGGGCGCCAGCCCCATTCCGCCGGTTCCTCGATCCGCGCCAGTTCTTCGGCGGTCTCGGCCGCGGCATGGGCGGCACGCTCGATGAAATAGCGCTTGCGCTGGAAGGCATAGCCGGGCAGCGACAGGCGCCGGCGCCGGGCGCCGCCCCAGACCTGATCCCAGTCGATCTGCCCGCCGCAGGCCCAGAACCGCGCCAGCGCACCCATGAAATAGCTGTCGTCGCCGGTCGCATGGTCGCGGTGGCGCAGGGTCGAGATCACCTGGTTGGCGGCGACCGCCGGATGCGCCTTGGTCATGGCCTGCATGGCGCGGCCCGGCCCGACCTCGACGAACACCCGTCCCGGCACCTGCGCCAGATGCGCGATGCCGTCGGCAAAGCGCACCGTGCCGCGCAGATGCCCGACCCAATAGTCGGGGCTGGTCGCCTCGGCCGCGGTCAGCACCTGGCCCGAGCGGTTCGAGATGATCGGGATTTTCGGCGCGTTCAGCCGGATCGAGGCGAGATAGGCGCGGAATTCGCCCAGCACCGGCTCAAGCAGCCGCGAATGCGCGGCGATGGCGATGGCGATGCGCTGGCATTCCACCTCGCGCGCCGCCATGCGCGCGGCGAAACGGTCCAGCGCCGCGTCGGGGCCCGAGACCACCGACAGACCCGGCCCGTTCACCGCCGCAAGGTCCAGCTCCAGCTCGGTCAACTCGGCGGCGAAATCCTCGGGCGGCAGCGGCACCGACAGCATGCCGCCGGCCGGCACCCGGTCCATCAGCAACCCGCGCAGGCGCACCAGGCCGATGCAATCTTCGAAGGACATCACCCCGGCGATGCAGGCGGCGGTATTCTCGCCCATGGAATGGCCGATCAGCGCGGCGGGCGTCACGCCCCAGCCGATCCACAGCTGCGCCAGCGCGTATTCGGTGATCATCAGCAGCGGCAGTTGCAGCGACGGCTGCAGAAGCCGCCGATCCGCCTCGGCCTCGGCCCCCGGCTCGGGCAGCCAGAGCGCGCGCAGGTCGGTGCCATGCGCCTGCGCCATGTGGTCGAGGCCGCGGTCCATCCATTCGCGGAACACCGGCTCGGTCTGGTAGAGCCCGCGCGCCATCCCGGCATATTGCGCGCCGCCGCCGGGCAGCATGAACACCGCCTCGGCCGGGTCGCCCACCGGCTGGTGATCGAAGACCAGCAGCGGATCGGGATCGGCCAGAAGCCGCGCCGCCTCGGCCGCCGTCTCGGCGACCAGCACGCGGCGGCGGTCGAACTGCCGCCGGCCCTGGGTCAGGGTAAAGGACAGGTCGGCCATGTCCACGTCCGGATTGGCCGAAAGCCAGCCCGCCAGCGCCGCCGCATTGGCGTCCAGCGCCGCCTTGTTGCGGCCCGAGACGGCGATGATGTGGAAGGGCCAGTCGGATTCGCCCGCAGCCTCGGCCGCCGGCGGCTCTTGCAGGATCACATGCGCATTGGTGCCGCCGACGCCAAGCGAGTTCACCCCCGCCCGGCGCGGCCCCGGCATCGGCCAGTCCGAAAGCCGGTCGTTGACCTGGAACGGCCCGCCCTCGAAGTCGATGGCGGGGTTGGGCTTTTCATAGTTCAGGCTGGGCGGGATCTTGCCGTGATGCACCGCCAGGGCCGATTTGATCAGCCCGGCGCCGCCCGCCGCGGTGTCCAGATGGCCGATATTGGTCTTGACCGAGCCGATGCGGCACGGCCCTTGCCGCCCGCCTTCCGAAAGCCGGGCATAGGCCTGGTTCAGCGCCGCAACCTCGATCGGGTCGCCCAGCGCAGTGCCGGTGCCGTGGCATTCGACATAGCCGATGCTGTCCGAGGACACCCCGGCCATCACCAGCGCCTCGGCCACCGCCTGCGCCTGGCCCTCGACGCTGGGCGCCAGGTAGCCGGCCTTGGCCGCACCGTCATTGTTGATGGCCGAGCCCTTGATGACCGCCCAGATATGGTCGCCATCGGCCAGCGCATCGCGCAGCCGGCGCAACGCCACCACCGCCGCGCCGCTGCCGAAGACCGTGCCCTGCGCGCGATGGTCGAAGGCATGGCAATGGCCGTCGGGCGACAGGATCTCGTTCTCCTTGTAGAGATAGCCCAGGCCATGCGGCAGCTCGATGGTCACGCCGCCGGCCAGCGCCATGTCGCATTCGCCCGATTGCAGCGACTGGCAGGCCATGTGGATCGCCACCAGCGAGCTGGAACAGGCGGTCTGCACGCTGAGGCTGGGCCCCGTCAGGTCGAAGACATGGCTGACGCGGGTGGACAGGAAATCCTTGTCGTTGCCGGTATGGCGCAGCAGGAAATGCCCGACACCGTCCACCAGGTCGCGGTTCGAGCAGAGGTTCGAGTGGTAATAGGTGCCCATGCCGCAACCGGCCCAGACGCCGATATTGCCGGAGAAACGCTCGGGCGGGTGGGCGGAATCCTCCAGCGCGTGCCAGCAGGTTTCCAGGAACTTGCGGTGCTGCGGGTCCATGATCGCCGCTTCCTTGGGCGAAAGCCCGAAGAACTCGGCATCGAATTCGTCGAACTGCGCAAGGATGGCGGCCGAAGGCACATAGTTCGGATCCGCCAGCCGCGCCCGCGACTCGCCCCGCGCCAACAGCTCGGCTTGCGACAGGCGCTGGATCGATTCGACCCCGCGGCACAGATTGTCCCAGTAGTCCGCGACGCCCGCGGCACCCGGCAATTGTGCCGCCATGCCGACGATAGCGATATCACTGTCCTCAACGACGGTCTTGTCGAAGGCCATGGAAGTGCCTCTTTCAACTCGTGGAACGCCCCTGCGGGCCCAAATCATTCAACAACTGGCAGGCGTGTCCGGCATACCGAATTCTACGCCCCGGACCAACCGTTAAAACCAGTCGAATGCCTGCCTTTTTAGGCAGAATCGGCCCGACCGGGGCCGGATCGGCCCGGGGCCGCGACACCCTGCCGCAGGGGTGGCGGCCGCGCGGCGGGCCCTGGCCCCCGCCCTTGCCGGCCAGACGCCGGGAAGGGCGTTGCAATCCCGCCGCCGCCGCCACATCCTGCCGGGAAATCCCGGCCCCATCCCCGAGGCACATCATGCATTTCAGCTTTCCCGACGGCAGCGCCGTGCAGATCAACTGCCCGGATTCCGCGGCGCTTCTGGCGGCGGTGCGGCAGCGGCTGCAGGACGGGCGCGGCTTCGCCATCGCCACGCTGAACGTCGATCACCTGCAACGGCTGGGCGAGGATGCCGGCTTTCGCGCCGCCTATGCCGCGCATGACCTGGTCTGCGCCGACGGCAATCCCATCGTCTGGCTGTCCCGCATCGCCCGCCGCCCGGTGGCGCTGGCCCCCGGCTCGGACCTGGTGCTGCCCCTGGCGGCCGAGGCGGCGCGGGCCGGCCTGCCCGTCGCCCTGATCGGCAGCAGCGACGACTCGCTGGCGCGGGCGGCGCAGAGCATGGCCCGCGCCGTGCCCGGCCTGCGCGTCGCGCTGACCCATGCGCCGGGCTTTCCCTTCGATCCGCTGGGCGAGGAAGGCGCCGAGATCATCGCCCGCATCCGCGCCTCGGGCGCAAGGCTGTGCTTCCTGGCGCTGGGCGCGCCGCGGCAAGAGCTTTTCGCCATCCGCGCCCGCGACGCGCTGGGCGATACCGGCTTCGCCTCGATCGGGGCGGGGCTGGATTTCCTGTCGGGCCATCAGCGCCGGGCGCCGGGGCTGCTGCGCAGGCTCAAGCTGGAATGGCTGTGGCGGATGCTGTCCGATCCGCGGCGGCTGTTTCTGCGCTATGCCAAGGGCTTCGCCATCCTGCCCGGCCATGTCCGCCAGGCTTTGGCACTGCGCCGCGACGGTCGGGGCGGAGCCGGCGCGCGCAGTTAGCCGGCAAGCACCAGCCAGCCGGTCCGGGCGGCGGCCAGATGCACCTGCGCGCCCGGCTGCGGCAGGGCGGCGCAGGGCTCGTTGAACCGGTCCAGCACCACCTCGCGCCCCGCCACCCGGGCCCGCAACCGCTGGACCGAGCCGAGGAACTCGACGCCGGCGATCTCGGCCGGGATGCCCTCGGGGGCGATGCGCAGGCTTTCCGGCCGCGCCGCCAGGGTGACGCGGCCGGCAGGCAGCGGACGGTCCAGCGCGATCTCGGTCCCCTCGACGCGGACCAGGCCGCGGGCCGGGTCCAGCACCTCGGCCGGGAAGCGGTTCAGCGTGCCGACGAAGCCGGCGACGAAATCGGTGGCGGGCCGGTTATAGATCTCGGCCGGGGTGCCGGTCTGGTCGGCCACGCCCTTGTGCATGACCACGATGCGGTCGGAAATCGACAGCGCCTCTTCCTGGTCATGGGTGACGAAGATGGTGGTGATGCCCAGCTGCTGCTGGATCTCGCGGATCTGGTTGCGCAGGCTGACGCGGATCTTGGCGTCCAGCGCCGACAAGGGCTCGTCGAGCAGCAGCACGCGCGGCCGCGGCGCCAGCGCCCGGGCCAGCGCCACGCGCTGCTGCTGGCCGCCCGAAAGCTGCCACGGGTAGCGGCCGCCCAGGTCCGGCAGGCCGATCAGCTCCAGCATCTCGGCCACGCGGCCCGCGCGGTCGGCCCGCGCGACGCCCGCGACCTTCAGGCCGAAGCCCACGTTCTCGGCCACGGTCAGGTTCGGGAACAGCGCATAGGACTGGAACACCATGCCGATGCGGCGCTGGTTCGGCCGCGACCGGGTCACGTCCTGGCCGTCGATGCTGATGCGGCCGGCGCTGGGGGTTTCGAACCCGGCGACCATGCGCAGCACCGTGGTCTTGCCGCAGCCCGAGGGGCCGAGGAAGGACACGAACTCGCCCTTCTCCACCGACAGGTCGAAGTCGTGGACGACCTTGGTCGGGCCGAAGGATTTCTGCAGATGGTCGAGGGTCAGGAAGCTCATGTCGGTTGAATCCGTGTGCCGAACAGGCGGGAGATCAGCTGCATCAGCCCCATGCAGCCCCAGGTGACGGCGAAGGCGATCACCGCCAGCGCCGCCGGCTCATAGGCGCGGTTGGCGCCCAGCAGCTGCATGTAGGGGCCGAAGGCGGGACGGTTCAGCAGCGCCGCCATGGTGAATTCGCCGATGACGATGGCGAAGGACAGAAAGGCGCCGGACATCACCGCGCCCAGCACATTGGGCAGGATCAGCCGGCCGATGATCCGCACCCAGCCGGCGCCCAGCGATTGCGCCGCCTCGGTCAGCGAGCGCACGTCCAGCGTGGACAGCCCGGTGTCCACCGCGCGATACATATAGGGCAGCGCCAGCGTGGCATAGCCGCAGAGCAAGAGCAGGTTGGTGCCGGATGCCGTGCCGGTCAGCGGCAGGATCGAGCTGGTGTTGTAAAGCCGGATATAGCCGAAGACCACGACGATGGCGGGAATGACCAGCGGCAGCAGGGTGATGAACTCGATCACCGGGCGCAGCCGCGGCAGGCGCAGCCGCACCCAATAGGCGGTCGGCACCACGATCAGCACCCCCAGCACGATGGTCAGCAGCGCCATCACCACGGAATAGCTGAAGGTCTGCCGGAAGGCCGCGTCCGACAGCACCGAGCGATAGGCGTCCAGCGAATATTCCCCGCGCCGCATCCGCAGCGAGAATTCGATGGTGCCGATCAGCGGCAGCAGGAAATACAGCCCGCCGACCACCAGCGCCGCCCAGGACCACAGCCGTTTCATCGCATCCACCTTTCGGCGCGGGTGCGCATGATGACATAGGCCAGATTGGCAAGCCCCGTGACCACGATCATGCCGAAGGCCATGGCATAGCCCAGATGCGGGTCTTGCAGCACGTCGCCGCGGATCTGCGCGAACAGCATGATCGGCACGATGGACAGCGACGAGCCGGTCAGCGCATAGGCCGTCGCCACCGCGCCGAAGCTGTTGGCGAACAGCAGCGCAAAGGTGCCCAGCAGCGACGGGAACAGGATCGGCAGCGCCACCATGCGCCAATACTGCCCGGTCGAGGCGCCCAGCACCTCGGCCGCCTCGCGCCATTCGCGCTTCAGCCCCTCCAGCGCCGGGGTGATGATCAGGATCATCAGCGGGATCTGGAAGAACAGATAGGTCAGCGTCAGGCCCCAGAAGCTGAGCAGGTTGAAGCCCATGGCATAGATGTTGATGCCGAACCATTGCCGCAGCAGCATCGTGACCAGCCCCACCCGCCCCAGCGTGGCGATGAAGGCGAAGGCCAGCGGCACCCCGGCGAAGTTCGAGGCGACGCCCGAGAAGGTCATCAGCGGCGCCTTGATCCAGCGCGGCACGCCGCCCATCACCACCGCCGCCGCCATGGCGAAACCGATCAGGCAGCCCAGGATCGCCGAGGCCAGCGACACCTTGATCGAAATGGCGAAGCTGTCGACGATCCGCGGCGAGGCGAGCCCGGCCAGATTGGCCAGGGTGAATCCGCCCTGCGGATCCTGAAACGCGCCGATGACGATGTTCATCGTCGGCAGCACCAGGAACAGAGCCGCGAAGGCGAAAAAGGGCAGGACGCCCAGCCAGTTCCAGCCGATCTGTCTCATTCCGCCTCGCCCGTTCGGGACGGCCCCGCCGCGTCGGGCGGGGCCGGTTCTTGTCTTATTCCTTGACCGCCGCGCCGACGACGCTGTCCCAGCCCTCGGTCACCACCTTCTTGTTGGCCTCCTGCTGCTCCAGGGTCGGGAAGATCGCCTTCTCATAGGCCTCGGCCGGGGGCAGCGCGTCCAGCAGCTCCTGCGGCACCTTGCCGTTCTTGACCAGATCGTTGAAGCGGATCGGGTGGCAATAGCCCTTGAGCCAGGCCAGCTGGCCCTCGTCCGAATATAGATATTCCATCCACAGCTTCGCCGCGTTCGGATGCGGCGCATAGGCCGAGATCGCCTGGACATAGACGCCGGCCACCACGCCGTCCTCGGGGATCACCACCTCGACCGGCGGGTTGCCGTTCAGCCCGTCGCGCCACGACAGCAGGTTATAGTCCCATGCGGTGACGATCGGCGTCGCGCCCTGGGCGATGGTCGCCGATTTGCCGATGACCGGGACAAAGTTGCCGGCCTTGTTCACCTCGGCCATCAGCTCCATGCCCTTCTGGCCCGAAGCCTCGCCCGCCTCGCCGCCATTGGCGATGCCGGCCGCCATGACCGAGATGATCGCCTGCGCCGAGGCGCGCGGATCGCCGGCCAGCGCGAAGGCATTGGCGAATTCGGGCTTGGTCAGGTCCTTCCAGCTTTTCGGCACCGTGTCGATCAGGTCCGAGTTCACGCCGAAGGCCATCACGCCGTAATAGTCGCCATACCAATAGCCCTCGGCATCCTTGGCATCCTCGGGGATCGAGTCCCAGGTGGCGACCTTGTAGGGCTGGATCAGCCCCTCGTCCTTGGCCTGCGGGCCGAAGGACAGGCCGACGTCGATCACGTCGGGCGCCTGCGGGCCCTTGTTGTCCTTGTTGGCGCGGATCGCCTCCAGCTCGTCGGCCGAGCCGGCGTCGGGGTTCAGCTCGTTGACCTTGATCTCGGGGTATTTCGCCTTGAAGCCCTCGATCACGCCGCCATAGTTGCACCAGTCATGCGGCAGGGCGATGGTGGTCAGCATGCCCTCGGCCTTCGCGGCTTCTTCCAGCGCCGCCAGATCCTGCGCCGAAGCGGCGCCGGAACTCGCCAGCAGGGCCAGGGCGGCAAGCCCCGCCGCGGTCGATTGAATGGTCATTGGTCAACTCCGTTACAGAACACGCCCGCTGCAGGCGGCTGCTGCCACCTAGCGGCCCCGAGTGACAGTGTTGCGACACAGCCCCCCGCAAAGCAAAGGTTTTTTCCCGATCTGCCGAAACAGGCAGGCTGGCCGGCAACCTGACCCAAGGTCAGGGAACCAGCGTCACGCCCACCTTCATCGCCCGGCCGCCGACGCGGTAATCCGCCTCGACCCGGTGGCCGGGCCAGGCGGGATGCAAAGAGCCCAGCGAACCCAGCGAGATCACCGAGCCCGGCTTGAGCTCGTAGCTGCCTTGTTCGACCAGCCACAGCACCACATCCAGCGGATGGCCCAGCAGCATCTCGCCCGAGCCGGTGCCGATGCTCTTGCCGTCCAGCTTCAGGTTGACGGTCAGCGCCGCCAGGTCCGCGACCGGATCGTCCAGGTCGGCCATGGCGATGCCGCGCCCCAGCACGCCGCGCCACGGCGTCACGCCATAGGCCGCCATCAGCGGCCCGGTCGGCGCCACGTCCTTTTGCAGGGCGATGTCGGGCAGCTCGATAAAGGGCCGCACGTCGCGCAGCGCCGCCGCCACCTCCTCGCGCGTGCGGGCCTGCATGATGGCCGCGCTGCCGACCGTCACCACCAGATCGGCCTCGAAGAACGGCGCCCGGCTGCCCTTGAGGCTCAGCCGCGCGCCGTCGGGCAGCAGCATCGGCGCGAACAGCGCGCCGGTGACCGGGGCGGTCACGCCGAACCGCTCCTGCACCGGCTTCGAGGTGAAGCCCACCTTCACGCCGACCGGCGGGCCCAGCTCGGCCTCGAGAATGCTGCGGAAGGCGGCATAGGCGCAGATCCCGTCCTCGACCGTGCGCACCAGCGGATCGGGCAGGCGCTGGCCGGCGATCCAGCCGCGGGCGGCGTTCTGCATCAGCGAGACATCCGGGCAGGCCGCGACGGCCGCGCCCGCCAGAGGCAACAGCATTGCGCCCAGAATCAAGGATTTCATTCCCATGCCTCACGAATATCTTTCGCCAGACGATGCCGCAACAAAGGCCGGCTGTCACCGGGATTCTTGCGCCCCTGCGGCAACCTGGCGGCATACGGTTTGCATCGGCCCGCGCATCCCCTAGAAGAACGGGACCGAGGCGACAAGGCTGGACATGAGCGATCAACCCACCCCGATGATGGCGCAGTATCTCGCGATCCGCGAGGCCAATCCCGGCGCGCTGCTGTTCTATCGCATGGGCGATTTCTACGAGATGTTCTTCGAGGACGCCGTGGCCGCCGCCGCGGCGCTGGACATCGCGCTGACGAAACGCGGCACGCATCTGGGGCAGCCGATCCCGATGTGCGGCGTGCCGGTCCATGCGGCAGAGTCCTATCTGCTGGCGCTGATCCGCAAGGGCTTCCGCGTCGCCATCGCCGAACAGATGGAGGATCCGGCCGAGGCCAAGAAGCGCGGCTCGAAATCGGTCGTGGCCCGCGACGTGGTGCGGCTGGTGACGCCCGGCACCCTGACCGAGGAATCGCTGCTGGAGGCGCGGCGGCACAATTTCCTGGCCAGCTTCGCCGCCGTGCGCGAGGATTCGGCGCTGGCCTGGGTGGACATCTCGACCGGCGCCTTCCGGGTCATGCCCTGCCCGCCGGCACGGCTGACCCCGGAACTTGCCCGCCACGCGCCGCGCGAATTGCTGGCCGCCGAAGGCTCGCAGCTTGACGAGATCGCCGCCGAGGCCGGCGCGGCGCTGACCGAACTGCCCGGCGGCAGCTTTGACAGCAGCGCCGCCACGCGCCGGCTTTGCGCGCTGTTTTCGGTCGAGACGCTGGACGGTTTCGGCCAGTTCAGCCGCGCCGAACTCGCCGCCATGGGCGCCATCGCCGATTACCTGGAGCTGACGCAAAAGGGCCGGATGCCGCTGATCCGCCCGCCGGTGCGCGAGGCGCTTGGCGGCGCCATGCAGATCGACGCCGCCACCCGCCGCAACCTGGAACTGACCCAGGCGCTGTCCGGCGGCCGCGAGGGCTCGCTGCTGGCCGCCATCGACCGCACGGTGACGGCGGGGGGCGCGCGGCTGCTGGAACGCCGCGTCGGCGCCCCCTCGCGCGATCTGGCCGAGATCCACGCCCGGCAGGCCGCCGTCGCGCATCTGGTGGACGACCCGCGGCTGACCGGCGACCTGCGCGAGGCGCTGTCGCGCGCGCCCGACATGGACCGGGCGCTGTCGCGGCTGGCGCTGGAACGGGGCGGGCCCCGCGACCTGGCCGCGATCCGCGCCGGGCTGACGCAAGGCGCGGCCATCGCCGCCATGCTGGGCGATGACGAGATCGCCGTGCTGGCCGAGGCGGCGCGCGACCTGACCGGCCATGACGCATTGATCGACCTGCTCGACGATGCGCTGGTGGCCGAGCCGCCCTTGCTGACCCGCGACGGCGGCTTCGTCGCGCCGGGCCATGACGGGGATCTGGACGAGACCCGCCGCCTGCGCGACGAGGGCCGCGGCGTCATCGCCCGGATGCAGGCCGATTACATCGCCGAGACCGGGGTGCAGAGCCTGAAGATCAAGCACAACAACGTGCTGGGCTATTTCATCGAGACCACCTCGACCCATGCCGAACGCATGCTGGCCCCGCCGCTGAACGAACGCTTCATCCATCGCCAGACCACCGCGAACCAGATCCGCTTCACCACCGTCGAACTGTCGGAACTGGAAACCCGCATCCTGAACGCCCGCGACCGGGCGCTGGAGATCGAGCGCGAGATCTTTGCCCGCCTGTCCCGCGCGGTGCTGGACCGCGCCGGCCCCATCGGCCAGGCGGCCCGCGCCCTGGCCGAGATCGACCTGACCGCCGCCTTTGCCGATCTCGCCTCGGGCGAAGGCTGGGTGCGCCCCGAGGTCGATGCCAGCCGCGCCTTCGTGATCGAGGGCGGCCGGCATCCGGTGGTGGAACGCGCGCTCAAGCGCAAGGGCGAGGCTTTCGTCGCCAACGACTGCGCGCTGACCGAGGGCGAGACCCCGGCGATCTGGCTGCTGACTGGCCCGAACATGGCCGGCAAATCGACCTTCCTGCGCCAGAACGCGCTGATCGCCATCCTGGCCCAGGCCGGCGGCTTCGTGCCCGCCCGCCGCGCCCATGTCGGCCTGGTCAGCCAGCTTTTCAGCCGCGTCGGCGCGGCGGACGACCTGGCGCGGGGGCGGTCCACCTTCATGGTCGAGATGGTCGAGACCGCGGCGATCCTGAACCAGGCCGACGACCACGCGCTGGTGATCCTGGACGAGATCGGCCGCGGCACCGCGACCTGGGACGGGCTGTCCATCGCCTGGGCGGTGATGGAGCATCTGCACGGCCAGAACCGCTGCCGGGCGCTGTTTGCCACCCATTACCACGAGATCACCAGCCTGTCGGCCCGGCTTCCGGGCGTCGAGAACGCCACCGTCGCCGTGCGCGAATGGGAGGGCGAGGTGATCTTCCTGCACGAGGTCAGGAAGGGCGCCGCCGACCGCAGCTATGGCGTGCAGGTGGCGCGGCTGGCCGGGCTGCCGCCCGCGGTGGTGGACCGGGCCCGCGACATCCTGCACCAGCTGGAAAGCGGCGAGCGGCAGGGCACCGGCAAGCCGGCGGCGCTGCTCGACGACCTGCCGCTGTTCCGCGCTGCCCCGGCGCCGGCGCCGGCGGCCAGGGCGCAGCCCTCGGCGGTCGAGGCGCGGCTGCGCGACCTCAATCCCGACACGATCAGCGCCCGCGAGGCGCTGGACCTGGTCTATGAGCTGCGGGGCATGCTGGGTTCCGAGGGTTAGGGCGCCGCGTCCTGCGCCAGCGCCTCGTCCACCAGCTCAAGGATGCGGCGGGTGGCGTTGCGGCCGACATGCACGCCCAGCAACCCTTCCGAGACCGGCGGCACCTGCCCCAGGTCGGAAAGGCCCGCGATATCGGCGAAGACGGTATCGTAACGGCAGCGCGAGACATGCGCGGCGGGCAGGAAATCGCCCCAGCGATGCAGCTGGGTCTGGCGGGTGCCGATCTCGATCACCAGCGCGCCGGGCCGGGCATAGACCATGTTCGCCAGCCCGGCGCCGTGCGGCGCGATCAGGATATCCGCCGCCTGCATCTGCGCGATCTGCTCGAGCGGGCTCAGGTGCTCGAACGCCACCACCCGGAAGCCGCGGGCGGACAGTTCGGCCAGCAGCGCCTTGTGGCCGGTGATGCCGCGCGCCCGGGCGTCGCCGGCCTCGTCGCGGCCCATCCAGACCAGGCGCGGCCGCTCCTCGACCAGCTTGCCGGGCAACTGGCGCAGCGCATGTTCGCGCAGCAGCCGCAGGCTGCTGTCATAGGAGGCCATGAAGACGGCCTTGCGTTGAAGGGATTTCGAGCGCAGCTGGTCGGCCCAGCGCGGATCCACCCCCGGCTCGGCGATGGCGGCCAGGATGCGCTCGTCGCCGGTCTGATAGAGATAGTGCCGGTGGCTGTAATGCGCCCGCACCCGTTCATAGCTCTGCCGGCCCGTGACGAAGGCCACGCGATCCGCGATGCCGGGAAAGACCGCGGCGATGAAGCCGGGGATGAAATCCCGCACCTCGTCCTGCGGCAGATGCAGGTTGATCGGCTGGCCGCTGTCGTCATCGGCAAAGGCGGCCAGGCAGCCCAGGGTCTCGACGGTGAAATGGTAATAGTTGAAGCCGTTCTTCAGCTCGATGGCGATGGGCAGATCCTCGGCCAGTTCCTTCCAGACCGGCAAGGGCAGATCGGCGTCACGGCGCGCGCGCCGGAAGGCGTCGTGCAGCCGGGACTGGCGCTGCTCGTCCGGGTTCTTCTGGTCATAGCGGGTCCGCATCCGGCCGCCCGCGGCGCCGTTCAGCCAGACCCGCTCGCCGATCATGGCGAATCCGTGCCGGAAGGTCGCGTCTTCCAGCAGCACGGGCGCGCAGTTGATCTCCATCACGCTGGCCAGCGCCCGCTGCTGCTGCCGGTCGATGGCATTCTGCTGCGCGCCGCGCAGCGCCGGATCGTCGCTTTCGGCGAACAGCCGCACCCGCGCGCCCTCGGTCGGGCGCATGATCCAGCCCGGACGGGGCGGCAGATAGGACAGGCCGGGATGCAGGCCCGGCATGTGGAACACCGACATCGGGGGACGGGCAAGATCAATCTTCATCTGCCTCTCCTCGGTCTTGGGTCCGCGGGGGCTGCGGTCAGATCGTGACCTTCACGAAACTGTCGCGCAGCGCCGCGAACCGGGCGGCGGACATGGCCATGAAGGCCGGGTCGCCCTCCAGGATACGGCGGGTATGCGGGACCGCGCACGCATCCTCGCGGATGACGGCCAGGTCCAGAGGCATACCCACCGACAGATTCGAGCGCAACGCCGAATCCCACGACAACAGCACCGCCTTCTGCGCATCGGCAAGATTCGTCTCAGGCCGCACCACCCGGTCCAGGATCGGCTTGCCGTATTTGCGCGCGCCGATCTGCAGGAAGGGCGTTTCCTCGGCCCGGTCCAGCATGCCGTAGCCGCCCGAGCCCTGCATTGGTCATGACCTGGCGATAATCCTCGTCCTTCCACAGCGTCCAGGTCGGGACGTTGCGCAGGATCGGCTGCTCTCCCAGGCAGAGGCGGACCATCTCGGGCACAAAGGTATAGACCGCCTTGTCGTCGGCCACGCCGGCGCCCGGCGCCGCGGCGATGCCGACCCCGCCCGAGCGATAGACATCCATCAGCCCGGGCACGCCCAGCATGGAATCGCGCCGGAGGCACGGCGGGTCCAGGAACGGATCGTCGATGCGGTCAGCCGGTCCGGGTCGCCGCCCCGCCATAGACCGCGAAGGTGATGCCGATGCGGCGGAACAGCGCCTCGGCCTCGGCCCGCTTCATCCGGCGGATCTCGGCGGGCATGGTGTCGATCCCGTCCGAGAGCATGGCTAGGGCTCGCGCACCCGGCTGCCCTCGACCATTTCATGGCAATACATCGTCATCGCTGGACCCTCGCCGCTGCCGCTGGTCTTCGCATCCGGGCGGGCGCTGCCCACGGCCCCTACCCTGGCGGCAGGGGGTCTTCCGCTTGGCAGGATCGCGGCAGCCTGCTGCCGAAAATCAAGGCGGCGCGGGGGCCGAAGGGTCCGGCTTTCGGCAGCCAAAAGGCGGCGCGGGCCCGCGACGCCTTCTTGGTCGGGCAAGGCGGCCGGTCAGACGACGATCAGGTCGTTCTGCAGGGCGGCGATGCTGGTCAGGCCGTTCAGAGTCAGCGTATTGCCGTTGCCGAAGTCGAAGACGATATTGCCGCCCGCCACGCTGGCATGGGACAGGATCTGCGCCACGCTGCGCACCCCGCCGCCCCACAGCGCATCGTCGATGCGCAGCGTGTCGACATCGTCCCGGAAGTCCTGGATCACGTCGCGCCCGCCATGAAAGGCGAAATGATCGGCACCAAGGCCGCCAAACAGCGTGTCATTGCCCGCCAAGCCGGCCAGGACGTCGTCGCCGACCCCGCCATGCAGGGAATCGTTGCCCAGCGCGCCGAACAGCGTGTCGTTGCCCGCCAAGCCGAACAGGCTGTCATTCCCCAGCCGCCCGTCCAGCAGGTTGGCATGGCCGTTGCCGATCACCCGGTTCGCCAGCACATTGCCGGTGCCGTTCTGCGCCGTATTCGAGATCAGCGTCAGGTTCTCGAGATGCGCGCCAAGCTGCATCGAGACAAGGGACCGCACCATGTCGATGCCCTGCCCGGCCATCTCACGCAGCTGGTCGCGCCCATCGGTGACGTAGAAATCGTTGCCGGCCCCGCCGATCAGCACATCGGCCCCGGCGCCGCCATCCAGCCAGTCATTGCCATGGCCGCCGTTCAGCGTGTCGTTCCCGGCCAGACCGAACAGGCTGTCATGCCCCAGCAGCCCGTTCATCTGGTTGGCATAGAGGTTGCCGGTCAGCCGGTTCGCCAACTCGTTGCCGGTGCCGTTCTGCACCCCGTTCGCGATCAGTTCGAGATTCTCGAAATTGGCGCCGAGCTGCATCGAGACCAGCGCGCGCAGTGTATCCACCCCGGCATTCGCCGCCTCGGCGATGCTGTCATGCGCATCGACGACATAGGTGTCGTTGCCGGCGCCGCCCTCCAGCCGGTCCTGGCCGCCGCCGCCGTTCAGCGTGTCATCGCCGTTGTTGCCGCGCAGCGTGTCGTTGCCGGAACCGCCACGCAGCAGGTTGTTGGCCCAGTTGCCGATCACCAGGTCGTGGCCGTGGCCGGCCTGCACGTTCTCGATCACCGTGCCGAAGGCGATCGAGATATTGCCGACCAGCCCATAGGCGTTCGATACCGTGCCCGGCGCCAACGAGATGCGCTGGTTGTGGCTGTCGCCGGCCAGGTCCAGCATGTCCACGCCGCCCTGGTCGAAGATGGCGAAGGTGATGTCGTCGCGTGTATGCGCGTTGCGCAGCATGCCGGCGATGGTGGCATAGGCCGCGCCGGCATTGGTGTGCTCGCCATAGGTGTTGCTGCCGGTACGGATCGCGGTCGGGCCGTAAAGTTCCTGCATCGCCATGATGTCCGCGATCATCGCCGAGGCGACATAGGCGCGGGTGGCGTGGACGGCCGTGTTCTGCTGCTGATTGAAATAGGACATGATCGTGGCCTGCCAGCTATCGTTCAGATAGTGGTTGTCCACGCCGTAAACCGCACTGCCGTTGTAGTTGCCGGCATGGCCCAGCCCCAGCGCATGGCCGATCTCGTGGATATAGGTCTGGTAGCTGTAGCCGTTGAAGCCGGTGCCATAGGCGCTCAGCCAGTCCAGCCCGACATTGACATGCGAGTTGATGATGCGGCCGCCGCTGACGACCGAACTGGAATAGGCGCCGGTATCGTTGTCGTCGAAGGTGATGTGAAGGGTAGCATTCGGACCCGGGTTGCGGTTGAAGCGGATGCCGGTCACCGCCTCCCAGGCGTTCAGCGCCATATTGGCCAGCGTGCGGCCGGCCGCCGTCAGGCTGGACAGGTCCACGTTCAGCACGTCGCCCTGCCCCACGTCGAAGGCCCGGCGTTCGCGGCCGGTGCTTTCCCAATAGCCGTCGGTCAGTTGCTCGGCGATCTCGGCCATGGTGAAGTTGCGCAGCGGCTGCCGCGCCGCGATGCCCAGGCTGTAATTGCCGGAATAGGCGCCGGCATAGCTGCCCGCCTCGAGGTAATAGGTGCCGGGCTGCGTGACGGTCAGGACCAGGCGCGAGTTCAGCGAGCCGCTGTCGTCGTTATGGGCGACCTCGATGCCGGCACCGTTCATCACCCGCAGATAGGGGTCGTACAACCCGGCGCCGCCGCGTCCTTCCAGCGAGATGATGTAGGTGCCGGGCTGCAACTGCACCCGCACCCAGTCGGCGTCGCCGGCCCCCAGGAAGCCGTTGAACGTATCGCCCACGTTGATCCTGTAGCCGGTCCCGGTCGAGGCCGGGGCATCGCCGCCCTCGCTCCGCACGGCGCGCGCCACATCGGCCGCGGCGCCGAATTGCGGGTGGTCCGGCGCGCCTGCGTCGAAACTCCTGGCAAGACTCATGGCCAATTCCTTGTTTGAACTCATTTCCGGGAAAGCGCCTCGCCCAACAGCAGCCGCGCAAAGGATCTCAGCTGCGCCTCGGGGATCGTGGCGCGATCCATGACCGAAAGCTCGATCTCGTCGCCATCGTGCCGGCCCGAGGCGTCCTCGACGATCAGCCGCGCCCGCAGCCGGTCCGGGCGCTGGCTTTCCGCCTCCAGCCGCAGCCGCAGCGGCGCATCGGCCGCCGGCAGCAGGGAATGGCCGGACTGGCGCAGCTCGTCCTGCAGGGCGGCACAGACTTGCGCGACCACCGCATTGCCGGGTTCGGGGCAGGTCAGGGCGACGGGGCCGGCCCGGCCGGGCGCTCCGCTCATGACAAGGGCCGCAAGCACGAACGCGGGCAGGAAGGCGGGACGCATGGGCTCATCTCTTGTCCGGGGCAGGCCACTCATTCACCGGCAGATTAACTCGCCGCTCTGGGTAACATCAACGTGTCTGCACCCGGCCCCGGCCTGATCTTTCGGACAGTTCCGACACCGTTTCGCGGCCGATGCGGAGCATTCGACGCAGATTTCCAGGGCTTGTGGCAGGCCGGGCCGGCCTCCGCTTACCGATCGGTAAGGTTTGCGCGCTAGAACAGTCCTGGAAAAGACCAACGGCGGAACCAGACATGCAACTGACCTTGCTGCCCCAACCGGACGGGGTGACGATCCGCGTCGACGAAAAGCGCCTCGACGCCGCCATCGCCACGGCTTTCAAGGACCGCGTGCGCAGCATGATCGCCGATGGCGGCGCGCTGGTGGTGCTGGACCTGCGCGGCGTCGATTTCATCGACAGCTCGGGCCTTGGCGCGGTGATCGCGCTTTTCAAGGCGATGCCGGCCGACCGCCGGCTGGTGCTGACCGGCCTGACCCCCAATGTCGAGCGGGTGTTCCAGTTGACCCGCATGGACACGGTGCTGACCATCCGCAAGGATCCGCCGCCCGGCCAGAAAGGCCCCGCGCCATGAACGTCCCCCCGCTCCCGCCCGACAGGCGGCTGCACCGGCCATCGGCGGGCCCCCGGCCGATGTTCCACCGCATCTTCCGCGCCGATCCCGAAACCGTGCGCGCGGCGCTGCTGTTCCTGCGCCAGCGCTTCGACGGCAGCGCCGAGGACGAGGTGGTCGCCAGGCTGGAACTCGCGCTGGCCGAGGTGCTGAACAACATCTGCGAACACGGCACCCGGTCCGAGGCGACGCGGTTGGGCGGCCGGCCGCACGCGCCGCTGATCCATCTTTGCGTCGCCCGCCATGTCGGCGGCATCGCCTGCGCGGTGACCGATGACGGCCGGCCGCTGCCGCTGTCCTGTCTCGACCCCAGATGCCTGCCCCAGCCCGGCTTCGACGCCGGGGATTCCGCTTCGGTCCTGCTGCTGCCGGAAGGTGGTTTCGGCTGGTTCCTGATCCAGGAACTGACCGCCTCGCTCAGCTATTTCCGCGAAGGCCGGCGGAATTTCCTGGCCTTCATCGTGCCGGTGACCGAACCGCTGATGCAGGGCGCCCCCGCGCCCGGACCGGCCAAGGACACCGCTCCGCTCAGTTCAGCCCGAATTGCAGCGGATAGCGGCCGTCCTGGAATTCGCCGAACATCTCGGTGACCTCGGGATGTTCCAGCGGCTCGCCGGAATGGTCCGGCACCAGGTTCTGTTCCGAGACATAGGCGACGTAATAGGTCGCCTCGGTCTCGGCATAGAGATGGTAAAAGGGCTGGTTGCGCGACGGCCGCGATTCCTCGGGGATGGATTCGTACCATTCCTCGGTATTGGCGAATTCCGGGTCGACGTCGAAAATCACCCCGCGAAACGGATGTTCGCGGTGGCGGACCACCTGGCCCAGATTGTATTTCGCCGTCTTGGACGGAATCCGCATCGCATCTTTCCCGTTTGGCGCGGCTCATACAGCGAGCCCGCGCCACTGTCCACCGTCCCGGGCAGCACAGGACGGTCGCGCCCTGGGCTGCGGCCGCGGTGGCGCACGCCTTTCGCCCGCGACCGGGCGGCAGGATCGTCGTTCAGCGCCCTGGTCGGGCGGCGATTCCCGGTCGGGTACCGGCGCCATGGTCGGCAGCGCCATCTTGACCGCGCCGTCCTTCACCTGGTCTGGCATGCGCCGGACAGATCGGCACCCGGTTCTGCGCGTCATGGATCCGCTTCACCGGCAGCGGCCCGAGCTGGGCAGCGACCGCCGCGCAGGCGTTCGGACGGGAACCAATCAGCAGCCAGGGCAGCCCTTCGGACCCGCCGGGACGGCGTTTCTCATGAGGCGCTCCGCCAGCCCGGAGCCCTACCCCCTTTTCAGCCGGCTTTCGATCAGCAGGTCGGCCTCGTCCAGGATCGGATGCGCCACCGAGACGACATGCGCATTGATCCGCTTGAGGTCGCGCAGAAGGTCCAGGTGCAGCGACGAGGTTTGCTGGCTCTCCGCCCGCCCTTCGCGCAAGCGCATCAGGTGGCGCTGCGCCGACAGCCGTTCCAGCCGCCGGATCTCGACCTTCTCCTCCATCAGCTGCCGCGCCAGGTCGCGGTCGCGGGTCATGAACACGGTCTGGGCGACGCGCAGGTTCTCGATGGTCAGCAGGAACAGGTCGTCCAGTTCGCGGTAACCCTCGTCCGAGAAGCGCAGCCCCAGCCCGGCCTTCTTGCGGATCTCCGGCGCCAGCCCCTTGTCGATGATGTCGCCGACATGCTCGAGATTGATCACGTAGTCCAGAATGGTGATGGCCTGGCGCCGCTCGGCCTCGCCCGCCTCGCGGCCCAGCCGGGACAGGAAGCTCTTCACCTCCTGCTGCATGCGGTCCACCCGATCCTCGAGCACGCGGACCTCGGCCAGCGGCGCGTCGTCGCCGCGGGCGAAGGCGGTGCGCGCCTGCTGCAACATGCGTTCGACCACGTCGCCGATGGCCAGGGCGGCGCGGCTGGCGCGCGCCAGCGCCACGGCCGGCGTGTCCAGCGCCGAGCCGTCGAGCAGTTGCGCCTCGATCGGCGGCGACTGCTCCTCCTCGGGCAGGATGGTCGCGGTCAGCCGGGTGACCAACCCGGCAAAGGGCCAGAGCGCCGCGGCAAGGATCAGGTTGAAGGCCAGATGCGCCTCGACCGCCAGCCCGGTCTCGGGCAGCGGCATCACGGTCAGCAACTGCGCCGCCTGCCCGGCCAGCGGCAACGCCACCAGGCAGCCGATGCCGCGCACGATCAGGTTGCCCAGCGCGACCCGGCGCGCGGCGATGCCCTGCCCGGCCGTCGCCATCACCGGCGGGATCGCCCCGCCCAGATTGGCCCCCAGCACCAGCGCCACGGTCAGCGCCGGCTCCATGCCCAGCGACAGGACCAGCATCACCACGGCGAGCGAGGAGGAACAGAGCACCGCCAGCCCGGCCGCGAAGGCCAGCGCCACCGGCCAGGCATTGCCCAGCATCGCCAGGAACGCCGCCATGGCCGGCGATTCCCGCAAGGGCTCGGTCGCCTGGGTCAGCAGCGACAGCGACAGCAGCATCAGCGCGATGCCGATCAGCGCCAGCCCGCCCCCCGACCAGGCGCGCTGGTGGCGCCGCCGCAGCACATAGCCGACCAGCAGCAGCGCCGGCACCAGCGCCTCGAGCCCCGAGGCGACGATCCAGGCCGTCAGCGCCGTACCCAGATTCGCCCCCAGCAGCACGATCTGCGCCATCTTCGGCCGGATCATGCCGCGATCCACGAAGGACGCCGTCATCAACGCCGTCGCGGTCGAGCTTTGCAGCCCCAGCGTCGCCACCAGCCCGGACAGGAAGGCGCGCGCCCCGGTCTCGGTGCCGCGTCCCAGCACCATCTTCAGCTTCATTCCGAAGGCACGCACCATGCCGTCCCGGACCAGGCCAAGGCCGAAAAGCAGCAGCGCCACCGCGCCTGCCAGCTGAAGAATGACCGAAAGCGACTGCACGGCGCCTCACCTCCTGGAACATAACGGGAAACCGCCCGGATCGTTTCCCCGAGTATCCGGCCCCGCCGGCCCGCCGGTCAACGGATGTGAGGCATCTGCGAGATTTCCCGCCGGCGTCCTGGCGCCATTGCCACATGGGGCCGCAGGTCAGGCGCGCGGCACCGGCTGTCGCCCCTCCTCGGCCAGCAGATGCAGCCCGGTTTCGTCAAAGACCACCACGCTCAGCGGCCCGCCATAGGCGGCGCCGGTGTCGATGGCCAGGCGATTGCCGAAATGCGTTACCCGCTCGACCGGGGTATGGCCATGCACGATCAGCACCCCGTGGTCGGTGGCATCATCCAGGAAGCCCTTGCGGATCCAGACCAGGTCATGCTCGGTCTGCCGCGCCAGATCGACGCCGGGCCGGATGCCGGCATGCACGAACAGCGCCGGCGGAATCAGATGCCAGAGCGGCAGCGCGTCCAGCCAGCGCAGATGCGGTTCGGGCACGGCGCGCAGCACCTCGGCATGGGTGCGGGCGCGGCCGCGGATCTCGACGCCATAGGATGCCAGGGTCTCGGCCGCGCCCAGGGTCTCGTGCTCCAGCCAATGCTTGCCCGAGCCGAGCCCGGCGTCGATCCAGTCGGGACGCGCGGCAAAGATCGGCAGGAAGCGGTCGTGATTGCCCTTGAGCACAATCCAGGCCCGGCCTTCGGCCTGGCCGCGCAGCAGATAATCCACCACGCCGCGCGAATCCGGGCCGCGATCCAACAGGTCGCCGACATGCACAACCGTCCCGCCGCCGCCATGCGCCGCGTCGTCGCGGGCGATGCGTTCATGCGCCGCCTTCAGCAGGTCCAGATGCCCATGAATGTCGCCGATGGCATAGGTCCGCATGCCGCCTCCGCAAATGAAAACCCCCGGACCCTAGTCCGGGGGTTCGCAAGGTTCAAACCTCGAATTGCAGCGGCCGCACCTGCAGGAACTTGCCGGTGGCCCGCAGCGCCTCCAGCGCCTCGGGCTTCAGCGCCTCGTCAAGATAAAGGATGGCGATGGCATCGTCGCCGGTCTTGGTGCGGCCCAGGGTGAAATTGGCGATGTTCACGCCCAGGTCGCCCAGCGTCATGCCCAGCGCGCCGATGACGCCCGGCACGTCCCTGTTGCGGGTATAGAGCATGTGCTCGCCGATCTCGGCATCGACATTGATGCCGCGGATCTGGATGAAGCGCGGCTTGCCGTCGCTGAACACGGTGCCGGCGATCGAGCGCTCGCGCTTGTCGGTGACGACGGTGGCCTTGATATAGCCGTCGAAGACCCCCGACTTGCCCTGCGTGGTGGTGGCGACCTGCACGCCGCGCTCTTGCGCCATGACCGGGGCCGAGACCATGTTCACATCCGGGTTCGTGGCCTTCATCACCCCGGCGATCACCGCGGCATTCAGTGCCTTGAGGTTCATCTCGGAGGCGACGCCGTCGTAAAGCACATTGATCGCCTTGATGGGCTCGTCGGTCATCTGGCCGATGAAGGCGCCGAGATGGCCGGCCAGCTTCAGCCAGGGGCCCATCACCGCCGCTTCCTCGGCCGTGACCGAGGGCATGTTCAGCGCGTTCTGCACCGCGCCGGTCAGCAGGTAATCCGACATCTGCTCGGCGACCTGCAGCGCCACGTTCTCCTGCGCCTCGGTGGTCGAGGCGCCCAGATGCGGCGTCACCACAACGTTGGGCAGGCCGAAAAGCGGGCTCTCGGTCGCCGGCTCGGTGGCGAAGACGTCCAGCGCCGCCCCGGCGACATGCCCCGATTTCAGCAGCTCGGCCAGCGCCTGCTCGTCGATCAGGCCGCCGCGGGCGGCATTGACGATGCGCACGCCCTTCTTGGTCTTCTCCAGGTTCTCGCGCGACAGGATGTTCTTCGTCTTCTCGGTCAGCGGCACGTGCAGGGTGATGAAATCGGCCTTGGCCAGCATCTCGTCCAGCTCGACCTTCTTCACGCCCAGTTCCTTGGCCCGCTCCTCGGACAGGAAGGGGTCATAGGCCAGCACCTTCATCTTCAGGCCCAGCGCCCGGTCGATGACGATGGAACCGATGTTCCCCGCCCCGATGATGCCCAGCACCTTGTTGAAGACCTCGACCCCCATGAAGCGGTTCTTCTCCCACTTGCCCTCATGGGTCGAAACGCTGGCCTCGGGCAACTGCCGGGCCACGGCGAACATCAGCGCAATGGCGTGCTCGGCGGTGGTCACCGAATTGCCGAAGGGCGTGTTCATCACGATCACGCCCCGCTTCGACGCGGCCGGAATGTCGACATTGTCGACGCCGATGCCGGCGCGGCCGATCACCTTCAGGTTGGTGGCGTTCTCCAGCAGTTTCGCGGTCACCTTGGTCGCGGACCGGATCGCCAGCCCGTCATACTGCCCGATGACCTCGGCCAGCTTTTCCTTGTCCTTGCCGAGATCCGGCAGGTAATCCACCTCGACGCCGCGATCGCGAAAGATCTGCACGGCGGTCTCCGACAGCTTGTCCGAAACAAGAACCTTGGGCATTTTTCTATCCTCTTGGATATGCGGGGCCAGCGGGCAACCTTGGCCCGATCCGGCTTTCATCGTTTCACAAATACTCCCGGGGTCCGGGGCAGAGCCCCGGTCCGCCAGGTCAAGCCAGGGCGGCCTGCGCCTCGATCTCGGCCTCGAAGGCATATTCGATCCAGGGCATCAGCGCCGCCACGTCCGAGACCTCGACGGTCGCGCCGCACCAGATCCGCAGGCCCGGGGGCGCATCGCGATAGGCGCCGGCGTCCAGCGCCACGCCTTCCTTCTCCAGCCGCTTGGCGACGGCCTTGGCGAAAGCCGCCCCGTCCCGAATGCGGGGATCGGTGAACTTCAGGCAGACCGAGGTGGTCGAGGCGGTGGCCGGGTTCTCGGCCAGGTCCGCGATCCAGTCCTTATCGGCGATGAAATCGCGCACCGCGCCCGCATTGGCCTCGCACCGCGCGATCAGCCCGGGCAGGCCGCCGATGGATTGCGCCCATTTCAGCGCCACCAGGTAATCCTCGACGCAAAGCATCGAGGGCGTGTTGATGGTTTCGCCCTTGAAAATGCCCTCGATCAGCTTGCCGCCCTTGGTCATGCGGAAGATCTTCGGCAGCGGCCAGGCGGGGGTGTAGCTCTCCAGCCGCTCGACGGCGCGCGGCGACAGGATCAGCACGCCATGCGCGCCCTCGCCGCCCAGCACCTTCTGCCAGGAAAAGGTCACCACATCGAGCCTGTCGAAAGGCAGATCCATCGCAAAGGCGGCCGAGGTGGCGTCGCAGATGGTCAGCCCGGCCCGATCCGCCGGGATCGCATCGCCATTCTGCACCCGCACGCCCGAGGTGGTGCCGTTCCAGGTGAACACCACGTCATTGTCGAAATCGACCTCGGCAAAATCCACGATCTTGCCGTAATCGGCCTTGCGCACCACCGCATCCAGCTTCAGCTGCTTCACCACATCGGTGACCCAGCCCTCGCCGAAGCTTTCCCAGGCCAGCATCTCGACCTTGCAGGCACCCAGCAGCGACCACAGCGCCATCTCGATCGCGCCGGTATCCGAGGCGGGCACGATGCCGATGCGGTAATCCGCCGGCACGCCCAGCACGTCGCGGGTCAGGTCGATGGCCTCGGCCAGCTTGGCCTTGCCCACGGCAGCACGATGCGAACGGCCCAGCGGCGCGTCGGCAAGCATGTCCAGCGAGAAATGGGGGATCTTGGCACAGGGGCCCGAAGAAAAGCGCGGATTGGCCGGCCGCGCGGCCGGAGCAGTCTTGCCCATGATGTTAGCCTTCCAGCTATAAGCGCCGCGTTGGGGCGGCGTGTCCCGCTGACCGCCTTAGCGCCGCCGGGGGATTCCCGCAAGAAAAATTTGCAAGCGATGATTGCGACAGATTCGCGGCATGAATCCGACCGATTGATCCGCCGCACCGCTTTGGCTAGTGCTGCCGCAAACAACCGCCAAGGGGTCTGCATGTTCACCGTCACCATCCTTGCCGCGCCCGGCCGCGCCGACCTGTCCGCCGCGCTGGTCGAGGAACTGCGCGGCGCCTGGAACGGCGGCCGCCCGCTTTGGCTGGCCCCCGGCATCGCCGCCGAATTCCCGGTCGCCGCCGAGCCGCAGGATTTCTGGCAAGCCTGGGACAGGCTGCAGGCCGAGGGCTTCGACCTGGCTATCCAGTCGACCGCAGGCCGGCGCAAGGCGGTGCTGCTCGCCGACATGGATTCGACCATGATCCAGCAGGAATGCATCGACGAGCTCGCGGATGTCGCCGGCGTGGGCGAGCGCGTCGCCGCCATCACCGCCCGCGCCATGAACGGAGAGCTGAACTTCCACGAGGCGCTGCTGGCCCGCGTCGGCCTGCTGGCCGGCCTGCCGGAAACCGCCATCGGCCAGGTGCTGGACAGCCGCATCACGCTGGCCCCCGGCGGCCGGCAGCTGGTCGCGACCATGCGGGCGCAGGGTGCCTATGCGGCGCTGGTCTCGGGCGGCTTCACCGTCTTCACCGGCCCGGTCGCCACGGCGCTCGGCTTCGACGAGCACCGCGCCAACACGCTGCTCTCCGAGGGCGGCGTGCTGACCGGCCATGTCGCCCTGCCGGTGCTGGGCCGCGAGGCCAAGGTCGAGGCGCTGCAGGACATCGCCGCCACGCGCGGCCTGTCGCCCGCCGACGTGCTGGCGGTGGGCGACGGCGCCAACGACCTGGGGATGCTGCAGCTGGCCGGCACGGGCGTGGCGCTGCACGCCAAGCCGGTGGTCGCGGCGCAGGTCGATCTGCGAATCAACCACGGCGACCTGACCGCCCTGCTGTATCTGCAAGGCTACGCGGCCGAGGAATTCGTCGAATAGGCCGCCGCTTGCGGGACTTCCGCGCATCACCTGCCGGCAAAGCACGCGGCCGCGGGGGGCACGAACTTGCGGTCATGACCGTTCGGTGACAGAAGCGGGGGATGAATCTGCGTCTCAAAGCCCTGTTCGTGCATCTGCTGACCGCCACCGGCGCGGTGCTGTCGATGCTTGCCCTTCTGGCCGCCGCCCGGGCCAACTGGTCCGAGATGTTCTTCTGGCTGGTCGTCGCCCTGATCGTGGACGGCGTCGACGGACCATTGGCGCGCCGCTACCAGGTCAAGACGAACTGGCCGACCTATGACGGCGTGTTGATGGACATGATCATCGACTACCTGACCTATGTGTTCATCCCGGCCTATGCGCTGTTCATGTCGGGGCTGCTGCCCGGCTGGACCGGCTGGATCGCGATCATCGCCATCACCTATGGCAGCGTGGTCTATTTCGCCGATACCCGCATGAAGACCCGGGACAATTCCTTCGCCGGCTTTCCCGCCTGCTGGAACATGGTGGTGCTGGTGCTGTTCGCGCTCAAGCCGAATTTCTGGATCATCCTGCTGATCGTGGTGGCGCTGGCCGCGACCATGTTCACGCATGTGAAGTTCATCCATCCGGTCCGCACCGAGCGCTGGCGGCTCATCTCGCTGCCGGTCTGCGCCGCCTGGGTCGGCTTCGCGGTCTGGGCGGTGCTGGTCGATTTCCACCCCGAAAGCTTCGCGCGCTGGGGCCTGCTCCTGACCTCGCTCTGGCTGCTCTTTGCCGGCCTCGCCCAGCAACTGACCGAGAGACGGGGTTGATCGCCGGGCATTTTGCCCGGATTGTGCCCTTGGGATCAGCCAAGGGGACAGAGATGTTCGCGAAACTCATGCAGGCGGCCGCGGCGGCGGCGGTGCTGGCCACGCCGGCGCTGGCGGCGCCGGATTCGATCACCCTGGCCATGGTGCTCGAGCCGCCGAACCTGGACCCGACCGGCGGCGCCGCCGCCGCCATCGACGAGGTGGTCTATGCCAATGTGTTCGAAGGCCTGACCCGCATCGCCCCGGATGGCGGCGTGCAGCCCGGCCTTGCCGAAAGCTGGGACAGTCCCGACGGCAAGACCTACACCTTCCGCCTGCGCCCGGACGTGACCTTCCACGACGGCAGCGCCTTCGACGCGCAGGACGTGATCTTCTCGCTGGACCGCGCCCGCGCCCCGGACAGCACCAATGCCCAGAAGACCCTGTTCGAGGGCATCGAGGCGGTCGAGGCCCTGGACCCGCTGACCGTCCGCATCACGCTGAAGGCCCCGGACGGCGGCTTTCCCTTCAAGATGGCCTGGGGCGACGCGGTGATGGTCGATCAGGCCAGCATCCAGGACATCGCCACCCGCCCGGTCGGCACCGGCCCCTTCAAATTCGGCGAATGGCGGCAAGGCGACCACATCCGGCTGGATGCCTTCGAGGGCTATTGGGGCCGGAAGCCGGCGCTGAAAACCGCCACCTTCCGTTTCATCGCCGATCCCAGCGCCGCCTTCGCGGCGATGATGGCCGGCGATATCGACGCCTTCCCGATCTATCCCGCCCCGGAAACCCTGACCCAGCTGCAGGCCGATCCGCGCTTCAAGGTGCTGGTCGGCACCACCGAGGGCGAGACGATCCTGGCCATGAATCACAAGCAGCCGGCGCTGGCCCAGGCCAAAGTGCGCGCGGCCATCGCCCATGCCATCAACCGGCAGGAAATCATCGACGGCGCCATGTTCGGCTATGGCACGCCGATCGGCACGCATTTCGCGCCGCATCATCCCGATTACGTCGACCTGACCGCGAAATCGCAATACGACCCCGAGCTGTCGAAGACGCTGCTGGCCGAGGCGGGGGCCGAAAACCTGACCCTGCGCCTGGCCCTGCCGCCGACGCCCTATGCCCGCCGCGGCGGCGAGATCGTCGCGGCCGAGCTGCGCGCCGTGGGCATCCAGACCCGGATCACCAACATGGAATGGGCGCAGTGGCTGGAACAGGTGTTCAAGAACGCCGATTACGACCTGACCATCATCAGCCATGTCGAGCCGATGGATATCGGCATCTACGGCCGCGCCAACTACTATTTCAACTACCGCAACCCGGCTTTCGACAAGGTGATGGCCCGGCTCGACGCCGCGACCGAGCCGGCGGAACGCTCGGCGCTGCTGAAACAGGCGCAGCAGATCCTTGCCGACGATCACGCCAATGCCTTCCTGTTCCAGCTCGCCAAGACCGGCGTCGCCAAGGCGGAGATCGAGGGGCTTTGGGAAAACGCGCCGATGCCCGCCAACGACCTGACCGCGGTGCACTGGAAGGAATAAGGCGCCGCGCCGCGCTTCCTCGTCCCCATGCCCCAGAAGCCGGCGCCACCAGCGCGGCCGTCCCGGCCGGGGCGCCGGGGCCCTTCACCGTTTCCCAAATACCCCGGAAACCGCCGCCACCAGCGCCGCGGCTCAGTTCCTCAGCACCAGGCAGCGGCCGCCGACGCCGCGCAGGCGGTTACAAAAGGCATAGGCCTCGGTCTTGGACGAATAGCCGATCTGCGCGGTATAGACCTTGCGCGGCCCGCCCGAGATCTTGCGGCGCACATAGCTGACCCGCTTGCCGCCCAGGATCGGCCGCAGCTGCCGGTTCAGCCGCGAGACCTGCGCCGAAACCCCCGACTGGCTGGGATGGGTGGCGACGATCACGCCCCAGGGCCAGGGATGGTCCTGCGTCTTGAACTCGCGCAGCTTGCGCGACCCGGCCAGGTCGATGCAGGCTTCGCGGAAGCTGCGTTGCTTGTCCAGCCGGATGTCCAGCACCTGCGGCGGGCTTTCGCGCCAGCTGGCGGCGGTCAGACCGGTGATGGCCTGGACATAATCCTGGGTCTCCCAGGGCAGGCTGCCGCCCTCGGCGATGAAGCGCGCGGCGCGGTTCTCGCCGCCGTTATAGGCCACGGCGGCCAGCCCGACATTGCCGAAGCCGTCGGTCAGCTTGCGCAGGTAGCGCGCCGAGGCGGCGATGGCCTTGGCCGGGTTGAAGGGATCATCCAGGCCGACCATCTCAGCCGTGCCGGGCATGAACTGGGCGATGCCCATGGCGCCGACCGGGCTGATGGCGCCGGGCTCGAACAGGCTTTCCTTCCACAGCAGCCGGGCGAAGAAATGCGGGTCCAGCCCGTTCTGCCCGGCCGCCCGCTCGATGGCCCAGCAGACGTCCGAGACATAGGTCGCGGCCGAGATGCAATAGATCCCGTCATCGGTGCAGCGCAGCTTGTCCGAGACCCGCGGCGCGCGCAGGCCCAGGATCGCGTCCACCGCCTCATAGGCGGGGGCGGGGGTGACGGCGGTCGAAATGGCGGCGGCAAGGGCCAGAACCAGGCGGCGCATCGTGAAACTCGGATGGGACGGGCAGGTCTCGCATAGCAGGCGGGGCGCGGTTTGGAAACCGGGCCCGCAAGGTCAGCCGGCTTTCGGACCCTTGCCGTCCCCGGCCTGGCCGTTGCCGCCCTGGCCTTTCTGGCGGGCGGGCTTGCCGGCCTGGCCGGCGGCGCTGGCCCTTTCGGCCTGGCGCTGCGCCTTGGCGGCTGCCTTCTCGGCGGCGCGGGCGGCCTGTTTCGCGGCCTTGCGCTCGGCCTTCTCGGCCTCCTTCACCCGCTTTTTCTCAGCCTTCTCGGCCTCCTTGATGCGCTTCCTTTCGGCCTTGTCGGGCCTGGGCAGGATCGCCTGCAGCGGCGGTGCGGCGGCGGGGGGCGCAGCGGCGGGGGGCACAGCAGCGGGGCGCGCGGCGGCGGGGGGCGCAGCCTTGGGCGCGGTGTCGGGCGCGCTTTCGGCGGCGGGTTCCGCGCCGGCGTCCTGTTCCTTGCGGCTGCGCTTTTCGGCGGCGGCGCGGCGCATCGCCTGGGCCAGGGCCTTGCGCACCGCCTCGTCCCGCTCGCTCGCCTTCATCGCCCGCAGGTCGCGCTGCAGCGCGTTCAGCGCCGGCATGTCCAGCAGCCGCAGCGCCGCAGGTTGGGTCTGCTCGACAAGCGCATCCAGATCGCGCGAGGCGGTTGTGGTCTGATCGACGGGCTTGGCCATGGAATTCTCTCCTCTCAGCCGCGTTGCGCGCGAAATCTGCCACGAGCCGCCGCCGCTGACCAGAGCAACGCGCCCCGGCCTTGCACGGGCCGGGGCGCGAAAACGGTCGGAACGGCGGGCGCGGTTACTGTGCGGGCGCGGCCTCGGCGGTCTGCGCCTCGTGCGCCGGCGCCAGATAGCCGTTCGGCAATTCGACCAGCGGCCCTTCCAGCGCCAGGCTTTCGCCCTGGGTGCGGACCTTGACCCGCGTGCCGCTGGGGATCTCGCCGAACAGGTCCATGATGTCCTGGTTGAACAGCCGGATGCAGCCGGCCGAGGTCGCCTTGCCGATCGAGGACGGGTCCATGGTGCCGTGGATGCGATACATGGTGTCGCGGCTGCCCTTGTAGAGATAGAGCGCGCGCGAGCCCAGCGGGTTGTTCACGCCGCCGGCCAGGCCGCCCTTCAGCGGACCGTAGAGGTCGGGCTGGGTGCGGACCATGTTCGCGGTGGGCGTCCAGCTGGGCCAGGCATGCTTGCGGCCGATGGTGGCATTGCCCTGGAAATTCTTGCCCGCCTGGCCGACCGCCACGCCGAAGCGCATCGCCTCGCCATTCTCCAGCACGTGGTAAAGGAAGCGGGCATAGGGATCGACGACGATGGTGCCGGGCGCGTCAGGACCGTTATAGGCGACGCGCTGGCGGCGATTGCGCTCGGTCAGGTAGGCGGGGCGGACGGCGTTGATCTCGATCGGCTCGCCATTCGGGCCGGCATCGGTGCGGGCGCCGTAGATGCCGGTCTCGGCCGTGGTCGGGGCGGTGGTGGCGGGAGGTGTGGGGGCGCAAGCGGCCAGTCCCAGGCCCATCGCCAGCATCAGCGGTGCAAGGCGCATCGGTAGTTCCCTTCATATCGTGCCGCGCCTCTGCAAACGCGGTCGTGGCAGCGGCGACATAGCGTCGCATCAAGTGCCCGGCCCGAGCAGAGGGCGGACACGATTCGTGTTTCCGTATCAGCCTTCCCCGGCCCGCTGCGTCAAGTGGCGGGTCCGGAGACCAGCGCGATCGTTACCTAACTGTTGCCGAATGGCGCGGGTTCCGCGAAGAAACCGCCGGAATACAGGCGCTTTGCCAGATCACCCCGGAACCGCCGCCACCGCCGGCGCGTTTTCCGACAGACCGGCCGAAAAGCCGGAGGTTAGCAAAGGACCTGTCCCATGACCCTGACTGCCTTGCTCATCACTCTCATCATCGGCGCGATCGCCGGCTGGCTGGCCGGGCTGATCGTGAAAGGCCACGGCCAGGGCCTGCTGATGAACATTGTCGTCGGCATCGTCGGCGCGGTGATCGCCGGCTGGCTGTTCCCGATGCTGGGCATCGGCATGAATGCCTCGGCCCCGATCCTGAGCACGATCATCTTCGCCACCATCGGCGCGGTGATCCTGCTGGTGCTGCTGCGCCTGATCAAGCAGGCCTGACCGCGGCCACCGAAGACGAAGAAAGAAGAAAGGGGCCCAGACGGGCCCCTTTTCTCGTTGTTCCGGCTGCGTCGCCCGGTCAGGCATTGGCCGGCTGCAGCGTCCTTCCCGCCTCGGCCTTGCGGCCGCGCAGATAGCGGGCATAGCCCAGATCCTCGGCCTCGATATCCGGCCTGCGGCCCGAGATCAGGTCGGCCAGCACCCGGCTCGAGCCCGCCGACATGGTCCAGCCCAGCGTGCCGTGGCCGGTGTTCAGGAACAGGTTCGGAATCGGCGTGGCGCCGACGATGGGCGTGCCGTCCGGCGTCATCGGCCGCAGCCCGGTCCAGAACAGCGCCTTGTCCGGGTCGCCCGAACCGCCGAACAGCTCACCGACCGATTTCGCCAGCGTGGCGCGGCGGCGCGGGTTCAGGCTCAGGTCGTAGCCGGCGATCTCGGCCAGGCCGCCGACGCGGATGCGGTCGCCCAGCCGGGTGATCGCGACCTTGTAGGTCTCATCCATCACGGTCGAGACCGGGGCGCGGCTTTCGTCCTCGATGTCGATGGTCAGCGAATAGCCCTTCAGCGGATAGATCGGCAGCCTGATGCCCAGATGCCGGACCAGCAGCGGCGAATGCGGGCCCAGCGCCAGCACATAGCGGTCGGCCTGCATGCGGCCCTGGTCGGTGCGCACGGCGCTGATGCGGCCGCCCTCGGCCTCCAGCGCCTCGATCGAGACGCCCCAGCGGAAGGTCACGCCCGCCGCCGCGGCCATCTCGGCCAGACGATTGGTGAACTTGAAGCAATCGCCGGTCTCGTCGCCCGGCAGGCGCAGGCCGCCGACGATGCGTTCGGCGGCGCCGGCCAGCCCCGGCTCGGCCGCGATGCAGCCGGCGCGGTCCAGCACCTCGAAGGGCACGCCGTCGGCCTTCAGCACCTCGATATCCTTGCCGGCGCCGTCCAGTTGCTCCTGCTTGCGGAACACCTGCAGCGTGCCCTGCGTGCGCTCGTCGTAATGGATGCCGGTCTCGGCCCGCAGCTCGCCCAGGCAATCGCGGCTGTATTCGGCGATGCGGACCATGCGGCTTTTGTTGACGGCATAGGCCGAGGTCGTGCAGTTCGCCAGCATCCGCGCCATCCAGGACAGGCGCTGCCAGTCCAGCCGCGGCTGGATGACCAGCGGCGCATGGCGCTGGAACATCCATTTCAGCGCCTTCAGCGGAATGCCCGGCGCCGCCCAGGGCGAGGAATAGCCGGGCGAGATCTCGCCGGCATTGGCGTAGCTGGTTTCCAGCGCCGGACCGTCCTGGCGGTCGATCACCGTGACCTCGTGGCCGGCCTTGGCCAGATACCAGGCCGAGGTGACGCCGAGAACGCCGGCTCCAAGAACGATGACCTTCATGTTCGCGCACCCTGTTCGGAAGAGATTGCGGCAAGAATAGCAGCCGGCGAAGAAATGAAATCCCGATCTTGCCGTGGTTTTGGCCGTTATTGGCATTCTTATACGAAAAACTGTGCATTTGTAGAAAGATTCTTCGACATTTCACGGAAACCGCAGGAGATATGGCTGCCACGGCAAGAATCGGCCCGCGCCGATTGCAGCCTGCGGGGGCTCTGCCTAAGGTTGGGGTCACCCGTCCCAGGTTTTACGGATCATGCCAGCGACCGCCCGCAAGAGCCCCTTCGCCCCGTTTCGACACCATGACTTCCGCCTGCTGTGGTCGGCGACGCTGATCTCGAATTTCGGCGGGCTGGTGCAGGCGGTGGGCGCGGCCTGGATGATGACGCAGCTGACCGATTCCGCGACGCTGATCGCGCTGGTGCAGGCCTCGAACACGCTGCCGATCATGCTTTTCGCGCTGCTTTCCGGCGCATTGGCCGACATCTTCGACCGCCGCACCCTGCTGCTGGGGGCGCAGGTGTTCATGGCGCTGGTCTCGGTGCTGCTGGCGGTGCTGACCTGGCAGGGCTGGATGACGCCGCTGATCCTGTTGTCGCTGACCTTCCTGATCGGCGTCGGGCAGGCGATCTACAACCCGCCCTGGCAGGCCAGCATGCAGGATCTGGTGCCGCGCGACGACCTGCCGGCGGCGGTATCGCTGAACTCGGTCGGTTTCAACCTGATGCGCTCGGTCGGGCCGGCGGTGGGCGGCATCATCACCGCCGCCTTCGGCGCGGCGGCGGCCTTCGCGGTCAACGCGGCCAGCTACATCCCGCTGCTCGGGGCGCTGCTGCGCTGGCATCCGGTAAGCCCGCCCCGCACCACCACGCCCGAGCCCTTCGTCGCCGCCGTGGGCGCCGGGTTGCGCTATGTGGCGCTGTCGCCGAACCTGATGCGGGTGCTGATGCGCGGGGCGCTGTTCGGCTTTTCGGCCATCGTCGTCATGGCGCTGCTGCCGCTGGTCGCCAAGCAGAACCCCTCGGGCGGCTCACTGCTGTTCGGCCTGCTGCTGGGCTGCTTCGGCCTGGGCGCCATCGCCGGCGCGCTGATCAACCCGCTGGTGCGCGAGCGGCTGGACAACGAGAACGTGGTGCGCGTGGCCTTCGCCGCCTTCGCTGCCTCGGCGCTGCTGCTGGCGCTGACCGAAAGCACCTGGCTGCACGCGCTGGCCATGCTGCCGGCGGGGGCAAGCTGGGTGCTGGCGCTGTCGCTGTTCAACGTCATCGTGCAGCTTTCGACGCCGCGCTGGGTGGTGGCCCGGGCGCTGGCGCTTTACCAGACCGCGGTCTTCGGCGGCATGGCGGTTGGGGCGTGGATCTGGGGCTCGGTCGCCAACATTTACGACGTGAACACGGCGCTGATCGCCGCCGCGGTGCCGCTGTTGCTGGGCGCGGTGCTGGGACATTGGCTGCGCATCCCGGAATTCGGCACGCTGGATCTGGACCCGGTGAACCGTTTCCGCGAGCCCGAGCTGGCGCTGGATCTGCGCGGCCGCTCGGGCCCGATCATGGTGATGATCGACTACGAGATCGACCAGCCGGATGTGCCGGAATTCCTGCGGCTGATGGCGCTGCGCCGCAACGTCCGCCGTCGCGACGGCGCCCGCAACTGGGCGCTGCTGCGCGACCTGGAACACCCCGAGCGCTGGACCGAAAGCTATCACATCGCCACCTGGGACGAATATGTCCGCCACAACCTGCGCCGCACCAAGGCCGATTTCCAGACCTACGAAGACCTGCACAAGCTGCATCGCGGCGCCGAACCGCCGGTCGTGCATCGGATGATCGAACGCCACACCGTCAGCCTGGACGACGACGTGCCGCTGATCGGCAAGATCGAGGTGCCCTGACCCCTTAGCCACCTTTACCGCCGCCCGGGGCCGGATTAGCGTCGGCCCATGCTGCGCTATCTGACCCGCCGCCTGATCTCGCTTGGCCTGAGCCTGCTCGTGGCCTCGGCGCTGATCTTTTCGGTGGTCGAGCTGGTGCCGGGCGACCCGGCCAGCTTCATGCTGGGCACCGGCGCCCAGCCCGAGACGGTGGCGGCGCTGCGCCAGCAGCTGGGTCTGGACCTGCCCTTGCCGCTGCGCTACCTGCACTGGCTGGGCGGCGTGCTGAGCGGCGACCTGGGCCACAGCTTCACCTACAAGACGCCGGTGGCCGGAATGATCCTCGACCGGATGCAGGTCTCGCTGCCGCTGGCGTTGATGGCGCTGGTGCTGGCGGCGCTGATCGCCCTGCCCATCGGCATGTTCGCCGCAGCAAGGCACGGCCGGGCGGGCGACACATTGGCGATGGGGGCGACGCAGATCGGCATCGCGCTGCCGAATTTCTGGTTCGCCATGCTGCTGGTGCTGGTTTTTGCGGTGAACCTGCGGCTGCTGCCGGCCGGCGGCTTTCCCGGCTGGGACCATCCCGGCGCTGCGCTGAAGGCACTGATCCTGCCGGCTTTCGCGCTGGCCCTGCCGCAGGCGGCGATCCTGGCGCGCGTGCTGCGCTCGGCCCTGATCGAGACGCTGGGACAGGACTACATCCGCACCGCCCGCGCCAAGGGGCTGACTGCCGGGCAGGCATTGTCGCGCCATGCGCTGCGCAACGCGCTGATCCCGGTGCTGACCATCCTGGGCATGCAGTTCTCGTTCCTGCTGGCCGGGGCGATCATCATCGAGAATGTCTTCTACCTGCCCGGCCTCGGCCGGCTGATCTTTCAGGCCATCACCCAGCGCGACCTGATCGTGGTGCAAAGCGCGGTGCTGGTGCTGGTGGCGGCGGTGATCCTGGTCACCTTCCTGGTCGACCTGTCCTATGCGCTGATCGACCCGAGGCTGCGCAGATGAGGGCCTCGCTGATTCTGGGCGGACTGCTTTCCGGGCTGGCGCTGGTCGCGGCGCTGGTCTCGTTCCTGTGGACGCCGGCGGACGTGACGCAGCTTGCCATCGCGCAGAAGCTGCTGCCGCCCTCGGGCCAGCATTGGCTGGGCACCGACCATTTCGGCCGCGACATGCTGTCGATGATCATGGTCGGCGCGCGCACCTCGATCGCGGTGACGCTGGTCGCCGTCGGAATCGGCATGGGTTTCGGCGTGCCGCTGGGCCTGCTCGCCGCGGCGCGCGGCGGCTGGATCGACGAGGTGGTCATGCGCGGCAACGACCTGGTCTTCGCCTTCCCCAGCCTGGTCATCGCCATCCTGATCACCGCGGCGCTGGGGCCCTCGGCGCTGAACGCGATCATCGCCATCGGCATCTTCAACATCCCGGTCTTCGCCCGCGTCACCCGCGGCGCGGCGCTGCCGATCTGGACGCTGGACTATATCCGCGCCGCGCAGGTCGCCGGCAAGGGCGCGCGCCGGATCAGCCTGCAGCACATCCTGCCGAACATCGCCAACCTCTTGATCGTGCAGGGCACCATCCAGTTCAGCCTGGGCATTCTGGCCGAGGCGGGCCTGTCCTATGTCGGCCTTGGCGCGCAACCGCCCACGCCGAGCTGGGGCCGGATGCTGGCCGAGGCGCAGACCATGGTGGCGCTGGCCCCGCATGTCGCGATCATCCCCGGCCTTGCCATCATCGTGACGGTGCTGGGGCTGAACCTGCTGGGCGACGGGCTGCGCGACGCGCTGGACCCGCGATTGCGCAGGGCGCCATGATCCAGACCGCCAATCTCTCGGTCGAGATCGGCGCGCATGAGATCCTGCGCGGCCTCGACCTGCAACTGCCGCCCGGCCGGATCACCGGGCTGGTCGGCGAAAGCGGCTCGGGCAAGTCCATGGCGGCACTGGCGATCATGGGCCTGCTACCCGAGGGCATGCGGACCGAGGGCCGGGTGGATCTGGACGGCCTGAACCTGCTGGACCTGCCCGAACGCGCGCTGTGCCGCATCCGCGGCAAGCGCATCGGCATGATCTTCCAGGAGCCGATGACGGCGCTGAACCCGCTGATGACCATCGGCGACCAGGTGGCCGAGGTGCTGCGCATCCATCAGGGCCTGGACCGCAAGGCGGCGCTGGAACGCGCCCGCGACCGGCTGGATCGGGTGGGCCTTTCCGCGCCGCGCTTTCCGCTGACGCTTTACCCGCACGAGCTGTCCGGCGGCCAGCGCCAGCGCGTCGCCATCGCCCTGGCCATCGCCCTGCGCCCCGAGCTGCTGATCGCCGACGAGCCGACGACGGCGCTGGACGTGACCACGCAGGCCAGGATCCTCGACCTGCTGCGCGGGCTGGTGCGGGACGAAGGCATGGCGCTGCTGCTCATCACCCACGACCTGGCGGTGGTCGCGGGCATTGCCGACCGCGTGGCGGTCATGCAGCAGGGCCGCATCGTCGAGGAAGGCCCGACCGAGGCGGTGTTCCGCCAGCAAAGCCACCCCTATACCCGGGCGCTGTTCGCGGCCTCGACCCATCAGCCGCGGCTGGTGCTGCCCGCCGCGAACCCCCGGCCGCTGCTGCAGGTGGAAGGGGCAATCCGCGCATACCCCCTGCCCCGCCGCGGCCTGACCGCGCCGCGCGGCAGCCTGCGGGCGGTGGACGGCGTCAGCTTCCGCATCGAGGCCGGGGAATCGGTCGGGCTGGTCTGCGAATCCGGCTGCGGGAAATCGACGCTGACCCGGGCGATCCTGGGCCTGGATCCGCTGCAGGGCGGCCGCATCCTGCTGGACGGGCAGGAAATCCACGCCGGCCGCGCCATGCCGGCCGATCTGCGCGCCCGGATGCAGGTGGTGTTCCAGGATCCGTTCGGCAGCTTCGATCCGCGCTGGCGGGTCGAACGGCTGGTGGCCGAGCCGTTCCACCTGACCGGCCTGCCCCGCGACTGGCGCGAGCAGGTGGCCGAGGCGCTGTTCGAGGTCGGCATCACCGGCGGCGACGCCATGCGCCGGCGCATCCACGAATTTTCCGGCGGCCAGCGCCAGCGCATTGCCATCGCCCGGGCGCTGATCATCAAGCCGCGCCTGATCGTGCTGGACGAGGCGGTCAGTGCGCTGGACGTGCGGGTGCGGGCGCAGGTGCTGGACCTGCTGGCGCGGCTGCGGGTCAGCCACGGCCTGTCCTACCTGTTCATCAGCCACGACCTGTCGGTGGTGCGCCAGATCACCGACCGGGTGATGATCATGGAAAAGGGCAGGATCGTCGAAACCGGCCCCACCCATGCGGTGATGGACGCGCCGCAGCATCCCTATACGCAAAGCCTGCTGGCGGCGACGCCGCGGATCCCGGCCGCCTGGCAGGCTCACATTCCGGTCAGCCTCCTTGCGCTTGCCCCGCCGGCTTCATAACTGCTGCGGACCCGGACGAAGCGAGACAGGACAGGACAGGACACGCGAAGATTGCGGCAGAACCTCGCCGCCGGCCGGGAAAATCGTCCGGCGGGCGCCGGAAAGCCCCGCCTTTCGCCCGCTGATGGGCAGCGGCCTTCCCGCCATGCCCGAATCACCGATTCCCGACCTGGCCCGGCGCAACCGCACACCGGACCCGCTGCAACCGCAGCCGGCCAAGGATGGTCAAGGATGCTCAAGGCGCCAGCCCCCGCCGGCCGGCGGCAGACGAAATGGCGATGACATTGAATTGTCATGAAAATCGACGGAAGTCCGCACGCATGCCCTGAATGACAACAGGCCCTGCGCAGCCGCAGGGCCTGTTGCTCCTCCCCTGTCATGGCGGCCAGCCTCCCCGCGTAGCCGCCCAGGTATTCCTGATGATCAGGCGCCGATCAATTCTGCCTGACGCACGATCACTTGTGCCTGACGGATGGACGCGATGTCAACCAGTCTACCTTTGTATACGGTCGCGCCCGCGCCGGTCCGCTTGGCTTCCTCCATCGCCGCCAGGATCTCGCGCGCCTCGGTCACCGCCTGCTCGCTGGGCGAAAACACCTCGTTCGCCAGCGCCACCTGCTTGGGATGGATCGCCCATTTGCCGACCATGCCCAGCGTGGCCGAGCGGCGGGCCTGGGCCCGGAACCCCTCGTCATCGCTGAAGTCGCCGAAGGGGCCATCGACCGGCAGCACGCCATGGGTGCGGCAGGCGGCGACGATGGCGGTCTGCGCCCAGTGCCAGGGATCGGACCAGTGTTTCGCCCCTTCGTGCAGCATGTAGTAGTTTTCCTGGGTGCCGCCGATGCCGGTGGTGGCCATGCCCATGCTGGCGGCGAAATCCGCCGCGCCCAGGCTCATCGCCTGCAGGCGCGGGCTCGCGGCCGCAATCTCCTCGACATGGGTGATGCCGGCGGCGGATTCGATGATCACCTCCAGCCCGATGCGCTTTTGCCGGCCCTTGGCGGCCTCGATGGCCGTCACCAGCGCGTCCACGGCATAGATGTCGGCGGCATTGCCGACCTTGGGGATCATGATCAGGTCCAGCCGCTCGCCGGCCTGCTCCAGCAGGTCCACCACGTCGCGATACCACCAGGGCGTGTCCAGCCCGTTGATCCTGACCGAGAGCGTCTTGGTCCCCCAGTCGATGTCGCCGATGGCCTGGATGATGTTGCGCCGCGCCTGCGCCTTGTCGTCGGGCGCCACCGAATCCTCGAGGTCCAGGTTGATCACGTCGGCGGCCGAGCCGGCCATCTTGGCAAACAGCGCCTCGCGCGAGCCGGGACCGAAAAGCTGGCAACGGTTCAGGCGGGCGGGCGGGGCGGGTTGCGTGCGGAAGGACATGGCTTGCCTTTCGGGTAAGGATGTTTCAAACGGATCTGCGAAACCGATAGATAATTGCCGCGACTGCATCAAGCCTGTTTTGCAGTTGCGAAAGGACCGAAACCGCCGCCATCTTGACGCCCTGCCGCTTTGGGCGCAGGACCGCGCCACCAGCCGTTGCGAATGGAGAAGGAAAGATGACCCGCACCGTCTATCTGAATGGCGACTATCTGCCGGAAACCGAGGCCAAGGTTTCGATCTTCGACCGCGGCTTCGTCATGGCCGATGGGGTCTACGAGGTGACGAGCGTGCTGAACGGCAAGCTGCTGGACTTTCCCGGCCACCTGAAGCGCCTGGCGCGCTCGCTGGCCGAATTGCGGATGGGCAACCCGCTGGCGGACGAGGATTGGCTGGCCGTGCACCGCAAGCTGGTCGAACTGAACGATATCGACGAGGGTATCATCTATCTGCAGGTCACCCGCGGCAATCCCGGCGACCGCGATTTCGCCTTCCCGCCCGAGGACACGCCGCAGACCGTGGTGCTGTTCACCCAGGCCAAGCCCGGCCTTGCCGACAATCCGCAGGCCAGGACCGGCCTGCGCGTGGTCTCGGTCGAGGATCTGCGTTGGGCGCGGCGCGACATCAAGACCGTGCAGCTGCTCTATCCGTCGCTGGCCAAGATGGAGGCCAAGGCCCAAGGCGCCGACGACGCCTGGCTGGTCGAGGACGGCTTCGTGACCGAGGGCACCTCGAACAACACCTATATCGTCAAGAACGGCCGGATCATCACTCGCGAGCTGTCGAACGATATCCTGCACGGCATCACCCGCGCCTCGCTGCTGCGCTATGCCGCCGAGGCGCAGATGCAGATCGAGGAACGCCCCTTCACCATCGAAGAGGCCCAGGCGGCGGACGAGGCTTTCTTCACCTCGGCCTCGGCCTTCGTGCTGCCGGTGGTCGAGATCGACGGCGTGTCGCTGGGCGGGGGCAAGCCCGGCCCGGTGGCGACCCGGCTGCGCGAGCTCTATCTGGAAGAATCGTTGAAATCGGCGATCTGAAACGGATGCCCCGGCGCCCTATCCCTGCGCCGGGGCCGCCTGCCCCCGTCGCAGGGGTATTTGCAAAACGGTGAAAGCCTGAGGGAGGCGCGGTCGGCAAGGACCGCGCCTGCGGCGCTTAGCTGGCCGCGGCATTCACCACGCTGATGCTGCCGACCGCGTTGACCAGCGTGTCGCGCAGGATCGCCACATCGGCGCCGTCCAGCACCACGCGCACATGGTCGCCGTCCTGCACCAGCTCGTATTCGCCCTCGCCGCTGTAATCCTCGGCCAGGGTGATGACGATATCGTCGTCGTTGCTGTAGGTGATGTCGGCCGCGCCGCCGGCATCGGAACTCAGCATGTAGGTGTCGTCGCCATCGCCGCCGTCGACAAGATCGCCACCGCCGGCATGGATGGTGTCGTTGCCGTCGCCGCCCAGCAATGTGTCGGGGGCGTCGGCCTCGGAATCATCGGGCGACAGGATCAGGTCATCGTCATCCTCGCCGTCGATGAAGACCGAGCCGCCATTGTCGGTGATGCTGTCGTCGCCGTCGCCGCCGGTGATCGAATGGTTGCCCAGGTTGGTGACGATCGTGTCGTCGCCCTCGCCGCCGTCGATGGTGTCGTCGCCCTCGTTCACGCCGGGGTTCTCGGCGCCGTAGAGGTCGTCGTCATAGCCCAGATAGATCTCGTCGTCGCCCGCATCGGCGCTGACCGTGTCATTGCCATAGCCGGTATAGATCAGGTCGTCGCCGACCCCGCCATCGACCGCGTCATCGCCGCCCCTGGTGCGGATACCGTCGTCGCCCGCACCGCCCTGGACCGTGTCGTCGCCATCATCCGCCAGGATGCTGTCGCCATCCTCGGTTCCGACCAGGTTGTCGCCGTTCTCGTCGCCGTTCCCGGTAATCTCGTTGCCGTCGAAAAGCCTGGGGTCATCCGGCTCGGCTTCCGGCGCGTGGTCGTCGTCGTTGCTGGACACCAGCGAGCCGATGCCGACGATGCTGAGAAGGCCGAGCATCAGGAAAATGGTCTGGTTCATGATGAATTCTCCGAAGCGGTTGCCGGCAAGATAGACCGGCCCCGGCCCGGCCGGCAACCGCCGGAACGGGCCTCCGGCCCGGCCTGAGGCAAATATCCCGCAGGGGGCCCCGCCGCATGCCGCGGCCGCCGGACCCCGCGCTCAGTGGCCGAGGATCTGCGACAGGAACAGCTTGGTCCGCTCGCTGCGCGGATTGTTGAAGAATTCCTTCGGCGTGTTCTGTTCGACGATCTGGCCCTGGTCCATGAAGATCACCCGATGCGCCACCGCCTGGGCGAAGCCCATTTCATGCGTGACGCAGAGCATGGTCATGCCGTCCTCGGCCAGCTCGATCATGGTGTCGAGCACCTCCTTGATCATCTCGGGGTCGAGCGCCGAGGTGGGCTCGTCGAACAGCATGATCCGCGGCCGCATGCACAGCGCGCGGGCGATGGCGACGCGCTGCTGCTGGCCGCCGGACAGCTGGCCGGGATATTTGTTCGCCTGCTCGGGGATCTTGACCTTGGCCAGGAAATGCATCGCCGTCTCCTCGGCCTCGCGGCGCGGGATCTTGCGCACCCAGATCGGCGCCAGGGTGCAGTTCTCCAGGATGGTCAGATGCGGGAACAGGTTGAAATGCTGGAACACCATCCCGACCTCGGAGCGCACCTTGTCGATGTTCTTCAGGTCATGGGTCAGCTCGGTGCCATCGACGATGATCTTGCCGGACTGGTGCTCTTCAAGCCGGTTGATGCAGCGGATCAGCGTCGACTTGCCCGAGCCGGAGGGACCGGCGATGACGATGCGCTCGCCCCGGCCGACATTCAGGTCGATGTCGCGCAGCACGTGGAAGGTGCCGTACCACTTGTTCAGCTTGACGATGTCGATGGCGGTCTCGCCAAGCGGCGTCTGGGTCTGGGTCTGCATTGCCATGAATTGCTCCTCAGCGATGGTCGCGCTTCAGGCGGCGCTCGAGATACATCGAATAGCGCGACATGCCGAAGCAGAGGATGAAGAAGATCGCGCCGACGAAGATATAGGGCTCCCAATAGGCGCCCTTCCATTCGAAGCTGGCGCGGATGGTGTCGGACATGGCCTTCAGCGGATCGAACAGGCCGACGAAAACCACCAGCGTGGTGTCCTTGAACATGCCGATGAAGGTCGAGACGATGCCGGGGATCGAGATCTTCAGCGCCTGCGGCAGGATGATCAGCCGCTGCGCCTTCCAGTAATCCAGTCCCAGCGCGTCGGCGGCCTCGTACTGGCCCTTGGGCAGGGCGGCCAGGCCGCCGCGGATCACCTCGGCCATGTAGGCGGCGGCGAACAGCGTCACCATGATGATGACCCGCAGGATGATGTCGAAGCTGGTGCCCGGCGGCAGGAAGTAGTTGAGCAGCAACGAGGCCACGAACAGCAGGGTGATCAGCGGCACGCCGCGGATGAACTCGATGAACATCACCGCCAGCAGCTTGACCACCGGCAGGTCCGAACGCCGCGCCAGCGCCAGCACGATACCCAGCGGCAGCGACAGCGCGATCCCCGAGACGCCGATGGTGATCGACAGCACGAAGCCGCCGAACTGGTCCGAGGAGACCGGCACCAGCCGCAGCGGCAGGATGGCGGCCAGCGCCTGCGCCGCCGGCTCGGACAGAAGCAGCCACCACAGGGCGGCGGCGACCACCGCCGCGGCAAAGGCGAACATGCCGTAGCGCGCCAAGAGCCGCCAGACCAGGAAGGCCAGGATGAAGCCGGCCAGCGCCATCGCCGGCAGCCACAGCGTACCGCCCCAGAGCAGCCACACCGCGGCGAAGGGATAAAGGCAACTGGCCAGCAGCGCCCAACCCGGCCGGGTCTCGATCAGCGCCGCCCAGGCCGCCATGGCCAGCAGGATGCCCGGCAGCGCCCAGCCGGGGGCGCCGAGCGACAGGGCGATGATCAGGGTCAGCGCCACCGCCAGCCCGATGACGATGCGCCGCGCCTTGCGGCTTTCGGAAAACAGCACCGGCGCCAGCGCCAGGAACAGCATGCCGAAGGCCAGCACCGGCCGCCAATACAGCTCGGGCGGGTAGAAGCCGAAGATGAACTGGTTCCAGCGGTGCTTGATCAGCGCGAAACAGGCGCCGCTCGCCTCGGCGCCCCAGGTCTCGGCGATGATCTTGCGGCACTCGGCCATGCTGCCGGCGTTCCAGACCGAATGCGACAGCCAGGGGCCGACGGTGCCGACGATCACCCAGACGATGCCGACGCCCAGCAGCGTCAGCAGGATGTTGAGCGGCCCCGAGAACAGGTTCTCGCGCAGCCATTTGATCGCGCCGGACTGGGCGACCGGCGGCGGTTCGGGCGGCAGCATGGTCTCGCGCACATAGGCGACGGTTTCGGAATGCGTCTCGCTCATCTCAGCGCTCCTTCAGCTTGACGCGGCTGTTGAAGACGTTCATGCCGCCCGAGATGATCAGGCTGAGCGCCAGGTAGATGCCCATCATCAGCACCATGCATTCCATCTCGCGCCCGGTCTGGTTCAGCGTGGTGCCGCCCAGCGTGCCGCGCAGGTCCATGTAGCCGACGGCGATGGCCAGCGAGCTGTTCTTGGTCAGGTTCAGATATTGCGAGATCAGCGGCGGCACGATCACCCGCAGCGCCTGCGGCAGCACCACCAGCGACATGGTGCGGCGCGGGCGCAGGCCCAGGGCGAAGGCCGCCTCGGACTGGCCGCGGCTGACCGCCAGGATGCCGCCGCGCACGATCTCGGCGATGAAGGCGCCGGTATAGAGCGTCAGCGCCAGCCACAGCACCACGAAGGCGTTGTCCAGATTGATGCCGTCGGCGAAGTTGAAGCCGCGCAGCACCGGCGGGATCAGGTGCAGGCCGAAATACCAGGTCAGCAGCAGCAGCGGCACGGCAAAGAAGGCCAGGCTGATCCACCAGGTCACCGGCCGGCGGCCGGTCCGGTCCTGCACGCGCTGCGCCCGGCGGCGCAGCAGGTGCCGGGCGACGAAGGCGGCGGCGATCACCACCACATAGGCGACGAAAGCCCAGCTGAGCGACTCGCGCCCCAGCGAGATGGTGCCGGGCGGGTTGCTCATGCCCAGCGAGGGGATGGCGGTATAGCGGTTGGTCGGCGCGACCAGGTCGAACAGGATCATGCTCGCGGCCGGGTTGTCGCCGCGATAGGCGTTGGGCGGCGGCATCACCTCGGTGAAGATCGCCAGGCAGACCAGGATCCACAGCAGCAGCGGAATGTTGCGGAAGACCTCGACATAGACGGTCATCAGCCGGGCGATCAGCCAGTTCGACGACAGGCGCAGCACGCCGACGGTCACCCCCAGGACGGTTGCGGCGATGCAGCCCAGCACCGAGACCTGCAGCGTGTTGAGCAGGCCGACGATGGTGGCGCGCAGATGCGTGTCGTCGGAATTGTAGGGGATCAGCTGCTGGGGAATGTCATAGCCCGCGCGGCGGAACAGGAAGTCGAAACTGAAGGACTTGCCCATGATGGCAAGGTTTTTCAGCGTATTGTCGATCAGCCAGCTTGCCGCCAGCATGACCAGGATGAAGACCACGGCCTGGATGGTCAGCGAGCGGTAGCGCCGGTCGTAGATAAGCATCGACAGGCGGAAAGGTGGTTGATCCACCCCCGGATAGGAAACCATATGTCATACCCCCTGCAGCCGGACTTGCTTGCGGGCCTTTGGCCTCTGTTTGCCGGCTTTCCTGTTCGGCGCGCGCGGAAGAGATGCCCCCCGCGCGCCCGGTTCTCAGATGCGCTTACCGGAACGGCATCGCATACATCAGCCCGCCCTGGGTCCATTGCGCGTTCAGGCCGCGCGCCAGCCCGATCGGGGTCTGCTCGCCGATGGTGGCGGCGAAGATCTCGCCATAGTTGCCGCTGGCCTTGATGGCGCGCTTGGCCCATTCGGCATCCAGCCCGATCATCTTGCCCAGGTCGTCGGTGGTGCCCAGCAGGCGCTGCACCTCGGGGTTCTGCGAGGACTTGGCCAGCTCGTCGATATTGGCCGAGGTGACGCCGTATTCCTCGGCGGCGATCAGCGCGTAAAGCGTCCAGCGCGCAATGTCGCCCCAGTTGTTGTCGCCATGGCGCACCGCCGGCCCCAGCGGCTCCTTCGAGATGATCTCGGGCAGGATGATGTGGTTTTCCGGGTCGGCGAAGGCGGCACGGGTGGCGGCCAGGCCCGAGGCATCGGTGGTATAGGCGTCGCAGGCACCGGCCATGTATTGCTGCTCGCCCTCGGCATTGCTGTCGATATTGACCGGCTGATACTCCATGTTGTTGGCCTTGAAGTAATCGGCCAAGTTCAGCTCGGTCGTGGTGCCGGTCTGGATGCAGATGGTGGCGCCGTTCAGTTCCTTGGCCGAGCTGACACCCAGGTCCTTGCGGACCATGAAGCCCTGGCCGTCGTAATAGTTCACGCCGATGAAATCGAGCTTGAGGTCGGTGTCGCGCTGGAAGGTCCAGGTCGAGTTGCGGGCCAGGATGTCCACCTCGCCCGAGGAAAGCGCGGTGAAGCGGGTCTGGCCGGTGGTCGGAACGTATTTCACCTTGGCCGGGTCGCCCAGCACCGCGGCGGCCATGGCCTTGCAGAAGGCGACGTCGAAGCCGGACCAGTTGCCGCTTGCATCGGGGGCTGCGAAGCCGACCAGGCCGGTGTTGACGCCACAGTTCAGCTCGCCTCGTGCCTTGACCTCTTTCAGCGTGTCGCCTTCGGCGGCCAAGGCGCCCGTGGCAGCAAGCGCGACCGCCGTCACGGAGCCGAAGAATACGGATTTCTTCATTGATTTCCCCACTGTTGTTTCGGTCCCGCCAAGGCTTGAGCCGAAGTCGGGGCAGCCGACGGGTCCGATTTACCGGGGGACCTGGAGTGCCCCCATAAGCGGCATTGTGCCGATGAAGACCCCTGCGTCAAGAAAGAAGAAAAACGATCTCCTCAGCCCCGGCTCAACAGCCAGAAACGCTCAGAATCGCGCATGGCGGCCAAACGGCCTGCCGCAGCCGCCTCGGCCTCCTCGTCACGGCCCCAGCGTTCCGCCTGAAATTCCTCGTCAATTCGGGACAGCGCATGGGCGGTTCCGGCATCGACCCGGCCGCGGATCACCGCCAGCCCCAGGATCAGCGAGCCGGGCAAAGTCACCAGATCGTGCAGCGCCGTCAGCCCGAAAGGATCCAGCGCCGCGACCTGTGCGCGCAGTTTCAGCAGCACGGCCGGATCCTGCGGCACCGGAATGACCCCATGGGTGATGCGCAGCGGCGCCCGAAGCTCGGTCGCCGCCCAGTCGATCAGCGGATCCCAGCCCTCGGCCTGGGCGCGCACCAGCGCCTCGGGCGCATCGGCGCGATAGGACAGCAGGTCGGTGCCGCCGTAATCGGCCAGCATCCCGACCACCTCGGCGCATTGCGGCATCACCTTCTCGATGGCGGAATTGGCGGCGCGGGTCAGCGGCATGCGGTTCGGGTCGATGACCTGCTGCTGCGCGTCCCATTCCGCGGCGATGGCCGCCGCCAGCGCCTGGGTCGGCAGGATCAGCGGGCTTTTGCCCGGCGTGCGCAGCGGCCGTTCGTCCAGCACCACCTCCCAGCCGCCGCCGGCCGGCCGGGTCGAGGCGGTTGCCCAGAAGCGTCGCGCCTGCCACTCACTCATCGGCCCACTCCTTCAGGGCGCCGGTCAGCGCCGGGTAATCGGGCGCGACCAGCCGTGCCCCGGCGGCCTGCAGTTCGGCAGCCGGGCAGAAGCCCCAGCCGACGCCGAAGCCGGCCACGCCCGCGGACCGCGCCATTTCCATGTCGAAGGTGGAATCGCCCACCATCACCGCCCGCGCGGCCGGCACGCCGGTTTCCGCCAGCGCGCTATGCAGCATCGCCGGATGCGGCTTCGAGGGATGGCCGTCCGCCGATTGCCGGGTGGTGAAGCGGCCGGTCAGCCCATGAGCGTCCAAAATCGCCGCCAACCCCCGCGCCGGCTTGCCGGTGGCGATGCCCAGCACCACCCGGTCCAGCGAGGCCAGCGCCTCAAGGCAGTCCAGCGCGCCGGGATAAAGCGGCGGCAGCGCGCCGGCCGCGCGCGCGGCGATGAAGGATTCGCGATAGCCGGCCACCACGCGCTGCTGCAGGTCGGCCGCGACCTCGGGCAGCAGCCGCTCGACCGCGACCGGCAGCGACAGGCCGACGATGGACAGGATGCGGGCGGGTTCCAGCTCGGGCAGGCCGGCGGCGCTCATGCCGCGGTTCATCGCCTGGGTGATTTCCTGCTGGCTGTCGACCAGCGTGCCGTCGATGTCGAAGATGACCAGTTTCATGCTGTCTCGGCGAAAGGGTCTTCGGGCACGTCGGTTTCCGACCAGCCCAGCGTCTTCCAGGTGCGCGCCATATGCTCGGGCAAGGGCGCGGTGACGGTAATCAGCTTCTTGGTGATCGGATGCTCGAAGCGGATCATGCGGGCGTGCAGATGCAGCTTGCGGCTGATCTCTCCGCCCAGCTGGGCACCCCAGCCGTCGCCCAGGTTCTCCTGCCCCGAGCCGCCATATTTGCCGTCGCCGACAATGGGGTGGCCGATCTCGGCCATATGGGCGCGCAGCTGATGGGTGCGGCCGGTCACCGGGACCATGGCCACCCAGGAGACCCGGCCGCCAAGCGCGGACAGCACGGCGTAATCGGTATGGGCGCGCTTGGCGCCCTCGGTCGCCGCGACGTCCGAGGGATGCACGGCCATCATCTTCTCGCCCTCGCCGCCCCGGCCGCGGCCAGGCGCCTTGACCAGCCCGTATTTGATCGAGCCCATGCGCGGATGCGGCACGCCGGCCACCGCGGCCCAATAGATCTTGCGGGTCAGCCGGTGGCGGAACGCCTCGGACAGCGCCCGGGCGATGCGGTCGGTGCGCGCCAGCAGCAGCACGCCCGACGTGTCCTTGTCCAGCCGGTGCACCAGCTTCGGCCGGTCCTTGTAGCCGAACATCAAGGCCTCGGTCAGCCCGTCGACATGCCGGTCGCCCTGCCCCGAGCCGCCCTGCGAGGGCAGGCCCGGCGGCTTGTTCAGCGCGATGATATGCTCGTCGCGCCACAGCACGCAGGACTGGATCATCTCGGCATCGGACTGCTTGACGCGCGGCTTCGCCGCCGGCGCGGGGGCGGCGCCCTCGGGCAGCGGCGGCACCCGCACCTCTTGTCCGGCCTCGATGCGGGTATTGGCCTTGACCCGGCCGCCCTCGACGCGCAGCTGGCCGGTACGGCACATCTTTTCCACCGCGCCCTGCGTGAGCTGCGGGAACCGCTTCTTCAGCCAGCGGTCGATGCGCTGATCGCCCTCGTCCGCGCCGATGCGGATGGTCTGCACGTTGCTCATGCGAAGATCCCCCGGCCGATGGCCAGCCCGGCGGTGACCGCCGCCAGCGACAACAGCACCGAGCCCAGCACATAGCCGAGCGCGGTGGCGGCGGCGCCGCGTTCCCACAGCGTCATGGTGTCCAGCGCGAAGGCGGAAAAGGTGGTGAAACCGCCCAGCATCCCGGTCAGCAGCAAGGGCGCCAGATGCTGGCCGCCCTTATGCGCCAGCAAGGCGGCCAGCAGCCCCATCGCCAGGCAGCCGGCGACGTTCACGCTCAGCGTGCCCAGGGGGAAGCCGGGGGTCAGCCGGCCAGCCAGGATATTGACCCCGTGGCGCGCCGCGGACCCCAGGGCCCCACCCAGCGCGACCTGAAGAAAGGTGTGTTTCATGCTTTGTCCTCTGCCCGCCGCTTCTGGCGCAGCCCGGCGAACCATTCAACGCGCTTTTTCAGATCGCGCTCGAATCCGCGCTCGACCGGCAGATACAGCACCGGCCGTTTCATCCCGTCCGGAAAGTAGTTCTGGCCCGAGAAGGCGTCCTCGGCATCGTGGTCATAGGCATAGCCCGCGCCATAGCCCTGGTCCTTCATCAGCGCGGTCGGCGCGTTCAGGATATGCGCCGGCGGCATCTGGCTGCCCGATTGCCGCGCCAGCGCCCGCGCGCCCTTGTAGGCGACATAGCCGGCGTTGGATTTCGGCGCCAAGGCCAGATAGATCACCGCCTGCGCCAGCGCCAGCTCGCCCTCGGGACTGCCCAGGCGTTCGTAAAGCGCCCAGGCGTCCAGGCAATGGCGCTGCGCCGCCGGATCGGCCAGGCCGATATCCTCGACCGCCATGCGGGTGATGCGGCGCGCGAGATAGCGCGGATCCTCGCCCCCCTCCAGCATGCGGGCGAACCAGTAAAGCGCGGCGTCGGGGTCGCTGCCGCGCACGGATTTGTGCAGGGCCGAGATCAGGTTGTAATGCTCGTCGCCGGACTTGTCGTATTTCGCCGCGCGCCGCATCAGCCGCTGCGCCAACTGGTCGATGTCGAGCTTGCCGGTCACCTTCCAGGCCATGATCTGCTCGATCAGGTTCAGCGCGGCGCGGCCATCGCCATCGGCCATCTCCAGCAGCCGGTCGCGGGCCTCGGCGGTCAGCGGCAGCGGACGGCCCAGCTCTTGCTCGGCGCGCTGCGCGAGGCGCTCCAGATCGGCGAGGCTCAGGCGCTCCAGCACGATGACCTGGGCCCGCGACAGCAGCGCGGCGTTCAGCTCGAAACTGGGATTCTCGGTGGTGGCACCGACCAGGGTGATGGTGCCGTCCTCCATATGCGGCAGGAAGCTGTCCTGCTGCGCCTTGTTGAAGCGGTGGATCTCGTCGACGAACAGCAGCGTGCCGCGCCCCTGCTGGCGGCGCAGCCGGGCGGCGTCGAAGACCTTGCGCAGTTCCGGCACCCCGGAAAAGATCGCCGAGATCTGCACGAAGGCCAGGTCCGTCTGCTGCGCCAGAAGCCGGGCGATGGTGGTCTTGCCGACCCCGGGCGGTCCCCAGAGGATCAGCGAGGACAGGCTGCCGGCGCCAAGCATGGCGCCAAGCGGGCCGTCGGGGCCAAGCACCTTGTCCTGGCCAACGACATCGGACAGCCGCGCCGGACGGATCCGGTCGGCCAGGGGGCGCGCTGCGCTGCGCGCGGGTTCGCCCGAGGCGGGCTCTGTGTCGAATAGGTCTGCCATGCGGGCGGCATGTTACGTCGCCCGCATCACCGGCGAAAGGCCCTCGATCCGGCGTGACGCATCAGTGCATCTTGGCCGCCAGATTGATCGAGACGCATTGGAAATAGCCGTCGTCGATCCAGACCACCGGGCCCAGGGCCTGCGCGTCCAGGCCGCAGGGCACCAGCCAGCGCGGCCAGGTCGAGGCGACCAGGCAGACCAGCCGCGAGGCGCCAAGCTCGCGGGCGGAATTGGTCATCTCCTGCACCAGGTTGATATGCACCCGGCGGCGTTCCCGCTGCGGGATGGTGTGATCGACGAACAGCCGGCTGGCTTCCCAGGTCCCCGATTCGACCGGCGCCGGACCGTCCAGCAGGTTCTGCGGGATCGAGCCGCCCAGAAGGTCAAGCTGGGCGTCGCGGATCATGTAGGAATACATGCCGCAGCGCGCCGTGGTGGGCGTCAGCCGCACGCCGGCAAGAACGCGGCCGGTTTCGTGGATCGCCACCCAGCGGCTCATGGGCGTGTCGTACTGGTCGAACTCCATGTCGTCGGTCTGGGGCAGGTTCCAGCGTTTCTGGACGATGAAGCTTTGCTTGCGGGCGCGGAAGATGTTCGCGAACAGTTCGCCGTGATTGTGCAGGTTGGCGAAGGAAAGTGTGGTGGTCTGCATTGGTCTTCTCCTGGGGTTTGTGGTGGTGGTGGCCCCCAGGTGTAAACCGCAACGGTGGACGGACCGTTTATAGCAAGCGGTAATCCTTGGCCCGTTGCAGCGCCTCGGCAGTCGTGCGCGCCATCAGCCTTTCGCGCGCCGAAATGAGACGAGCCTTGAATGCGCTTTCCGTAATACCAAGTTTGGCAGCCGCCGCTGCATGACGATCCCCCTCTGCGATACACCGAAGGGCCTCTTGCTGAGCCTTCGTCAGGCTCTCCGGCGGCTCTGTGATATCGTGAAGCCGTCGTACCATTGTCGAGATCGTTTCGATCTCGTCATCCGTGAATTCCCGTTTGTCATGGGCAAAGCAGCAAATCGTGCGCGACTTGATCGGGCCATGCGCCACCGCCAGCCCGTAGCGCAGCCCATGATCCGCGGCGTCCTGAAGAATCGAAAACGGGTCCGGGATGGGCAGCACGCTCCACCGGCAGGTTCCGGTGGTCGAGAAGCCCCAGGCGATGGTGGGATCGCGCAGGGCATAGGCCCGCTCGGAATAGCGCTGCGCCCAGTCCTTGTTATAGGTCTGGAACTGCATCAGCGGTGCAGCGAAGCGAATATGCAGCCCGATGAAATAACCCGCCGGGGCGAGTTTTTTCAGCTTGGCTAGTGCTGCGTTGATTTCCGCGCGAGATGACATGACTTTTTGGACAGATTGCGTTTTCTTGGGTTACCACGAAAAATGGCATGGTTCGCAATGTATTCAAGCAATACCGTGCTTGCGAGTGCCGTTTTTCGCAGTGCCGCAGGGTCAACCTGTCGGCATGTCAACCCATAGCCGCGACCAGCCATCAAAGGCAAGCGTCGCGCTGCCGCAGCAATTCCCGTTTGTTTTCCGACAGCCCCGCACCACCCCAGGCTGCGATTCGTGCCGCAGCGCAGGATTTCCGCCTGCGCGAGGATTTGCGCGGCTGTTGCAAAAAGCCCGCAGCCAGGATTTGGCTGCGGGCTTGAACGGTCTCTTAACCCTAAGAAAGGGCTAAATTTCTTACGATTCGTCGGCAGCCGATTCGGCTTCCAGGCGGGCGCGGTCAGCGGCGCCCTTGGCATCGGCGTCGCGGTCGACCAGTTCGATGATCGCCATCGGCGCCATGTCGCCATAGCGGAAGCCGGCCTTCAGGATGCGGACATAGCCGCCCTGACGGTCCTTGTAGCGGGCGCCGAGCACGTCGAACAGCTTGGCGACATGCTGGTCCTGCTTCAGCTGCGCATCGGCCTGACGGCGGGCGTGCAGGTCGCCGCGCTTCGCCAGCGTGATCAGCTTCTCGACGATCGGGCGCAATTCCTTGGCTTTCGGCAGCGTGGTCTTGATCTGCTCGTGCTCGATCAGCGAGCCGGCCATGTTGGCGAACAGCGCCTTGCGGTGTTCGTGGGTGCGGTTCAGACGGCGGTAGCCGCGGGCGTGACGCATGATGTTTCTCCTATGACGTCTTTTGCTTTGTCCGGCGGCCCATGCGTGCGGGCCGCTCTCCTTGGGGCAGGATTGCCCAGATTTCCGGGGGCGCGCATCGCGTACACCGTGTGTACACAGGCCGTGCACCGGGCGTATGACGCCCCCGGTATTGGCTTAGAACTGGTCGTCGAAACGCTTGGCCAGATCCTCGATGTTCTCCGGCGGCCAGTCCACGACATCCATGCCGAGATGCAGGCCCATGCCCGAGAGCACTTCCTTGATCTCGTTCAGCGACTTGCGGCCGAAGTTCGGGGTGCGCAGCATCTCGGCTTCGGTCTTCTGGATCAGGTCGCCGATATAGACGATGTTGTCGTTCTTGAGGCAGTTCGCCGAACGCACCGACAGTTCCAGCTCGTCGACCTTCTTCAGCAGGCGCGGGTCGAATTCCAGCCCGTCCTCGGCATCCGAGCGGGTGGCGGTTTCCGGCTCGTCGAAGTTCACGAACACCGAAAGCTGGTCCTGGATGATGCGCGCGGCATAGGCCACGGCGTCTTCCGGGGTCAGCGAACCGTCGGTCTCGACCTTCATCGTCAGCTTGTCATAGTCCAGCACCTGGCCCTCGCGGGTCGGCTGCACCTCGTAGCTGACGCGCTTGACCGGCGAGAAGATGGCGTCGATCGGGATCAGGCCGATGGGCGCGTCCTCGGGACGGTTCTTGTCGGCGGCGACGTAGCCCTTGCCGTTGGCGACGGTCAGCTCCATGTGCAGCTCGGCGCCGTCGTCCAGGTGGCAGATCACATGGTCGCGGTTCAGGATGGTGATGCCGGCCGATTCCTGGATGTCGCCGGCCTTGACCTCGCCCGGGCCCTTGGCCGAGAGCGCCAGGCGCTTGGGCGCGTCGACGTCCATCTTCAGCGTCACGCCCTTGAGGTTCAGGACGATGTCGGTCACGTCCTCGCGCACGCCGGGGACGGACGAGAATTCGTGCAGCACGTTGTCGATCTGCACCGAGGTGATCGCCGCGCCCTGCAGCGAGGACAGCAGCACCCGGCGCAGGGCGTTGCCCAGCGTCAGGCCGAAGCCCCGCTCGAGCGGTTCCGCGACCACGGTGGCCACGCGGGACGAATCGGCACCCGGCTTGATTTCAAGCTGGGTGGGCTTGATGAGTTCGGCCCAGTTCTTGTGGATCATGCGTTTGCCTCCATACCTGTTCCCGAGCCCATGACCGTGGCCGGAAACGCCCGAGGTGAAATGCGTAAAGCGCGCCCCGCACGGGACAACCCCGCGCGGAACGCGTCAAAATCCCAAAGGATCAGACCCGGCGGCGCTTCGGCGGGCGGCAGCCGTTATGCGCGATCGGGGTCACGTCACGGATGGCCGTGATGTTGAAGCCGACCGCGGCCAGGGCGCGCAGCGCCGATTCGCGGCCCGAGCCGGGGCCCTGCACTTCGACTTCCAGCGTGCGGACGCCGTGTTCCTGCGCCTTCTTGCCGGCGTCTTCGGCAGCCATCTGGGCGGCATAGGGGGTCGACTTGCGCGACCCCTTGAAGCCCATGGTGCCGGCCGACGACCAGGAGATCGCGTTGCCCTGCACATCCGAGATCAGGATCTTGGTGTTGTTGAAGGACGAGTTCACATGCGCCACGCCAGTGGCGATGTTCTTGCGTTCCTTGCGCTTGATGCGGGTTTTATCGCGTGCCATGTCCGTTCCCCCTTATTTCTTCTTGCCGGCGATGGGCTTCGCCGGGCCCTTGCGGGTGCGGGCATTGGTGTGGGTGCGCTGGCCGCGGACCGGCAGGCCGCGACGGTGGCGCAGGCCCCGGTAGGAACCCAGATCCATCAGGCGCTTGATGTTCATCTGCGTCTCGCGGCGCAGGTCGCCCTCGACGGTGTAGTTGGCGTCGATGTATTCGCGGATCTTCAGAACTTCGGCATCCGACAGCTCGTTGACGCGGCGCGTCGGCTCGATGCCGACGGCGGTCACGATCTCGCCGGCGAATTTCGAGCCGATCCCGTGGATATAGGTCAGTGCGATCGGGACGCGTTTCCCGGTCGGAATGTTGACGCCAGCAATACGAGCCACGCGTTTTTCCTTTTCATGTTGCGGTTCCGTAGCACCGGAACCTTTTTTCACAACCAAAGACCCGAAAGCCATGCCTTCGGGCCTTGAATCGACACCCGGGGTCGGGTGATTCTCTTTCGAGATGTTGCGAATTACGGGATTCGCGGGCCAAGGTCAACCCTAGGTCGGAATGCGGTCCAGAACCTTGGCGACCGCGGCGGCGACCGCGTCGATCTCGGCCAGGCCGTCCACCGGATGCAGGTTGCCCTTGACGTAGTAGTAGCCGATCAGCGGCGAGGTCTTCTTGTAATATTCCATCAGCCGGGTCTTGAGGCTGTCCGCATTGTCGTCGGCGCGGCGGCGCAGGTCGGTCGAGCCGCAGACGTCGCATGTGCCCGGCTTTTTCGTCGGTTTGGTCTGATCGTGATAGACCTCGCCGCAATTGCCGCAGGTGAAGCGGCCCGAGATGCGCGCGACCAGCGCCGCGTCATCCACCCGCATCTCGATCACCGCGTCGATGCGCTGGTCCATCTCGGCCATCAGCGCCTGCAGCGCGTCGGCCTGGGCCAGGGTGCGCGGGAAACCGTCGAAGATGAAGCCCTTGCCACCCTGCCCCAGCTTTTCGCGGATCAGGCCGATGACGATCTCATCCGTGACCAGCTCGCCGCGGTCCATGACCTCGGCCACGCGCTTGCCCATCTCGGTGCCCGAGCTGCGGGCCTCGCGCAGCATGTCGCCGGTGGAGAGCTGGACCAGGCCCCGCTCGTCGATCAGGCGCCGGGCCTGGGTGCCTTTGCCGGCGCCGGGCGGGCCCAGCAGAATGATGTTGATCGCCATGTAGTCGTCCCTCTCCTACCCTTATGATGGGCCTTGCCCCTAGCGCCGCGCCGGGGCCTTGCGGGGCTTGGCCGCCCCGGTCTTGCCGCGCTTGCCGCGCAGCTGCGACTTCTCGATCAAACCTTCGTATTGATGCGCGAGCAAGTGGCTTTGCACCTGGTTGATCGTATCCATCACCACGCTGACCACGATCAGCACCGAGGTGCCGCCGAAATAGAACGGGATCGCCAGCTGGTCGCGGATGATCTCGGGCAGCAGGCAGACGAAGGCCAGATAGGCCGAGCCGATCACCAGCACCCGGGTCACCACATAGGTCAGGTAATCCTCGGTGCGCTTGCCGGGGCGGATGCCGGGGATGAAGCCGCCCTGGTTCTTCAGGTTCTCGGCCACGTCCTCGGTCTTGAAGCTGACGTTGAAGGTGTAGAAATAGGTGAAGAACACGATCATCGCCGCGAAGAACAGCAGATAGAGCGGCTGGCCGGGACCGAAATAGGCCAGGACGGTGGACATCACCGGGCCGGTCTGGTTGCCCGAGAAGGTCGAGATCGTCACCGGCAACAGCAGCAGCGAGCTGGCGAAGATCGCCGGGATCACGCCGGCCGGGTTCACCTTGATCGGCAGGTGGCTGGACTGGCCGTCATAGATCTTCATCCCGACCTGGCGGCGCGGATACTGGATGTGGATCTTGCGCAGCGCCCGCTCCATGAACACCACGAAGCCGATCACCGCGGCGACCATGACGATCACCCCCAGGATCACCGGGGTCGAGATGGCGCCCGAGCGGCCCTGGGCCAGGAACTGCGCCAGATGGCCGGGAATCTCCGCCACGATGCCGACGAAGATGATCAGCGAGATGCCGTTGCCGATGCCGCGGGCGGTGATCTGCTCGCCCAGCCACATCAGGAACATGGTGCCGCCGACCAGGGTGATCACCACCGAGGCGCGGAAGAACATCCCCGGCTCATGCGCGAGGTTGCCGTGTTCCAGACTGACCGCCAGACCCCAGGCCTGGAACAGCGCCAGCGCCACGGTGCCGTAGCGGGTATACTGGTTGATCTTCTTGCGGCCGGTCTCGCCCTCTTTCTTGAGCTGTTCGAGCGCCGGGACCATCGAGGCCATCAGCTGCACGATGATCGAGGCCGAGATATAGGGCATGATCCCCAGCGCGAAGACGCCCATCCGCCCCAGCGCGCCGCCGGTGAACATCGACAGGATGCCGCCGATGCCGGACTGGGCCTGGTCCATGAAGTTGCGCAGGCTCGCGCCGTCGATGCCGGGCACCGGGATATAGGTGCCGAGGCGATAGATGATGAGAAGTCCGAGCGTGAACCAGATCCTCTGGCGAAGCTCGGTCGCCTTGCCAAGCGCGCCCCAGGAAAGGTTCGCGGCCATCTGTTCTGCGGCTGACGCCATTCTTGTGCCCCTTCATGGCAGCGCCGCCGGATCGTTTCCCGATCCCGCGGCGCCTGGAAAACTTGACAGCTATCTATGGGGCGCGGCCGCGCCCTTCAACAGCTTATTCGGCGGCAGCCGCGGCTTCCTTGGCCGGGCGGGTGACGGTGAGCTTGCCACCGGCCTTCTCGACCGCCTCGACGGCGGCTTGCGACGCACCGGCGACGGTCAGGGTCAGGGCGGCTTTCAGCTCGCCCTTGGCCAGCACGCGCACGCCGTCCAGCTTGCGGCGGATGACGCCGGCCGCAACCAGCGCGTCCTCGGTCACTTCGGCTTTCGCGTCGAGCTTGCCGGCATCGACGAAGGTCTGCAGCTGGCCCAGGTTCACCACCGCGAAGTCCAGGCGATTCGGCTTCGAGAAGCCGCGCTTGGGCAGCCGGCGGTAAAGCGGCATCTGGCCGCCTTCGTAGCCGTTCAGCGCCACGCCCGAACGCGAGGTCTGGCCCTTGATACCACGGCCGGCGGTCTTGCCCTTGCCCGAGCCGGGGCCGCGCGCGACGCGCTTCTTCTTGCGGTTCGCGCCGGGATTGTCGTGAAGTTCATGCAGTTTCATATCGCTTCTCCTTGGCCGGAAGCGCCCCATGAAGCGAAGGGGGCGGACACGGCATTTCTTGCTTGTTGAGTCGTCAGTGTCACGGGGAACACCGGCGGCTTCTACCGGCTGCGCCCGCTCGGGTCAAGCTGGCAGCGCCGGGGCGCGGCGGGCGCTCAGAATTCCAGCCAGCTGCCCAGCTTCAGCGCCAGTTCCCCCCCGCCGGTCAGCGGCGCGATCACCCCCAGCTCCAGCCTGGCCGGGCCGGCGAGGTCGCGCAGCGCCGAAACCGCCAGCCGGCCGGAAAAGCCGGTATCGTCGCGCTGCTCGAAGCGGAACTGCTGGATCAGCAGCAGATCGCCCCGCGCCTGCCAGCCCAGCGTCAGGTCCAGCTTGTGGGTGACCGCGGGGGTCAGATAGGTCGGATCCTCCCAGACCACGTTCGGCTCCTCGGGGTATTCCAGGGTCAGCGCCGCGAGCTTCGAGCGGCTTTCCACCGTCAGCCAGCCGCCGCCGGGAATGCGGCGCAGCAGCGGGATACTGTCGAACCCCCTGCCCCAGGCCGTGGCCAGCTGCCCCATCGGGTGATAGCGCCCGTCGCGCCGGATCGCCCCCAGACCCAGCGACATGGCCCAGCGGTTCGGCCCCTCGGCCCGGTCGAGCGCCCGCTGCCACCAAAGCAGGATCGTCCGCTCGCCCCGCGCATCGCCCAGCTCCAGCCCCAGCGTGTCGCGCCGGCCGAGCCCGTATTCGGCGTAAAGGCTGGCATAGCGGTTGCCGTCGCGGTCCTGCTCGGCCGAGACCGCGGCGAAGACGCGGCCGGGGTCGCGCGCCCATGGCCCGGCCAGAGCGGCCGGCACCGGCGGCAGCAGCAGCAGCAGCGCCGCCAGACAGCAGAGAATGCCCCGCATGTTCCGCCCCCGTCCCACGCGTCCCCATCGGCGCGAGGCTAGAGGCAAAGGGTTAGCGAATGGTTAACACGACAAGGAAAAACGCCCCGGATCTCTCCGGGGCGTTTCGAAATTCCGCGCGGCGGGCTGAAATCAGCCGCGCTCTTCGATGATGACCGCCAGATGCGGGATCTTGGCGACCATGCCGCGCACGGCCGGGGTGTCTTCCAGCTCGCGGGTGCGGTTCATCTTGTTCAGGCCCAGGCCCTTCAGCGTCTCGCGCTGGATGGCCGGGCGGCGGATCGGCGAGCCGATCTGCTTGACGACGATGGTTTTAGCCATTGCAGCCTCTCCTTACGCTTCGACCGCGGCGTCAGCCGGCTTGTCGGTGGACGGCAGGATCTCGGCCACCTTCTTGCCACGACGCTGGGCGACGTTGCGGGGCGAGGCTTCCTTCTTGAGGCCGTCGATGGTGGCGCGGATCATGTTGTAGGGGTTCTGCGAGCCCTGCGACTTCGCCACCACGTCCTGAACGCCCAGCATCTCGAACACGGCGCGCATCGGGCCGCCGGCGATGATGCCGGTCCCCGGGACGGCGGTGCGCATGATGACCTTGCCGGCGCCGTGCCGGCCCTCGATGTCATGATGCAGGGTGCGGCCGTCGCGCAGCGGCACGCGGATCAGGCCGCGCTTGGCCTGCTCGGTCGCCTTGCGGATCGCCTCGGGCACTTCTTTCGCCTTGCCCTTGCCGAAACCGACGCGGCCGCGCTGGTCGCCGACGACCACCAGGGCCGCGAAGCCGAAGCGCTTGCCGCCCTTGACGGTCTTCGAGACGCGGTTGATCGCGACCAGACGGTCGGCGAATTCCGGGGTTTCCTCGCGCTCTTCGCGGCGGCCCCGACGATGTTCACGTTCTGCCATGCAGGCATTCCTTGTAATCTGGCGCGCGATCCGCGCCGTTGAAACCAATCCTGGTGGGCGGCCGCGCGGGCGGCCAACCCCCGGATCATCGGGGCGGCACGCCCGTATCGGAAAGCGCCGCCCGCATCAGATCAGAACTTCAGACCGCCTTCGCGGGCTGCGTCGGCCAGAGCCTTGATCTTGCCGTGGAACAGGAAGCCGCCGCGGTCGAAGATCACCTCTTCGACGCCGGCCTGCTTCGCGCGCTCCGCAATGGCAGCGCCGATCTTGGCCGCGGCTTCCAGGTTGTTCTTGCCGACAACGCCCAGGTCCTTTTCCAGCGACGAGGCGGCGGCCAGGGTGACCCCCTTCACGTCGTCGATCACCTGGACGCTGATGTTCTTGGAAGAACGGTGAACGGACAGCCGCGGACGACCGTCCGAGATGGCCCGCAGTTTGTTCCGCACGCGCAGGCGGCGCTTCTGGAACAGCTCTCTCTTGTTCAGTGCCATTTTCGCGCCCCTTACTTCTTCTTGCCTTCCTTGCGGAAGACGACCTCACCCTTGTAGCGGATGCCCTTGCCCTTGTAGGGCTCGGGGCGACGCCACTCGCGGATGTTCGCGGCGACCTGGCCGACCAGCTGCTGGTCGATGCCCTCGACCACGATCTCGGTCTGCTTCGGCGCCGTGATGGTCACGCCTTCCGGCGTTTCGAAGTTCACGTCATGCGAATAGCCCAGGGCGAGCTTGAGGGTCTTGCCCTGCATCTGGGCGCGGTAGCCGACGCCCTGGATTTCCAGCTCTTTCTTGAAGCCTTCGCTGACGCCGACGGTCAGGTTCTCGACCATCGAGCGGGTCATGCCCCATTGCTGCCGGGCGCGCTTGGACTGGCCGCGCGGGGTCACCTTGACAGCACCCTCCTCGAGGCTCAGCGTCACGTCGTCGGTCGCGGTGAAGCTGCGGGCGCCTTTCGGGCCTTTCACTTCGATCGTCTGACCCTTGATCTCTGCGGTCACGCCCTTGGGGAGGGCGACCGGCTTTTTACCAATCCGAGACATCTCTGCCCTCCTTAGAACACGGTGCAGAGGACTTCGCCGCCAACATTGGCGTTGCGAGCCGCTGCGTCCGACATCACGCCTTTCGGCGTCGAGACGATGGAAACACCAAGACCGTTGCGGACCTGCGGGATTTCCTTGGCGCCGGCATAGACGCGGCGGCCGGGCTTGGACACGCGGGCCAGTTCGCGGATCACCGGAGTGCCTTCGAAATACTTCAGGCTGATTTCCAGTTCCTTGTGACCGGCCTCGGTGGTCACTTCTTCATAGCCGCGGATGTAGCCCTCGGCTTTCAGCACGTCCAGAACCCAAGCGCGCAGCTTGGAGCCCGGGGTGCGGACGGTCGATTTGCCGCGCATCTGAGCGTTGCGGATGCGGGTCAGCATATCGCCGAGCGGATCGTTCATCGACATATTGCCCCCTTACCAGCTCGATTTGACCATGCCGGGGATCTGACCGAACGAGCCGAGCTCGCGCAGCATGATCCGCGACAGTTTCAGTTTACGGTAATACGCATGCGGACGGCCGGTGAGCTGGCACCGGTTGTGCAGGCGCGTCGCCGAGGAGTTGCGCGGCAGTTCAGCCAGCTTCAGGCTGGCCTTGAAGCGCTCTTCCATCGGCAGGGACTGATCGTGGACGATCTCGTTCAGCGCGGCGCGCTTGGCGGCGTATTTCTGAACTAGACGCTCGCGCTTCTTCTCGCGCTCGACCATGGATTTCTTAGCCATATCTTCTTCCCTCCGCGATCAGCTGTTGAACGGCATGTTGAATGCCTTCAGCAGAGATTTCGCTTCCGCGTCGGTCTTCGCGGTGGTGCAGATGATGATGTCCATCCCCAGAACTTCGTCGACCTTGTCGAAGTTGATTTCCGGGAAAACGATGTGCTCCTTCAGGCCCATGGCATAGTTGCCGCGGCCGTCGAAAGCCGTGCCCTTGACGCCGCGGAAGTCGCGGACGCGCGGCAGCGCGATGGTGACCAGGCGGTCGAGGAATTCGTACATCCGGTCGCCGCGCAGCGTGACCTTGCAGCCCAGCGGCATTTCCTCGCGGACGCGGAAGCCGGCGATCGACTTCTTGGCCTTGGTGATCACCGCCTTCTGGCCGGCGATCAGCGACAGCTCCTCGGCGCCCTGCTTGACCTTCTTGGTGTCCTTGACCGCCTCGCCGACGCCCATGTTCAGGACGATCTTGTCCAGGCGCGGGATCTGCATGTCGTTCTTGTAGCCGAACTCTTCCTTCAGGGCAGCGCGGATGCTGTCCTTGTAGAGCGACTTCAGACGCGGGGTGTAATTGGCTTGGTCCAGCATCAGATCACGTCTCCCGTGGTCTTGGCGAAACGGACCTTCTGATCGCCTTCCACGCGGAAGCCGACGCGGGTCGCTTTGCCGTTCTTGTCCAGCAGCGCCAGGTTCGACAGGTCGATCGGCATGGCTTTCGCCACCCGGCCGCCCTGGGCGGTCTGGGTCTGGCGCTGGTGACGGATCGCGATGTTGACGCCGTCAACGACCGCCTTGTTCTCTTTCGGGAACACCGCGGTGATCTCGCCCTGCTTGCCCTTGTCCTTGCCGGCCAGCACGACGACCTTGTCGCCCTTTTTGAGCTTCGCAGCCATCACAGCACCTCCGGCGCAAGCGAGATGATCTTCATGAAGTTCTTGGCGCGCAGCTCGCGCACGACCGGCCCGAAGATACGGGTGCCGACCGGCTCGCCCTGGTTGTTCAGGATGACGGCGGCGTTGCGGTCGAAGCGGATCGAGGTGCCGTCCTCGCGCTTCACTTCTTTGGCGGTGCGCACGACGACGGCCTTGCGGACGTCACCTTTCTTCACGCGGCCGCGCGGGATGGCCTCCTTGACGGAGACGACGATGATGTCGCCCACCGACGCATAGCGACGGTGCGAACCACCCAGAACCTTGATGCACTGCACCCGGCGCGCGCCGGAGTTGTCAGCGACATCCAGATTGGTCTGCATCTGGATCATTTGGTTACTCCCGACCTTTGGGGACCGGCACGACCATGATCATGGGCCGGCCCCAGGGTATCGATTAAACTGGGCCTCAGGCCGAAGCCTCGGCGGCTTCGGTCAGCACGGTCCAGCGCTTGGTCTTCGAGATCGGCGCACATTCGACGATGCGAACGGTGTCGCCGACCTTGAACTGGTTCTGCGCGTCATGCGCGCGGTATTTCTTCGACGACCGCACGATCTTGTGCAGCAGCGGATGCTTGAAGCGACGCTCGACCAGGACGGTGACGGTCTGTTCGTTCTTGTCGCTGACGACCTTGCCTTGCAGGATGCGTTTGGGCATGGACCGGGCTCCTTAGTTCGACGCCGCGGCTTCCGCCGCTTTCTGGTTCAGAATGGTTTTCACACGGGCGACGTCACGACGGACGGCACGCATGCGGGCGGTCGATTCGAGCTGGCCGGTGGCCTGCTGGAAGCGCAGGTTGAACGCTTCCTTCTTCAGCGCGAGCAGCTGATCCTTCAGCTGGTCCGGCGTCTTGTCTTTCAGTTCCTGCGCCTTCATGCGCCTGTTCCTTTCAACATCACCGGAGAGCCCCTGCCATGCAGGGCCACCCTGATTCCGGTGGAGTTTCGTGATGAAGGCCTGCCCATACAGGCATCGCCGGTTCTTGGCAACCCCGATTGTCGGGCCAGGCCGAAAATGCGGCGCCCCGCCACTGTCGCGGCGGGGCGCCAAACTGCATGCGGTGGCGAATTACCAGTCTTCGCGCGCGACGATGCGGGTCAGCACCGGCAGCTTCTGCGCGCCCAGGCGCAGGGCTTCGCGGGCGATGACGTCGTTCACGCCGTCGATCTCGAACATGATCCGGCCGGGATGGACGCGGGCCGCCCAGTAATCGACCGAACCCTTGCCCTTACCCATCCGCACTTCGGTCGGTTTCGAGGAAACCGGCACGTCCGGGAAGATCCGGATCCAGACCCGGCCCTGACGCTTCATGTGGCGGGTGATCGCGCGGCGGGCCGCCTCGATCTGACGCGCGGTGACGCGCTCGGGCTCGATGGCTTTCAGCGCGTAGGAGCCGAAGTTCAGGTTGAACCCGCCCTTGGCCTCGCCGTGGATGCGGCCCTTGTGCTGTTTGCGGAACTTGGTCCGTTTCGGTTGCAGCATTGCTTCTTCTCCTTAGCGCGCGTCGCGGTCGCGATCACGGCGCGGACCGCGGGGCGACGGGCCGTCCTGCGCTTCGGTGGCGCGGCGGTCGCGGGCCTGCGGGTCGTGCTCCATGATCTCGCCCTTGAAGATCCAGACCTTCACGCCGATGATCCCGTAGGGGGTCGTGGCTTCCGACAGCGCATAGTCGATGTCGGCGCGCAGCGTATGCAGCGGCACCCGGCCCTCGCGGTACCATTCGGTGCGGGCGATCTCGGCGCCGCCCAGACGGCCGGCGACATTCACCCGGATCCCCAGCGCGCCCATGCGCATGGCGTTCTGCACCGCGCGCTTCATGGCGCGGCGGAACGACACCCGGCGCTCGAGCTGCTGGGAGATCGACTCGGCCACCAGCTGGGCGTCCAGCTCGGGGTTGCGGACCTCGACGATGTTGAGGTGCAGTTCCGAGCTGGTGAAGTTCGCCAGCTTCTTGCGCAGGGTTTCGATATCGGCGCCCTTTTTGCCGATGATGACACCCGGACGCGCAGCATAGATCGTGACGCGGCACTTCTTGTGCGGACGCTCGATGATGACGCGGCTGACGCCGGCCTGCTTGGCTTCCTTGTGGATAAAGTCGCGGATCTTCAGGTCTTCCAGCAACAGGTTGCCGTAGTCCTTGTCATCCGCATACCAGCGGCTGTCCCAGGTGCGGTTGACCTGGAGACGCATCCCGATGGGGTTTACCTTCTGACCCATTACGCGCGCTCCTCGACCTGACGCACCTTGATGGTGATTTCCGAAAACGGCTTCATGATCTTGCCGTAACGACCACGGGCGCGCGGACGGCCACGCTTCATGACCAGGTTCTTGCCGACCCAGGCCTCGGCGACGACCAGATTGTCGACATCGAGGTTATGGTTGTTCTCGGCATTGGCGATGGCCGATTGCAGGCACTTCTTCACGTCGCCGGCGATGCGCTTGTGCGAGAAGGTCAGGTCGGCCAGGGCCTTGTCCACCTTCTTGCCGCGGATCAGCGCCGCAACGAGGTTCAGCTTCTGCGGCGAGGTGCGAAGCATCTTGGTCTTCGCAAACGCCTCGTTCTCCGCCACGCGGCGCGGATTCTGTTCCTTACCCATGGGGATTACTTCCTTTTCGCTTTCTTGTCGGCGGCGTGACCGTAATAGGTCCGGGTCGGCGAATACTCACCGAACTTCTGGCCGATCATCTCCTCGGTCACGGCGACCGGGATGTGCTTGTGACCATTGTAGACGCCGAAGGTCAGGCCGACGAATTGCGGCAGAATGGTCGAACGACGCGACCAGATCTTGATGACATCCGACTTGCCGGCATCGCGGGCTTTTTCGGCCTTGCGAAGCACATAAGCGTCGACAAAGGGGCCCTTCCAGATAGAACGTGCCATGGATTAACGCCCCTTCTTCGCGTGACGCGACCGCAGGATATACTTGTCGGTCGATTTGTTCGAGCGGGTCTTGGTGCCCTTGGTGCCTTTGCCCCACGGAGTCACCGGGTGACGGCCGCCCGAGGTCCGGCCTTCACCACCACCATGCGGGTGGTCGATCGGGTTCATGGCGACGCCGCGCACGCTCGGGCGGATGCCCTTGTGGCGGTTGCGCCCGGCCTTGCCGAGGTTCTGGTTCGAATGGTCCGAGTTCGACACGGCGCCGATGGTCGCCATGCATTCCTGGCGCACCATGCGCAGCTCGCCCGAGCTGAGGCGGATCTGGGCATAGCCGCCGTCGCGGCCGACGAACTGGGCATAGGTGCCAGCCGAGCGGGCGATCTGGCCGCCCTTGCCGGGCTTCAGCTCGACGTTGTGGACGATGGTGCCGATCGGCATGCCGCTGAAGGGCATGGCGTTGCCGGGCTTCACGTCGACCTTGATGCCGGCGACGACCTTGTCACCCACGGCCAGACGCTGCGGGGCCAGGATATAGGCCTGCTCGCCGTCTTCGTATTTGATCAGCGCGATGAAGGCGGTGCGGTTGGGATCGTATTCGATCCGTTCGACCGTGGCCGAAACATCGAACTTCGTGCGTTTGAAATCGACGATGCGGTAGAGACGCTTCGCTCCGCCGCCCTTGCGGCGCATCGTGATCCGTCCGGTGTTGTTCCGGCCGCCGTTCTTGGTCAAACCCTCGGTGAGGGTTTTGACCGGGCGCCCTTTCCAAAGCTCCGAACGGTCGATCAGAACCAGCCCACGCTGGCCAGGCGTCGTCGGTTTATACGACTTGAGTGCCATGCTCTCTGTCTTCCGTTGCTTTGGACCGTGATTGGTCCGTTTCAGTCAAAAACTGACGGCCCCGCTGCCGGGGCCGTCGATTCGCGGTGTCTTATCAGAGGCCGGTCGAGACGTCGATGCTGTTGCCAGCTTCCAGCGTCACATAGGCCTTCTTCACGTCCGAGCGCACGCCGGGGCGGCCGCGGAAACGCTTGACCTTGCCCTTGGTGATGGTCGTGTTCACGGCCTTCACCTTGACGTTGAACAGGGCTTCGACGGCCTGCTTGATCGCCGGCTTGTTCGAATCCTTGGCCACCTGGAAGACATAGGCGTTGGCGTCGGACACCAGCGTCGCCTTCTCGGTGATCAGCGGCTTGACGATCACGTCGTAATGTTCGGGTTTCACGCTCATTTCAGGCGAGCCTCCAGAGCTTCGACACCGGCGCGCGTCAGCACGAGCGTGTCGCGACGCAGGATGTCATAGACGTTGGCACCGATCGAGGGCAGCACATCGACGCCTTCGAGGTTGCGGGCGGCGCGGGCGAAGTTCTCGTTCACTTCGGCGCCGTCGATGACCAGGACCCGCTTCCAGCCGTTTTCCTTGACCGCCTTGGCGACGGCCGCGGTCTTGGCTTCGGCGATGTTCAGGCTGTCCACGACCACCAGTTCACCCGCGGCGGCCTTGGCCGACAGGGCGTGCTTCAGGCCAAGCGCGCGGACCTTCTTGGGCAGATCGAAGGCGTGCGAGCGCGGGGTCGGACCCTTGTAGACGCCGCCGTGACGGAAGATCGGCGCCTTGCGCGACCCGTGGCGGGCGCCGCCGGTGCCCTTCTGGCGGTAGATCTTCTTGGTCGAGTAGCTGACATCCGACTTGCCCAGCACCGAATGGGTGCCCGCCTGCGCCTTCGCACGCTGCCAGCGCACGACGCGGTGCAGCAGGTCCGCACGCGGCTCGAGCCCGAAGATGTCATCGCTCAGGTCGATGTCACCGGCCTTGCCGGCGTCGAGCGTGATCACATCGAGTTTCATTTGCTTTCTCCTTCGGGCGCGGCGTTGTCGTCAGCGGCACCGTCAGCAGCCTTCTCGGCCTCGATCGAAGCCTGGGCCTCGGCCAGAGCAGCCTCTTGCGCAGCGGCTTCGGCCTCGGCCGCGGCCTTGCGGGCGGCTTCCTCCTCGGCGGCGGCGGCAGCGGCGGCCTCCTCGGCCAGACGCGCGGCTTCCTTGGCTTTCGCGCGGGTCGCGGCGGGGAAGATCGTGGCTTCGGCCAGCGGCTTCTTCACGGCGTCCTTGATGGTGACCCAGCCGCCCTTGGAGCCCGGCACCGAGCCCTTGACCATGATCAGGCCGCGCTCGGCATCGGTCTTGACGACCTGCAGGTTCTGGGTGGTGACGCGAACGGCACCGAGATGACCCGCCATCTTCTTGCCCTTGAACACCTTGCCCGGGTCCTGGCACTGGCCGGTCGAACCGTGCGAGCGGTGCGAGATCGACACGCCGTGCGAGGCACGCAGACCACCGAAGTTGTGGCGCTTCATCGCACCGGCAAAGCCCTTACCGATCGAGGTGCCGGCGATGTCGACATACTGACCCGCGAAGTAGTGGTCGGCGATGATCTCCTCGCCCACTTCGACCAGGTTTTCGGCGGCAACGCGGAATTCCGCGATCTTGCGCTTGGGGGCCACGTTCGCTTTCGCGAAATGGCCGCGCATGGCGCCGGTCACGCGCTTGGCTTTCGCCTCGCCCGCGCCGATCTGCAGCGCGACATAGCCGTCGGTTTCGACGGTGCGCTGAGCGATGACCTGCACGTTATCGACGTGCAGAACGGTAACGGGCACCTGACGCCCGTCTTCCAGGAACAGCCGGGTCATGCCCAGCTTCTTGGCGATTACACCAGTCCGCAGCATGGGGGCCTCCTTACACCTTGATTTCGACGTCAACGCCGGCGGCGAGGTCGAGCTTCATCAGGGCGTCGACGGTCTGCGGGGTCGGGTCGACGATGTCCAGCAGGCGCTTGTGCGTGCGGATTTCCCACTGGTCGCGGGATTTCTTGTCGATATGCGGACCGCGCAGAACGGTGAATTTCTCGATCTTGTTGGGCAGCGGAATCGGGCCGCGGACCTGCGCACCGGTGCGCTTGGCGGTATTGACGATTTCCTGCGTGCTGGCATCCAGGACGCGGTAATCGAACGCCTTCAACCGGATGCGGATATTCTGGCTTTGCATTCTCATCCCTCTTGCGGGGAGTTCCAGTTGAGAGGCTGACGACACACCACGCATCGCCAGCGTCGAACCGTATAAAATAAGAGCAGGCCGCCCTGTACATGGCGGCCCGGCCCGATGCAACCGATTCGTTCGGAAAGGAAGAATGCGGCGGCGATGCACCCGTCTAGCGGCTCGGCCGGACCTGGTCAAGGGCGGTGGGATCATGCAGCTACTGGTTGCGCGGCCACAGAGGCGCCGCTAGGTATCCACCAGACGAGCGCTGTTTGCCCGATCTGCGTAACGAGGAGCCTCTATGCATGCAAGTCTGAAACGTTTGATCCGGAGCACGCCCTTGATCTACAGGCTCGTCGGCTCGACCCGCCGGTTCCTGTCCAGAGAGCCGCTCCGCGCGCCGGTGATGAGCGCCGGCCAGCCTGTGGACTGGGCCCAGGCCCGGCCGGGCATTGCTGCTCCGTCAGGGCTCTGCTTTCGTGACATCCAAGTCGTCCCTTCGACGCGGCTCTACCACCGCGCGCTGATGTTCGACGGCGGGCCGGTCTGGCCAGCATTCGCAGACACGCCCATAGTCCGGCATAAACGGCATGGCGAACTCGTCGACGTGAACGCCAGTCCCGCCGCCACTGCCGGCCCGGTCCTGTTCGACGAAGCGGTCTGGGGAGGGCGCTGCTTCTTTCACTTCGGGCACCTGGTGGCCGAGCATATCAGCCGCCTGCCCGCCGGGCTTTACGGGCAGCCCCGGCTTCCCGTGCTGTTCTCGCTGCCGCCGGGCAAGACGGCCGCCGATGTGCCGGGCTTCTTCTGGTCGGTCACGGCGTGGCTGGGCCTGCCGCGCGACCGTATCCATTTCATCACCCGTCCGGGGATCGTCTCGCAATTGCACGTCTATCCGCAGGCGGAAACCCTCGGTCCGGACGCACCGCCTGATTGGTATATTCACCTGCTGGACGAACTATCGCAGCTGAATCGGCTTGAGCCGATCCAGAGCGAGGTGCTTTATGTCCATCGCCTGGGCGAAGCCCGGCGGGGCAATGGGTGCAACCCCGGCGAGTCGGCACTGGTCGCAGCGCTTGCCCGCGCCGGCGTCGCGATCATGGATCCCGGCAAGGAAAGCCTCGAGCGGCAGATGGCGTTCTATGCCGGAGCAAAGCTTTTGATCTTCGCCGAAGGGTCCGCCATGCACGGCCGCCAATTGCTGGGCCGGGTTGACCAGAAAATCCTGGTCCTGCGCCGGCGTCCACACAGCACGCTCGCCAGGGCGCATCTGATTGCACGCTGCCGTGAGCTGGAATATGCGCCCATCATCAAGGCGTTCGCTCAACCGCACAGGGCGGATGGCTCGCCGATCCCGGTCCGAGGCGTCGCATTCTACAACGTCGGGGCGCTGCATTCGATTCTGGCCAAGCACGGCATCGACATCAGGACGCATTGGCGACCGGCGGAGTATCGCGCCGCCGCCCTTGGCGATGCGCGCGCCTGGCTGCATGAAATCCAGTCCCGCCCCGAGGTCGACCGCAAAAGCACGATGCAGCATGTGCGGGTCGCGTTCCAAAGGGCCGATTTTTCCGAAGCGCTCAACGGCAAGAAGTAGCCACGCGGCGCGGTGACCCCGCCCCGGGTGGCTGTCGCTATCCCGCCAAAAGCAAAAGGCCGCCCCGGGGGCGGCCTTTCCGTCGTCGCGATATCCCGTCTCCGGGATCACCCGACGATGTCTTGCCCGGGCGGGGCCGAAACCCCGCCCCGCAGCATCACTTCAGGATCTTCGACACCACGCCGGCGCCGACCGTGCGGCCGCCCTCGCGGATCGCGAAGCGCAGCTTCTCTTCCATCGCGATCGGCGCGATCAGCTCCACCTCGAACTTCAGGTTGTCGCCCGGCATCACCATCTCGGTGCCTTCCGGCAGCTTCACCGTCCCGGTCACGTCCGTGGTCCGGAAGTAGAACTGCGGACGGTAGTTCGCGAAGAACGGCGTGTGACGGCCACCCTCTTCCTTGGTCAGGATATAGGCCTCGGCCTCGAACTCGGTATGCGGCTTCACCGAACCCGGCTTGCACAGCACCTGGCCGCGCTCGACGCCGTCGCGGTCGATGCCGCGCAGCAGCGCGCCGATGTTGTCGCCGGCTTCCCCGCGGTCCAGAAGCTTGCGGAACATCTCGACCCCGGTGCAGGTGGTCTTGCGGGTGTCGCGGATGCCGACGATCTCAAGCTCGTCGCCCACGTTCACCGCACCGCGCTCGACGCGGCCGGTCACAACCGTGCCGCGGCCCGAGATCGAGAACACGTCCTCGATCGGCATCAGGAACGGCTGGTCCACGGCGCGCTCGGGCGTCGGGATGTATTCGTCCACGGCGGCGATCAGCGCGCGGATCGAATCCTCGCCGATCTCCTTGTCGCGGCCTTCCAGGGCCGCCAGGGCCGAGCCCTTGATGATCGGAATGTCGTCGCCGGGATAGTCGTAGGACGACAGAAGCTCGCGCACTTCCATCTCGACCAGTTCCAGCAGTTCCGGATCGTCCACCTGGTCGACCTTGTTCAGGTAGACGACCATGTAGGGAATGCCGACCTGGCGGCCCAGCAGGATGTGCTCGCGCGTCTGCGGCATCGGGCCGTCGGCGGCGTTCACCACCAGGATGGCGCCGTCCATCTGCGCCGCGCCGGTGATCATGTTCTTCACGTAGTCGGCGTGGCCGGGGCAGTCAACGTGCGCATAGTGCCGGTTCTCGGACTCGTATTCCACATGCGCGGTCGAGATCGTGATGCCCCGCGCACGCTCCTCGGGGGCCCCGTCAATCTGGTCATAGGCCTTGAATTCACCGTAATATTTGGTGATCGCAGCCGTCAGCGTCGTCTTGCCGTGGTCAACGTGACCGATCGTCCCGATGTTGACGTGCGGTTTCGTCCGTTCAAACTTTGCCTTTGCCATGGGCATGGCTCCTTATGTTGACGGTGCGTGCAGGCACGCACCCTACGGGGTTGGTAGGGTGCGTGGTTGCCCACGCACCGCCGGGATTACGCGTATTTCTTCTGGATCTCGTCCGAGATGTTCTGCGGCACGGCCTCGTAATGGTCGAACTGCATCGTGAACACCGCGCGGCCCGAGGACATCGAACGCAGGTTGTTGATATAGCCGAACATGTTGGCCAGCGGCACGAAGGCGTCGATGACGTTCGCATTGCCGCGCGTGTCCTGACCGCGGACCATGCCGCGACGGCTGGTCAGGTCGCCGATGATCGAACCGGTATATTCTTCCGGCGTGACCACCTCGACGCGCATGATCGGTTCCAGCAGCTTGGCGCCGGCCTTCTTCAGACCTTCGCGCATGGCGGCACGCGCCGCGATCTCGAAGGCCAGGACCGAGGAGTCGACGTCGTGGAAGGCACCGTCGATCAGCGCCACCTTGAAGTCGATCACCGGGAAGCCGGCCAGCGGACCCGAATCCATGACGGACTTGATGCCCTTCTCGACGCCCGGGATGTATTCCTTGGGCACCGCACCGCCGACGATCTTCGATTCGAACGAGTAGCCCTCGCCCGGCTCGGTCGGGGTGATGACCAGCTTGACGCGCGCGAACTGGCCGGTACCGCCGGTCTGCTTCTTGTGCGTGTAGTCGATCTCGGCTTCGCGCGAGATGGTCTCGCGATAGGCCACCTGCGGCGCACCGATATTCGCCTCGACCTTGAACTCGCGCTTCATGCGGTCCACGAGGATGTCGAGGTGAAGTTCGCCCATGCCCTTCATGATGGTCTGGCCCGACTCGATGTCGGTCTCGACGCGGAAGGACGGGTCTTCGGCGGACAGGCGCTGCAGGGCCAGGCCCATCTTTTCCTGGTCGGCCTTCGACTTCGGCTCGACGGCGATCTCGATCACCGGCTCGGGGAAGGTCATGGTTTCCAGAACCACCGGCTTGGCCGGGTCGCACAGCGTGTCACCCGTGGTGGTGTCCTTCAGACCGGCCAGCGCGATAATGTCGCCGGCAAAGGCTTCGTCGATCTCTTCGCGGTTGATGGCGTGCATCACCATCATCCGGCCGACGCGCTCGCGCTTGCCCTTGGTCGAGTTCATCATCTGGTCGCCTTTCCTCAGCGCGCCCGAATAGATGCGCGTGAAGGTCAGCGAACCGACGAAGGGGTCGTTCATGATCTTGAACGCCAGTCCCGAGAACGGATCCGCGTCCGAGGCGTGGCGGGCGATGTTGCGCTCTTCCGTTTCGTCGCCCGGGGCGAAGCCCATGTAGGCGGGAACGTCGGTCGGCGCCGGCAGGAAGTCCACGACGGCGTTCAGCAGCGGCTGCACGCCCTTGTTCTTGAACGCCGAGCCGGCCATGACCGGGAAGAAGGACAGCGACAGCGTGCCCTTGCGGATCAGCTTGCGCAGGGTCGCCTCGTCGGGCTCGTTGCCCTCGAGATAGGCTTCCATCGCCTCGTCGTCCTGTTCGACGGCAAGCTCGATCATCTTGCCGCGCCATTCCTCGGCGACGTCCTGAAGCTCGTCACGGATGGGCTGACGGACCCAGGAGGCGCCCAGATCCTCGCCGATCCAGACCCATTCTTCCATCTTGATCAGGTCGACGATGCCTTCCAGCTTGTCCTCGGCGCCGATCGGCAGGGCGATCGGGCAGGGGGTGCCGCCGGTGCGGTCCTTGATCATGGCGACGCATTTGAAGAAATCGGCGCCGATCTTGTCCATCTTGTTGACGAAGACGATCCGCGGAACCTTGTAGCGGTCGGCCTGGCGCCAGACGGTCTCGGTCTGCGGCTCGACGCCGGCATTGCCGTCCAGCAGGCAGATCGCGCCGTCCAGAACCGCCAGCGAACGCTCCACCTCGATGGTGAAGTCGACGTGGCCGGGGGTGTCGATGATGTTGAAGCGGCAACGCTCCTTGTCATCGGGGGCGAAGTCGGCATCCTCGTGGCGCTGCCAGAAGGTGGTGGTCGCCGCCGAGGTGATGGTGATGCCGCGCTCGGCTTCCTGCTCCATCCAGTCCATGGTGGACGCACCTTCGTGCGTCTCGCCCATCTTGTGGTTCTTGCCGGTGTAGAACAGGATGCGCTCGGTCGTCGTGGTCTTGCCCGCGTCGATATGGGCCATGATCCCGAAGTTCCGGTAGCGCTCCAGCGGATATTCGCGTGCCATAAAGGGCCTTCCTTCCGGTTACCAGCGGTAGTGGCTGAACGCCTTGTTGGCGTCGGCCATCTTGTGCGTGTCCTCACGCTTCTTGACGGCGGTGCCGCGGCCGTTCACCGCGTCGGCCAGCTCGCCCGCGAGGCGCTCTTCCATGGTGTGTTCGTTGCGCTTTTTCGACGCGTCGATCAGCCAGCGGATCGCCAGGGCCTCGCGGCGCGACGGACGCACCTCGACCGGAACCTGGTAGGTGGCGCCGCCGACGCGGCGCGAGCGCACTTCGACCGAGGGCTTCACGTTGTCGAGGGCTTCGTGGAAGACTTCGATCGGCTCGCGCTTCAGCTTGCCCTGGACGCGGTCCAGCGCATTGTAGACGATGCGTTCGGCAACCGATTTCTTGCCGTCGATCATCAGGTTGTTCATGAATTTGGTCAGCACCCGATCGCCATATTTGGCGTCGGGCAGGACTTCGCGCTTCTCAGCGGCGTGACGACGGGACATGTGCCTATCTCCTTACTTCGGACGCTTCGCGCCGTATTTCGAACGACGCTGGCGACGGTCTTTGACGCCCTGGGTATCCAGCACACCGCGCAGGATGTGGTAACGGACACCCGGAAGGTCTTTCACCCGGCCCCCGCGGATCAGCACGACGCTGTGTTCCTGCAGGTTGTGCTTTTCGCCCGGAATGTAGGAGATCACCTCGAAACCATTCGTCAGGCGGACCTTGGCCACCTTCCGCATAGCCGAGTTCGGCTTCTTCGGCGTCGTGGTATAGACGCGCGTGCATACGCCCCGCTTCTGCGGGCAGGATTGCAGGTGCTGCGACTTCGAGCGCTGCACCTTGGGCTGCCGCGGTTTGCGGATCAGCTGTTGGATCGTCGGCATTCGGTTCCCCGTCTTGCTTTCGTCAATACTCGCAGCCATCGGCTGCGCCACTTCTCGACGGCGAATCACGCCCATCGTGAAACGCCAGAACCCATCCTATCCCCGCGAGGGGGAGGACGGGTTGATTTCCAGAGGATCGGGGCTGATTCCGGCCCGGATCATGACCACAGAGGTTCTGGGCCCCGATCAGTTTCCTGACGGGTGAAGGGCGTATATGGGCAAACCCGGGGTGAGTCAACAACCCGCCGGGGGCAGGCCCGACCCGGATCGCGGCCGGCTTGCCGGCCCCGCGCCCCGACCCCTGCTCCGCCGGTCAAAGTCCCCAGCGCGGCCGGTCGGCGCCGGGCAGGCCGAAATCGCGCGCGGCGCGGTCCAGCGCCTCCAGGTCGATGTGGAAACGCTCGGCCAACAGCCCGGCCCAGCCCGCGGGGTCGCCCTCCCACGGATAGCCGGCGCCGATGGCGCCCGAGTCGTTGTCGTGGTTCAGGAAGCGCACGAACATGGCCTTGCCGGGCATGGTCACCCCGGGCATCGACAGGCCGATCTTCCAATGCGGGAAATGCATCACGCTGCGCTGCGCATCGGGCGGCAGATAGACGGTCAGCGCCGCCCCGGCATTGTAGATCATCCGCGGCTCGACCGAGATGCCGTCCCGCATCGCCTTCAGCACCAGCCCGCGGGAATAATCGCAGGACAGCCGCCGCCGGCGTTCCCACAGCGGGCGCAGCGCCGCGAAATCCCGGCGGGCGTCGCGGATGTAATCCACGGCCACGGCATCGTCGTCGTCCTGGCGGAAATGGCCGACGACATCGGCGCCCGGCTCGATATGCGGCGCAATGGCGGCCAGGCAGGCGTCCAGGTGCTTCTCCATCGGCGGGACCAACGCCAGCCGGGCCTGCGGCATGATCTCGGTCAGTTCGCGCAGCCGCGACAGCCAGGGCTCGGGCAGGTCCGGCCCGGTCATCAGCACCAGGGTGAAATCCGGGTCGGTCTGGGCCAGCAACCCGGGCAAGGTCACGGTCTCGAACCAGAACCAGCGCCGCGCCAGCCGCTCGGGATGGTAGAGGAAGGCCCGCCGCTCCTCCAGCGTCTCATGCGCCACCTGGAAGCCCCGGCCCCCCAGATAGGAAAACCGGCACAAGCCCAGCATCTGCACCCGCTTCATCGACCGCGTCCCCTCAATTGCCGCTCGCGCAGGATGGTGTAGACCCCCGCCCCCACCACCAGGGCCGAGCCCGCCCAGGTCCACCGGTCCGGCCAGTCGCCAAACACCGCCAGCCCCAGCGCGATGGCCCAGACCAGCGAACTGTAGCGGAACGGCGCCACGAAGGATATCTCGCCGACCCGCATGGTGGCGACGGCGGTGATGTAGCCGACGGTCAGAAACAGCGCCGCGCCCGCCAGCAGCGCGAACTCGGCCCCGCTGGGCATCCGCCAGCGTTCCGCGCCGCCCAGCACGAAGCCGGTCAGCATCACCGCCAGCGCCGCATAGAAGGCGATGCTGGACGAGCCGATCCGGGTCGAGAAGGTTCGCGTCGCCATGTCGCGCACCACGATCAGCAGCATCGAGGCCAGCGCCACCGCCGACCAGCGGTCGAAGGCGCCGGTGCCGGGCCGCAAGATCAGCAGCACGCCCAGAAAGCCGATGCCGATGGCCATGAGCCGCCGCCAACCCAGCCTTTCGCGAAAGAACAGCGCCGCGGCCAGCGTCACCGCCAGCGGCAGCGCCTGCATGATCGCCGCGATATCGGCCAGCGCCATGCGCCTGAGCGCCAAAAGGTAAAGCACGGTCGAGGCGATGTCGGCGAACGTGCGCAGCACCAGCGGCCCCAGATCGGTGCGCGGCACCCGCAGCCGCAACCCGCCCTGCCGTTGCGCGACCAGCACCATCAGCGCCAGCACCATGCCGCCCCGGATCGCCACCGATTCATAAAGCGGCAGGGTCTGGGTCACCGCCTTCATCAGCGTGTCGTTGCAGATGAAGGCCGCCATGCTGAGCGTCATCAGCGCCGCGCCGCGCAGATTGTCGGCCAGCCCCTGCCCCGGATCCGGGACAGGCGGGCGCAGGGCGGTGTCCGGCGCGCTGGCAGAGGGCAAGTCGGGGGTCAGCATGGCTCGGCGGTGCGGCTGCAGAAGTGGTTACCAAAGCGTCAGCAACGACCAGTCGAGGCTCAGCTTCACCTGGTCCACCAATTCGACGATCGGAATGAAGCTCAGGAAGACGAGCGCGTCGAACAGGTTGCGGCGCAGCGTCGTCGTGTCGAAGCGGACGGTCCGCCCCGTGCGGCACAGCCGCGGATCGGGCAGGAAGAACGGCGTGCGCGCGGCATAGGCGTCGTATTCCGTGCCGAAGCGCTGCGACAGGAACCCCGCCTCGCGCCGCGCGGTGATCCAGAGAACCAGCCCGACCGTGCCGCCGATCAGCAGCGCCAGGCTGACCGCACCGAACATCAACCCGATCCCCGTCGCCGCCACGGTCGAGAAGAAATACAGCGGGTTGCGGGTCATTGAATAGGGCCCGTCCCGCATCACATGCCGGTTCTTGGCGCCACCGACATAGAGGATCGACCAGAACCGGCCCAGCACGCCCGTCAGCAGCAGCAGGATGCCCAGCGATTCGATGGTCTCGTGTCCGAACCCGTCCAGGCCGAAAACCGGGTTGATCACCAGGATGGCCGGCAGCAGGGCCAGGCCCGACAGCCGCAGGATGTTGATGCGGATCTTCTGATTGACTGCCGCGCGCACCACACCAACCTCGCAAACGCCCCGACCGCACTTTGACCCCATCATTATCCCCTGCCAGGGCCTTGCGCAATCGCGAGCCGCCGATGCGAAGGCGGCAAGCAAAAGGCCCGGCGCGGGGCCGGGCCTTTCGGGTTCGTGTTCAGGGCGCGATCAATCCTCGCCGCCGACCTCGGCCGGACTGTCCTCCGGCGCGATCAGCGCCGCGGCGGCCTCGGCCTCGGCGCGGCGCGCCTCGATCACCTCGTTGTCGCGCTCGCCGGCGATGCGCTTCACGCGGGCGGTGGCGCCGCCGGTGCCGGCCGGGATCAGCCGGCCGACGATGACGTTCTCCTTGAGGCCGACCAGCTTGTCGCGCTTGCCCTGCACGGCGGCCTCGGTCAGCACGCGGGTCGTTTCCTGGAACGAGGCGGCCGAGATGAAGCTGCGGGTCTGCAGGCTGGCCTTGGTGATGCCCAGCAGCACCGGCTCGCCCGAGGCCGGACGGCCCCCCTTGGCTTCGATCTTGGCGTTCTCTTCCTCGAACTCGTCGCGATCGACATGCTCGCCCTTCAGCAGCGTGGTATCGCCGCTGTCGAGGATCTCGATCTTTTGCAGCATCTGCCGCACGATCACCTCGATGTGCTTGTCGTTGATCTTCACGCCCTGCAGTCGATAGACGTCCTGCACCTCGTCGATGAGATAGTCGGCCAGAGCCTCGATCCCCATGATGCGCAGGATGTCATGCGGCGCCGGGTTGCCGTCCATGATGTAGTCACCCTTCTGCACGAAGTCGCCTTCCTGCACCGGGATGTGCTTGCCTTTCGGCACCATGTATTCGACGGCTTCCAGCGTGTCGTCGGCGGGTTCGATGGCGATGCGGCGCTTGTTCTTGTAGTCCTTGCCAAAGCGCACATAGCCGTCGATCTCGGCGATGATGGCGTGATCCTTGGGACGACGGGCCTCGAACAGTTCCGCCACGCGGGGCAGACCCCCGGTGATGTCCTTGGTCTTGGCGCCTTCGCGCGGGATCCGCGCCACGACGTCGCCGGCCAGGATCTCCTGCCCGTCCTCGACCGACAGAACCGCGTCGACCGACATCGGATAGGTGACCGGGTTGCCCTGTTCGTTGCGCACCGGCTCGCCATCGGCATCGACGATGATGATCTCGGGCTTGAGCTCGTTGCCTTTCGGGGCCGAGCGCCAGTCCGTGACGATCTTCTGCGTCATGCCGGTCGCGTCGTCGGTCTCGTCGCGGACCGAGATCCCCGAGAGCAGGTCGACATATTTCGCCACACCCGCCTTCTCGGCGATGATCGGCAGGGTATAGGGGTCCCATTCGAACATCTTCTGGCCGCGCGCCACGGCATCGCCTTCGCGCACGAACAGCTTGCTGCCGTAGAACAGCTTGTGGCTGGCCAGCGTCTCGCCGGTGGCCGACTTGATATGCAGCTGCATGTTGCGCGCCATCACGATCAGCTCGCCACTGGCGTTTTCCAGCGTGCTTTCGTTCTGGAACTCGACCACGCCTTCCTGCGCGGCGGCGATGAAGGACTGCTGACCGCCCTGCGCGATGCCGCCGATGTGGAAGGTCCGCATCGTCAGCTGCGTGCCGGGTTCGCCGATCGACTGCGCGGCGATGATGCCGACCGCCTCGCCGATATTGACCAGCGTGCCGCGGGCCAGGTCACGACCATAGCACAACGCGCAGACGCCATCGTCCGATTCGCAGGTCAGGGCCGAGCGGATGCGCACGTTCTGCACGCCCGCCACCTCGATCTCGTCGGCCTTGCGCTCGTCGATCAGCTCGTTCTTGCGAACGATCACCACATCCTCGCCCGGAACCAGCACGTCCTCGGCCGCGACGCGGCCCAGCACGCGCTCGGAGAGCGGGCTGACCACCTCGCCGTCGTTGACCGCCGCCGAGGCGGTGATCGCCCGGTCGGTGCCGCAATCATGCTCGCGGATGATGCAGTCCTGCGCCACGTCGACCAGACGGCGGGTCAGGTAGCCCGAGTTCGCGGTCTTCAACGCGGTATCCGACAGACCCTTCCGGGCGCCGTGGGTCGAGTTGAAGTACTCAAGAACGGTCAGACCTTCCTTGAAGTTCGAGATGATCGGCGTCTCGATGATCTCGCCGTTCGGCTTGGCCATCAGGCCGCGCATGCCGCCCAGCTGTTTCATCTGGCTGACCGAACCCCGCGCGCCCGAATGCGCCATCATATAGACCGAGTTCGGTTCCAGTTCGGCGCCATTGGCGTCCTTCTTGGTGGCCGAGATGGTCTTCATCATGGCGTCGGTGACGCGGTCGTTACATTTCGACCAGGCATCGACGACCTTGTTGTACTTTTCGCCCTGGGTGATCAGACCGTCCAGATATTGCTGTTCGAACTGTTTCACCTGGTCCTGGGTTTCCTCGACCAGATCCCATTTCGTCGGCGGCACGACCATGTCGTCCTTGCCGAAGGAGATGCCGGCGCGGAACGCCTCGCGGAAGCCCAGGCCCATGATCTGGTCGCAGAAGATCACCGATTCCTTCTGGCCGCAGTAGCGGTAGACGGTGTCGATGACGTTCTGGATGTCCTTCTTGCGCAGCAGGCGGTTGACCAGCTCGAAGGGCGCTTTCGCGTTCTTCGGCAGAAGGGCGCCCAGACGGATCCGGCCCGGCGTGGTCTCGAAGCGCTTGATGACCTCGTTGCCGTTCTCGTCGATCTGCGGCAGGCGGGCGGTGATGCGGGCATGCAGATGCACCGCGCCGGAGGCCAGCGCGTGCTCCACCTCTTCCAGGTTGGCAAAGACCATGCCTTCGCCCTTCATGCCCTCGCGCTCCATGGTCGTGTAATACAGACCCAGAACCATATCCTGCGACGGCACGATGATCGGCGCGCCGTTGGCCGGCGACAGCACGTTGTTCGTGGACATCATCAGCACGCGCGCTTCCAGCTGCGCCTCAAGCGACAGCGGGACGTGCACGGCCATCTGGTCGCCGTCGAAGTCGGCGTTGAAGGCCGAGCAGACCAGCGGATGCAGCTGGATCGCCTTGCCCTCGATCAGGATCGGCTCAAACGCCTGGATGCCCAGACGGTGCAGCGTCGGCGCGCGGTTCAGCAGCACCGGATGTTCGCGGATCACCTCGTCCAGGATGTCCCAGACCTCGGGGCGCTCTTTCTCGACCAGCTTTTTCGCCTGCTTGACAGTGCTCGAAAGCCCCTTCGCCTCAAGCCGCGAATAGATGAACGGCTTGAACAGCTCCAAGGCCATCTTCTTCGGCAGGCCGCACTGATGCAGCTTCAGTTCCGGGCCGGTCACGATGACCGAACGACCCGAGAAGTCGACGCGCTTGCCCAGAAGGTTCTGGCGGAACCGGCCCTGCTTGCCTTTCAGCATGTCCGACAGCGATTTCAGCGGGCGCTTGTTGTTGCCGGTGATCACGCGGCCGCGGCGGCCGTTGTCGAACAGCGCATCGACCGATTCCTGCAGCATCCGCTTTTCGTTGCGCACGATGATGTCGGGCGCGCGCAGCTCGATCAGCCGCTTCAGACGGTTGTTGCGGTTGATGACGCGGCGATACAGATCGTTCAGGTCCGAGGTCGCGAAGCGGCCGCCGTCCAGCGGCACCAGCGGACGCAGTTCCGGCGGAATGACCGGAATGACGGTCAGCACCATCCACTCGGGCCGGTTGCCCGACTCGAGGAACGACTCGACGATTTTCAGCCGCTTGATGATCTTCTTCGGCTTCAGCTCGCCGGTCGCTTCCTTCAGCTCCTCGCGCAGCTGCTCGGCGGTGGCGGCCAGGTCGATGTTCGACAGCATCTCGCGGATCGCCTCGGCGCCGATATTGGCGGTGAAGGCGTCGGCGCCATACTGGTCCTGCGCGTCGAGGAATTCCTCCTCGGTCAAGAGCTGGCCATAGCTCAGGTCGGTCAGACCCGGCTCGATCACGACGTAATTCTCGAAATAGAGGATACGCTCAAGATCGCGCAGCGTCATGTCCAGCATCAGACCGATGCGGCTCGGCAGCGATTTCAGGAACCAGATATGCGCGACCGGGGCGGCCAGCTCGATATGGCCCATGCGCTCGCGGCGGACCTTCTGCAGCGTGACTTCCACGCCGCATTTCTCGCATACCAGGCCGCGATACTTCATGCGCTTGTATTTGCCGCACAGGCATTCGTAATCCTTGATCGGACCGAAGATGCGCGCGCAGAACAACCCGTCACGTTCCGGCTTGAACGTGCGGTAGTTGATGGTTTCGGGCTTCTTCACCTCGCCATAGGACCAGGCGAGGATTTCCTCGGGCGAGGCCAGCGAGATCTTGATTTCGTCGAACTGCCGCGGCTGGGCCAGCGGGTTCAGCGGATTGGTGGCAAGTTCCTGGTTCATTTTCAATTCCTAATGAAGGGCACGGGATGGATGGGGGTGAGGGCTTGCGCCCTCACTCCTCGTCCTCCGCATCCAGGAGTTCCATGTTGAGGCCCAGACCCCGGACCTCCTTGACCAGCACGTTGAACGATTCCGGGACGCCGGCCTCGAAATTGTCCTCGCCCTTGACGATGCTTTCATAGACCTTGGTCCGGCCGGCCACGTCGTCCGACTTGACCGTCAGCATCTCTTGCAGGGTATAGGCGGCGCCATAGGCTTCCAGCGCCCAGACCTCCATCTCACCCAGACGCTGACCGCCGAACTGCGCCTTGCCGCCCAGCGGCTGCTGGGTGACCAGGCTGTAGGGACCGGTCGAGCGGGCGTGCATCTTGTCGTCGACAAGGTGGTGCAGCTTCAGGACATATTTCATCCCGACGGTGACCGGGCGGGCGAACTGCTCGCCGGTGCGGCCGTCGAAGACGATGGACTGGCCCGAGCTGTCGAAGCCGGCGCGGCGCAACGCGTCGTTCACATCCGCCTCTTTCGCGCCGTCGAAGACCGGCGTGGCGATGGGAACGCCGCCGCGCACCGCATCGGCGTGCTCCAGCAGCGCCTCGTCATCCATGCCTTCGAAGGTCTCGGCATAGAACGCGTCGCCATAGCCGTTGCGCATCGCCTCGCGCACCGGGGACATGTTGCCATTGCGGCGATAGTCCTGCAGCGCTTCGTCGATCCTGATGCCCAATCCGCGCGACGCCCAGCCCATATGGGTCTCGAGGATCTGGCCGACGTTCATCCGCGACGGCACGCCCAGCGGGTTCAGCACCAGGTCGACCGGGGTGCCGTCGGCCAGGAAGGGCATGTCCTCGATGGGAACCACCTTGGACACCACACCCTTGTTGCCGTGACGGCCGGCCATCTTGTCGCCCGCTTGCAGCTTGCGCTTCACCGCGACGAAGACCTTGACCATCTTCATCACGCCCGGAGGCAGGTCGTCGCCCTGACGCACCTTCTCGACCTTGTCGTCGAAACGGTTGTCCAGCGCCCGCTTCTGCGCGTCGAATTGCTGGTTCAGCGCCTCGACTTCCTTGGCGGTGTCCTCGTCGGCGACGGCAAGCTGCCACCACTGGCCGCGCGACAGCTGGCCCAGCAGATCGTCATCGACCACGGCGCCGGCGCGGATGCCTTTCGGCCCCTTGACGACTTCCTTGCCCATGATCAGCGTTTTCAGGCGCGCATAGATGTTGCGCTCCAGGATCGCCAGCTCGTCGTCCCGGTCGCGGGCCAGACGCTCGACTTCCTCGCGCTCGATCTGCAACGCACGCTCGTCCTTGTCGACGCCGTGGCGGTTGAACACCCGGACCTCGACGATGGTGCCATAGGCGCCCGGCGGCAGACGCAGCGAGGTGTCGCGCACGTCGCTGGCCTTTTCGCCGAAGATGGCGCGCAGCAGCTTTTCCTCCGGCGTCATCGGGCTTTCACCCTTCGGGGTGATCTTGCCGACCAGGATGTCGCCCGGACCGACCTCGGCGCCGATATAGACGATGCCGGCCTCGTCGAGGTTGCGCAGCGCCTCCTCGCCGACGTTCGGGATGTCGCGGGTGATTTCTTCCGGGCCCAGCTTGGTGTCGCGCGCCGCCACTTCGTATTCGTCGATATGGATCGAGGTGAACACGTCGTCGCGGTGGATCCGCTCGGAAATCAGGATCGAGTCCTCGTAGTTGTAGCCGTTCCAGGGCATGAAGGCCACGACCACGTTGCGGCCGATCGCCAGTTCGCCCTGATCGGTCGAGGGACCGTCGGCGACGACCTGACCCTTGACCACGCGCTCGCCCACCTTGACCAGCGGGCGCTGGTTGATGGTCGAGGACTGGTTCGAACGCTTGAACTTGCGCAGACGATAGATGTCCACGCCCGCATCGCCCGCGCCCAGATCCTCGGTCGCGCGGATAACGATCCGCTGCGCGTCGACCTGGTCGATGATGCCGCCCCGGCGCGCCATGATGGCGGCGCCGGAATCGCGCGCAACGGTCGCCTCCATGCCGGTGCCGACGAAGGGCGCCTCGGCCCGCAGCAGCGGAACCGCCTGGCGCTGCATGTTCGAGCCCATCAGCGCGCGGTTGGCGTCGTCATTTTCAAGGAAGGGGATCAGCGCCGCCGCCACCGAAACCAGCTGTTTCGGCGACACGTCGATCAGGTCCACCGCCTCGACCGGGTTCAGCATGAAGTCGCCCGCCTGACGGGTCGAGATCAGCTCGTCCACGAACTTGCCGCCCTCGTCGAGGGTCGCGTTCGCCTGGGCGATGGTGTGGCGCATTTCCTCGGTCGCGGACATATAGACCACGTCATCGGTCACCTTGCCCTCGATCACCTTGCGATAGGGGGTTTCGATGAAGCCGTATTTGTTGACGCGGGCAAAGGTCGCGAGGCTGTTGATCAGGCCGATGTTCTGACCTTCCGGGGTCTCAATCGGGCACATTCGGCCGTAATGGGTCGGGTGCACGTCGCGAACCTCGAAGCCGGCGCGTTCGCGGGTCAGACCGCCCGGGCCAAGCGCCGAAAGACGGCGCTTGTGGGTCACTTCGGACAGCGGGTTGGTCTGGTCCATGAACTGCGACAGCTGCGACGAACCGAAGAATTCGCGCACCGCCGCCGCCGCCGGCTTGGCGTTGATCAGATCCTGCGGCATCACGGTGTCGATCTCGACGCCGGACATGCGCTCGCGGATCGCGCGCTCCATGCGCAGCAGGCCGATGCGGTACTGGTTCTCCATCAGCTCGCCGACCGAGCGCACCCGGCGGTTGCCGAGGTGGTCGATGTCGTCGATCTCGCCCTTGCCGTCGCGCAGTTCCACCAAGCCGCGGATACAGGCGATGATGTCTTCCTTGCGCAGGGTGCGCTGGGTATCCGGCGCGTCAAGGTCAAGGCGCATGTTCATCTTGACCCGGCCCACGGCCGAGAGGTCGTAGCGCTCGCTGTCGAAGAACAGGCTGTCGAACAGCGCCGAGGCAGCCTCGACGGTCGGCGGCTCGCCCGGGCGCATGACGCGGTAGATGTCCATCAGCGCGCCTTCGCGGCTCATGTTCTTGTCCGCCGCCATGGTGTTGCGGATATAGGGGCCGACGTTCACATGGTCGATGTCCAGGACCGGGATGTCCTCGATGCCGTTGTCCAGCAGCACCTTCAGCAAGCCGCCCGAGATCTCGCCGTCGCGGTCGTATTCGACGGTGATCTCGTCACCGGCCTCGGCATAGATCAGGCCGGTCTGCTCGTTGATGATGTCCTTGGCGACGAAGCGGCCGATGATCTTCTCGAAGGGCAGAAGCAGGTTGATGTCGCCATGCTCGGCCAACTGCTTGACCAGGCGCGGCGTCACCTTGTCGCCGGCCTTGGTGATGATCTCGCCGGTCTCGGCATTCACCAGGTCATAGCTGGGGCGGGTGCCGCGCACGCGCTCGGGGAAGAACTTGGTGATCCAGCCGGCCTCGCGGCCCTTGACGGCGCGCTGCAGCGTATAGTCCACGGTGTCGTAGAAGGCATCCATGATGCCCTCCTGGTCCATGCCGAGCGCATAGAGCAGCGTCGTCACCGGCAGTTTCCGGCGGCGGTCGATGCGCGCGAAGACCAAGTCCTTGGCGTCGAATTCGAAGTCCAGCCACGAGCCGCGATACGGGATGATGCGGCAGGCGAACAAGAGCTTGCCCGAGCTATGGGTCTTGCCGCGGTCATGGTCGAAGAACACGCCGGGGCTGCGGTGCATCTGCGACACGACGACGCGCTCGGTGCCGTTCACGATGAAGGTGCCGTTCTGCGTCATCAGGGGCATGTCGCCCATGTAGACGTCCTGTTCCTTGATGTCCTTGACCGACTTGGCGCCGGTGGTCTCGTCGACATCGAAGACGATCAGGCGCAGGGTGACCTTCAGCGGCGCGGCATAGGTCATGTCGCGGCTCTGGCACTCATCCACGTCGTATTTCGGCTTCTCGAGCTCGTATTTCACGAATTCGAGCGTCGCGGTCTCGTTGAAGTCCTTGATCGGGAACACCGACTGGAAGACGCCCTGGATGCCTTCGCCATCCTGATGGCCCTCGGCCTCGCCCGACCGCAGGAACAGGTCGTAGGAGGATTTCTGAACCTCGATGAGGTTCGGCATCTCAAGAACTTCGCGGATATTGCCATAGTAACGCCGGATGCGTTTCTGGCCGACATAAGCTTGCGCCATAGAGGGTCTTACCTTTCGTCTTTCGCTTGCGGCGGTCGTCGGGGCCCGACCGGCGCAAGGCGGCGAATGAGGGGCGGGGTCCAATTCGTGCCGCGCGTCCCACCGCGCGACTCCCGAACCCCGAACATGCCCTGAAGGAAGGTCTGCACCCTGCGCGCCCCGTTCACAGAAACTGGCAGGAAAACCGTCCTTCAAGACAGGTTCGGCAGGGACCGGGAGAACCCCCGGACCCTGCCATTTTCTTCCGAAATCAATCAGCCTGCACCATCAGGTGCCGGTCCGATTACTTCAGCTCGACCTTGGCACCAGCCGCTTCGAGCTTCTTCTTCATTTCTTCGGCGTCGGCTTTCGAAGCGCCTTCTTTGACTTTGCCGCCGGCTTCGACCAGATCCTTGGCTTCTTTCAGGCCCAGACCGGTGATGCCGCGCACTTCCTTGATCACGTTGATCTTGTTGGCGCCGGCGTCGACCAGGACGACGTCGAATTCGGTCTTTTCTTCGGCGGCTTCAGCCGGGCCAGCGGCCGGGCCGGCAACCATGACGGCGCCACCGGCGGCCGGCTCGATGCCGTATTCGTCTTTCAGGATGGTCTTCAGTTCCTGGGCTTCCAGCAGGGTCAGGCCCACGATTTCTTCGGCGAGTTTTTTCAGGTCAGCCATTTTTCCGTTCTTTCCATTAAGTGTTCCAACGTCGGGGTTTCAACCCCACGACGGGACGGGATTGCCTCAGGCAGCCTCGCGCTCTTCCAGAGTCGAGAGGATGCCCGCGATGTTGGAAGCAGGTGCGCCGATCGCGCCCGCGATGTTCGCAGCAGGGGCACCGATGCAGGACACGATCGAAGCGATAAGCTCCTCGCGCGACGGCATCTGGGCCACGGCTTTCACACCGGCCGGGTCAAGCGCCGTGTCGCCCATCGCACCGCCCAGGATCACGAACTTGTCGTTCCCCTTGGCGTATTTGTCCGCGACCTTGGCAGCAGCCACAGGATCCTCGGAGAAGGCGAGCACGGTCATGCCCGTCAGATAGTCGGCGATGCTGGCGCAAGGCTTTCCATCCAGGGCGATCTTGGCGAGCCTGTTCTTGGCAACGCGAACGGACCCGCCAGCTTCGCGCATCTGCGCGCGCAGGTCCTGCATTTCGGCAACCGTCATTCCCTCGTAGCGGGCAACCACCACGACGCCAGAGGCTTCAAAGATCTGGCCGAGTTCCTCGACCAATTGCTCTTTCTGCGCTCTATCCACGGTTTCACTCCAAGTATGGGGGTTTCCCCCCGGCTCTCACTTCCCTGCCGCTCGAACAGCGGCAGGAATGGGTCCGTGACGGTCCAAGATCCCCCGAAGAAACCTTCGGAAAATGGTCTTGATCCCATCTCAGGAAGGACGATTAAGCGGGGCAAGCCCCGCACCCTCCGTCTCGGACAGGACGGGGCATCACTGCCCCGCCATCCGCCAGATCACTCTGGCGGAATTCTTGCCGCTTACTGCGCGGCGGTCGAAGACAGGTCCAGCGACACGCCCGGACCCATGGTCGAGCTGATCGAGACCTTCTTCACATAGGTGCCCTTGGCGCCCGAGGGCTTGGCCCGGGTCACCGCGTCCACGAAGGCGCGGATGTTCTGGGCCAGCTTCTCGGCGTCGAACGAGGCCTTGCCGACGCCGGCATGGACCACGCCGGCCTTCTCGGCCTTGAACTGGACCTCGCCGCCCTTGGCGGCTTCGACGGCGGCTTTCACGTCCATCGTCACCGTGCCGACCTTGGGGTTCGGCATCAGGTTGCGCGGACCCAGGATCTTGCCCAGACGGCCGACCAGCGGCATCATGTCCGGGGTGGCGATGCAGCGATCGAACTCGATCTTGCCCGACTGGATGGTTTCCAGCAGATCCTCGGCACCGACGATTTCCGCACCGGCGGCCTTGGCTTCGTCAGCCTTGGGGCCACGGGCGAAAACGGCGACGCGCACATGCTTGCCGGTGCCGTTGGGCAGGGTCACGACGCCGCGGACCATCTGGTCGGCATGGCGCGGATCGACGCCCAGGTTCATCGCGATCTCGACGGTCTCGTCGAACTTCGCCTTGACGTTCGCCTTCACCAGCGCGACGGCGTCTTCGACCGTCAGGTTGGTTTTGCCGTCGAAGGCGGCGCGGGCGGCGGCTTTGTTCTTGGAAATCTTAGCCATGACTTAGCCTTTCACCTCGATGCCGATCGAACGCGCCGAGCCGAGGATGATCTGCATCGCGGCTTCCACGTCGTTCGCGGACAGGTCCTTCATCTTGGCTTCGGCGATCTCGCGGACCTGCTTGGCGGTCACGGTGCCGGCGACCTGACGGCCGGGCTTTTCCGAGCCCTTGGCGCGGTTGCGCTTGCCGACCGGCTTCAGACCGGCGGCCTTCTTCAGCAGGAACGAGGCCGGGGAGGTCTTGGTCTCGAAGGTGAAGGATTTGTCGGCGTAATAGGTGATCACGACCGGAACCGGGGCACCCTGTTCCATCTCCTGCGTCCTGGCGTTGAACGCCTTGCAGAATTCCATGATGTTGATGCCGCGCTGACCCAGGGCCGGGCCGACGGGCGGGGACGGGTTCGCCTGACCCGCCTTGATTTGCAGCTTCAGGCTGCCGACTACTTTCTTGGCCATCTGGCCCTCTCCTTATCATCACGCCCCGCCCCTGATCGGGCTTCGGGCCGACTTAGCGGTGCGGCCTTGCCGCCGGTCCGTTCCCGGCGGCGCGGCCTCCCGCGACGATCACGCGGTCTTGGCGACCTGCGTGAATTCCAGCTCGACCGGCGTCGGACGGCCGAAGATGGACACCGTGACCTTGATGCGGTTCGCGACCTCGTCCACTTCCTCGACCATGCCCGAGAAGCCCTCGAAGGGCCCGTCGGTCACATTCACTTTTTCGCCCACGTCGAACCGGATCAGGTTGCGCGGCGCCACCTCGGCCCCGCCTTCGCCGGTGCGATGCAGGATCGCGTTCACCTCGTCGTCGCGCATCGGCATCGGCTTGCCCTGGGCGCCCAGGAAGCCGGTGACGCGGTTGATCGAGTTCACCAGGTGATAAGTCTTGTCCGACAGCTCCATGCGCACCAGCACATAGCCGGGCATGAAGCGGCGCTCGGACGTGACCTTCTTGCCGCGCCGGATCTCGATCACTTCCTCGGTCGGGACCAGCACTTCTTCGATCTCGTCCTCAAGGGCCTTTTCGGCCACGGCCTGACGAATCGCCTCGGCGACCTTCTTTTCAAAGTTCGACAGGACGCTGACCGAATACCAACGCTTTGCCATGTCTCGATCGACCCCTGTTTCCTTCGGGCTGGCAAGCCAACCCCTTGAATTCCTTAACCGCCCAGGCCGGATCGCGGTGCATCTGCGCAGCCTCCGGCCAAATTGAAATCGGCGCGCACGACCGAATCGATGCACGCCGCGTCACGGGCAGGTCGGGCGGACATACCGTCCCCCGCGCCTCAATGCAAGCCCTCAGCTTCCGACGAAGTGAATGACGCCCGACAACCCGGTCTTGATCGCCAGATCGACCAGGAAGAAGAAGATCGAGGCCAGCGTCGCCATGATGAAGACCATGATGGTCGTTGTCACCACCTCGCGGCGGGTGGGCCAGGTGATCTTGCCGACTTCGGCGCGGACCTGGCTGATGAACTGGACGGGGTTGGCCATGGGATTCCCTTCGGTCTTGCAGCCGGTCAAATAGCCTCTGCAAGCCGGCTTTTCAAGCGCGGATCTGGCCCGGCGCTCAGGGTGCGACGAACTCGACCCGCGGCAACTTGCGGATCGCCGCGATCTCGCGCGCGTAGTTCTCGGCCGAGCGGGCATGGTCGGCCTCGTCCAGCAGGCGCAGCGGGCCGTGGCCGTCGGCCCGGCGGAACCGCCGCCTGGCGCGCTGCGCCAGCACCCGCAGGTCGGCCTCGCTATCGGCCATGGCGCGTTGTAGGAACCACTCATAGCCCGGCTGGGTCAGGCTTTCATTGGCCGGCGGCGGATCCGGCACCTGCCCGGCCATGCCCGGCGGCAGCAGACGGTCCAGCAGCTGCGCGCGCAGCGCGGCGTAATCCTCGTAACGCCAGACCACCAGCCGCGCGACCCCTTCCAGCGCCGCCAGGCGCTTGACCAGGCCAAGCCAGCCCAGCCGGGCCGGGTCGCGGCCGCGCAGCCAGTCGGCAATCTCGGTCTCCTTGCCCAGTCCGACCTGCAGCGCGAAGGCCGAGAGATTGAAGCTGGCCGGGTCGCGGATCGACAGATACAACACCGCCGGGCCGCCGCCGGCCAGCGCGATCACCTGATGCAGGCGGCGCGCGGCAAAGGGATGCAGCACCCCCCGCCGCGAAACGATCTTGTTGCGATTTGTGCCGCCCAGGATGTTCTCCTCGGAGATCAGCACATCCGGGCAACCCCGGCATTGCGCTTGCCAGGCGGCGCGAAAACCGGCCTCGCCGGGGCAGCCGGCGCCGGCGGCCAGGATCTCGGCCAGCCCCAGCGGCGGCGTGCGCAGCAGCGCCGGATCGGCATAGAACAGCCCGGCATCGCGCAGCTGGTCCTGCACCTGGCGCAGGGAATATTGCAAATGGGTCGAGGCGGTCTTGTGCGCCCCCAGATGTATGCTCAGAGCCATGAAAACTTCTGGTCAGGGCGCGGACATCGGGCGGAAGCGGCTGGCAGGGGTTGGGGGACTCGAACCCACGACCCTCGGTTTTGGAGACCGATGCTCTACCAACTGAGCTAAACCCCTAAGCCGCGCGTCTGATTACGGCAGAGGCGCCGCCGGTTCAAGAGGGAATCATTCCGCCTCCAGAAAACCGCCCGATTGCCGCGCCCAAAGCCCGGCATAGATGCCGCCCTGCGCCAGCAGCGTCTCATGCGTGCCCTGCTCGACGATGCGGCCCTGCTCCATCACCACCAGCCGGTCCATGCGGGCGATGGTGGAAAGCCGGTGCGCGATGGCGATCACCGTCTTGCCCTGCATCAACATGTCGAGCTGCGACTGGATCGCCGCCTCGACCTCGCTGTCCAGGGCGCTCGTCGCCTCGTCCAGCACCAGGATCGGCGCGTCCTTCAACAGCACCCGCGCGATGGCGATGCGCTGGCGTTGGCCGCCCGACAGCTTCACGCCGCGCTCGCCGACATGGGCGCCAAGCCCGCGCCGGCCCTGCGAATCGGTCAGGCCGGCGATGAAATCCGCCTCGGCCAGTTCGGCGGCGCGCAGGATCTCGGCCTCCGAGGCGTCCGGGCGGCCATAGGCGATATTGTCGCGAATCGAGCGGTGCAGCAGCGAAGTGTCCTGCGTCACCACACCGATGGCGGCGCGCAGGCTCTCCTGCGTGACCTGCGCGATGTTCTGGCCGTCGATCAGGATGCCGCCCGCTTCCAGGTCGTGAAAGCGCAGCATCAGGTTCACCAGCGTCGACTTGCCGGCCCCCGAGCGACCGACCAGCCCGATCCGCTCGCCCGGCGCGATGGTCAGCGACAGGTCGTCCAGCACCGCGCCGCGACCGGGCCGCGCCACCTCGCCATAGCGGAAGGTGACGTGGTCGAACTGCACCCGCCCCTCGGGCACCGCAAGCGGCCGGGCGCCGCGCGCATCCGTCACCATGCGCGGCAAGGACAGCGAGCCGATGCCGTCGCGCACCGTGCCGATATTCTCGAAGAGACCGGCGAATTCCCACATGATCCAGTGCGACATGTTGCCCAGCCGCAGCGCCAGCGGGATGGCCACGGCGACCGCACCGACCTCGATCTTGCCGCCGACCCAGAGCCACAGGCCCAGCACCGTCACGGAAAAGGCCAGCAGCGAGTTCAGGGTCGAGAGCAGGATGTTCTGGATCGAGGCCAGTCGCATCTGCCCATGCACGGTCTGCAGGAACCCGTCCATGCTCTCGCGCACGTAAGCCTCCTCGCGCGAGGAATGCGAGAACAGCTTCACGGTCGAGATGTTGGTATAGCTGTCCACCACCCGGCCGGTCATCACCGCGCGGGCATCGGCCTGCGCCTCGCTGATGCGGCCTATGCGCGGGATCAGCCACCACAGCAGCAGGCCGTAGAAAATGCCCCAGCCGGCAAAGGGCAATGCCAGCCAGCCATCGGTCGAGGCCGCCAGCACCATCGCGCCGATGAAATACACCCCGACATAGACCAGCACGTCCATGAACTTCATCGCCACTTCGCGCACCGCCAGCGCGGTCTGCATCAGCTTGGTGGCGATGCGGCCGGCGAATTCGTCCTGGAAATAGCTCATCGACTGGCGCAGCAGGTAGCGATGCGCCTGCCAGCGGATACGCTGCGGGAAATTGCCCATCAGCGTCTGGTGCATCAGAAGCGAGAACAACACCTGCAGCAGCGGCAGGCCGATCACCAGGATCGCGCCCATCAGGATCAGCCGGTTGCCCTCGGCCGCCCAGAAATTCGCGCGGTCGGCCCCGGCCAGCCGGTTCACCAGCTCGCCCAGATAGCCGAACAGCACCACCTCGGCCACGGCGATCAGGGCCGAACAGGCGGCCATGGACAGCATGTAGCCCTCGGCCCCGCGCGAGAAATGCAGGATGAACCGCCACAAACCCTGCGGCGGCATGCGCGGCGGATCGGCGGGATAGGGATCAAGCCGGCGTTCGAACCAGCTGAACATGTCGGACCTCATTCGCATCAATCCGGGTCCTTGCCCGGTTCGTTTCGTCGGACCGCCTCAGGCGGCCAGTTCCTCAAGCGCCGCGACGTCGGCACGGGCCAGCGCGGCGGTGGCGCGGGCAATCCGCGCCGGCGGCCAGTGCCACCATTGCAACGCCATGAGCCGGGCGATGGTGGCATCGTCGAAGCGCATCCTTATGACACCGGCCGGATTGCCCGCGACCACCGCGTAATCCGGCACCCCGCCCCCCACCACCGCGCCGGCGCCGATGATGACGCCGCTGCCGATGCGCGCGCCGGGCAGGATGGTGGCGCCGTCGCCGATCCAGACATCGTGGCCGATCACCGTATCCGGCAATCCGCTGATCTGGTCGATGTAATCGCCCACCCGCGCATGGTCGAAGATGGCGAAGGGGTAAGTCGAGACCCCGGCCATCGGGTGATTGGCCGAGGCGGTGACGATCCGCACCCGGTCGGCGATCTGGCAGAACCGCCCGATCACCAGCCGCTCGGGCGCGCCGGCATAGGTATAGGGCGCAAGCCGCGCCGCCCAGTCCTCGGGCGGGTCGAAGCTGCTGGCATAGGTGAAATCGCCGATCTCGATATTCGGATGGTCGATCACCCGGTTCAGATGCACCAGCCCCCGGTTCGGGGTGCCATCGGGAAAGCGCATGGGATGGGGCGACGCCGCATCAAGGAAGTCAGCCGTCATGGGAATCCTCTTCAATCCGTCCGTGAAAGGTCAGATCTGCGAGTTGTCCATGACACCGTTCCCCTCTGCTGCGGCGGCCACCATAGCCGGATTTCACCGCCGAGGCAACCGGGGGCTCTGCCCCCGCCCCTGCGGGGCCCCCCCCGGGGTATTTGGAAAACGGCGAAAGCGCTTTCGGCCCTTGCCGGCGTCAAGGGGGGCTTACAGGTGCCGGGTCTCGGGCGCCGGGTTCCACCAGGCGTCATGCGCGCCGTCGGCATAGAACACCGGGGCGGCGATCAGTTCGGCCTCGGGCACGCCGTCGAGCGCGCTGACACAGACCTGGACGAAGCGCCCGCCCATCACCTCCAGGTCGCCCTCGGTCCAGAGGCGGGTGCCGCAGCGGCCGCAGAACATGTGGTGCATGTCGACGCCGTCCTGCTGCCGGCGCGGGGTTTCGGCCAGCATCTCGGCGCCATGGGTGATGCGGAACCGTTCGGGATCGGGCAGGCGCATCTCCCAGTAGCGCATCTTGCGGCAGAAGCTGCAATTGCAGCGCATGGTGCCTTGCGACAGGTCGCCCTCGGCCTCGAAGCGGACGGCGCCGCAGAAGCAGGAACCGTGATAAAGGGTCATGCCTGGTCTCCGTGATGGACGGCCTCGATATTGTTGCCGTCGGGGTCGAGGATGAAGGCGCCGTAATAGCCCGGATGATATTCCGGCCGCAGCCCCGGCGCGCCGTTGTCGCGCCCGCCCGCCGCCAGCGCGGCGGCATGGAAGGCGTCCACGGTCGCCCGGTCGGGCGCGGCAAAGGCGACATGGGCGCCCGGGCCCGCAGGCCGGCCGCTGCCGATCCAGAAGAACGGCTTGCCCTCGCGGCCATAGCCCAGATGCGCGCCGTGGCCGCCGGTCACCTCCTCGGTCACCTCCATCAACAGGCCGACGCCCAGAGGCGCCAAAGCCCGGTCGTAGAAGGCGCGCGCGCGGGGCAGGTCCGAAACAGGAATTCCGATATGGTCGATCATCTTTCCTCTCCTTTTCCCGGCGATGATCGGCGATCCCTGCTGACAGATCATGTCAGCTTCCTGGCCGGATCAACCTTTCCTTAATTTCGGCCTGTTAGGGATTCGCGGCAGTTCAAACGCAGGACCATGACCATGTCGATTTCCGACCCCCCGCCGATCAACCGTGTGGACCGGCTGCGCGCCGAGGTCGAGGCCAGCCGGGCCGAAGCCTCGGTCCTTTCCGGCAGTTTCGACGAATCCACCGGGCTCAGCTGGCTCTGGGCCTTCCTGTTCGGCCCGATCTATTTCGCGGTGCACGGCTTCTGGGGACGGGCGGTCGTCGTGCTGGCGCTGAATTTCCTGGTGATCGGTTTCATCGTCGCGCCCTTCCTGGCCTATCCCGCCTGGCGGGAAAGGGCGAACAGGCAGGCCGAGAAGATGCTGCTGCTGGACAGGCTGCGCCAGGGGCGCTGACCGGCCATGGCCGCGCGGCGGCGGCCATGGCGCTTGGCTCAGAGAGCCCCCGCCGCCATTTCGCGCGCCAGGTGGTCGGCCTGCCGGATCGCCAGCGCCACGATGGTCAGCGTCGGGTTTTCCGCCGCGCCGGTGGTGAACTGGCTGCCGTCCGAGACGAAAAGGTTCGGAACGTCGTGGCTTTGCCCCCATTTGTTCACCACCCCGTCCTCGGGCCGGTCCGACATGCGGTTGGTGCCCAGGTTGTGGGTCGAGGGATAGGGCGGCGTGGGCAGCGTCCGGGTGGCGCCGACGGCCTTGTAGATCGCCTGGCCCCGGGCATAGGCATGGGCGCGCATGGCGATGTCGTTCGGATGGTCCGAGAAATTGACGTTCGCCACGGCCAGGCCGAACTGGTCCTTGGTCTCGGACAGGGTGACGCGATTCTCGGCCTGCGGCATGTCCTCGCCCACGATCCACAGACCGGCCATGTTCTCGTAGGCATCCAGCGCCGTGGTGAACTCGCGCCCCCAGGCACCGGGATCAAGAAAGGCCGCCATGAAAGGCAGACCCAGGCTCAGCGTCTCCAGCTCGTAGCCGCCGACGAAGCCGCGCGAGGGGTCGTGCCGCGCCTCGTCGCGCACGATCCCGGCCATGGTGGTGCCGCGCCACATCCGCACCGGCTTTTCGAAGATGCCGTAGACCGAGCCGGTGGTGTGGCGCATGTAGTTCCGCCCCACCTGCCCCGAGCGGTTCGCCAACCCGTCCGGGAACATGGCGCTGGCCGAATTGAGCAGCAGTCGCGGACTCTCGAAACTGTTGCCGGCGACGCAGACCAGCCGCGCCTTCTGCATCTGCAGATTGCCGTCCTTGTCGAAATATTCGACGCCGGTGACGCGGCCCCGGTCGTCGTGCAGGATGCGCGCCGCCTGAGCGTGGTCGCGCACCTCGAGATTGCCGGTCGCCTCGCCGCGCGGGATGTCGGTATAGGCGGCGGACCATTTCGCCCCCCATTTGCAACCCTGGAAGCAGAAACCGGTCTGCTGGCAGGACATCCGCTCGTCATAGTCGACGCTGTTGATCGCCATGTTGCCGGTATGGACGTCCTGGTAGCCAAGCGCCCGGGCGCCCTTTTCCAGCACCTTGTAATTGCTGTTGCCCGGCAGGCGCGGGCGATCGCCGACCCCGGTCACGCCCAGCTTGGCCTCGGCCTTGTCATACCAGGGCGCCATCTCGGTCGCGTCGATCGGCCAGTCCGCCAGCGTCGCCCCCTCGACCTTGCCATAGGTCGAGAGCGCCTTCCACTCATGCTCCTGAAAGCGCAAGCTGGCCCCGGCCCAGTGGATCGAGGTGCCGCCGACCGCCTTCACGATCCAGGCCGGCAGGCCGGCAAAATCCTTCGCCACCCGCCAGTCGCCGCTGGTGGTGCGCGGGTCGGTCCAGGCGAGCTGGCCGAAGCTTTCCCATTCGTCGTTGACGTAATCCTCGGGCAGGTAACGCCCGCCGGCTTCCAGGGCCACGACCTTGACGCCCTTCTGCGCCAGTTCGTTGGCCAGCACCCCGCCGCCGGCGCCGGTGCCGACGATGACCACGACGCCGTCGTCGTTCAGATCGAATTTAGCCGCTTGTGCCATGATGCGCCCCCCTCACAGCCAGTCGATGTCGTCGAAGCCGCGGTCGATGTAACCGCCTTGCGAGAAGGACTCGCCCTCATAGCCGAACAGCGGCCAGATCTCTTTCTGATTGTAGAGCCCCGTCACCAACCCGCCGCGCACGGACTGGAAGAAGGGCGTGTTCTCGATGCTGCGCAGGATGGCGACGCGATCCGCCTCCCAGCCGGCATCCAGGTAGCTGGCGAAGCCCGCCTGCTTCGCCGCCGCGTTCAGCGCCGCGATGCCTTCGGCCACCATCGCCTTCTTGTCCTCGGCGTCGTAGGATTTCACCGCCACGGCATAGAAGCGGTCGCCGATCCGGTCATGCGGATAGATGTCGCGCGCCATTTGCAACAGCACCGCCATGTCCTGCTCGGCGATCAAGGTCACCTCGATGGCCCAGGCGGCATCGGGCGCGGCGATGAAGCCGGCCCCCACCACCGAAAGCGCACCCGCCGCCAGCGCCCGGCCCAGAAGCTGGCGCCGGCTCAGGCCTTGCTTGCTCAGTCTCGTCATTCTCTCCTCCCAGGGTTTTGTTGCGCGCGCCCCCTCCCAAGGCGCGCGGTCGCGTCAGAGGTAGCGGCCTCCGCGCTGCAGCACTTCGATCTGGTATCCGTCCGGGTCCGCGATGAAGAAGAACCGCGCGATCACCTCGCCGCCCGGGGCGAAATCCACCAGCTTGCGCGGCGCGAAGCCCCCGGCCTGCAGCCGCGCGTGCAGCCCGTCCAGGTCGTCGACGGAAAAGGCGATATGGCCGTAGCCGTCACCCAGGTCATAGGGCTCGGTACGGCCCTTGTTGATGGTCAGTTCCAGCTCGGTCCGGCTTTCGTCATTGGCCAGATAGACCAGGGTGAAGTCCGGGAAATCCAGCCGCTCGGCGACCTTCAGCCCGAAGACCTGCTCGTAGAAGGCGACCGAACGCGCCTCGTCCAGCACCCGGATCATGGAATGGATGTATTTCGCCACGCGCGCCCTCCGTTGCATCTGCGTCCTGGGGACCAGATTAGGGCGGTCGGGAAGGCCGCGGGTAGTAGCGGATTACTACAGCGCGGAAAGCGCGGCGCTTTACTCGGCCGCGATGCCCTGGGCCGGGTCGAGGCCCTGCTCCTCGCCCAGGTGGATGGTGCAGGCGCAGCGCAGCAGCGAGGTGAAGTTCCGCGCCTCGCCATGCCGCTCCAGCACCTCGGCATGCAGTTTCGAGATGAAGGCCGGGGTCGACACGCCCTCGCGCGCGGCGATCTGGTCGAGGATGCGCCAGAAGGCCCGTTCCAGCCGGATCGAGGTGGATTGCCCGTTCAGCCGCAGCCGGCGGGTGACGGATTCATAGCGTTCGGGGTTCTGACCGGCAAAGATCTGGCACATGGCTTGATCGCAATCGTTCCTGCTTTGCCCGAGTTTGGGTCGGAACCGCGGCCGGGTCAACAGCGCAGGGCCCGGGCGGCCCGGCGGGCGGACCGCAAGGACCGGTCGCACGGGCAAAAGGCCGTGCCCGGGCGCCATGGCCCTGCCAGCCATGGCCCGCCAAAAGCAAAAGGCCGCCCCGGGGGCGGCCTTTCCGTCGTCGCGATATCCCGTCTCCGGGATCACCCGACGATGTCTTGCCCGGGCGGGGCCGAAACCCCGCCCCGCAGCATCACTTCAGGATCTTCGACACCACGCCGGCGCCGACCGTGCGGCCGCCCTCGCGGATCGCGAAGCGCAGCTTCTCTTCCATCGCGATCGGCGCGATCAGCTCCACCTCGAACTTCAGGTTGTCGCCCGGCATCACCATCTCGGTGCCTTCCGGCAGCTTCACCGTCCCGGTCACGTCCGTGGTCCGGAAGTAGAACTGCGGACGGTAGTTCGCGAAGAACGGCGTGTGACGGCCACCCTCTTCCTTGGTCAGGATATAGGCCTCGGCCTCGAACTCGGTATGCGGCTTCACCGAACCCGGCTTGCACAGCACCTGGCCGCGCTCGACGCCGTCGCGGTCGATGCCGCGCAGCAGCGCGCCGATGTTGTCGCCGGCTTCCCCGCGGTCCAGAAGCTTGCGGAACATCTCGACCCCGGTGCAGGTGGTCTTGCGGGTGTCGCGGATGCCGACGATCTCAAGCTCGTCGCCCACGTTCACCGCACCGCGCTCGACGCGGCCGGTCACAACCGTGCCGCGGCCCGAGATCGAGAACACGTCCTCGATCGGCATCAGGAACGGCTGGTCCACGGCGCGCTCGGGCGTCGGGATGTATTCGTCCACGGCGGCGATCAGCGCGCGGATCGAATCCTCGCCGATCTCCTTGTCGCGGCCTTCCAGGGCCGCCAGGGCCGAGCCCTTGATGATCGGAATGTCGTCGCCGGGATAGTCGTAGGACGACAGAAGCTCGCGCACTTCCATCTCGACCAGTTCCAGCAGTTCCGGATCGTCCACCTGGTCGACCTTGTTCAGGTAGACGACCATGTAGGGAATGCCGACCTGGCGGCCCAGCAGGATGTGCTCGCGCGTCTGCGGCATCGGGCCGTCGGCGGCGTTCACCACCAGGATGGCGCCGTCCATCTGCGCCGCGCCGGTGATCATGTTCTTCACGTAGTCGGCGTGGCCGGGGCAGTCAACGTGCGCATAGTGCCGGTTCTCGGACTCGTATTCCACATGCGCGGTCGAGATCGTGATGCCCCGCGCACGCTCCTCGGGGGCCCCGTCAATCTGGTCATAGGCCTTGAATTCACCGTAATATTTGGTGATCGCAGCCGTCAGCGTCGTCTTGCCGTGGTCAACGTGACCGATCGTCCCGATGTTGACGTGCGGTTTCGTCCGTTCAAACTTTGCCTTTGCCATCATGGCCTCCTATCGGGGGGGCCACCCGCGCGACAGCCCCCGTCGTGAAACATCCGCCGCGACTTATAATCGCGCCGGGGAAAAATCAAGGGCGCGCCGGCCTTTGCCGCGCCGTCTGTGACCGTGGAACCGGAGCGCCGCGAAGGCGTTGGAATCGCGCAGACAAGGCTGCCCGGCCCGGCGGCCCCGCAACGCATCCGGAGGAACGAGATGAGCCTGATGAAATCCCTCGCCCGCGTCGCGGCTGGCGTCATGCTGGCCAAAGGCATCGGAACCATGATGAAGAACGCCCAGAACCGGCCGCGCAGCGGCTCCGGACAGGGATCCGGCGGCTTGCTGGGCGACCTGTTCGGCAACAATACCGGCGGCGCCGGCAGCCGCTCGACCGGCTCGGGCGGGCTTGGCGACATGCTGGGCCAGGTGCTGGGCGGCCGCCCGGGCGGCGGCAGCGCCTATGGCGGCGCGCATTCGCCGCGCAGCGCCGGCAGCGCCCAGGGCGGGCTGGGCGGCATCCTCGACCAGCTGACCGGCAGCCGTGGCGGCTCGGGATCGGGCGGCGGGCGCGGCGGGATCCTGGGCGGCGCGGCCGCCGGCGGGCTTGGCGGCATGTTGGGCGAGCTGCTGGGCGGGCGCGGCGGCCAGGCGCAGGCCGGCCAGGCCACCACCGGCCAGCCCCAGCCGGGCCAGCCGCAGGGCGGGCTGGCGCAGAAGGGGTCGCAGCCGCAGAACGACGCCAGCTTCGGCGAGCTTTTCAACGAGGCGCTGGCCACCGGCGACGAGCCGGCCACCGCGCCGACACCGGAACAGAACGCGCTGGCCGGGCTGATGCTGAAGGCGATGATCCAGGCCGCGAAATCCGACGGCGAGATCGACGAGGCCGAAAAGGCCAAGCTGATGGACCAGTTCGGCGAGCTGGACGACGACGAGCGCGCCTTCATCCGCGAGCAGATGGCCGCCCCGGTCGATGCCGCGGCCCTGGCCCGCGAGGTGCCGCAGGGCTTCGGCCCGCAGGTCTATCTGATGTCGCTGATGGCGATCGAGTTCGACAACCGCAAGGAAGCCGAATACCTGCACACGCTGGCACAGGGCCTTGGCCTCGACAAGGAGACGGTGAACGGCATCCACCAGAAGGTCGGCGTGATCAACCTTTACGCCTGATCGAACAGACCCAGCTGGCGCGGCGGCCCGTCCTGCCGCGCCTCCTCCAGCCCCGACAGTGTGATGCCGAGCAGCCGCACCCCGTGCGGATCGGCAAAGACCGGCGCCAGCAGGTCGCGCGCCATCTCCAGCATCTTGTCCCGGCTTTCCACCGGGCGCGGCAGAGAGCGGGCGCGGGTGATCTGGCGGAAATCGCCGTATTTCACCTTCAGCGTCACCGTCCGCCCGGCGCGGCCCGCGTTCGAGGCATGGCGCCAGACCTTGTCGGCCAGCTCCGCCAGTGCCTGATACGCCGCCGCCAGGTCGCGCAGATCCTCGAAATAGGTGTTCTCGGCGCCGATGCTCTTGCGGATGCGGTTCGGCTTGACCTCGCGATGGTCGATGCCGCGGGCGATGTTCCAGTAATAGCTGCCGGACTTGCCGAAGCGCGCGGTCAGGAACTCCAGGCTCTGCCGGGCCAGGTCGGCACCGGTCAGGATGCCATGCGCCTCCATTCGCGCCGCCGTGGCCGGGCCGATGCCGTGAAAGCGGCCGATGGGCAGGCTTTGCACGAACTCCGCCCCGGCCTCGGGCGGGATCACGAACAGCCCGTCCGGCTTGCGCTGGTCCGAGGCCAGCTTGGCCTGGAACTTGTTGTAGCTGACCCCGGCCGAGGCGGTCAGCCCGGTCGCCTGCAGGATGCGGGCCCGGATCTCCTGCGCGATGCGGGTGGCGGTGCGGCCGTCCAGGTGGTCGGTCAGGTCCAGATAGGCCTCGTCCAGCGACAGCGGCTCGACCAGCGGGGTGTATTCGGCAAAGATCGCGCGCACCTGCTGGCTGACGGCGCGATAGACGTCGAAGCGCGGCTTCACGAAGATCAGGGCCGGGCAAAGCCGCATCGCCCGCATCGAGGGCATGGCCGAGCGCACGCCGAAGCGCCGCGCCTCGTAGCTGGCCGCCGCCACCACGCCGCGCTGGATGCCGCCCACGGCGACCGGACGCCCGCGCAGCTCGGGATTGTCGCGCTGCTCGACCGAGGCATAGAAGGCGTCCATGTCCACATGCACGATGCGGCGGACGCGCTCCCCGGCCGGGCCGGTCACGGGATGATGCGGGCGTCCCCCGCCACCAGCCCGTCTCCCATGCGGTCGAAGCGCATATGGGCGATGGCGCGGCCGCCGGACTGGGTGAAAAGCGTGCCCGCCTCGCGCCCGCCCGGCATCAGGATCGGCGTGCCGACCGGGGCGGCACCCTCGATCCCGACCGTCACCAGCCCCTTGCGCAGCTCGGTCTTGTGCTTCATCCGCGCCGTGACCTCCTGCCCGACATAGCAGCCCTTGCGGAAATCGACGCCGTGCAGGCGCTCGAACCCGGCTTCCAGGATGAAGGTCTCGTTCGGGATCAGCTCGATCAGGGTTTCGGGGATGCAATGCGCGACCCGGATGGCATCCCAGTCGGTGCCGCCATCCCCTTCGCCGCCATAAAGCCGCCAGCCCAGCGCCTCGTGCCGGGGATCGGCGATGGCGGCGTCGGGCCTTTCGCCGGTGCCGCGGGCGACGGTCAGGCCGGTCGGCTCCAGCGCGACCCGGGACCGCAGCTTGTACATCGACAACCGCCGCAACAGGTCGTCCGCCAGCCGCGCGTCCACATCGACCAGCAACCGCCCGCCATCCGGCACCACCAGGAAATCGGCCAGATACTTGCCCTGCGGTGTCAGCAGCGCCGCCCAACAGGGCACCGGGCCGACTTTGTTGGTCACCAGCCCCTGCAGGAACTCGACCCGATCCTCACCCGAGACCGCCAGAATCCGCCGCATCACGTCTCTCCGAATTGCAGTTTGACCAGGGCCGCATAGGCGCCGCCCCGGGCCATAAGCTGGTCGTGATCGCCCTCTTCGACAACCCTGCCCTGGTCCATCACCACGATCTTGTCCGCCTGCCGCACGGTCGAAAGCCTGTGCGCGATGACCAGAGTGGTGCGCCCCGCGGACAGCTCGTCCAGCGCCTGCTGCACCAGCCGCTCGCTTTGCGCGTCCAGCGCGCTGGTCGCCTCGTCCAGAAGCAGGATCGGCGCGTTGCGCAGCACGGCGCGGGCGATGGCCACGCGCTGGCGCTGGCCGCCCGACAGGGCCGAGCCGCGCGGCCCGGCCGGCGTGTCCAGCCCCAGGGGCAGCGCATCGGTGAAATCCGCGACATGGGCGGCGACGATGGCGCGGCGCAGCGCCGCGTCGTCCTGCGCATGGCCCAGCAGGATGTTCTCGCGCAGCGTCTCGTCGAACAGCGCCGCGTCCTGGCTGACGGTCGAGAACTGCTCGCGCAGCGTGGCCAGGTCGAATTCCGCCAGCGGCACGCCGCCCAGCGTGATCCGGCCCGAGGCCGAGTCGATCATCCGCGTCAGCAGGTTGAAGACCGTGGACTTGCCGGCCCCCGACGGCCCGACCAGCGCCGTGGTCCTGCCGGCCTCGGCCGTGAAGCTCAGCCCGTTCAGCACGGGATGATTGTCATAGGCCAGCCGCACATCCTCCAGCCGGATGGTGGTGTCGGGCGGCGGCGCCCTGCGCGACCCCGAGGTGATCGTGGGCCGCAAGTCCAGCACGCCATAGATCCGCTCCAGCGAGGCCGCCGCCGCCTGCCAGGTGCCGGCCAGCGCGCCCAGCCGCCGCAGGGGCTGGAAGGCCAGCGCCAGCGCGGTGAAGAAGGACATGAAGTCGCCCACCGTGCGCTCGCCCCGGGTGACCTCGGCGCCGCCAAGCGCCAGCACGCCGACGAAGCCGATGCCGGTGACCACATCGACCAGCGCCGGCACGGTGGCGCCGATGCCGGACATCTTGATCTCGGCCCGGCGGATGCGGTTGACGATCTGGGCGAAGCGGCCGGTCTGGTACGCCTCCATCTGGTTCAGCTTGACGGCGTTGATGCCGTGCAGCACCTCGTCCAGCCTGGTGGCGCGCTGGCTGGCATTGACGCGGTTCTGCCGCACCTTGCGGCGGATGTAGCGCTGCACCAGCACCGTGGGCAGGATCAGGATCGGCGCGCCGATCAGCGCGGTCATGGTCCACCACGGGTCCACCGCCACCGCCACCCCGAACAGCGCCACCAGCGAAACCATGTCGCGCCCCGCGCCCGAGATGAAGGTGGTCCAGACCCCCTGCACCGCCTGGGTATCGCCCTGCACCCGCTCGATCATCGCGCCGGGCGGGTTCTTCTGGAAGAAATGGCTGTCCAGCGTCATCACATGGGACAGCAGGTCGGTCTGCATCCGGGTCGAGACCGACAGCGAGACCGAGGTCATCAGGCTGCGGTTGATGACAAAGGTCGCGGCCCGGATCAGGAACAGCGCGAAAATGGTGCCGCCCACCCACCAGATCGCATCGGTGTCGCCGCCGACGAAGACGCGGTCGAACAGCGGTTTCAGCATCCAGCTCAGCAGGCCCAGGGTCGAACCTTCGACGACCAGAAAGACCAGCGCCAGCAGGATGCGCGCCCAATAGGGGCCAAGATAGTCGCGCCACATCCGGGCGAACAGATTGGCCGTGCTGTGAAGTCTGTCCGCCATCGCGTCCCCGGTCCTCGGTCAGGGCAAGGGATAAGGCGCAAGCCGCGCCGGGGCAAGCCGCGGGCGCTCCCGCCAGTTCCGGCCGCCCGCCGCCTGCGCGCAACCGCCCGGCCTTCACCGTTTCCCAAATACCCACTCTGCCCGCGCCACGCACCCCGGCTGCGCCGCCCCGAAGCGCATGCCCGCCGCGCCGCTGCGGCAGGCCCCGGCCCGGCCCTTCCCGTTGCCCGGACCCCCATGCTCGCGCACCCTGGCCGCCCCGTTGACCTTGCGCGGGGGCCGTCCTACCGATGACGGGTCATCAGAAAGGCATCCCGCATGAGCTTTGCCCAAGGCGCCGCCGTCCTGGCCATTCCCGGCCCCTCTCCGGTTCCCGATCGGGTGCTGCGCGCCATGCACCGCGCCTCGCCCGACATCTACGGCGAAACGCTCGCGGCCGAGAACCGCGCCATGATCGCGGCGCTGAAGCGGCTGACCGGCACCTCCGGCCATGTCGCGCCTTATATCGGCAACGGCCATGCCGGCTGGGAAGCGGCGAATGTCAACCTGTTCAACCGCGGCGACCGCGCGCTGGCGCTGATCTCGGGCCATTTCGGCCGCGCCTGGGCGGCCACGGCCCGCGCCCTGGGCGTCGAGGTCGAAGAGCTGGATTTCGGCCTCGCCGCCGCCGATCCGCAACGCCTGGCCGAGCGGCTCGCCGCCGATCCCGGCCACCGCATCAAGGCGGTGCTGGCCTGCCAGGTCGACACCGCCAGTTCGGCCCGCGCCGACATCCCCGCGCTGCGCGCCGCCATGGGCGACCATCCCGCCGCCCTGGCCGTGGACGCCATCGCTTCGCTGGGCTGCGAGCCGCTGCTGATGGACGAATGGGGCGTGGACCTGCTGGTCTCGGCCAGCCAGAAGGGGTTGATGGTGCCGCCGGGACTGACCTTCGTCTGGTTCTCGGACCGGCTCAGGCAACGCGGGCCGACCGACCTGACCACGCCCTATTGGGACTGGGCGCCGCGCACCGAGGCGCAGGAGCTCTGGCAGTTCTGGGGCGGCACGCCTCCGGTCCAGCACATCTTCGGCCTGAACGAGGCGCTGCGGATGCTGCTGGACGAGGAGACGCTGCCGCGCGCCTGGGCCCGGCACGAGGGGCTGGCCCGCGCCACCTGGGCCGCGCTGGAGCGCTGGGGCGCCGGCGGCAGCGGCATCGCCCCGCTGGTCGCCGAGCCGCAAGGCCGGGCCCGGTCCGTCACCGCGGCGATCCTGCCCGGCGCCGCGGCGCTGCGTGCATGGACCGCCGCCAAGGCCGGGGTGACGCTGGGCATCGGCCTGGGCGCGCCCGATCCCGACAACGCCCTGCGCATCGCCCATATGGGCCATGCCGGCGCGCCGCAGCTGCTGGGCGTTCTGGCGGCGATCGAGGCCGGGCTGACCGCGCTGCGGATCCCGCATGGCCCGGGCGCGGTCGAGGCCGCCGCGGCCGAGATCGCCCGGCTGGCCTGAACCCGGCCTTGACGCGCGGGACAAGGCACCCGACCTTCCCCGCAAAGCCACGCGAGGCCGGATGCGCATCACCCCCCTGCCCGAGTTCCAGTCCGAAACCCCGCCGCCTCGTCCGGCGGGCTTCCGGACCCGGCACCTGTCCGGGGGCGGCGGGGCGCTGATCGGCCGGTTGCGCGACAGCGCTCCGACCGCCGACAGCTTGTCTATGGGCGGCGGCCGCGAAACCCGCCACCGCCGCCCCGCGCCGCCTGGATTTTCGGCGGGCCGGGTCATGGCAGGCCCTGCGGCCATCGCCCGGCCGATTGCAGCGCATAAAGATCGGCCCTCGTCCCGGCTAATAGTTGACAATTTTACCATGACGTTCGATACGGGCGCCAAACCGCGGCCAAAGGCGTCAAGGCGGCACGTTTGCGCATGTGCCGCGCCCAAGCAAGAAGCGGACGGATCCCAATGCCGGAACTACTAAGGAACGCCATGACCAAGACGTCGCTGCCGCGCCACCGCGCGGGGACCGCCCTTGCCCTTGTCTGCCTGATGCTGGCCGCGCCGCTTTCAGCGCAGGAAAGCCAGCCAGGCCCCCGGACCGGCACGGCGGCGCCCGAAATCCAGGCCCAGCCGGCGGCCCCGCAGGCCGCCGCGCCCGAAGCCCCCGCAAGCAGTACCGCGCAAACCCCGGCATCCGCGCCCCCCAGCATGCCGCAGCCCGCCCCTGCCGCGACCGGCCCCGCCGGCGCCCAACCCCCCGCAGCCGCCGCTCCGACGGAAACGCCTGCGGAAACCCCGGCCGCCCAGCCGCAGCCGGCAGGCTCCGGCATCCTGCCGCAAGCGGTGCAGGACGCGCTGGCGCCCATGCTGAACCCGCCGGCCCGCGATCCGAACCTGCCGCATGACCTGTCGCCCTGGGGCATGTTCCTGGCCGCCGACTGGGTGGTGAAGGGGGTGATGATCGGCCTGGCCATCGCCTCGGTCATCACCTGGACGGTGCTGGTCGCCAAGATGCTGGAGCTGATGGGCGCCATGAACCGCGCGCAATCCGGCATCCGCCGCATCGAGACCGCCGCCAGCCTGCCCGCCGCCCTGTCGGCCGCCGGCAATCGCCGCGACCCGGTCTCGCGCATGATCCGCGCCGCGGCGGGCGAATACGACCGCTCGGCCCCGGCGCTGGACCAGGCCGGCGACAGCGGCGTCAAGGAGCGCGTCGAATCGCATCTGGACCGCATCGAGGCCAGCGCCGGCCGCCGCATGAGCCGGGGCACCGGCGTGCTGGCCACCATCGGCTCGACCGCGCCCTTCGTCGGGCTGTTCGGCACCGTCTGGGGCATCATGAACAGCTTCATCGGCATTTCCCAGGCGCAGACCACCAACCTCGCCGTGGTGGCGCCGGGCATCGCCGAGGCGCTGCTGGCCACCGCCATCGGCCTGGTCGCCGCCATCCCGGCGGTGGTGATCTACAACGTCTTCGCCCGCGCCATCACCGGCTATCGCCTGCGGCTGGCCAACGCCGCCGCCGGGGTCAAGCGCCTGGTCAGCCGCGACCTCGACTTCCGCGGCGCCGTTCCGCACCGGGAGGTCTGAGCCATGGCCGGCGGCTTCCGCGAGAGCCAAGGCGACGATCTGGTCGAGAACCACGAGATCAACGTCACGCCCTTCATCGACGTGATGCTGGTGCTGCTGATCATCTTCATGGTCGCGGCGCCGCTGGCGACGGTCGATGTGAATGTGGACCTGCCGGTGTCGAACGCCACGCCGGCGCAGCGCCCCGACCAGCCGGTCTATGTCACCGTCAAGCCCGACCTGACGCTGGCCATCGGCAACGAGGACGTGCCGGCCGGCGGGCTGGCCGCGGCGCTGGGGACGGCAACCGGCAACGACCGCGAGCAGCGCATCTTCCTGCGCGCCGACCGCGAGGTGTCCTATGGCGACCTGATGGGGGTCATGAACACGCTGCGCGAGACCGGCTATCTGAAGATCGCCCTGGTCGGGCTGGAGGCCGCGCCGGCCGGCACCCCGGCCCCGGCCGCCGCAACCGCTGACGGGGCCGTGCAGCCATGAGCCGGAACGCCCCCTCGGCCCTGCGCGAGGGCGCGCTCTGGGGCGGTGCCGCCGTGGTGGTGCTGGCCGCGCATCTGGGCGGCGCGCTGTGGATCATGCACGGCGCCAAGGCCGCGGCGCCTCCGGGCCTGCCCGATCCGGTCTTCGTCGACCTGGCGCCGGCCCCGCAGGCCGCCGCGCCGCTGGACGAGGCCGAGACCCCCGACATGGCCGAGGCGGAACCCGAGCCGGAGCCCGAGCCCCAGCCGGAGCCGGAGCCGGAGGAGATCGTCCTGCCCGAGCCGCTGCAGGAACTCGAGCCGCTGCCCGACATGACCTCGCTGTTCCCGCCGCCGGCCGATGCGGTGGCGCTGCAGAAATCCGCCCGCCCGAAAGAACGCCCCGAGCGCGAGCCGGAACCGGAACCCGAGCCGCAGGCCGCCGAAAAGCAGCCCGAGCCCCGGCGCGAGAAAAAGGAAAAGGCCCCGCAAGACCAGCCGACCCGCCAGGCCACCACCCGGCTGCGCGCCCCGCAGGCCGAGCGCACCGCGGCGCCGCAGGCGCAGGTCGGTGCTGCCCCCAGCGCCCGCCAGGTGGCAAGCTGGCAATCCAAGGTGCAGGCGGCCGTGGCGCGGCACATGCACCGCACGCGCCTCTCGGCCGGTCGCGGCGGCTCGGTCACCGTGACCGTGCGGTTCAGCGTCGATCCCAGCGGCCGGGTGGCGGGGGCGCGGCTGGCCGGCTCGACCGGCGATCCCGGGATCGACGCGGCGCTGAGCCGTCAGGCCTCGCGCATGCCGCGGATGCCGGCGCCGCCCTCGGGGCAAACGGTGGCGCTGGTGCTTCCGGTCAAGATCCTGCTGCGCTGATCCCCTGCCCGCCGGCGCCCCGCCCGGCCGGCAGCGGCGTCACCCCCAGCAGCGGCGCCAGGCCGCGCACCATCTCGGCCAGCACCCGGGCATCGGCGCCGGATTCGGCATTGCGCCGCCAGACCACCGCCAGATCGCGCGAGGGCGCCGGCGCGGCAAAGGGCACGATGCGCAGCCGGCCGTCGCGATTCTCGTCCGCCAGCGCCAGTTGCGGGATCAGCGTCATGCCCATGCCGCTGGCCACCATCCGCATCAGGGTCGCCATCGACGCCGCCTCGAGGTTCAGCTTGCGGCGCGGATCGCGCAGACCGCAGACCTCCAGCGCCTGATCGCGCAGGCAATGGCCGTCGGCCAGCAGCAGCAGCCGCTCGGCCTCGATGCTTTCGGGTCGGGCGGGACCGGCCAGATAGGTGGTGTCGTCCTCGGACAGTGCCACCAGGAAGGCGTCGCGCAGCACCGGCTCGGCCTGGATCCCGGCATCGCCCGCCGGCAGGGCCATGATCCCGGCATCGAAGCGATGGCTGACAATGCCCGCCACCAGCTCGTCGGTGACGACCTCGTGCAGTTCCAGGTCCAGCGCCGGATGGCTGGCGCGCAGGGCCGGGACCAGATGCGGGATCAGATAGGGCGCCACCGTCGGAATGATCGCCAGCCGCAGCCGCCCCGACAGCGGCTCGCGCCCGGCCCGCGCCAGGGCATCCAGCCGCTTCGCCGTGTCGATCAGTTCCTGCGCCACCGGCAGCAGCCGTTCGCCCAGCGCCGTCAGCCGCACCGGCGCGGCGCCGGCGCCGCGCTCGAACAGCGCGCCGCCGAGCCGACCTTCCAGCTGGGCGATCTGGCTGGACAGGCCGGGCTGCGAGACATGCACCACCTCGGCGGCGCGGCCGAAATTGCCCTGCCGGGCAACGGCCAGGAAATAGGTGATCTGGCGAAGCGTGAAGTTCATAAGCCGTGATTATCACGCAGCCCCGGAACCACAAGCGGCACTCAGGCGGGCAGACGGTCCACCAGCAGCTTGTCGATGCGATGGCCGTCCATGTCCACCACCTCGAGCCGCCAGCCCTGCCAGTCCACGCGGTCGCCCGCCTGCGGCAGCCGGCCCGCCAGCTCCAGCACCAGCCCGGCCACGGTGGAATAGTCGTGATCCTCGGGCAGCGGCACCGAGAGGCGGTCGGCGAATTCGTCCACCGGCATCCAGCCGGCGACCAGCAGGCTGCCGTCCTCGCGCATGACGACCTTGGGTTCGTCGTCGTCGAGTCCGGCAAATTCGCCGGTGATCGCCTCCAGCACGTCCATGGGCGTCACCACGCCCTCGAAATGGCCGTATTCGTCATAGACCAGCAGCATCTGGCCGGGCGCGGCGCGCAGCCGGGCGATGACCTCGGGCGCATCCATGGTCTCGGGGATGATCGGGGCGGGCTGCATGACCTCGCGCAGGTCGATGGCTTCGGCCCGGCTTTGCGACATCAGGTCCAGGCTGGCGACCACGCCGATCATGTTGTTCGGATCGCCGTCGCTGACCGGCAGGCGGGTGCGGCGGCTGTCCTGGAACTTGCGCGCCATCTCCTGCCAGCTGTCCGCGACATCGACAGCCGGGATGTCGCGCCGCGGCGTCATCAGCCCGCGGGCGCTGCGGTCGGCGATGCGCATGACCCCGGCGATCATCTCGGTCTCGGCCCGGTGCATGACGCCGGCGGTCTCGGCTTCCGAGATGACGAGCTTGATCTCTTCGTCGCTGATGGTCTGCCGGTCCTCGCCCGATTGCCCCAGCGCCGCCAGCAGCAGCTTGCCCGAGCGGTCGAGCAGCCAGACCAGCGGCGCCGCCCCGCGCGAAATCGCCCGCATCAGCGGCGCCACCCGCACCGCCACCCGCTCGGGCGCCTTCAGCGCCAGCTGCTTCGGCACCAGCTCGCCGACGATCAGCGACAGGTAAGTGATGGCGACGACCACGCCGCCCATGCCCAGCGGCTGCGCCAGCGAGGCGGGCACGCCCCAGCCCGGCAGCGCCGCCGCCAGCCGCGCACCCAGCGTCGCGCCAGAGAAGGCGCCCGACAACACCCCGACCAGGGTGATGCCGATCTGGACCGAACTGAGGAACCGGCCCGGATCCTCGCCCAGGGCCAGGGCGGTGACGGCGCCGCGGTCGCCGCGCTCGGCCAGAACCTTCAGCCGCGCCGGCCGGGCCGAGACGATGGCCAGCTCGGACATGGCCAGCAGGCCGTTCAACAGCGTCAGCACAAGGACGATGGCGATCTCAAACCACATGGGGAGAACTCGGGTGCTTTCGGAAATGGGCCGGATCGAGAGTGCGGCCACGGGCCGCCCATCTCTCGTAAGGATCGTCGATCATGCGCGTATCGGCATCTGACTCCGGCTGGGACATGACGCAGTATAGACCGCCGGCGCGCCAGCACAATCGCCCTGACCGGATTTCTGCCGCCGCGTCCGGCTTTGGGCGGATTCTGGAATACTTGACGTTGCGGCAGGCGTTTCCATTGTTTCGCATGGGCTTATGGCAATCCGCCTGTTTCGGCCCTAGCGTGAAACCTGTATGACCATTGCGCGGATGGGGAAGCGACCATGCCAGACACCGACAAGGAGCGGCCGGAAAAGATCGTGCTCGTCCTGCAGGGCGGCGGCGCGCTGGGGGCCTATCAGGCCGGCGCCTACGAGGCGCTCTGTCGCAGCGGGCAGCAGCCAGAATGGCTGGCCGGCATCTCGATCGGCTCGATCAACGCGGCGCTGATCGCCGGCAATCCCCCCAAGCGGCGGCTCGGGGCGCTGCGCCGGTTCTGGGAAGCGGTGACCGGCGCGCCCTGGCTTCTGGGCCATTGCTTCGAGGGTGGGCCGCTGGCCGACCCGATGCGCGCCTTCTGCAACGAAAGCCGGGCCACGCTCAGCACCATGCTGGGCGCCCCCGGCTTCTTCCGCCCGCGCCTGCCGGACCTGTTCTCGTTCCTGCCCGGCTTGATGCGGCAAACCAGCTGGTATGACACCTCGCCCTTGCGCGCGACGCTGCTGGAGCTGGTCGATTTCGCCTATCTCAACGAGGCGGGGCCGCGGCTGAGCGTCTGCGCCGTGGATGTGCAGACCGGCAACTTCACCTGCTTCGACAGCCGCGAGACGCCGATCACCGTCGATCACATCATGGCCTCGGGGGCGCTGCCGCCGGGCTTTCCGGCGGTCGAGATCGACGGCCGGCATTATTGGGACGGCGGGCTGGTCTCGAACTCGCCGCTGCAGGTCGTGCTGGACCGGCCCGCCCGGCGGCCGCTTTGCATCTACCAGGTGGACCTTTATCCCTCGCGCGACCGCCTGCCCCGGACCATGGCCCAGGTCGAGCAGCGCGAGCGCGAGATCCGCTTTTCCAGCCGCACGCGGTTCAATACCGACGAATTCCGTAACCGCCATGCGCTGTCGCGGGCCGCGCGCCGGCTGCGCCAGCGGCTGCCCGAGGCGTTCCGCGACGACCCGGACCTGCAGATGCTGATCGAAGCCGGCCCGTCGCAGCCGGTCAGCCTGATGCACCTGATCTATCGCCACGCCGATTATGAAAGCGCCTCCAAGGATTACGAATTCTCGCGCCTCTCGATGCTGGACCATTGGCGCGACGGGCGGCGCGATGCCGAACGCTCGCTGCGCCATCCGCGCTGGACCGGCCGGCAGGTGCCCGAGGACGGGCTGATGGTGTTCGACATGAACGACCCGCACCGGCCCGAGGCAGCGGCGGACTGAGCGCCGCGCCCGGCGGGCATCGCCGCTGCTGCGGCGCCCGGCTGGCTACTTGCCGAACAGCTCGCGCAGCCCCAAGGGCTGGCAGCGCCGGAATTGCAGCGGCGCGATGACGCTGGCTCCCAGCTTGGCGGCCGCGTGCCAGGGCCAGCGCGGATCGTAAAGCACCGTCCGGGCCAGCGCGATCATGTCGGCATCGCCGGTGGCGACGATGGCCTCGGCCTGCTCGGGCTCGGTGATCAGGCCGACGGCAATGACCGGAATCCCGACCGCCTGCTTGACCGCCCGCGCCAGCGGCACCTGGTAGCTCGGGCCGACCGGGATCTGCTGGCGCGGATCCAGCCCGCCGCTGCTGACATGGATGGCGGCGCAGCCCCGCGCCTCCAGCGCCCGCGAAAAGGCGATGCTGCCTTCGATGTCCCAGCCGCCCTCGACCCAGTCGGTGCCCGAGATCCGCACGGTGACCGGATAGCCCGCCGGCACCGCGTCCCGCACCGCCTCGAAAACCTCCAGCGGAAAACGCATGCGGTTTTCCAGGCTGCCGCCATAGTCGTCCTCGCGCCGGTTGGACAGCGGCGACAGGAACTGGTGCAGCAGATAGCCATGCGCCGCATGGATCTGGATCGCGTCGATCCCCAGCCGCACCGCCCGCCGCGCCGCCTCGGCAAAGGCGTCGCGCACCCGCGCCAACCCGGCGCGATCCAGCGCCACGGGCGGGTTCTCGCCCTCGGCGAAGGCCCGGTCCGAGGCCGAGACGGTCTGCCAGCCATTCGCCGCATCCGGCGCGATCTGCGCCCCGCCGTCCCAGGGCTTGGCGGTCGAGGCCTTGCGCCCGGCATGGGCCAGCTGGATGGCGACGGGCATGTCGGACCAGGCCCGCACGCCCTTCAGCACCCGGTCCATCGCCGCCTCGGTCGCATCGTCCCACAACCCGACATCGGCATAGGAGATGCGGCCCTCGGGCAGGACGGCGGTGGCCTCGATGGTCAGGATGGCCGCGCCGGAATGCGACAGCGCGCCGAGATGGATCAGGTGCCAGTCGGTCATCCGCCCGTCCTCGGCCGAATACATGCACATGGGCGCGATGACGATCCGGTTCGCAAGGCTCTGACCGCCAATGGCGATCGGCTCGAAAAGTGTCGGTTTGGGCATGAAGGCGATCCTTGCTGTTGCCCGTTCCAGATAAGCCTTGGCCGCCGCGCCGCAAGCCCCCGCCCCCGCGCTTCACCGTTTCCCAAATACCCCGGGGGAGTCGCGGAACGCGACGGGGGCAGAGCCCCCGCCGCCCGCGATCAGAAGCTGTTGCGCTCGTGATAGGTGCGCAGGAAGTTCTGGATGCGCTGGTCCTTCGGCGCGTGGAAGATGGCCTGCGGGCTGTCCACCGCCACCAGCTCGCCCTTTTCCATGAAGGCGACCTGATCGGCGACATGGGCGGCAAAACCCATCTCATGCGTGACCACCACCATGGTCATCCCCTCGTTCGCCAGCGCCTTCATCACGTTCAGCACCTCGCCCACCAGCTCGGGATCCAGGGCCGAGGTCGGCTCGTCGAACAGCATCAGCCGCGGCTCCATGGCGATGGCGCGGGCGATGGCGACGCGCTGCTGCTGGCCGCCCGACAGGCGCGAGGGGTGGTTGCCCATCTTGTCGCCCAGCCCGACCTTGGTCAGCGCCTCGGCGGCGCGCTTCTCGGCCTCGGCTTTCGACAGGCCGCGGACGCGGATCAGCCCCTCGGCCACGTTCTCCTTGGCGGTCATGTGCGGCCACAGGTTGAACTGCTGGAACACCATGCCGATGGAGCGCCGCATCTCGCGCAGCTTGCGCCCGGCCATCTTCCGCCCCGGCGCCTCGTAGCCCATCAGCTTCCCGTCGATGCGGATCTCGCCCGAATCGTATTCCTCAAGGAAATTGATGCAGCGCAGCAGCGTGGACTTGCCCGATCCGGATGGCCCGATCAGGCAGGTCACCTTGCCCGGCGGGATGGACAGGTCCACGTCCTTCAGCGCGTGGAAGGGGCCGTAATACTTGTTGACCTTGCGGATCTCGACGGCGGATGCCTGCATCGGCTCAGGTCCTTTCGATCAGGTGTTTGGTGATGCGCGTCTCAAGCCGGCGGCCGACGCGCGAGATGGTCTCGACCAGCGCCCAGAAGAACAGCGCCAGCACCAGATTCGCCTCGAGATAGCGGAAGGTCTCGGTGGACATGCGGCTGACCTGATACATCAGTTCGGGCACGGTGATGATCGACAGGATCACCGTCTCCTTGGTCAGGATGATCGAGAAATTGACCAGCGCCGGCAGCGACGAGACCAGGCCCAGCGGCAGCAGGATGCGGCGCACGATGGCCGGCTCGGCCATGCCGATGGCGCGGGCGGCCTCGATCTGGCCATGCGGCACGGCGCGGAAGCCCGAGCGGAAGATCTCGGCGAAATAGGGGCTGCCATAGATGGTCAGGCCCAGCAGGCCCGCCGGCAGCGCGTCCAGCCGCAGCCCGATCAGCGGCCCGCCGTAATAAAGCACGAAAAGCTGCACCAGGAAGGGCGTGCCGCGGATCACCTCGATATAGGCCTGGATGATCCAGCCCAGCCAGCGCGGCCCATAGCGCTGGAGCAGCGCGACCAGCAGGCCCAGCGCCTTGCCGAAGATGGTGCCGAGGATCCAGCACAGCACGGTGACGCCGAAGCCCCTCAGCAGGGCCGGGCCGTATTGTTCAAGGATGCTCCATTCCATCAGACGGCCGTCCTGTGTTCAAGGTAACGTCCCAGCGCCGCAAGGCAGAGGTTGATCGCCAGATAGATGCAGGCGGCGGCGATATAGACCTCGAGCGGGCGGAAGGTGGTGGCGGCCTGCGCCTGGCTGGCGCGGGTCAGTTCGAGGATGCCGACGACCGAGACCAGCGAGCTGGCCTTGACCAGCAGGATCAGCTCGTTGACCAGCGCCGGCAGCGACAGGGTGAAGGCCTGCGGCAGGATCACCCGCGTCCAGACGTCGCGCGGCGTCATGCCGATGGCGACGGCGGCCTCGGCCTGGCCCTTGGGCAGCGCCGCGATGGCGCCGCGCCAGATTTCCGAGATATAGGCGCTGGCGCAGATGCCGACGGTGACGACCGCCGCAACGATGGCGGGCACGTCGACGCCGATCACCGGCAGGGTGTAATAGAACACCAGCAACTGCACCAGCAGCGGCACGCCGCGCAGGAAGCTGACCCAGATCGCGGCGAAGCGGCGCAGGGCCGCATAGGGCGAAAGCCGGGCGGCGCAAACCAGCGTGCCGATCACCAGCCCCAGCGCGATACCCAGCACCGAAATCAGCAGCGTATAGCGCGCCGCCCAGAACAGCGGTTCGAAACTTTGAAGGAAGACCGGGATTGAGAACATGCGCGCCTCGCCTTGGCCCTTGGGGAACGGGCGGGGCATCCCCCGCCCGCCAGCGACTTAGTTGGTCGGAACTTCGCGGGGCAGTTCGGTATAGCTGCCCAGCCATTTCTCCTGGATCGCCTTGACGCGGCCGTCATCGGTCATCTTCAGCAGCGCGTCGTTGATGGCCTTGGCGAAGCTTTCGCTGTCGGCGTCCTTGCGCAGCACCCAGGCGAAATAGGTCGGCTGGCCGAACTGGGCCGGTTCGAACAGGGCGAAGGTCTCGGAGCGGTTCTTCACCAGATAGGTCAGGTTCGGCAGCGAGCCCGCCACCGCGTCCAGACGGCCGGCAGCCAGGTCGGCATAGGCCTCGTCGGTGGTGCCGTATTCCTTGACCGTCACCCCGCCCAGGCTTTCGCCATAGGCCGAAAGCTGCTTGAACTGCGCCGTGCCCTGCTGCACGCCGACGGTCTTGCCCTTGATGTCCTCGGGCTTGGTCAGCTCGGTGTTCGAGGCGGCCTTGACCAGCGAGACGGTGGCGTCGGCGATCGGCAGGGTGAAGGTATAACGCTCCAGCCGCTCGGGGGTGATGGTGACGGGCGCGATCACGATGTCGAACTTCTTGACTTCGAGGCCCGGCAGCTCGGCGGTCCAGGGGATGTCCTGATAGACCGGCTCGACGCCGATTTCCTTGCTGACCTCGTCGAACAGATCCTTGGTCATGCCCTCATAGGTGCCGTTGTTCAGCATGTCGAAGGGGGCATAGTGCATGTCGGTCGCGGTGACGATCTTGCCCGCCGCCTTGACGTCGGCCAGCTGGTCGGCCTGCGCGGCGGTGCCCAGCGCGAGCAGGCAGATGGCGGCGGCTTTCAGACTCATGTGAAAACTCATGTCTTTCTCCTTGTTGGACAGGTAATGGGCGCGGCCACGGAGCGTTGCGCAGCCCACGCCCCTTGGATCAGAGAATCCCGGGCAGATTCAACCCGTGCTCCCGCGCGCAGTCCAGCGCGATCTGATAGCCCGCGTCAGCATGGCGCATGACGCCGGTGGCCGGGTCGTTCCACAGCACCCGGGCCAGGCGCGCATCGGCATCCTCGCTGCCGTCGCAGCAGATCACCATGCCGGAATGCTGCGAAAAGCCCATGCCGACGCCGCCGCCATGATGCAGCGACACCCAGGTCGCGCCCGAGGCGGTGTTCAGCAGCGCGTTCAGCAGCGGCCAGTCGGAAACCGCGTCCGAGCCGTCCTGCATCGCCTCGGTCTCGCGGTTCGGCGAGGCGACCGAGCCCGAGTCGAGATGGTCGCGGCCGATGACGATGGGCGCCTTCAGCTCGCCATTGCGCACCATCTCGTTGAAGGCGAGGCCCAGCTTGTGGCGGATGCCAAGGCCGACCCAGCAGATCCGCGCCGGCAGGCCCTGGAAGCTGATGCGCTCGCGCGCCATGTCCAGCCAGTTGTGCAGATGCGGATCGTCGACCAGTTCCTTGACCTTCTGGTCGGTCTTGTAGATGTCCTCGGGATCGCCCGACAGCGCCGCCCAGCGGAACGGGCCGATGCCCTTGCAGAACAACGGCCGGATATAGGCCGGCACGAAGCCCGGGAAGGCGAAGGCGCGCTCGAAACCTTCCTCCAGCGCCATCTGGCGGATGTTGTTGCCGTAATCGACGGTCGGGATGCCTGCGTCATGGAAGGCCACCATGGCCTCGACCTGCTGGCGCATCGACTTGCGGGCGGCGGCGGCCACCGCCTTGGGATCGGTCTCCTGCCGGGCGCGCCATTCGGCGACGGTCCAGCCCTGCGGCAGATAGCCATGCACCGGGTCGTGGGCCGAGGTCTGGTCGGTCACGATGTCGGGACGCACGCCACGCTTGACCAGTTCCGGGAACACGTCGGCGGCATTGCCGATCAGCGCCACGGATTTCGCCTCGCCGGCCTTGGTCCAGCGGTCGATCATCTCCAGCGCCTCGTCGAGGCTGTGGGTCTTTTCATCGACATAGCGGGTGCGCAGGCGGAAGTCGGCGCGGGTCTCGTCGCATTCCACCGCCAGGCAGCAGGCCCCGGCCATGACCGCGGCCAAAGGCTGGGCGCCGCCCATGCCGCCAAGCCCGGCGGTCAGGATCCACTTGCCCTTCAGGTCACCATTGTAGTGCTGGCGCCCGGCCTCGACGAAGGTCTCGTAGGTGCCCTGGACGATGCCCTGGCTGCCGATATAGATCCAGGAACCGGCGGTCATCTGGCCGTACATGGCCAGGCCCTTCTTATCCAGCTCGTTGAAATGGTCCCAGTTCGCCCAATGCGGCACCAGGTTCGAGTTGGCGATCAGCACCCGCGGCGCGTCCTTGTGGGTCTTGAACACGCCGACCGGCTTGCCGGATTGCACCAGCAGCGTCTCGTCGGTTTCCAGCTTCTTGAGGCTGTCGACGATCAGGTCGAAATCCTTCCAGGTGCGGGCGGCGCGGCCGATGCCGCCATAGACCACCAGCTCATGCGGGTTCTCGGCCACGTCGGGATGCAGGTTGTTCATCAGCATCCGCATCGGCGCCTCGGTCAGCCAGCTTTTCGCGGTGATCTCGGGACCGGTGGGCGGGAAGATGTCGCGGGTGTTGTGACGGGGGTTGTCCATCTGGGTCTCCGTTCAGGCCAGCATGTTGCCGGAAATGATGATGCGTTGGATTTCGGACGAACCTTCGTAGATCCGCATGATGCGCAGATCGCGGTTGATCCTCTCGATGGGAAAGTCGCGGGTGTAGCCATAGCCGCCATGCAATTGCAGCGCGGTGTCGGCGATCTTGCCCGCCGCCTCGCTGGCCGCGAGCTTGGCCATGCTGGAGGCCAGCGAGAAGCGCCCGCCGCCGTGATGCGCCGCCTGCCGCTGCCGCGCCGCGTCCTGCGACAACAGCAGCGCCTGGCGATAAGCGACGCCCATGTCGGCGATCATCCAGCGGATGCCCTGCCGGTCGGTCAGCCGCTCGCCGCCGATCACGCGGTCCTTGGCATAGGCGATGGCGGCTTTCATCGCCGCCTCGGCCAGGCCCAGGCATTGCGCAGCGACCTCGATGCGGCCGTTGTCCAGCACCTGCATGGCGGTGCGGAAGCCCCTGCCCTCCTCGCCCAGCAGCGCGTCCTCGGGCAGCTGGCAATCGAGGTTCAGGGTGAAGACATGCCCACCCTTCAGCCCCATGGTCTTTTCCGGCGCGCCCGGCTCCAGCCCCGGCGTCCCTTTCGGCAGGATGAAGGCCGAGATGCCGCGATGGCCCTTGTCGGGGTCGGTCACCGCATAGACGACGATGAAATCCGCCACCCCGCCGTTCGAGATGAAGCATTTCGTGCCCTTCAGGTGCCAGCCGGTTTCCGTGCGGCGGGCGCGGGTCTTCATGTCGGCGGGGTCCGAGCCGGCGGTGGGCTCGGTCAGGGCGAAGGCGCCCAGCGCCTCGCCCGTCGCGGCCTTTTGCAGCCATGCCTGCTTCTGCGATTCAGACCCACCGATCAGGATCGAATCGGTCGCCAGGTAATGCGCCGTCAAGGCCGAGGCCGTGGACCCGCAGGCCCCCGCCACGATGGCGACCGCGCGCAAAAGCGCCGGGGCCGAGATGCCCGAGCCGCCATATGCCTCGGGCAGGTTCGCGCCCATCATCCCGGCCTCGCCCAGCACGGCAAGCTGGTCGTGGACGAAACCCGAGGTCTCGTCCGTCTCTGCCGCCTTGGGCGCGATCTGCTCGGCGCAGATGCGCTCCAGCACGTCGCAGAACAGCCGCTCTTCCTCGGCCAGCATGTGCCAGTCGTCGCTCATGCGGTTTCCTCCAATCCGAATGCGCGCAGAATGGCGGCGCGGTCGCCGCCAAGGCGCGGGGCCGGGGTCTCGGCCAGGGGTTTCTCTGCATCGAAGCGCACCGGCTGGCCGACGACCGGGTTCCGACCCAGCAGGCTGACCAACCCGCGCGCGCGGGCGTGATCGTTGTCGGCCGCCTGGGCAATGTCCCAGATCGGCGCGGCGGGCAGGCCGACGCCGGCCAGCGCCGCCACGGCGGCCTCGGTGCTCAGGCGCGAGGACCAGGCCTCGATCAGCGCCTTGACCTCGGGTTCATGCTCGGTGCGCGATTCGTCGCTGGCGAAACGCGGGTCCGTCGCCGCCTCGGGCGCACCGATCAGCTGCGCCAGCGCGGCGAATTGCTTGCCCGACAGCACCGCGATCACCACCTGCCCGTCGCTGGTGGCAAAGCAGCCGAAGGGCGTCGACAAGGGATGGCGGTTGCCGACCCGCTGCGGCAGCTTCTCGGCGTAGAAATGCAACGCATGGCTGGTCGTCAGCATGGAAAACAGCGCGTCATACATCGCCACGTCCAGCACCGCGCCCTGCCCGGTGGCGTTGCGCCCGACCAGCGCCGCCATGATCGACCAGCTGGCAAACAGGCCGGCCAGCAGGTCGGCGATGCTTTCGCCGGTCTTCAGCGGCGCGCCGCCTTCCTCGCCGGTGCCGGCCATCAGCCCGGACATGGCCTGCACCACGAGGTCATAGGCCGGCAGGTCGCGGAACGGCCCCTGCTGGCCAAAGCCCGAGATCGAGCAATAGACCAGCAGCGGGTTTGCCGCGCGCAGCGCCTCGGCGCCAAGCCCCAACCGGGCCGCGACGCCGGGGCGGAAATTCTCGACCACCACATCCACCTGCGCCGCGATGGCCTTGGCCAGCGCCAGGTCGGCGGGATCCTTCAGGTCCAGAACCAGGCTTTGCTTGCCGCGGTTGTTCAGGGTGAACAGCGCGCTTTCGCCGTCCTTGAACGGGCCGATATGCCGGTAATCGTCGCCCGAGGGCGGCTCCAGCTTGATGACCTCGGCCCCCAGGTCGGCCAGCAGCGCGGTGCAATAGGGCCCCGCCAGCACCCGCGACAGGTCCAGCACCTTGATACCCGTAAGCGGCTTCATGCCCGCAGCTCCGGCGCCAGCGCGGCGAGGCGCTCCAGGATCGCCCCAAGCGTCACCCGCAGACTCTCGGCCTTCCGCTCGTCATAGGCGAAGGGCGGGGCCTCGGTGGCCAGATGCGTCGCCTGCGCCAGTTCCATCTGGATGGCGTGCACGCGCTGTCCCGGCCGGCCGTAATGCCGCGTCGTCCAGCCGCCCTTGAAGCGGCCGTTCAGCACATGGCTGCGGCCGGTGCCGGCGCAAGCCTCGAAGGTGGCGGCTTCGATGCGCTTGTCGCAGGATGCGCCGCTATTGGTGCCGATGTTGAAATCCGGCAGCACGCCGTCGAACAGAAAAGGGATCACCGAGCGGATCGAATGGCAGTCATAAAGGATCGCAACCCCGTGCTTCGCCTTCACCCGCTCGATCTCGGCGGCCAGCGCCGCGTGATAGGGGGTATGGAAGCGAGCCTTGCGCTCGGCGATGTCCTCCTCCGTCGGCTCCGCCTCCCAGATCGGCTCGCCGTCGAAATCGGTCAGCGGCACCAGACCGGTGGTGTTCTGGCCGGGATAGAGGCTCGCATCGTCCGGGCCGCGATTCGCGTCGATGACATAGCGGTGGAAGGTCGCCCGCACCGTGGTCGCACCGGGCAGAAGCCCGTCATAAAGCCGCTCGATATGCCAGTCGGTATCGGCCAGCACCTGCCCGCGCGGATTCAGCGCCGCGCGGATCTTCTCGGGCAGCCAGGTCCCGGTATGCGGCAGGCCGAGAATGACCGGGCTGTCGCCCTGGACGACTTCGACGGGATTCACGGCCGCACCTCGTCCAGCAGGTGGCCGGGGATGGCGCCGACCAGCACGCCCTCGCGCACCAGGCGGGCAGATTCGGCCAGGTCCGGGGCAAGGTAGCGGTCCTGCTGCAGCGCCGGCACCGTCCGGCGCAATGCGGCGATCACCGCCCGCAACGGGGCCGAGGTCGCCAGGGGCGCGCGGAACTCGACGCCGGCGCTGGCGCAAAGCGCCTCGATCCCCAGAATCTGCGCGAGGTTCGCGTTCATGCGCTTCAGCCGCCGCGCGCCATGCGCGGCCATGGAAACGTGATCCTCCTGGTTGGCCGAGGTCGGCGTCGAGTCGGTCGAGCAAGGCGTCGCCAGATGCTTGTTTTCCGACATCAGCGCCGCCGAGGTCACCTCGGCGATCATCAGCCCCGAATTCAGCCCCGGATCGGGGGTCAGGAAGGGCGGCAGGTCGTGCGACAGCGCCGGATCGACCATCAGCGCGATGCGGCGCTGGGAAATCGCGCCGATCTCGGCGATCGCCAGCGCGATCTGGTCGGCGGCGAAGGCCACCGGCTCGGCATGGAAATTGCCGCCCGAGACGATGCGGTCGGCGCCGACCAGCACCAGCGGGTTGTCGGTGGCGGCGTTCGATTCGATCTCCAGCGTCCGGGCGGCCTGCCAGAGCAGGTCGATACAGGCGCCCGTCACCTGCGGCTGGCAGCGGATGCAATAGGGATCCTGCACGCGGGTGTCGCCCTCGCGGTGGCTTTCGCGGATCTCTGACCCGTCCATCAGCGCGCGGATGGTCCGGGCGGCGACGATCTGGCCGCGATGGCCGCGCAGCGTGTGGATCTCGTCCAGGAAGGGCGCGGTCGAGCCCATGATCGCGTCGGTCGACAGCGACGAGGTGACCAGCGCCGCACGGGCGCTTGCGAAGGCCTCGAACAGCCCGGCCAGCGCGAAGGCGGTCGAGACCTGGGTGCCGTTGATCAGCGCCAGCCCCTCCTTGGCGGCCAGCACCACGGGCTTGAGCCCCGCAGCGGCCAGCGCCTCGGCCGAGGGCATCTCGCGGCCGTCATAGGTCGCACGGCCCTCGCCCAACATGGCGGCGGCCATATGCGCCAGCGGCGCCAGGTCGCCCGAGGCGCCGACCGAGCCCTGCGACGGGATCACCGGCAGCACGCCGCGGGCCAGCATGGCTTCGATGAGCGCGATCACCTCCGGGCGCACGCCCGAGGCGCCCCGGCCCAGCGACAGCAGCTTCAGCACCATGATCAGCCGCACGGTTTCCGGCTCGACCGGCTCGCCGACGCCGCAGCAATGCGACAGGATCAGGTTCCGTTGCAGCGTTGCGGTGTCCTTGGACGCGATCTTGATCGAGGCGAGCTTGCCGAAGCCGGTATTCACGCCATAGACCGGCACCGCGCCATTGGCGGCGGCCTCGATACGGGCGGCGGATTCGGCGATGCCGGGGCGGGCCGAGTCGGCCAGCCGCACGGCCAGCCCCTGACGCCAGACCTGTTCAAGCTGTGCGAGGGTGGTTTCACCGGGGATAAGAATCAGTTCAGACAAGCTCGCCTCCGACGATGCAGGCATGAAGGGGGTTGAAGCCGATGCGATAGGTCAACTCGGCCGGATGCCGGATGTCCCAGACCGCCAGATCGGCGCGCATGCCGGGCGCCAGCCGGCCGCGATCCGCCAAGCCCAGCGCATGGGCGGCGTGACGCGTGACGCCGGCCAGACATTCCGAGGGCGTCATGCGAAACAGCGTCGCGCCCATGTTCATGGTCAAGAGCAGCGAGGTCAGCGGCGAGGTGCCGGGATTGCAATCCGTCGCCAGCGCGATCGGCACGCCGGCATCGCGCAGCGCCTGCATCGGCGGATATTGCGTCTCGCGCAGGGTATAGAAGGCGCCGGGCAGCAGCACCGCCACGGTGCCATGGGCCGCCATGGCCTTGATGCCGTCCGGACCCAGATATTCCAGATGGTCCGCCGACAGCGCCCCGTGCTGCGCCGCCATCGCCGCGCCGCCCAGATCGGAAAGCTGCTCGGCATGCAGCTTGACCGGCAGGCCCAGCTTGGCCGCGTGGTCGAAGATCCCGGCCATTTCCTCGCGCGTGAAGGCGATGCCCTCGCAGAATCCGTCCACCGCGTCGATCAGCCCCTCGGCATGGCCGCGCTCCATGCCGGCGATCACCACCTCGCGGATATAGCCGGCGCGGTCGTCCTTGTATTCCGGCGGCAGGGCATGGGCGGCCAGCCAGGTGGTGCGCACCGTCACCTTGCGCAGCTGCCCGATCCGGCGGGCGACGCGCAGCATCTTCAGTTCGCTGTCGATGTTCAGCCCGTAGCCCGACTTGATCTCCAGCGTGGTCACGCCCTCGGCCAGCAGCGCATCGACGCGCGGCAGGGCGGATGCCAGCAGCGCCTCCTCATCCGCCTCGCGCGTGGCGCGGACGCTGGACAGGATGCCGCCGCCGGCCCGCGCGATCTCCTCGTAGGAGGCGCCTTCCAGCCGCATCTCGAACTCGCGGGCGCGGTCGCCGCCAAAGACGATATGGGTGTGGCAGTCGATCAGCCCCGGCGTCACCAGCCGCCCGCCCAGGTCGTGCCGCGTCGCATCGGCATACCGTTCCGGCAAGTCCGTTTCCGCACCGATCCAGCTGATTCGATCCGCCTCGACCACCAGCGCCCCCTGCTCGATCAGGCCGTAACCGCCTGATTTTTCGTCCATCGTGACAAGCTGCGCGTGGTAGAGAAGCTGCATCGGATCGCATCCCGGATTGATTTCTCGGTTGTTCTATGTCTAAACTTAATTAATCTCTATGTCTAAACTTATTTTGGCGCAAGCAAGGGTGACGGGATGACGGTTATCTGGGCGGAACGGGCCTTGTTGCCCGATGGATGGGCGGAAAACGTCCGGGTGACGGTCGAACAGGGCCGAATCGCCGCGGTGGAAACAGACACGGCGCCGCAGGGCCAGCGCGTGGGCCTGCTGCTGCCGGCGCTCGCCAATCTGCACAGCCACGCCTTCCAGCGCGCCATGGCCGGGCTGTCCGAAGCGAAAGGCCCCGAGCCGCGCGACACCTTCTGGACCTGGCGGCAGATCATGTATCGCTTCCTCGACCACCTGACGCCCGAGGATGTCGAAGCCATCGCCGCGCTGGTGCAGATGGAGATGCTGGAGGCCGGCTATGCCACCAATGTCGAGTTCCACTATCTGCACCACCGCCCCGGCGGCGGGCATTACGACAACATCGCCGAGATGGCCGCGCGCATCGCCGCCGCCGCCAGTCGCACCGGCATCGGCCTGACCCTGCTGCCGGTGCATTACCAGTTCGGCGGCGTGGACCGCCGGCCGCTGGCCCCCGGCCAGAACCGTTTCGGCACCACGCCCGAGGAATTCGTGCAACTGGTCGAGGGCGCCGAGACCGCGCTGCGCGCCCTGCCCGCCGATTCCGGCATCGGCGTCGCCCCGCATTCGCTGCGCGCGGTCTCGCCCGAGGGGCTGGCGGCCTGCGTCGCGCTGCGCCCCGGCCGGCCCTTGCACATGCACCTGGCCGAGCAGGTGCCCGAGATCGAGGAAATCAGCGCCGCCTATGGCCGCCGCCCGGTCGAATGGCTGCTGGACAATCACCAGCCTGACCGGCGCTGGACGCTGATCCACCTGACCCACATGACCGAGGACGAAACCCGCCGGCTGGCCGCCACCGGCGCCGTGGCCGGGCTTTGCCCGATCACCGAATCGTCGCTGGGCGACGGCATCTTCAACGGCACCATCTGGGCCGAGGCGAAGGGCCGGCTCGGCTTCGGCTCGGACAGCAACATCCGCATCTCGCTGGTCGAGGAGCTGCGGACGCTGGAATACAGCCAGCGCCTGCGCGACCGCGGCCGGGCGATCCTGGCCGAGCCGGGACGTTCCACCGGCCGCGTGATCTACGAGGCGGGGCTGGACGGCGGCGCCACGGCGGCGGGGCGCGAGACCGGGGCGATCCGGCCGGGGCTGTGGGCCGATCTGGTCGCGGTCGGGTTGGACAACCCGGTGATGTTCGGCCGCAAGGGCGACCAGCTTGTCGACAGCCTGGTCTTTGCCGGGCATGACGGGCTGGTTCGCGACCTGTGGTCGGCGGGTCGCCATGTCGTGCGGGACGGCCGGCATATGGACCGCGACCGCATCATGTCGGAATATCTGGCGACCATCGCCCGCGTTCAGGATCGCATGTGACCGAGAAAACCGCCCAGATCTCCAAGGCGCAGGCCATCGTCAGCGAGGTGCGCCGCCGCATCGTCGACCGCGAATGGCGCCAGGGCGACCGCATCCCGGACGAGGCGGAACTGGCCGTCGAGTTCGGCGTCGCCCGCGCCACGGTGAACAAGGCCCTGCAGATGCTGGCCGAGGAGGGATTGCTGGACCGCAAGCGCCGGGCCGGCACCCATGTGACGGTGAACCCGGCGCGCAAGGCCACGCTGACCATCCCCATCGTGCGCGAGCAGATCGAGCAGGCGGGGATGGAATACAGCCACCGGGTCATCGCGCAGAAGGAAAGCCCGATCCCGGCCGAGATCGCGCAGCGCATGGAACTGCCCGAGGGGCGGATGCTGATCCACCTGCGCACCGTGCATTACGGCGACGGCAAGCCCTTCCAGGTCGAGGATCGCTGGATCAATCCCGGCGCCGCGCCGGGCGTCGCCGGCATCGACTTCCACCGGGTCAATGCCAATGAATGGCTGGTGCGCAACGCGCCCTGGCTGCGCGCCGACATGGCCTTTTCGGCCGAGAACGCCAATGCCCGCGACGCCCGGCTGCTGGAGACGCGGCAGGGCAGCGCGCTCTTGATCCTGCAGCGCACCACCTTCAACGACCTGGGCGCAATCACCACCGTCCGGGTGGCCTTTCATCCCGGCTATGCCATGATCGCAACGCACTAGGCACCGCGCCGGCTTCACTTTGCGCGGCCCTTCGCCTAATAGGCTGGCAATCCCAAAAAGGAAAAGCCATGGCCAGCGCCAATCTCAACATCATGATCAAGGCCGCGCGCAAGGCGGGCCGCAGCCTCGTCAAGGACTTCCGCGAGGTGGAAAACCTTCAGGTCTCGGTCAAGGGCGCCGGCGATTTCGTCAGCCGCGCCGACCGCGAGGCCGAGCGCATCATCAAGGAAGAGCTGCGCACCGCCCGCCCGAACTATGGCTGGCTGGGCGAGGAAACCGGCGAAGAGGCGGGCGAAGACCCGACCCGGCGCTGGATCGTCGATCCGCTGGACGGCACCACGAACTTCCTGCACGGCCTGCCGCATTGGGCGGTCAGTATCGCGCTGGAGCACAAGGGCGAGATCGTCGCCGCAGTGATCTTCGATGCCGCCAAGGACGAGATGTTCACCGCCGAGCGCGGCGACGGCGCCTTCCTGAACGACCGCCGCATCCGCGTTTCGGGCCGCCGGCAGATGATCGAATCGATCTTCGCCACCGGCGTGCCCTTCGCCGGGCGGCCGATGCTGCCGGCGACGCTGCGCGACCTGGGCCGGCTGATGCCGCTGACCGCCGGCATGCGGCGCTGGGGCGCGGCCTCGCTGGACCTGGCCTATGTCGCGGCCGGCCGCTTCGACGGCTATTGGGAACGCGGCAACCAGCCCTGGGACATCGCCGCCGGCATCCTGCTGGTCAAGGAAGCCGGGGGGTTCGCCGAATCGATCCGGGGCGAGGAAAGCCCGGTCCAGACCGGCTCGGTCGTGGCGGCCAACCCGCAACTTTTCAACGAATTCGCGGAAATCGTGCGCCGGCCGGACTGAGCCCGGCTTGACCTTTCCGCGGCAGGGGCGCATGGGCGGGTTTCCAGCCCAGGATGATGCGCCATGCCAGACAACCGCCAGACGGGGCCGCTGATGGCCCCGGCCGCACAGCCCCCTGCCGTTCCGCCGCCGCATGCCCGGCCGCGCGCCGACCGGCAGGGCGCCGCGATCCTGATGATCTGCGCATCGAGCTTCATCTTCGCGGCGCAGGACGGGGTCTCGCGCTACCTGGGCGCCGCCTATTCGCCGATTTTCGTGATCATGCTGCGCTATTGGTTCTTCGCGCTGTTCGTGATCCTGCTTTGCGCGCGCAGTTCCGGCGGGCTGGGCCGCGCCATCCGCTCGCGCCGGCCGGGCCTGCAGATCTTTCGCGGCGTGCTGCTGGTGGCCGAGGTCGTCGTCACCATCGAGGCCTTCGTGCGGCTGGGCCTGATCAACACCCATGCGATCTTCGCCTGCTACCCGCTGATGATCTCGGCCCTGTCCGGGCCGGTGCTGGGCGAGAAGGTCGGCTGGCGCCGCTGGGCGGCGGTGGCGGTGGGCTTCGCCGGCATCCTGATCGTGCTGAGGCCGGGCAGCGGCGTGTTCAGCGCCAATGCCACGCTGCCGCTGCTGGGTGCGGCGATGTTCGCGCTTTACGGGCTGCTGACCCGGCTGGCCGGGCGCGACGACACCGCCATGGTCAGCTTTTTCTGGACCGGGATCTCGGGCGCCGTCGCCATCACCGCCGTCGGCATCTGGCATTGGGAACCGATCGCCGGCCGCGACATTCCCTGGCTGCTGATGCTCTGCCTGACCGCGGTGGCCGGGCATTTCCTGCTGATCAAGGCCTATGAGCTGGCCGAGGCCTCGGCGCTGCAGCCGTTCTCCTATACGCAGCTGGTCTGGATCAGCATCTTCGGCGTAACGATCTTTGGCGAGCATCTGGCGCCGAACGTCGCCATCGGCGGCGTCATCGTCGTCGGCGCCGGGATGTTCACCTGGTGGCGCTCGCGCCAGCGCGAGCGGGCCGGGTAGCGTCGATGGCCCGCGCCGCCGCCAGGGCGGGCGGCGGGCCCAGCACCTCGGCCAGCACCCCGCCGGCGGCAAAGGGCAGCAGGCTGCGCGCCGGTATCCGCGGCCGCGACGATTGCGCCAGACGGATCGGCGGCGGCGCCGGCGCGGGTTTCACCCCGCCCCCGGTCAGATCCCAGGTCGGCACCAGCGGCACCGGCGCGCCCTTGATGCGGGCGCGATAGACCGGCAGCGACTCGGCCACGCGCATGACGTAGTTGCGCGTCTCGTCGAAGGGGATCATCTCGACCCAATCCACCGGATCGACCTGGCCGCGCAGGTCGCCGAATTCGCCCAGCCAGCGCGCCGACCGCCCCGGCCCGGCATTGTAGCCCGCCGCCACCAGCGCGATCGAGGGGCCGAAGCGTTCGCGCAGCCCGGCCAGATAGGCCGCGCCCAGCCGGGCGTTATAGGCGGCGTCGCGGGTCAGCCGCGCCTGCTCGAAAGGCTCGCCGACCTTGCGCGCCATGGAACGCGCGGTGTCGGGCATGACCTGCATCAGCCCCAGTGCCCCGGCATGCGAGGACACGGTATGGTTGAACTCGCTTTCCCGCCGGGCGATGGCCATGACCAGTTCGGGCGGCAGGCCCAGTTCGCTGCTTTCAAGGCCGGTCAGCGGGAAATAGGCGGCGGGATAGACCGCGCCCTTGGCGGCGGCGGCCTTGGCCAGCCGCAGCGCGTGCCAGGGCAGGCGCATTTCCAGCATCATCCGCGCCATGCGGCCAATATCCTCGGGCGCGGCGGTTTCGGCCAGGTGCAGGAAGAAGCGCGCGGCCTGGTCCGTCTCGCCCGCCGCCAGCAGCCAGGTGCCGGCCTGCCAGACCGGATTGTCGCGCAGGGCCGAGCCGCGCCATTCCGGCAGGCTGGTCTCGCTGCGCCCGGCCACGGCCAGCTCTGGCCGCATCGGCAGGCCCAGCTTTTCCGCGGCCAGTTGCCCATACCAGGCCGACTGGTATTCGGCGGCGCTGGCATAGGCCGCGGCGGCGCCCGGCGCATCGCCCCCGGCCTCGAGCGCCCGAGCCTGCCAGTAATGCGCGCGGGACAGCGAGATCGGGCTGGCCACCGCCGTCTCCAGCGTGCGGAAATGCTGCAGCGCCCGGTCGGGCGCGCCGCCGCGCAGCGCCGCATAACCGGCCAGCCATTCCAGATCGGAAAAGGCATCGCTGCCCGGCGGCAGGAAATGCCCGGCGGCCAGCCGTTCCGCCAACGCCCAGTCGCCCTGCCGCAGCGCCAGCCTTGCGTAATCGGCGCGCTTGGGCGCCCAGGCGGCGGGATCGCGCAACGCCTCGGCGCCGGTCGAGCGTTCCAGCATCAGCGCGCGCGCCAGATCCGGCATCTTGGCCCAGACCCGCCAGCGGAAGCGATCCAGCGCCAGCCCGGCATCGTCCCGCTGTTCCCCGGGCAGGGCCAGGATCAGCGCATCCACCCCGGCCTGTCCCGATTGCAGCGCCAGCCGCGCCTTGCCCAGGGCCTGCGCCGGGGCCGAGGCCATGGGCAGCACCACCTGCGCCGCCTGCCATTCGCCCAGATCCAGCAGCCGCGTCAGCCGCGCATCGTGCAGGCCGGCGACCTCGGCGCCATGCGCGGCCAGGAAGATGTCGGCCTCGGGTTTGGTCAGCGCCTGCTCGGACCAGAAGCGGGCGATCTCGGCCTTGGCGGCCTGCGGATCGGTCGCCTGCAGGGCGGCGATCAGCGCCATGGCGCCATTCAGCGTGTCGGGGCGGCGGGGGCCGAACCAGCGGATCACCTCGGCCGGCGGCAGGTCGGTGCGCAGCACCGCATCGCCGCGTTTCCGGAACAGCGCCATGCCCGGCCAATCCGCATGGCGCAGGGCAAAGTCGCGATAGTCCGGCCAGCTGCCCTGCCCGGCCCGCAGCCGCTGCCAGGCGACCAGATCGCGGGCGATGGGGCCGGATTGCGCCGCCTCGGCCGCGGCGGCGGTCCAGTCGCGCGTCCCGGCCGCCGCCAGCGCGCGCGACAGACGACCGGCATCCTCGGCCCCGGCCGGCGCGGCAAGGCCGACCCCCAGGGCCAGCAACGGTCCCAAAATCCTGTCGCGGAAAGGATACATCATGCCCCCATTTCTGTTCGGTTCCGCCGGGCGGCGCAACTCACATCCTTGGCAATCGGCGCGCCCGGATGTAAGTCCCGTCAGAGGCAAATTCAGGATACCCACATGTTCAAAGGCTCGCTGCCCGCGCTGGTCACGCCATTCACCCCGGACGGGGAGCTGGATCTCCCCGCGCTGGAAAAGCTCGTCGACTGGCATGTCGCGCAGGGCAGCCACGGGCTGGTGCCCGTCGGCACCACCGGCGAAAGCCCGACGCTGAGCCATGAGGAACACCGCAAGGTCATCGAGGAAGTGGTGCGCATGGCCGCCGGCCGCGTGCCGGTCATTGCCGGCGCCGGCTCGAACGCCACGCATGAGGGGATCGGCCTGGTCCAGCACGCCCAGGCCGCCGGCGCCGATGCGGCGCTGGTGGTGACGCCCTATTACAACAAGCCGACCCAGGCCGGGCTGATCGCGCATTACACGGCGCTGCACGATGCCAGCGACCTGCCGATCATCATCTACAACATCCCCGGCCGCTCGGTCATCGACATGCTGCCCGAGACCATGGGCCAGCTGGCGAAGCTGCCGCGCATCATCGGCGTCAAGGACGCCACCGGCAAGCTCGAGCGGGTCAGCCAGCAGCGCGCCGCCTGCGGCAAGGAGTTCGTGCAGCTTTCGGGCGAGGATGCCACGGCGCTTGGCTTCAACGCCCATGGCGGGGTCGGCTGCATCTCGGTCACCGCCAATGTGGCGCCGAAGCTCTGCGCCGAGTTCCAGGAGGCGACGCTGGCCGGCGATTATGCCAAGGCGCTGGACTACCAGGACCGGCTGATGCCGCTGCACGAGGCGATCTTCATCGAGCCGGGCGTCGCCGGGGCAAAATACGCCATGTCGCGGCTGGGCCTCATCAGCGACCGGGTGCGCCTGCCGCTGGTCGGGCTGACCGACGCCACCAAGGCCCGCATCGACGCGGCGCTGGCCCATGCCGGGCTGATCTGAACGGCGCGCATCGGGCTGACGACAGGGGCGGGTTTTCCGCCCCTTTTTCGTGCCGCGCCCGGCACCGCTGCCGCGTCCGGCAGCGTCGCCCCCCCGCACGACATTCGAACAGGACAGAACCTGCCGCAAGCCGGATGTCCGCCCCGGCTTCCGACGCGCCCGGCTGCCCTGGTAATCCGCTGCCCGCTAATCCCCGGACCGGCGATCGACAAGGCTGGCCTTGTCCGGGTCGGCGAAGGTGGCCCAGTCCTTGCCGGGCGCCGGGCGGGGCAGTTCATCACGGCTCCAGCCCAGATGCATATGGGCCTTGGCGATGAAATAGCCGGTGACGGGGGCGGTCAGGAACAGGAACAGGGTGATCAGCAGCTCGTGCCAGGTCAGCATGCCATGCCGGGCCGGGAACCAGATCAGCGAGGCGATCAGCACCGCCCCCACGCCCAGCGTCGCCGATTTCGTCGGCGCGTGCAGCCGGGTCATCGGGTCCGGCAGCTTGACCAGCCCATAGGAGCCGACAAGCCCGAAGAACCCGCCCACCACCAGCAGAACCGAGACGACGATTTCCGCGATCATGCCCGCTCTCCTATTCGATGATGTCGCCGCGCAGGACGAATTTCGCATAGGCCACGGTCGAGATGAAGCCGACCATGGCGAACAGCAGCGAGGCCTCGAAATACATCGTCGTGCCCTTGTCGATGCCGAACAGCGTCAGAAGCGCGATCATGTTGATCGCCATGGTGTCCAGCGCCAGCACCCGATCCGACAGGCCGGGCGCGAACACCACCCGATAAAGGCAGAACAACAGCGCCAGTCCGAAGCAGCCATAGGCGAACAGCAGCGCGTAAGCGATCATTCGAAGATCTCCTTCAGCCGGGCCTCGTAGCGGGTCTTGATCTCGTCCAGCACCGCCGCCGGGTCGGGGGCGTGCATGGCATGGACCAGCAGGGCGCGGCCGTCCTCGGACAGGTCGCAACTGACCGTGCCGGGGGTCAGGGTGATGGTCGCGGCCAGGGCGGTGATCGCCTCGGGGCGGCGCAGGTCCAGCGGCACGGCGATCCAGGCCGGCTGAAGCGCCCGGCGCGGCATGAACAGCACGATGCGCGCCACGGTGAAATTCGCCTTGGCGATGTCCCAGATCACGACGGCCAGATAGGCCGGGATGCGCTGCGGCTTGCTGTAGCCGGTCGCGCCCGGCCAATAGGGCGCGGTGACCAGCGGCACCACCACGCCGATGATCGCGGCGAAGACCAGCGAACCCACGGCCCAGCGGTTGACCAGCAGCATCCAGACCAGGACCAGCGTGACCGAAAGCCAGGGATGCGGGAACAGGCGGCGGATCATTTCGTGTCCTCCTGCCCTTCCAGCACCGCCGAGACATAGGCGTCGGGGTTGTGCAACTGCGCGGCGGTCGCCTCGGCAAAGCGCATCGCGGGGCCGGCAAAGGCGGTCAGCGCGACGATCCCCGACAGAAGCAGCGCCACCGAGGCCACCGCCAGCCAGTTCGCCGGCGCATCGCCAAGATCCTGGATCGGCTCGTCCGGTTCCAGCTTGGGGCTAAGCGGGGCCGAGGCCTCGGCCGCGGCCGGTTGGGCCGTTGCGGAAGCCGGCGCCGGGGCCGGGGCGAGGCCAAGCTCGAAACTTTTCCAGAAGACGATCGAACCGGCCCGCGACATGGCATAGATGGCGATCAGCGAGGTGATCAGGATGGTGGCCCAGATCCAGACCATCGCCGGCGCCGCCCCGGTGGCCTGCATCACCAAGAGCTTGCCGATGAAACCGGAAAACGGCGGCATGCCGACCACGGCGATGGCCGCGGTGAAATACAGCGCTGCCACCAGCCCGTTGCCCGGCATCACCCGCTCCAGCTGCAGCCACAGGTCGCCCCGGCGCGCGCCGATCATGTCCACGATCAGGAACAGCGCCCCCGCCGCCAGCGTCGAATGGATCATGTAATAGACCGCCGCCGAGGTGCCTTGCGGGGTGAACTGCGCCACCGCGATCATCAGCGTGCCGATCGAGCCGATGGCGGCGAAAGCGGCCAACCGGCCCAGATGGCGGGTGCCCAGAATGCCGATCTGGCCGATGGCCAGCGTGAACAGCGCTGCCGGCAGCAGCAGGTCGGCCGCCACGCCCTGGGTTACGGCGTCCTGCGGAAAGACCAGCGTGAAGAAGCGGATGATGCCATAGACCCCGACCTTGGTCATGATGGCGAACAGCGCCGCCACCGGTCCCGGCGCATTGGCATAGGTCGAGGGCAGCCAGAAATGCAGCGGCACCAGCGCCGCCTTGACGGCAAAGACCAGCATCAAGAGCACGGCGCCGACGCGCAGCAGCGCCGTGTCCTCGGCCGGCATCGCCGCGACGCGCAGCGCCATGTCGGCCATGTTCAGCGTGCCGGTGACGGAATAGAGCACCCCCAGCGCCGCCAGGAACAGGGTCGAGCCGGCCAGGTTATAGGCGATATACTGCACGCCCGCGCGCAGCCGCATCTCGCCGCCGCCATGGATCATCAACCCATAGCTGGCGATCAGCAGCACCTCGAAGAACACGAACAGGTTGAAGGCGTCGCCGGTCAGGAAGGCGCCGCAAATGCCCATCAGCTGGAACTGCCAGAGCGCATGGAAATGCCGGCCCTTGCGATCCCAGCCCGAGCCGATGGCGTAAAGCTGCACCGCCAGCGCCAGCCCGGCGGTCAGAAGCAGCATCAGCGCCGCCAGCCGGTCCAGCATCAGGACGATGCCGAAAGGCGCGGCCCAGTTGCCCAGCCGATAGACCTGCACGTCTCCGCCGGCAGCCAGGACATTCAGGTAAAGCGCCACCGCGACCAGAAGCGCGGTCCCGGTGACCGAGAACACCCGCTGCAGCAGCAGGTCGTTGCGCATCCACAGGATGATCAGCGGCCCGATGACGGCGGGCAGGACGACGGGGGCGATGATCAGATGGCTCATGCGTCGCCATCCCCCGAGGCGCGATCGGCAGGCGCGGCATCGGCCGGCAGGCGGTCGGCGCGCGGCATGTCCACGCGGTCGTCGCCACCTTCGATGAATGCCCCCAGCGCCATCATCACCACCACCGCGGTCATGCCGAAGCTGATGACGATGGCGGTCAGCACCAGCGCCTGCGGCAGCGGGTCGGTATGGAACTCGACCCCTTTCTGCAGGATCGGCGGCGCGTTCACCACCAGCCGCCCGGTCGAGAACAGGAACAGGTTGATGGCATAGCTGAGCATGGTCATGCCCAGCACCACCGCGAACGTCCGCAGCCGCAGGATCAGATAGACCCCGGCAGCGGTCAGCATCCCGATCGCGCTTGACAGCAGCAGTTCCATCAGCGCCGCGCCTCCTTGCTGGGGTCGATATCCATGGGCTCCAGGTTCACCGTGGCCCCCGCCTGCCGGGCGATCCGCGACAGCGAGTTCAGCGCCAGCATCACCGCGCCCACCACGCACAGGAACACGCCCAGGTCAAAGCCCATGGCCGAGGCCAGCTCGAATTCCTCGAGCCCCGGCAGCTTCACATAGCCATAGGTCGAGGTCAGGAACGGCAGCCCGGCGAACCAGGCGCCGATCCCGGTCAGCCCGGCGGCGATGACACCGGCGCCGATCAGCGCGTGATAGTTGATCTTTTGCCGCTCCTGCGCCCAGGCAAAGCCCGAGGCCATGTATTGCGACACCAGCGCGATGGCGACCACCAGACCGGCGACGAAGCCGCCGCCCGGCATGTTGTGGCCGCGCAGGAAGATATAAAGCCCGACCACCAGCGCGATCGGCAGCACCAGCCGCGTCGCCACCACCAGCATCAGCGGATGCCGGTCGCCGGCGCGGCGGCTGTCATGCACCCAGTTGCGCAGCCGCCGGCCGCTGGCGCCGGCCAGCAGCGTCTCGGTCAGGGCAAAGATGGTCAGGGCGGCGATGCCCAGCACGGTGATCTCGCCGAAGGTGTCGTAGCCGCGGAAGTCCACCAGGATCACGTTGACGACATTGGCGCCGCCGCCCAGCTTGTAGCTGTTCGCCAGCATGTATTCCGAGATCGGCGAAAAGGCGAAATCGCTGCGCATGATCACATAGGCCAGCGCCCCGAAGCCCAGCCCGGTCACGGTGGCGATGAAGGCGTCCAGACCGCGCTTGCGGTCGCGGCTGTCGATCACGGTGAATTTGGGCAGGAAGTTCAGCGCCGCCAGCAACAGGACCACCGTGACCACCTCGACCGAGATCTGCGTCAGCGCCAGGTCGGGGGCAGAGAAATAGATGAAGCTGACCGAGACCATCAGCCCGATGATGCCGACCAGCACCAGCGCCAGGATGCGGTGGCGGTGAAAGGCCACCATGCAGCACGTCGCCACGATCAGGGCCACCCAGCCGATCAGCGGCACCGGCTCGACGGGCAGCATCGGCCGGGTCGCGCCCTGCCAGCCTCCGGTCGAGAAGGCCCAGAAGCCGCAAAGCACCACCGTCAGCGAAAAGGCGGCCAGGGCGCGCGACATCGAGCCATTGGTCAGCCGGTCGGTAAAGATGCCCGCCGCGCCGGCCGCGCAGCGGGTGATGGCGTCGAAGATCGCCTTGGCGTCCGGCCAGACCATCGCCGCCCGCGCCGCCAGCAGCCGGCGGTTCAGCGCCAGCAGCAGCCCCCCGCCAACCAGCGCGGTGATCGACAGCATCAGCGCCGGCGTCACGCCATGCCACAGCGCCAGATGCGGATGCTGGGCCGCGCCGGTGACGGCACTGGCCGAGGCCTCGACCAGCCAGCCGGCCATGCCGGCCGGGAACAGCCCGATCAGCACCACCAGCACCGCCAGCAGCGCCGGGGCCGACCACAGGCCGAAACCCGGATCATGCGGGCGATGCGGGTAATCCCGACGCTCGGGACCGAAGAACACCTGCCAGACGAAGCGCAGCGAATAGCAGACCGAGAACAGCGCCCCCAGCGTCGCCATCGCCGCCACCAGGCCGGGATGACCCTGCCAGGCGGCATGGGTCGCCTCCTCCAGCATCAGTTCCTTCGACAGGAAGCCGTTCAGCGGCGGGATGCCGGCCATGGACAGCGCCGCCACGGTGCCGATGACGAAAGTCACCGGCATCAGCCGGCGCAGCCCGCCCAGCCGGGCGATCGAGCGGGTGCCGGCCTCGTGGTCGATGATGCCGGCGGTCATGAACAGCGCCGCCTTGAAGGTGGCGTGGTTGATGATGTGAAACACCGCCGCCACCGCCGCCGCCTCGGTGCCGAAGCCCAGCAGCATGGTGATCAGCCCCAGATGCGAGACGGTGGAAAAGGCCAGCAGCGATTTCAGGTCGTCGCGGAAGATGGCGATCCAGGCCGCCAGCACCATGGTCACAAGGCCGGTGGTGGCGACGATGTAGAACCATTCCGGCGTGCCCGACAGCACCGGCCACAGCCGCGCCATCAGGAACAGCCCGGCCTTCACCATGGTCGCGGAATGCAGATAGGCCGAGACCGGGGTCGGCGCCGCCATGGCGTGCGGCAGCCAGAAATGGAACGGGAACTGCGCCGATTTGGTGAAGGCGCCCAGCAGGATCAGCAGCAGCGCCGGCAGATAATAGGGGCTGGCCTGGATCGCCTCGCGCGCCTGCAGGATATCCGAGATATCGAAACTGCCGGCGATATTGCCCAGGATCAGCATCCCCGCGATCATCGCAAGCCCGCCCATGCCGGTCACGGTCAGCGCCATGCGGGCGCCCTGCCGCCCTTCGGGCAGGTGCTTCCAGTAACCGATCAGCAGGAAGGAGGAGAGCGAGGTCAGTTCCCAGAACACCAGCAGAAGCAGGATGTTGTCCGACAGCACGATGCCCAGCATCGCGCCCTGGAACAGCATCAGATAGGTGTAGAACACACCCACCGGATCCTCGCGCGACAGGTAATAGCGCGCATAGGCGATGATCAGCAGGCCGATGCCCAGGATCAGGATGCCGAACAGAAGCCCCAGCCCGTCGATTCGGAAATGCGCGTTAAGCCCCAGCGAGGGCAGCCAGGCAAAGCGCGCCGTGATCACCTCGCCCGCCATGATCGCCGGGATATGCAGACAAAGCCCCAGCAGCGCGATGAAACTTGCCGTCGCGCAAGAGACCGCAGCGACATCGCGCCCCGAGCGGATCAGCAATCCGGGCAGAAGCGCCCCGATGAACGGAAGCACGGCGATCAGCGCTGGCGACATTGTCCCTCGTTCCTTTTCGTGCCCCTCTGTTCGCGGCGGAGGCCTGCGATGTCAAGCAGATGACAAAGCAACTAGGCGATGTTCGCCTTTCGTGCTAACGCTGGGCAAAAAGGGAACAGGCATGAAGATCATCGGCATAGACCCCGGCCTGCGGAACATGGGCTGGGGCGTGATCGCGGTCGAAGGGCCGCGCCTGCGGCATCTCGGCAACGGCATCGTCCATTCCGAAGCGGGCGAGCTGGGGCCGCGTCTCGCCACGCTGTATCGCGGGCTTTGCGCGGTGATCACCCGGCACGCCCCCGATGCGGCCGCGGTCGAACAGACCTTCGTGAACAAGGACGCCTTGGGCACGCTGAAACTGGGCCAGGCGCGCGGCATCGCCCTGCTGGCCCCGGCCGAGGCCGGGCTGGAGATCGGCGAATATGCCCCGAACGCGGTCAAGAAGGCCGTGGTCGGCGTCGGCCATGCCGCCAAGGAACAGATCCAGCACATGGTCCGCTTCATGCTGCCGGGGGTCGAGTTCGCCGGGCCGGACGCGGCGGACGCGCTGGCCGTGGCAATTTGTCACGCCCATCACCTGCAGGGCCGCGCCCTGCGCATCAAGGCAAGCGCATGAGGGTCGGGCCATGATCGGACGCATCGCCGGGGTGATCCTGCATCGGGCGCAGGACCATGTGCTGATCGACGTGCGCGGCGTGGGCTATATCGTCCATGTCAGCGAACGCACCGCCGCCAGCCTGCCCCCCGCCGGGCAGGCGACGGCGCTTTATACCGAACTTCTGGTGCGCGAGGATCTGTTGCAGCTTTTCGGCTTCCCGACGCTTCTGGAAAAGGAATGGCACCGGCTGCTGATTTCGGTGCAGGGGGTGGGGGCCAAGGTGGCGCTGGCGGTGCTGGGCACGCTGGGGCCGGACGGGCTGTCGCGGGCGCTGGCGCTTGGCGACTGGTCGGCGCTGCGCAAGGCGCCCGGCGTCGGCCCGAAACTGGCGCAGCGCGTGGTGATGGAGTTGAAGGACAAAGCCCCGGCGGTGATGGCGCTGGGCGGCGCGCTGACCGTCGATCCCGGCCCGCTGGCCGAGATCGAGCCGGTCGAGACCACCGCTGCCGCTCCGGCGGCGGCCCGGACGGCGCCGGCCTCATCGGCGCAGGCGACGGCGGATGCGCTCTCGGCGCTGGGAAATCTGGGCTATGCTCCGTCCGAGGCCGCTTCGGCGGTGGCCGAGGCGGCCGCCCGGGAACCCGAGGCACCGACCGCGGCGTTGATCCGCGCGGCCCTGCGGCTGCTGGCGCCCAAGGAGTAAGACGATGACCGGAAACCTGCGCACCTTCGTGCTGATGGCCGCCATGACGGCGCTGGTCATGGGCATGGGCTGGCTGATCGGCGGCCAGGGCGGCGCGGTGATCGCGCTGCTGGTCGCCGGCGCCGGCAACATGTTCGCCTGGTGGAACAGCGACAGGATGGTGCTGCGCCAGCAGGGCGCGCATCCGGTCACCCGCCAGCAGGCGCCCGAACTGGTCGACATGGTGGCGGCGCTGGCGCAGCGGGCCGGCCTGCCGATGCCCAAGATCTATGTGCTGGACACCGAACAGCCCAATGCCTTCGCCACCGGCCGCAACCCGGAAAACGCCGCGGTGGCGGTGACGCAGGGCATCCTGCGGGTGCTGAGCCGCGACGAGCTGGCCGGGGTGATCGCGCATGAGCTGGCCCATATCAAGCATCGCGACACGCTGACCATGACCGTGACCGCCACCATGGCCGGCGCCATCGCCATGCTGGGCAACATGCTGATGTTTTCCAGCATGTTCGGCGGCCGCGACGACAATCGCGGCGGCGGGCTGGCGGCGATCCTGGCCATGATCTTCGCGCCCATGGCCGCGGGGCTGGTGCAGATGGCGATCTCGCGCACCCGCGAATACGAGGCCGACCGCAGCGGCGCCCAGATCTGCGGCCAGCCGATGGCGCTGGCCGGGGCGCTGGCCAAGATCTCGCGCGCGGCGGGCCAGGTGGTGAACGTCCCGGCCGAGCGGAACCCGGCCTCGGCGGCGCTGTTCATCGTCAACCCGCTGCACGCGCTGCGCATGGACCGGCTGTTCACCACCCATCCCCCGGTCGAGGATCGCATCGCCCGGCTGCAGGCCATGGCCGGCGGTCTCGCGCCCTCGCGCGTTCCGACCTCGGGCGGGCCCGCCGGCCCCTGGGGCGCGCAATGAGCCAGCCCGACCCGATGCTGCGCCCCGAACCGCTGGAAAACGACGGCGAGGATCGGGCGCTGCGCCCGCAGATGCTGGCGGATTTCGTCGGCCAGGCCGAGGCGCGGGCGAACCTGCGCGTCTTCATCGAAAGCGCCCGCATGCGCGGCCAGGCCATGGACCACACGCTGTTCCACGGCCCCCCCGGTCTGGGCAAGACCACGCTGGCGCAGATCATGGCGCGCGAGCTGGGGGTGAACTTCAAGATGACCTCCGGGCCGGTGCTGGCGCGGGCCGGCGACCTTGCGGCGATCCTGACCAATCTGGAAGCCCGCGACGTGCTGTTCATCGACGAGATCCACCGCATGAACCCGGCGGTCGAGGAGATCCTCTATCCCGCCATGGAGGATTTCGAGCTGGATCTGGTGATCGGCGAAGGCCCCGCCGCGCGCACGGTGCGCATCGAACTGCAGCCCTTCACCCTGGTCGGCGCCACCACCCGTCTCGGCCTGCTGACCACGCCGCTGCGCGACCGTTTCGGCATCCCGACCCGGCTGCAATTCTACACCATCGAGGAGCTCGACCTGATCGTGACCCGCGGCGCCCGCTTGCTGGGCATCCCCTCGGAACCCGCGGGCACGCGCGAGATCGCCCGCCGGGCCCGCGGCACGCCGCGCATCGCCGGCCGCCTGCTGCGCCGGGTCATCGATTTCGCGCTGGTCGAGGGCGACGGCCGCCTGACCCGCGCCATCGCCGATTCGGCGCTGACTCGGCTCGGCGTCGATCACCTGGGCCTCGACGGTGCCGACCGCCGCTATCTGACGCTGATGGCCGAGCATTACGGCGGCGGCCCGGTCGGGGTGGAAACCCTCTCGGCCGCGCTGTCGGAAAGCCGCGACGCCATCGAGGAGGTGATCGAACCCTATCTGATGCAGCAGGGCCTGGTCGCCCGCACGCCGCGCGGCCGGACGCTGGCGCGGCTGGGCTGGCGGCACCTTGGCCTTGACGCGCCGCGCCCGCAGGAGAGCCTGTTCGATGAATGACCCCACCAACCGCATCCGCGACAGCTTCGACCGGCAGACCATGATGCAGACGCTGGGCGCCACCCTGCTGGCCGTGGCGCCGGGCAAGGTCAGCATCGCCGCACCGATCTTGCCGTCGGCACTGCAACAGCACGGCGCGGGCCATGCCGGACTGGCCTTCAGCATCGGCGATTCGGCGGCCGGCTATGCCGCGCTGTCGCTGATGCCCGAAGGCGCCGAGGTGATGACGGTCGAGATGAAGATCAACCTGATGTCGCCGGCGGTCGGGGACCGCCTGCTGGCCGAGGGGCGGGTGATCCGCCCCGGCCGCCGCATCATGGTCGTCGCCGCCGATATCTGGGCCGAAACCGGCGAGAGCCGCAAGCATGTCGCCATGCTGCAGGGCACGATGATCCCGGTCTGATGCCGCGACCTTGCGTGAGGTGACCGGGCCCCCGCGCCGGGGGCTTTGCGCCCCCGGACCCCCGCAGGGGATTGGGGGCAGCGAAGAAGCAGGCGGGCGGATGGCCGGTCACAAGCCCGGAAGGCGCGGCGGTTAGGTCTGTTCGCCGCCGGAAAGGACGCGGTCTTCCTGCGCGATGAAGTGATCCATCATCACCCGCCACAGCCGCTCGGCCAGGTCCGGGTCCAGCCCCTGTTCGGCGGCAAGGCGGCGGGCATTGGCGGCGACCTCCTCGACGCGGCTGTCGATGCGGGCGGGCAGGTTCTCGCGGGTCTTGATCCGCGCCGCCTCGTCGATCAGCGCCGAGCGTTCGGCCAGCAACGCCACCAGCCGCGTATCCAGCGCGTCGATGCGCGCCCGCAGCTCGGGCATGGCGGAGTTCGGGGGCAGTTCGGATTCGGATCGGCTCATGCCCGACCCATGCCCTGCCCGGCACGCCGGCGCAAGCCCCGGCTGTGGCGAATTTGTCGCAACCAATCGGCGGATTTCCGCCGAAACCGGAACGATCTGGCGAGAAGCGGGGTTTTGCCCTGAACTGGAACCAGGGCGCGTCTCGCGCCCGTTGCGAAAGGTCATCGGATGAAAGCAGCCAGTTTCGTCATCAATGTGGGTTTCGGTCTGGGATTGGCGCTTGGCGCCGTCGCACTTCTGCTGCTCTGATTTTCGGCGCGCCGCTCGGACCGGCCCTTGGCGCCAATGCAAAACCCCCGGCCGATGGCCGGGGGTTTTCCTGTCAGGATCGCCGGTTCAGCCCTGCGGCTGCGGCGCGGCGTCCGGCGCCGGCTTGGCCGCACCCGCGCGCGGGATGGCGCTGACCGAGGGGATCGAGGAGCCCGGCGGATTCTCGTCGCCACCCAGCGCCTCGCCCCGGATCACCCGGCCGATATCCTCGCCGGTCAGGGTTTCGTATTCCAGAAGCCCCTTGGCCAGCCGCTCGAATTCCTCTTCCTTCTCGGTCAGGATGCGATAGGCGTCCTGATAGCCCTGTTCGATCAGGTCATGGACCTCCTGCTCGATCAGTTCCTTGGTCGCCGCCGAGACCGAAAAGCCGCCGGTATTGCCGGAATAACCCTCATGCGCCTCGGCATAGTCGATGTTGCCGACCTTGTCGGACATGCCCCAACGCATCACCATGGCGCGCGCAAGCTGGCTGGCCTGCTGGATGTCGCCGGCCGGACCGTTCGAGACACCTTCCTCGCCGTATTTGATGATCTCGGCCGCCTTGCCGGCCATGGTCATCGTCAGCTTCTGCTTGGCCTCGTCCTTGTGATAGTTCAGCCGGTCCATTTCCGGCAGCGACACCACCATGCCAAGCGCACCGCCGCGCGGGATGATCGTCGCCTTGTAGACCGGATCGCATTTCGGCAGGCTCAGGCCGACGATGGCGTGGCCGGCCTCGTGATAGGCGGTCTTTTCCTTCTGCTCGGGGGTCAGGACCATGCTGCGGCGCTCGACGCCCAGCATGACCTTGTCCTTGGCGTTCTCGAAATCCTCCATGGTGACGAAGCGGCGGCCGATGCGCGCGGCCATCAGCGCGGCCTCGTTCACCAGGTTCATCAGGTCGGCCCCCGAAAAGCCGGGCGTGCCGCGGGCGATGATGCGCAGGTCCACGTCCGGACCGACCGGCACCTTGCGCGAGTGCACGCCCAGGATCTTCTCGCGCCCCTTGATGTCGGGGTTCGGAACATAGATCTGGCGGTCGAAGCGGCCGGGACGCAGCAGCGCCGGGTCCAGCACGTCCTTGCGGTTGGTGGCGGCGATGATGATGACGCCCTCGTTGGCGTCGAAGCCGTCCATTTCGACCAGAAGCTGGTTCAGGGTCTGCTCGCGCTCGTCATTGCCGCCGCCGATGCCGACGCCGCGGGCGCGGCCGACCGCGTCGATCTCGTCGATGAAGACGATGCAGGGGGCGGATTTCTTCGCCTGCTCGAACATGTCGCGCACGCGGCTGGCGCCGACGCCCACGAACATCTCGACGAAGTCGGAACCGGAGATGGTGAAGAACGGCACCCCCGCCTCGCCGGCGATGGCGCGGGCCAGCAGGGTCTTACCGGTGCCGGGCGGGCCGACCAGCAGCGCGCCTTTCGGGATCTTGCCGCCAAGGCGGCTGAATTTCTGCGGATTGCGCAGGAATTCGACGATCTCCTCCAGCTCTTCCTTGGCCTCGTCGATGCCGGCCACGTCGTCGAAGGTGACGCGGCCATGCTTTTCGGTCAGCAGCTTGGCGCGCGACTTGCCGAAGCCCATCGCCCCGCCTTTGCCACCGCCCTGCATCCGGTTCATGAAGAAGATCCAGACGCCGATCAGCAGGATGAAGGGCAACCAGACGCCCAGAAGCGACATGAAGCCCGACTGCTGCTGGCGCTCGACCTTGACCTCGACGCCCTTGTCGATCAGCCGGTCGGCGATTTCCTCGCCCTGCGGCCGGACGGTGGCGTATTGCTTGCCGTCCTTGTCGGTGATGCCGATATTCTCTCCGTCGATGGTGACGGACGTCACTTCATCCTTGTCCACCCGCTGGATGAAGTCCGAATAGCTGATCTGGCGGCTGTTCATCTGGGCCGATCCGTCGCTGAACAGATTGAACAGCGCCAGGATCATCAGAAACAGCACGACCCAGAAGGCGATATTGCGCGCGTTGCCCAAAGGCATGTCCTCCGCGGGTAAACAGGCTTTCGAGTGAAAATAGGGATTCCGGCGTCAGGTTCAATGCACATAGAGCAGTGCGCGGAATTCCGGCAGGCCGCGCAGGGGTTCGGCAGAGATGCCGGCGACCGGACGCAGCAGCGGCGCGGCGGCAAGCCGCCCGCCCTGCCAGATTCCGGGACTGGCGGCGGCCTCGTCGCGCAGCAGGCCCGAATCGCGCCAGCCAAGGCCCGGCAGCGGCGCATGGCCCAGCGCCCGCACCTCTTGCCCCGGCCCCAGCCCAGAGAGCCGCCAGCGGCCGTCCCAGACCGCCGGGTCGCCGCTGGCCGCCGGGCTGCGCGCGGCTGCGGCGGGTTCGCGGATCAGATGCAGCGCCCCGTCCCGCGCCTCAGCGATCACCCCGTCCAGCGTCAGCCGCCCGCCCTTGGCCAGCGCGGCCAGCGCCTGCAGCACCGGCTCGCGCCGGGGCGGGTAATCGGCGTCGGTCACGAAGCGCAGCCCTGCGACAAGAAGTCGCCGGCGAATCTCGGGCGGTGCGGCCAGAAAGCGGGCCAGCGGCAGGAGCAGCGAACCGGCCCGGACCTCGGCCCCCTGCGAAACCTGCGCGGCGAACTCCTGCAAGGCGTCGCGTGCCATGCCGAGATTCGCCGCCGACTGGCCCAACTGTTGCAGTGGCAGACCCAGCGTCGCGATGGCCTTGCGGATGCGGACACGTTCGAAATCCGCGTTCTCGTTCGACGGGTCGTCCGCCCAGACCAGCCCGCGCGCGGTCAGCCATTGCCGCAGCTCGGCCCGGCTGGCACCCAGCATCGGCCGCAACCAGACCATGCCGCAGGCGCGGCGCGTCTCGGCCATGGCCGACAACCCGTCCACCCCGGCGCCGCGGTTCAGGCGCATCAGCAGGGTCTCGGCCTGGTCGTCGAGCGTATGGCCCAGCAGCACCGCGGCCAGCCCGTGGCGACACGCCCAATCCGCCAGCAGCCGCAGGCGCGCCTGGCGGGCAGCCGCCATCAGGTTGCCGCCACCCGCGCGGGTCGTCCAGACCAGGGTCTCGTGCGGGATGCCGAGCACGCCGGCCGCAAGCCCGGCCTGCCGCGCCTCGGCGGCCGAGCCCGGGCGCAGCCCGTGATCGACCGTCGCCGCCCTCAGGCGGGCGCGGCCCCAACGATGGACAAGATGCATCAGTGCCGTGGAATCGCCGCCGCCCGACAGCGCGATCCCCAGCGAGGGCAGGTCTCCGGCCAGGCGGTCCAGCGCGGCATGGACGCGCGCCTCGACCGCGGCGGGGTCAGCCGCCATCCGCCAGGTCCGCGGCGGCCTCGGGGTCCAGGGCCTCTTCCACGGCCATGCCGTCCTCCGCATCGCCGACCGAGCCTTCGATCAGCGCTTCGCAGCCGACGGCGGCCTTGCGCTTTTCCGCCTCGGCCGCCTGCGGCGAGTCCGGGAAGCGGTTGGTGATTTCCTGCAGATAGAAGCAGCCTTCCTGCGGTCCGCCCTTGGCGGACATGGCCCGCGACAGGCCCAGCAGCGCATCGGCCGCCTGCGGTCCGTCCGGATTGGCGGCGAAGCTTTCCAGCCAGGCCAGGCCGGCGCCTTCCAGATCGCCGGCGGCATCCAGCGCCGCCCCGCGCAGGAACAGCGCCTCGGCGGTCAGTGGACCACCGGCATGGGTCTTGGCGATGGCCGCAAAGAGCTGCGCAGCACGGTGAAAGTCACCTTGACCGAGCACCTCCCGGGCCCGGTCGAAATCGGCTTTTTCCGCCGCAGTGGCGGCCCCGGCCGAAGGGGTCTTGGCGGGCGCGAGCGGCCCTTGCTGATCCGAGGACGGCAGCGGCGCCGCCCCCCCCTGCTCGCCCAGCGGCGACGGCGTGGTCAGGCTGCCAAGATCGCAGCCCTCCTCCATCTCGCACAGGCGGAATTCGATGTCGCCGATGCGGGTGGTGCCGTCCTTGACGATGCGGTCGATGCGGTTCTGCAGCTGCTCGGTCTGGCCGGTCAGCTGCGCCAGCCGCGCCTCCATGGCATTCATGCGGTCGATGGCGCTGTCACCGCCCGCGGCCGCGAAGCCGGCAGGCCCCGAGGCGACGAGCTGCGCGCGCAGGTTCTGCAGATCGCTCGAAAGCTGGTTCAGCTCGGTCCGGATATCGGCCAGGGTCCGCGCGTCCTGCGCCGCGGCCGGCCAGGCGGCCAGGACGAAGCCCGCCGCCAGAACCAGTCCCCGGAAAACCCCTCCGACCATCACATGCCCACCCCGGGGCTGACCACGGTCACGGCACGGCGGTTCTTGGTGAAACACTCCTCGGTCGAGCAGATCGCCAGCGGCCGTTCCTTGCCATAGCTGACGGTGCGCAGCCGGCCGGCCGCGATGCCCTGCGAGATCAGGTATTCCTGCACCGAGTTCGCCCGCCGGGCGCCCAGGGCAAGGTTGTATTCGCGGGTCCCCTGCTCATCGGCATGGCCCTCGATCACGGCCGAGAAGCCGGCATTCTGGCTCAGCCACCCTGCCTGGTTGGCCAGGATCGCCCGCGCCTCGGGCGTCAGGGTGGACTGGTCCAGCGGGAACAGCACGGTGTCGCCGACGCTGGCCTTGAAATATTCGGCGCTGCCCGGCAGCGCGGTCGAGCCGACGCCCGACGCGCCGCCCGCCCCGGCATAAGGGTCCTGGACCTGCATGTCCTGCGCCGGCCGGGCGCAGGCCGCCAGCGCGAGAATGGCACCGACTGCGGCAATTTTCATGAAAGTTTTCATAATCCTGTCCATCTCACGCACTTCAGGGCAGCAAGGGGCCCCAATCGGGGTCCGAGGCTGCGCCATTGATCTTGACCGGGCGCATGTTGCGCCCCGTGATATCCACCGAATGCAGGCCCGGCTGGCCGTCGCCGCCCGGCGTCACCCGCGTGAACATCACGACGCGCCCATTGGGGGCCCAAGTCGGGCCCTCGTCAAGGAACGATTCCGTCAGCATTTTCTCTTCCGAACCATCGGTGCGCATGACGCCGATGTGGAATTTTCCGCCGACCTGGCGGGTAAAGGCGATCATGTCGCCGCGCGGCGACCAGACCGGGGTGCCGTAGCGCCCCTCGCCGAAGCTGATCCGCTTCGGCTCGCCGCCATTGGCGCCCATGATGTAGAGCTGCGGCGAGCCCGAGCGGTCGCTTTCAAAGACGATCTGCTTGCCGTCCGGGCTGTAGCTGGGCGAGGTCTCGATCGAGGGGGCGTTGGTCAGCGCCCGCTGCGCGCCCGAGGCCGCGTCCATCTGGTAGATGTCGCTATTGCCGTTCTGTTCCAGCGAGTAGACGATCCAGCGCCCATCCGGCGAGAAGCGGGGCGAGAAGCTCATCGTGCCCTGCTGGCCGCCGCTCAGTTGCCGCACCGAGAGCGAGTTCACGTCCATCATCATCGCCTGCGGGAAGCCGGTGGCGTAGCTGGTGTAAAGCAGCCGCGAACCGTCGGGCGAGAAGCGCGGCTTCAGCACCAGCGTGGAATCGTCGGTCAGCCATTTCACGTTGGCGCCGTCGTAATCCATGATGCCGATGCGCTTGCGGCGCGCGTCCTTGGGGCCGTTTTCCTGCACGAAGGCGACGCGGCTGTCGAAATAAGGCCCCTCGCCCGTCAGCCGCGAATAGACCTGATCGGCCGCCTTGTGCGCGGCACGGCGCCAGTTGCCGGTCGAGGCGTCGAACTGCATGCCGTCGCCCAGCGGCTGGCCGGCGAAGACGTCGAACAGCCGGAACTTGACGACGACCTTGCCGCCCTCGACCCTGACGGCGCCGGTGATCAGCGCCTGGGCATTGATCGCCTTCCAATCTTCATAGGAGACCGGCGCGTCGAAACTTTCCGGCCGGGCGATATGGGCGCTGGCCGGGATCTCGCGGAACAGGCCGGTGCCGGTCAGGTCGGCGGCGATCAGGTTCTGCACCTGCTGAAGATATTCGCCGGCGCCGCCCTCGTCGTGGAATTGCGCGATGGCGAAGGGCATCGGTTCGATGACCCCGTCGGTGATCTCGATCCGCAGGGGTCCGTCCTGCGCCAGAACCGGCGCGGCCAGCCCCAAACCCGCCAGGGCCATCACGGAAGTCATCAGGAATTGTCGCAACATGAATCGCCCTCGTAAGGTCTTGGTTGCAGAATAGAGTGTCATGCGCCGGGATGCCATGTCACTTGACCCGCGCGCCGCCGCTGGCGTTGAAGTCGATGATGACATCCTTCCAGCGGTTGTATTTCTCCGGCGGCAGCTTGTAGCCGCCGCGCTCGCACATCAGGATCGCCCGACGCGCCGCCTCATAGGCCTGTTTCGCCGCCGCATCCGAACCGCCGTCATGGCCGATCATGCGCAGCGAGCCTTTTTCCACCGAGCCGTCCGGCGCCATCGCGAACTGCACCGAAACCGTTGTCCGGCTGGCCTCGGTCGAAAGCGAGCCGCGGTTCCAGCATTGCTCGACCGCGACGCGGAAGCCGTCCTTCTCGCCCTGGCTCAGCGGCGGGCCGCTGGCAGCCGCACCGCCGCCGCCCGACCCGGCGGAACCCTCGTCCTTCATCGCCTCTTCCAGCGCGGCCTGCTTGGCGGCCTCGGCCTTGCGCTCGGCCTCGGCCTGTTTGCGGGCCTTGGCCTCGGCGGCGGCCTTCTCGGCCGCCTTCTTCTTCTCGGCCGCAGCCTTTTCCGCGGCGGCCTTTTCCTCGGCCTCCTTGCGGGCCTTGGCCTCGGCCGCCTTCTTCTCGGCCGCCTTCTTCTCGGCGGCAGCCTTTTCCGCGGCGGCCTTTTCGGCCGCCTTCTCGGCGGCGGCCAGGCGTTCGGCCTCAGCCTTCTTCTCGGCGGCCTTCTTCTCGGCGGCGCGGCGTTCCGCAGCGGCCGTTTCCTTTTCGGTCGCCTCGGCCTCGGCCTGGCGGCGTGCGCGTTCCCTGGCCTCCGAAGCGCGGCGGGCGGCTTCGGCATCCTCGGCCTGGCGCGCCGCTTCGCGGCGTTCCTCCTTCGCGCGCTCCTCGGCGGCGCGGCGGGCGGCGTCCTTCTGTGCCTTCTCGGCGGCGGCCTGCTCGGCGGCGGCCTCATCGGCCTGACGGGCCAGGGCGATTTCGCGCTGGCGCGCTGCCTCGGCCGCCTGCCGCCGGGCCTGCACCGCCTCGGCCAGCCCCTCGGGCCGGCCGTGCGGGCGGGCGGAATCAACCGGCGCCAAGGTCGAGCGCTGCGGGATCGGCGCCGGGGATTGCGGCTGCGCCGGGTTGCGCGCCGGATCAGGCCGGTCACTGGTCTGCGGCAATGCCGCCAGTTCGACCGAATTCTCGGGCTGCGACGGCTGCGGTGCGTCGGTCACCACGGCCACCGGCCGGTCGGGCGTCTGGAAATCCGACAGGTCCGGACGCGCCTCGGGCCGGTCCGAGGGCTGGGTCAGCTCGGCCGCCTGCCCGTCCGGCGCGGGAGGGCTGGTGGCCTCGACCTCGCCCAGCCGGTTCTCGTCAGCGGGCGGGCGCGGCTGCGCCGGGGTGGTGGCGGCGGAATCCGACACCGGGCCGCGCCCGGCGGCCGCGGCGGCCAGCGACTGGAACTCCGCCTCGGACATGGTCGCGACCTCGGCCATGCGCACGGCCTCCAGCGGCTGCGGCCGGAACAGCGCGCCGCCGACCAGCGCCGCCCCCAGCAGCCCGGCATGAGCAACGCCCGAGACCCAGAAGCCGATGCGTTCCGCCCGATCCATGGCTTCAGCCATCCGCGCCTGCGTCCATCCGCGGCCCGCCAGCCTCGGTCACCAGGACGATGTTGTTGAAACCGGCCGCGTTCAGCGCTCCCATCACCTCCATGATCCGCGCATAGGGGATCGAGCCGTCGGCGCGCAGGTAGATCTTGTCACTCTGCCGCTCGGCGGCGACGGCGCGCAGCCGGGTGACCAGCTGATCCTCGGGCACCTCGCTGGTCATGACCAGGATCGGCCCTTCGGGCGTGACCGAGACGCTCAGCGGCTCCTCGGGTTCGGCGGGCACGGCCTGGGCGGCGGTCTTGGGCAGTTCCAGCGGCACGCCCACGGTCAGAAGCGGCGCCGCCACCATGAAGATGATCAGCAGCACCAGCATCACATCCACGAAGGGCGTGACGTTGATCTCGGCCATCGGCTGGCTGCGGGCGCGGCCCTTGCCGCGGCTTGTGCGTTTGACGACCCCGGCCCCCATCTTATTCGTCGTCCAGCTGGCGCGACAGGATGGTCGAGAACTCGTCGGCGAAGCTTTCGTAGCCGCCGGTGATGCGGTCGGCATCGGCGCTGAGCTTGTTGTAGAAGATCACCGCCGGAATCGCCGCCAGCAGGCCAAGCGCGGTTGCCACCAGCGCCTCGGCGATGCCCGGCGCCACCACGGCCAGCGAGGTGTTCTGCGAAATGGCGATCTCCTCGAAGGCGGTCTTGATGCCCCAGACGGTGCCGAACAGGCCGATGAAGGGCGCGGTCGAGCCCACCGTGGCCAGGAAGGGCAGGCCGCGGGTCAACCGATCGTTCTCGCGATTGATGGTGACGTTCATGGCGCGGTCGATGCGCGCGGTCACGCCGGCGATCAGGTTGCCGTCGTCGCGGTGGCTGCGCCGCCACTCGGTCATGCCCGAGGCAAAGATGCGCTCGGCCGGACCCGAGGGGGTTTCGCCGATGCGATCGTAAAGATCGTCCAACGGCTGGCCCGACCAGAAGGCGCGGTCGAACCGGTCGGCCTCGCGCCGGGCGGCGTTGAAGGCGATGAATTTCTGGATGATGATCGCCCAGGCCCAGAATGAGGCCAGGATCAGGATCACCATGACGATCTGGACGGTCAGCGAGGCGCGCGCAAACAGCGCGATCAGCGAGAAATCGACCGGCTGCCCGGTTCCGGCGAGTTGTTCCATGAATTTAGGCCTGTCCTTTGGGCCGCTGCGGCGCGGCTTCTGCAAGCGCAACTAGCAGATCGGCCCAGGGGGAAAAACCCTGGTGACGTCAATTCTGCGTCAGCGCCCCGCGATGGCCGCTTCCCGCAGCCGCGCCGCCACCGCGCCCGGAATCCGCGCCGGCCGCCCCGAGGCGGCCAGGCAGGCGACGGTGACGCAGGCCCGGAACAGCGCCTGCCCGCCGCGCAGGACGCATTGGTCCAGGACGATGCGCGCTGGGCTCAGCGTCCGCAGCGCGGTCTCGACCTCCAGCAGGTCCTCGAAGCGGGCGGGGGCCAGGTAATCCGCCTCGACCCGCCGCACGGCAAAGACGAAGCCCTGGCGCTGCAGCGCGCCCTGGTCGACGTCCAGCAGGCGCAGCCATTCCGAACGCCCGCGCTCGATGAATTTCAGGTAGTTGGCATAATAGACGATCCCCGCCAGGTCGGTGTCCTCGTAATAGACGCGGATCGGAAACCTGTGCATGACAGCCTCGCTGGTTCGCAAACTGGGCCGCCGCGCTCAGGACAGCCGCGCCGCCAGACGCAGCGCATGCGCGGCATCGGTGGCGACCGCCGGCATGACCGGATCATAGGCGGCGCGGATCAGCCGCGCCAGCTCGGCCGAGGGCACAACGTCGCGCGCAAAGGTCAGCATGGCGCGCACCGCCAGAGTCTCGGCCAGTTGGCCGGGATGGGAATCGGCCAGCGCCCCGCCCATGTTGACGAAGGTCAGGCAGGCGCGGATCGCCCCGTCGGCGTCGAAACGGAACAGCCGGTACTGGTCTGCCGACCCCGCCTTCAGACGCTCGGGCAAGCCCGGCTGGCCGGTCAACCGGTCAAGGTCGGGCAGCCCGCCCAGCTCGTCCCAATCCCGCACGAAGAAGGTCATCAGATTCGCGCCCATCTCGGGATCGGTTTCGGCCATGGGCTGGCCGGCATGGGTCAGCACCGCCCGCAGGGCCTCGCGAAAGATCGGCAGGCTCTCGTCGGCCAGACCGAAGACGACCGGCGCCACCGGCCGCCCCCAGCGCGCGCACAGATAGCGGCCGTCGCGGGTAAACAGCGCCTCGATGGCCTGAGGATCGAACGCCATCCGGTCTTTCTCCGTTTTGCAAATACCCTCGGGGGTGAATTGCGGCAAAGCCGCAAGAGGGGGCGGACAGCCCCCTCCCTTCGCGGGCGTCACCCGACGATGGTCGCCTCGGTCGCGGCGCGCAGCTCGTCCTCGCTGACGCCGTCCGCCAGCTCGACGATCTTCAGCCCGCCCTCGACCACATCCAGCACGCCCAGATTGGTGATGATGCGATTGACCACCTTCTGCCCGGTCAAGGGCAGGGTGCAGGATTTCAGCACCTTCGATTCGCCATGTTTCGAGGTATGGTCCATCACCACCACCACCCGGCCGACACCGGCGACCAGATCCATCGCCCCGCCCATGCCCTTCACGAGCTTGCCGGGGATCATCCAGTTCGCCAGGTCGCCGTTCTCGGCCACCTCCATCGCGCCCAGGATCGCCATGGCGATCTTGCCGCCGCGGATCATCGCGAAGCTCTCGGCGCTGTCGAAATAGGCGGTCTGCGGCAGCTCGGTCACCGTCTGCTTGCCGGCGTTGATCAGGTCCGGGTCCTCCTCGCCCTCGAACGGAAACGGCCCGATGCCCAGCATGCCGTTTTCCGATTGCAGCGTCACATGCACCCCCTCGGGGATGTAGTTCGCCACCAGCGTCGGAATGCCGATGCCGAGGTTCACATACCAGCCGTCCTGCAGCTCCCGCGCGGCCCGCGCCGCCATCCGGTTGCGGTCCCAGCCCTTGATTTCGGCGGCCATCACGCGGTCTCCTTCTTGCGAGTGGTGCGCTGCTCGATGCGCTTCTCGTGCTGCCCCTGGAACAGGCGGTGGACATAGATCCCCGGCAGGTGGATGGCGTCGGGGTCGAGGCTGCCGGTCGGCACGATCTCCTCGACCTCGCAGACGCAGATCCGGCCGCATTTCGCCGCCGGCACGTTGAAGTTGCGCGCGGTCTTGCGGAACACCACGTTGCCCGACTCGTCCGCCTTCCAGCCCTTGACGATCGCCAGATCCGCGACGATGCCGCGTTCCAGGATATAGGTCTCGCCGTCGAAATCCTTGTGGTCCTTGCCCTCGGCGATCACCGTGCCGACGCCGGTCTTGGTATAGAACCCCGGGATGCCGGCGCCGCCGGCCCGCATGCGCTCGGCCAGGGTGCCCTGCGGGTTGAACTCCAGCTCCAGCTCGCCCGAGAGATACTGCCGCATGAACTCGGCGTTCTCGCCGACATAGGAGGAGACCATCTTGCGGATCTGCCGGGTGTCGAGCAGCTTGCCCAAGCCGAAGCCGTCGACGCCGCAATTGTTGCTGACCACCGTCAGCTCCTTGGTCCCCGCCTTCAGGATCGCCTCGATCAGCAGCTCGGGGATGCCGCAAAGCCCGAAGCCCCCGGCCGCGATCAGCATCCCGTCCGTCAGCAGGCCGTCAAGAGCAGACTCGGCGCTCGCATAGACCTTCTTCATGCAACCCTCTCCCCGTGTTGGACGCGCCAGTTGTGGACACAATCCAAAACCGAGTCAACGCGCCGGGAACCCGTTAGCGCGACCAGGAATTTTGTTGCGAAAGGAGAATGCGATGCCTGCGATTTCCATTCGCCGCGCCTATGATCCCGCCGCCCCGGACGAGGGTCACCGGGTGCTGGTCGACCGGCTCTGGCCACGCGGCCTCAGCCGCGAGGCGCTTGGCGCGGATCTCTGGCTGCGCGAGATCGCCCCCTCGGACGACTTGCGGCACTGGTTCGGCCATGACCCCGCGAAATGGGACGAGTTCCGCCGCCGCTACGCGGCCGAACTCGACGCCAACCCGGATCCGGTGCGCGCATTGCGCCAACTGGCCAGGAAAGGCCCCGTCACCCTGCTTTACGCGGCCCATGACCAGCAGCACAACAACGCGGTGGCGCTGCGCGACTACCTCGCTCAGTAGCCCAGCGTCGCCGCATCCGGCCGGCGCGGGTCCGAGGCGCCGTAAAGCGTCCCCGTCTCCGGGTCGCGCATGATCGACTGGGTCGAACCCATCGCCTCCTTGACCGCGACGGTGTGGCCCTTGGCCTGCAGGATGCGGACGGTATCCAGGCCGATCCCCTCCTCGACCCGCAGCTCGTCGGGCAGCCACTGGTGATGGACGCGCGGCGCCGTCGAGGCCTCGGCGACGTTCATGCCGTGGTCGATCATGTTCATCACCACCTGCAAGACCGTGGTGATGATCCGCGCCCCGCCGGGCGAGCCGGTGACCAGCCAGACCTTGCCATCCTTCAGCACCATGGTCGGCGTCATCGACGACAGCGGCCGCTTGCCCGGCTCGACCGCATTGGCATCGCCGCCGACCAGGCCAAAGGCATTGGGCACGCCGGGCTTGGCCGAGAAATCGTCCATCTCGTTGTTCATCAACACGCCGGTGCCCGCCGCCACCAGCCCCGATCCGTAGCTGAGATTGATGGTATAGGTGTTCGAGACCGCGTTGCCCTGCTTGTCCACCACCGAGAAATGCGTGGTCTGGTCGGATTCATAGGGCGCCAGGTCCGCCGGCCTGATCATCACCGAGGGCGTGGCGAAATCGGCGCTGATCTTGCGGCGCATCTCCACCGCGTAATCCTTGCTGGTCAGCGCCGCGACCGGCACATCGACGAAATCGGGATCGCCCAGATATTCCGAGCGGTCGGCATAGGCCAGCTTCATCGCCTCGGCCATCAGATGGATGGTCTCGCCGGAATTCTGCCCCAGCGCCCCGACCGGATAGCCCTCCAGCGCGTTCAGGATCTGGATCAGGTGCACCCCGCCCGAGGAGGGCGGCGGCATCGAGACGATGTCATAGCCGCGATAGCTGCCCAGCACCGGCTGGCGTTCCACGGGCTTGTAGGCGGCCATGTCCTCGACGGTGATCAGCCCGCCCGCCCCCTGCACCGCCTTGGCGATGGCCTCGGCCACCTCGCCCTTGTAGAAGCCGTCCGGCCCTTCGGCGGCGATCTTCTTCAGCGTCTTCGCCAGATCGGCCTGCACCAGCCGGTCGCCGGGCCGGTAAGCCGCGCCGCCCTCCTTGAAGAAGATCGCGGCGCTCGAGGGGAACTTCTCCAGATGCTCGCGCCCGGCCTCGATGCTGTCGGCCAGCTCCGGGGTGACGGTGATGCCCTCCTCGGCCAGCCGGATCGCCGGGGCGATGACCTCGGCCCAGTCCATGCTGCCGTATCTGTCCAGCGCCAGCTTCATCCCCGCCACGGTTCCCGGCACACCCGAGGCTGCGCCGCTGTAAAGCGACTTCTCGCTGTCGGCCTCGCCCGCCGCGTCCAGGAACATGTCGCGCGAGGCGCCTTTGGGGGCCATCTCGCGATAGTCGATGGCATGGGTCTGGCCGGTCTCGGCATCATGCACCAGCATGAAACCGCCGCCGCCGATATTGCCGGCGCGCGGCAGGGTGACGGCCAGGGCAAAGGCCACCGCCACGCCCGCATCGACCGCATTCCCGCCCCTGGCCATGATGTCGCGGCCGATCTCGGCCGCCAGCCGCTCCTGCGCCGAGACCATGCCGCTTTCCGCCCAGACCGGATGAATCCGGTCCATCGCGTCGAAGATCGCAGCCTCCTGCGCAGCCGCAGGCAGCCCGACGCAGCCGGCCAGCATGACAGCCGACACCCGGCCCATTCCGACGATTCGATCTTTCATGGCGCCCTCCGCTCAACCCTTGCGGGTCGAGCCTAGCAGCAGAACGGCCCGGATCAACACGCGAAAGCCGCGGCGTCGCGCCGGCGTCCCGGTTGCTTCATGGGTATTTATGAAACGGTGAAACGCGCAGCGCCTGATTTTCAGCGCAGCCGCGCGTTTCACCGTTTCCCAAATACCCAGATTCCGACCGCGCGGCCGGGCGCCTCACCCGGCCTTCTTCGCCTTGGCCGCCGCCGGCTTCTTGGCGGCCGTCTTCTTTTCGGCGGGCTTCTTCGCCGCCGGCTTCTTCGCCGGTTTCTTGCCGGTTTTCGCGGCTTTCTCGGCGATCAGCTCCAGGGCGCGCTCCAGCGTCACCGCGCCGGGCTCCAGGTCGCGGGGCAGCGTCGCATTGACCTTGCCCCATTTGACATAAGGCCCGTAGCGACCGCTCATCACCTGCACCGGACCGCCGTCCGGATGCTCGCCCAGCTCCGCCAGCGGCGCGGCGGCAGCCGCCCTGCCGCGCACCTGTTTCGAGGCCAGCACCTCGACCGCGCGGTTCATGCCGATGGTGAAGACCTCGTCCACATCCGGCAGGTTGGCGTATTTCGCGCCATGCTTCACATAGGGGCCGTAGCGGCCGATGCCGGCCTCGACCGGCACGCCGTCCTCGGGATGCGGGCCGATTTCGCGCGGCAGCGCCAAGAGCGCCAGCGCCCGTTCCAGATCGACCGAGGCCAGCTCCCAACCCTTGGGGATCGAGGCGCGCGGCGGCTTCGGCTGTTCGGCCGTCGCCTCGCCGCGCTGGACATAGGGGCCGAAGCGGCCGTTCTTCAGGCTGATCTCGTCGCCCTGGTCGACGCCCAGCACGGTGTCGCCCACCACCTCGGCATCGGGCGAGGAAATCGGCCGGGTAAAGCGGCAATCGGGATAGGTCGAGCAGCCGATGAAGGCCCCGCCCGAACGCGCCGTCTTCAGATGCAGCCGCCCCTTGTGACACAGCGGGCATTCGCGCGGGTCCGAACCGTCGGGCCGCGGCGGATAGAGATGCGGCGCCAGGGCCTCGTCGATCGCCTCCAGCACCTCGGTGATGCGCAACTCGCTGGTGCCCTCCAGCGCTATGCTGAAATCCCGCCAGAACCGGCGCAGCACTTCGCGATAGGCGCGCTCGCCCGAGGAGATGTCGTCGAGTTCCCCTTCCAGATTGGCGGTGAAATCGTAGCTGACATAGCGCGGGAAGTATTTCTGCAGGAAGATGGTGACCAGCCGGCCCTTGTCCTCGGGGATCAGGCGGTTCTGCTCCTTGCGGACATAGTCGCGGTCCTGGATCGTGCCGATGATCGAGGCATAGGTCGAGGGCCGGCCGATCCCCAGCTCTTCCATGCGCTTGACCAGCGTCGCCTCGGTATAACGGGGCGGGGCCTGGGTGAAATGCTGTTCGGGGGTGACGGCGCGCTTCTCGGCCGCCTCGCCTTCGTGAATCAGCGGCAGGCGGCGGCTGTCCTCGTCCTCCTCGTCGTCGCGGCCCTGGTCGTAGACCCGCAGGAAACCGTCGAACAGCATCACCTGGCCATTGGCGCGCAAGCCCACCTGGCCGTCGGCCGAGGCGAGCTCGACCGTGGTGCGCTCCATCCGGGCGGATTCCATCTGGCTGGCCAGGGTCCGCTTCCAGATCAGGTCGTAAAGCGCCTTCTGGTCCTTGTCCGAAACCGGCAGCCGGTCCGGCGACAGCATCATGTCGGTCGGTCGGATGCATTCATGCGCTTCCTGCGCGTTCTTGGCCTTGTTCTTGTACATGCGCGGCGACTTGGGCAGGTATTCCGCCCCGAACCGCGCCTTGATCGCGTCGCGGGCCGCCATCACCGCCTCGGGGGCCATGTCGATGCCGTCGGTCCGCATATAGGTGATGTAGCCCGCCTCGTAGAGCCGCTGCGCCGCCGACATGCAGGCCCGCGCCCCAAGGCCCAGCTTGCGGCTGGCCTCCTGCTGCAGGGTCGAGGTCATGAAGGGCGGCCAGGGGTTGCGGCTTGCCGGCTTGGCGGCGACCGAGGCGACCCTGAGGTCGCGCGAGGTGATCGCCGCCACGGCCAGCTTTGCCTGCTCCGCGGTGGCGATGTCGAAGCGTTCCAGCTTCTTGCCGCCGAACACGGTCATGGCCGCGTCGTATTCGTCACCGCGCGGCGTCGCCAGCCGGGCGTGGACCGACCAGTATTCGCGGGCCTTGAAGGCCTCGATCTCCATCTCGCGGTCGACGATGATGCGCAAGGCGACCGACTGCACCCGGCCGGCAGACTTGGCGCCGGGCAGCTTGCGCCACAGCACCGGCGACAGGTTGAAGCCGACCAGATAGTCCAGCGCCCGGCGGGCCAGATAGGCGTCGACCAGCGGCTGGTCGATCTGGCGCGGATTGGCCATCGCCTCGGTCACCGCCGATTTGGTGATGGCGTTGAAGGTGACGCGGCTGACCTCGGCGCCCTTCTTCAGCGCCGGCGCCAAGGTCTCCAGCAGATGCCAGGAGATCGCTTCGCCCTCGCGGTCGGGGTCGGTGGCCAGGATCAGGTTCGGGTCGGCGGCCAGCGCATCCTTGATCGCCTTGACGTGCTTTCTGGAATCCGAGGCGACTTCCCATTTCATGGCGAAATCCGCCTCGGGATCGACGCTGCCATCCTTGGGCGGCAGGTCGCGCACATGCCCGAACGAGGCCAGAACCGTATAGTCGTCGCCCAGGTATTTGTTGATCGTTTTGGCCTTGGCCGGAGATTCAACGACGACGACGGGCATGAAAATTCCTTCGCTTGATTCGGCGCCGGAACATGGGCGTCGCCCGGCGGACTGTCAACGCCGGGCTTTCACCGTTTCGCAAATACCCCAGGGGGTCCGGGGGTGTGAAACCCCCGGCAGCAGCCTCAGATCCCGTCGCCGACGAAGGCCTTTTCGACCACGAATTCCTTGGGATCGCTGTTGGCGCCCTCGCGCAGGCCGAAGCCTTCCAGCACCGCCTTCACATCCGTGTTGAAGGCCAGGCTGCCGCAGATCATGGCGCGGTCATTTGCCGCATCCATGGCCGGCAGGTTCAGGTCGGCGAACACCTTGCCCGAGGTCAGGTTGTCGGTGATCCGGCCCATGAGGGGCGATTCCTCGCGCGTGGTGGTCGGGTAGTAAAGCAGCCGGCTGGCGAATTCCTCGCCGTAAAGCTCGCCCAGCAGCGGGTCGTGGCGCAGGTTCTCGACCAGTTCGCGGCCATAGGCCAGCTCGTCGGCGGTGCGGCAGGTATGCATCATCACCACCTGCTCGTAACGCTCATAGGTCTCGGGGTCGCGCATCAGGCTGGCAAAGGGCGCGATGCCGGTGCCGGTGGCCAGGAACCACATGCGCTTGCCGGGCAGAAGCGCGTCCAGAACCAGCGTGCCCACCGGCTTCGGGCGCAGGATGATCTGGTCGCCCGGCTGGATGTTCTGCAGCCGCGAGGTCAGCGGCCCGTCCGGCACCTTGATCGAATAGAATTCCAGTTCCTCGTCCCAGTTGGGCGAAGCGATGGAATAGGCGCGCAGGATCGGCTTGCCGTTGTCGTCGGGCAGGCCGATCATCACGAACTCGCCCGAGCGGAACCGCAGGCTGGCCGGGCGCGTCACGCGGAACGAGAACAGCCGGTCGGTCCAATGCCGGACCGAGGTCACGGTCTGCGCATCGGGCAGCGTCTTGGCGGGTTTGGCGGCAATGTCCACAGAAAGATCCAGCGTCATGTTCGGGGTCCCGAATATCTAATCCATGCAAGAAGGGGGCGAAACCCCAAGTTTCAGCCGGCAAGCCGCGACCGATGGTCCCAGTCCTGCCAGTCGGCGCGGAACAGCCACTGCTCCTGCGGCTGGCGCTCGGCCAGGGCGGCGGGGATGCGCACCTCGTCGAAGCCGACGCGGCGGGCCATGGCATATTGGTCCGAGATCAGCTTGCCCACGGCGCGCAGCCGGCCCTTGTAGCCGCGGTCGCGCAGCAGCCGGGCCAGCGAGAAGCCGCGCCCGTCGGTCATCGCGGGAAAGTCGATGGCCAGCAGCTCGTGCTCCAGATGGTCGCCCAGGGTGGCGGGATCGGTATCCGGCGCCAGGATGACCGGCTCGGCCCCGTCGTCGGGGTGGAAGCCGTCATCGCGGACAAGGAAGAAATCGCTCATGCATTCGCTCCTGTGCGGACCATGCGCCCGCCGATGAAATGGATGCCGCATTCGGTCTTCTGGCTGCCGCGCCAGCGGCCGGCACGCGGATCCTCGCCCGGCTTGATGGGCGAGGTGCAGGGCGCGCAGCCGATCGAGGCATAACCCTTGGCGACCAGCGGGTGGCGCGGCAGGTTGTTCTCGGCCATGTAGTCCTGGACATCCTGCGGGCGCCAATGCGCCAGCGGGTTGATGCGCAGCCGCGACGGCGGCTCGGATTCGAAGAATTCCAGCTGCTGGCGCTCGCCGCCCTGGAAGCGCTTGCGGCCGGTGATCCAGGCGTCGAATTTCGACAGCTCGCGCTCCAGCGGAACCGTCTTGCGGAAATCGCAGCAGGCGTCGGTGTTGAACTGGTGCAACGTGCCGTCCGGGTCGTTCAGCGCCACCTCGCGCTCGGTGGCGCGGATCACCCGCACATCGGTCAGGCCCAGCTTGCGCGTGACCTCGAGCTGATAGTCCAGCGTCTCCTGGAACAGCATCATCGTGTCGATGAACAGCACCGGCGTTCCCGGCGCCACCACCGAGACCATGTGCAGCAGCACCACCGATTCCGCCCCGAAGCTCGAGACCAGCGTGGTCGAGCCCAGGTCGGGATCGTTCAGGGCCCGCCGCAGCACCTCGGTCGCGGCGTGGTGGCGATAGCGGTCGTTCAGCCGCGCCGCGCGGGCATCCAGCGTCTGATCAAGCATCGGCCGGATACAGCGCCGCCTTGAACGGAGCCACTCCCAACCGGCGATAGGCGTCGATGAAGCGCTCTTCGGGCGATTCGCGCAGTTCCAGATAGGCATCGACCAGCCGGTCGATGGCCGGCACCACCTCCTCCGCCGGGAAGCCGGCGCCGGCGCGCTGGCCCAGCGTCGGGATCTCGTAGCCGTCGCCGCCCAGCGTGATCTGGTAGTTCTCCACCCCGGCCCGGTCCAGGCCCAGGATGCCGATATGGCCCAGATGGTGGTGGCCGCAGGCATTGATGCAGCCCGAGATGCGGATCTTCATCTCGCCGATCTCGTCCTCGAGCCCGCGGGCGCGGAAATGCGCGGCGATGTCCTGCGCGATCGGGATCGAGCGCGCGGTGGCCAGCGTGCAATAGTCCATCCCGGGGCAAGAGATGATGTCGGTGATCTTGCCGAAATTCGCCGTGGCGAGCCCGGCCCCGCGCAGCGCGGCATAAAGCTCGGGCAGGTCGGCCTTGCGCACATGCGGCAGCACCAGGTTCTGGTCGTGGTTCACCCGGATGTCGCCATGCGCCAGCCGCTCGGCCAGGTCGGCGACCAGCCGCATCTGGTCGGCGGTCATGTCGCCCGGCGTGGCGCCCGGCGCCTTCAGGGTGACGATGGCGCTGGCATAAACGGGAATGCGGTGCGGGTGCAGGTTGGTATCGGTCCAGGACCGGAAAGCGCCGTTCGCCGCGCGCTCGGCCTCGTAGCCCTCGACCGGGGCGTCCAGGAAGGCGGGCGGGGCGAACCGCTCGCGCAGCCCGCTCACGATCTCCTGGTCGAGACCCGAGAACTGCTTGCGGCGGCGCAGGAATTCGGCCTCGATATCGGCCCGCATGGTGTCGAGCCCGCGCTCGGCCACGGTGATCTTGATCCGGGCCTTCCACTTGTTGTCGCGCCGGCCGGTCAGGTTATAGACCGACAGGATCGCTTCCAGATAGGGCAGCAGGTCCGCCTGCGGCAGGAACTCGCGCACCACCTGGCCCAGATAGGGCGTGCGGCCCAGACCGCCGCCGATCCAGACCTGGAAGCCGCGCGCGCCGTCCTGCTCGACGATGCGCAACCCGATGTCATAGGCCGAGACCGCCGAGCGGTCCTGCTTGCCGGCCGAGACCGAGATCTTGAACTTGCGCGGCAGGAACTGGAACTCGGCATGGTCGGTGGACCAGATGCGGATCAGCTCGGCCCAGGGGCGCGGATCCTCCAGCTCGTCATCGGCGGCGCCGGCGAAGGCGTCGGCATTGACGTTGCGGATGGTGTTGCCCGAGGTCTGGATGCTGTGGATGCCGACCGAGTTCAGCGCATCCATCGAATCCGGGATATCGACCAGCTTGTGCCAGTGGAACTGGATGTTGGTGCGGGTGGTGAAATGGCCATAGCCGCGGTCCCAGCGCTCGGCCACATGGCCCAGCATGCGCAGCTGGTCCGGGGTCAGAGCGCCATAGGGGATCGCCACCCGGTACATATAGGAATGCAGCTGCAGATAGACGCCGTTCTTCAGCCGCAGCGGCCGGAATTCCTCTTCGGTCAGGCTGCCGTCCAGGCGGCGTTCGACCTGCTGGCGGAACTGCTGGGCGCGGTGGCGCAGGTATTCGCGATGCTGGTCATTGTGCTGGGGACGCGCGTCAAACATTGCTGGCCTCGAATGCGGCTTGCTCGAAATGGCGGTGGGTCGGGCCGCTGCGGCGGAACGCCTCGCGGAAATGGGCCGGCTCGGGGCGGCCGTCGGCGCCGCGCTTCGCTTCGATCAGATAGGGGCCGACGACAAGATGGGCCTGGGAGGTCGCGTCGAGCAGCGCCAGCTCGGCGATGGCCTCGTCCTCGAACAGCTCGGCCTCGCGCGGGTCGGCGGTCCACTGGCCGTCACGCATCCACACGCAATGGCCCATGCGCAGGTCATTCGCCGTGATGACGCCGGGGGTCGCGGGGGATGGGATGAAGCCCTTGGACATGGCTGTGCCTTTCGTTTTCCGTGCTCTATATATAGAAAAAATTCCCCCATATTGACGAGTGGGGCGGAAAAATAAGAAACATATCCTGCAGATACGGCAGACACCAAGGACGGGATTTCAGGATGAGCGACGACCGACAAACACCCATCCGGCTGGACGATACCGACCGCAAAATCCTGTCCCTGCTGCAAGAGGACGCAACGCTGTCGCTCGACGACATCGCGACGCGCGTGGGGGCCTCGAAGACCCCGGTCTGGAACCGGATTCGCAAGCTGCGCGAGGCGGGGGTGATCCGCGGCCAGGTGGCATTGCTGGATCCCGATTCGCTGGGGCTGGACGCCTGCTTCTTCGTGCTGATCCGCACCAGCGAACACGATCCGGACTGGGCGCGCCGCTTCCTGGCCGCCGTGCGCGCCCGGCCCGAGGTGATCGAGGCGCACCGGCTGGCCGGCGACATCGACTATATCCTGAAGGTGCGGGTGCGCAACGCGCGGGCCTATGACCGCTTCTATCAGGCGCTGATCTCGGAGGTGCGGATCCACAACGTCACCGCGCTGCTCTCGATGGAGGAGCTGAAGGCGACCACGGCGCTGCCCTTGGACTGACCTGCGCCGGTGGCGCGGCCGCCTGGGTATTGGGACGACGAAGAAGCGGTCAGGCCAGCGCCCGAAGCGCGCCGGGCAGCGCCTCGGCGAAGGCGGCGAGTTCCGGCTCGGGTGCGCAGGAGACGCGGATGCAGCGATCCAGCGGCGCCACGCCCGGCATGCGCACGAAGACGCCGCGTTCCGCCAGCGCCCGCAGCAGGGCGCCGGCGAAGGCGCCGTCGCGATGCGTGTCGAGGGCGACGAAATTCGTCGCCGAAGGCAGGGCATCCAACCCGTTCGACCGGCCGATGCCGGCGATGCGGTCGCGGGCGGCGGCGACCTCGGCGCGGACATGCGCCAGCCAGTCGCGATCCTCCAGCGCCGCCAGCGCGCCGATCTGCGCCGCGCGGTTCATGCCGAAATGGTTGCGGATGCGGTCGAAGCCGGCGATCAGCTCGGCCGGGCCGATGGCATAGCCCACCCGGGCGCCGGCCATGGCATAGGCCTTGGAGAAGGTGCGGAAACGGATTACCCGCGCGTCCTCGGGGCCGATGGCCGGGATCGCCTCGTCGGGGGCGAATTCGGCATAGGCCTCGTCCAGCACCAGAAGGGCGGTTTCGGGCAGGTCGTCCAGCATTGCCTCGATGCGGCGGCCGGGATGCCAGCTGCCCATGGGGTTGTCGGGATTGGCCAGATAGACCAGCCGCGCGCCGTGGCGATGCGCAGCGGCGGCCAGTGCCTGCGGATCCTCGGCATCGCCGCGATAGGCCACCTTCACCAGCCGGCCGCCGAAGCCCGCGACATGGTAGTTGAAGGTCGGATAGGCGCCGTCCGAGGTCACCACCACCTCGCCCGGCGCCACCATCAGCCGCACCAGCAGACCCAGAAGCCCGTCGATGCCCTCGCCCACCATGACGTTTTCCGGCGCGACGCCATGGCGGGCGGCCAGCGCGTGGCGCAGATCGTGGCTGTCCGGGTCGCCGTATTTCCAGATCCCGCCCGTGGCGCGGATCATCGCCTCGACCGCGCGCGGCGAGGGGCCGAAGCCGTTCTCGTTGGCGCCCAGCCGCGCCCGGAAGGGGATGCCGCTGCGCCGCTCGAGCGTTTCGGGCCCGGTGAAGGGCACCACGGACGGCAGCGAGGCGGGGATCGGGGCGAAGCGGAACCGGGTCATGGCCGCAGGTGAAGCCCATTCCCGGCGGCGGCGCAAGCCCCTCAGGCGCTGCCGTCCGCGGGGCGCTGCGTGGGGCCGTCCGGTTCCCCCGGCTCGGCCAGCAGGCGGCGATCCTCGTCCAGTTCCAGCCACATGGCGTTCAGCACCGCGAAGCCGGCGGCCAGCGGCAGTCCCAGGATCCAGGCGAAATACCACATGCAAAGCTCCGTTCAATAGGCGTGGCGGTCCGGGTCCTCGACGTCCTCGGGCGTCACCTTGCCCCAGAGCACGCGATAGACCCAGGCCGTATAGGCCAGGATCAGCGGCAGGAAGATCGCGCCGCAGACCAGCATCACGAACAGCGTCTGCTGCGAGGACGAGGCGTCCCAGACCGAAAGCGAGCTGTTCGGTTCGGTGTTCGAGGGCAGGATGAAGGGAAACATCACCAGCCCCACCGAGGAAATCATCCCGAAGATCGCCAGGTTCGACCAGAGCAGCGGCGAAAGCTCGCCGCGCCCGGACAGCGCCCGCCAGGCCATGAAGGTGCCCAGGAAGCCCATGACCGGCGCGACGGCGATCCAGGGCCGCGCCGCATAGGCCGCAAGCCAGCTGCCCGAGCGGGCGACCTCGTTGATCAGCGGGTTCGAAGGGCCGTTCGGATCGGGCGGCGCGACGAAGGCATAGCCCTCGATGCCGAAGGCCAGCCACAGACCGGCCAGCGCATAGCCCGCCAGCACGACCAGCGCCGCCGCCCGGCCATAGCGGCGGGCGCGGGCCTGCACCGCGTCGCCGGTTTTCAGCACCAGCCAGCCGGCGCCGTGCATGACCAGCATCGCCAGCGACACCAGCCCGCAAAGCAGGGCAAAGGGCCGCAGCAGCCCGAACAGCTTGCCGAACAGCCCGCCCTCATAGATCGGCATCAGGTCGGGGGTCAGGTGGAAGGGCACGCCCAGCAGCACATTGCCGACCGCCACCCCGAACAGCAGCGCCGGCACCGTGCCGCCGATGAACAGCGCCCAGTCCCACATGGCGCGCCAGCGCGGATCGTCGCGCTTGCTGCGATACTTGAAGCCGACCGGGCGCAGGATCAGCGCCGCGAGGATCAAGAACATCGCCAGGTAGAAGCCCGAGAAACTGACGGCATAGAGCGGCGGCCAGGCGGCGAAGATCGCGCCGCCGCCCAGGATGAACCAGACCTGGTTACCCTCCCAGACCGGGCCGACGGTGTTGATGACCACCCGCCGCTCGGCATCCGTGCGGGCGACGAAAGGCAGCAGCGCGCCGGTGCCCATGTCGAAACCGTCGGTCAGCGCGAAGGCGATCAGCAGCACGCCCAGCAGCACCCACCAGATCAGCCGCAGCACCTCGAAGGGGATCAGCTCGAACAGGATCATGACCTCACCTCCGGCCGGCCCGCCAGCCTTTGCCGGTGGCTGGCCATCCATTCCTGCGTCAGTTCGACATCCTCATGCGGGCCCTGGCGGATGAATTTCAGCATCAACCCGATCTCGACCACGAACAGCGCCGTGTAGAGCAGGCAGAAGCCGGCCAGGGTCAGCGCCACCTCGGCCACCGAAAGATGGCTGACCGACAGCGCCGTCGGCAGCACATCCGCCACCGTCCAGGGCTGGCGGCCGAATTCGGCGACGATCCAGCCCAGCTCGGCCGCGATCCAGGGCGCGGGAATGACAAGGACCGCCAGCCGCAGCGCCCAGCGCGGGAAGCGCATGCGCCGGAACGAGGCGCGCCAGAAGAAATAGCCCATCAGGGCGATGAAGCCGAAGCCCAGCCCGACCATGATCCGGAAGGCCCAGAAGATCGGCCACACCGTCGGCACGGTATCGGCCGCCGCCCGGGCGATCTGTTCGGCCGTGGCCTGGCGCGGATCCTCGACATAGCGCTTGAGCAGCAGGGCATGGCCCAGGTCGTGTTCATGTTCGCGAAAGGCGGCGATCAGCGCCGGATCGACGTCGGCGCCGCGCTGCGCCTGGATCTGCATCATCAGGTCATAGGCGCGGATGCCGTTCTCGACCCGGGTTCTGGCCTCGGCCTCCAGCTGGTCGATGCCCTTGATCTCCTCGGTCAGCGAGCGGGTGCCGATCAGGCCCATGACATAGGGAATGTGGATCGCCCATTTCGTCTCGCGCGCCTGCTGGTCGGGCCAGCCCAGCAGGGTGAAGCTGGCCGGGGCCGGCTCGGTCTCCCACATGGCCTCGATGGCGGCCATCTTCATCTTCTGGTTCTCGCCGGCGTCATAGCCCGACTCGTCGCCCAGCACCACGACCGACAGCGCCGAGGCCAGCCCGAAGGCCGAGGCCACCGCGATCGACCGCCGCGCCAGTTCGACATGGCGCCCGCCGAGCAGGTACCAGGCCGAGACGCCCAGCACGAAGACCGAGGCGGTGACATAGCCCGCGCTGACGGTATGGACGAATTTCGCCTGCGCCACCGGGTTGAACATCACCTCGAAGAAGCTGACCAGCTCCATGCGCATGGTGATCGGGTTGAACTGCGCGCCCACCGGGAACTGCATCCAGCCGTTCGCGATCAGGATCCACAGCGCCGAGAAGTTCGAGCCAAGCGCCACCAGCCAGCCCACGACCAGGTGCTGGCGCCGGCTCAGCCGGTCCCAGCCGAAAAACCACAGCCCGACGAAGGTCGCTTCCAGGAAGAAGGCCATCAGCCCCTCGATGGCCAGCGGCGCACCGAAGATGTCGCCGACGTAATGCGAATAATAGGCCCAGTTCATGCCGAACTGGAATTCCATGGTGATGCCGGTCGCCACGCCCAGCGCGAAGTTGATGCCGAACAGCAGGCCCCAGAACTTGGTCATCTGCCGCCAGATCGGCCGCTCGGTCATGACATAGACCGTCTCCATGATGGCGACGACCACCGCCAGCCCCAGCGTCAGGGGAACGAACAGAAAGTGAAACAACGCCGTTGCAGCGAATTGCAGGCGCGATAGCTCGACGACACCAAAGTCCATGGCTCTCTCTCCTGTGCGCAGGGGAAAGCCTATACGAAACTTCGAATAAATGCAGCCTGTTTCAGGTCCGAGGGACGATGTGACGCAATCACCAGCGCAACATCGCGGCTTCGCTGCAGGATTTCGGCCATGACCTGGCGCGCGGTCCCCTCGTCCAGGCCCTCGGTCGGCTCGTCCAGCAGCAGGATCGGCGTCTTGCGCAGCAGCGCGCGGGCCAGGGCAAGGCGGCGCGCCTCCCCGCCCGACAGCCCGGCGCCGCCATCGCCCAACCGCAGGTCGAGCCCGCCGCGCAGCCGGTCCAGCCGCATGGCCCGCAGGATCTCGTGCAAGGCGTCGTCATCGGCATCCGGGGCGGCCAGCGCCAGGTTCTCGCGCAGCGTGCCGGCGATCAGCGCGCTGCGCTGCGGGACCATGACCAGCACGGCGCGCAGCGCGGCTTCCGTCCAGTCCGAGACCGGCCGGCCGGCCAGGGCGATGGCGGTGTCGCCGGGCGGGACCAGCCCGGCGATCTGCGCCAGCAGGGTGGACTTGCCGCTGCCGCTGGGACCGCAAAGGCCCAGGATCTGGCCCGGCCCCAGCACCACCTCGCCCACCTGCAGGGGCAGGGCCGGGACGGCAGCGGCAGGGGCGGGCATGGCCCGGCCCAGCATCGGCGCGACGCGATCCGCCGCATCGCCGATCCGGCCCCAATCCGCGACGGCGCGGCACAGCGGCGCGACGACCTCGCCCAGGGCCATGGCGGCAAAGAAGCTCAGGGCGGCGATGGCTGGACCGAACAGGCCGGCCTCGATGCCGGCGGCGCCCAGGCCCAGGCTGCCCGCCATGGCGGCGATGCGCGCCAGGTCCAGCATCAGGGCGACGTCGCGCTCGGCCGCGTCCAGGGCACCGGCCAGCCCCGCCGCCCGCGCCTCGGCCGCCATGGCCAGTGCCGTCTGCGCGGGCAGCCGGCCATGCATCGCCAGATCGTCCCGCGCCGCGACCAGATCCAGGGCATGGCTGCTGAAATCGCGCTCGGCCGCGGCGGCGGCGCGCGCCAGGCCAGAGGAACGGCGCAACCCCCAGGCGCCGGCCGCCAGCGCCGCCAGCAGATGCGCCCCACAGACCCAGACCGCCATCTGCCAACCCGCCAGCCAGCCGATCAGCCCGGCCGCCAGCGCCAGCACTGCCAGCCCCGCGATGCCGGGCAGCACCAGCCGCAGCGGCAGCCCGTCCAGCGCATCGGTATCGGCCACCACCCGCGCCAGCGCCGGCCCCCGCCGCAGCTTCTGCAGCCGGCTCCAAGGCTCGGCGGCCAGGCCCGCCAGCACGGCACCGCGCAGCCCAGCCACGGCGCGCAGCGTCGCGTCATGGCCCAGCATCCGTTCGCCATAGCGGGCGGCGGTGCGCAGCAGCGCCAGCCCGCGCACCGAGGCCGCCGGGCGGAACACGTCGAAGACCGCCCCGGCCCCCGCCAGCCCGGCGATGGCTGTGGCGGCGATGAACCAGCCGGACAGGGCCAGCAGGCCCCAGCCCGCCAGCAGCACCAGCGCCGCCAGCGCCAGGGCCCGGCCCATGCCGCCTTCCGCCGCCATGACCCGCCAGACCCGCCGCATCACCGGCCCCCGATCCGGTATTCGCGGCCGAGGGCGGCGACCAGCGCCGGGTCATGCGTCGCCACGATCAGCCCGGCCCCGGCGCGATGCGCGGCCAGCAAGCCGCGCGTGACCTGCGCCGCCGTCGCCGCGTCCAGATCGGCCGTCGGCTCGTCGGCCAGGATCAGCGCCGGGCCGCCATGCAGCGCGCGCGCCAGGGTCAGCCGCCGCGCCTCGCCGCCCGAAAGCCCGGCGCCGCGCTCGCCCAGCCGCGTGGCCAGGCCCTGCGGCAGCCGCGCCACCAGATCCAAGGCGGCCGCCATGCGCAGGGCCGGGGCCAGATCGCCGCCGCGACCCATGCGCAGATTGGCCTCCAGCGTGTCGTCAAGGAAATGCACCGCCTGCGGCATCCAGCCCAGCCCGGCGCGCCAGGCATCGGCATTGGCCTCGGCCAGGGCCGCGCCGTCCAGCAGGATCTCGCCCTGCCCCGGCCACTCCAGCCCGGCGAGCAGGCGCAGCAGGGTGGTCTTGCCGGCGCCGCTCGGGCCGGTCACGGCCAGCGCCGCGCCGGCGGGCAGCGCCAGATCGGCAAAGCTGATGCCACGGCCGGACAGGCCGCGCCAGGCGACCGCCGCCGCGCCCAGAGGCCGCGCCGGCGCGCCCTGCCCGGCAATCGCCGGCCGCGCGCGCAGCTCGGCCGCCAGCGCCTGCGCCGCCGCATCGGCCGCGGCCCGGTCGTGCCAGGCCGCCGCCAGATCGCGCAGCGGCTGGAAGAATTCCGGCGCGATCAGCAACAGGAACAACGCCTGGGTGACAGTCAGCGGCCCGCCCCAGGTGCCGAAGCCGATCCCGCCCAGCAGCGAGAAGCCGCAGAACACCGCCATCATGGCGATCCCCAGCGCCGCGAACAGTTCCAGCACGGTCGAGCTGAGAAAGGCGATGCCCAGCACCCGCATCGTGGCGCGCCGCAATTCCTCGGCCGCGCGGGCGAAATCCCCGGCCAGCGCCGGCGAAGCGCCCAGCAGGCGAATATCCGGCAAGGCCCCGACCCGGTCGGCCAGAAGCGCGCCCATGTCGGCCATGCCGTCCAGTTGCGCGCGGCTGGCGCGGCCGGCGGCATGGCCGATCAGCGCCATGAACAGCGGGATCGCCGGCCCGGCCAGCAACAGGATCAGCCCCGCCGCCCAGGAAACGGCAAAGGCGCAGGCCAGGATCGCGGCGGGCAGGACCGCGACCCGCAGCCGCGCCGCCGCGTGGCGGGTGGCAAAGGGCCGCAGCAGCGCCGCCTGGTCGCCGGCCAGCGCCGCGAAGGCTCCGGCGCGCGGCACCCGCGCCGCCACCGCCACCGCGCCCAGCAGCCGGCGGCGCAGGCGCGAGACCGCCGCCAGTCCCAGCCCTTCCGCGCGGCGCCCGGCAGCGCGCTCTAGCAGCGCCCGCAGGCTACCCAGGCCCAGCAGCCCGGCCAGGGGCGGCAGCGCCGGCGCACCGCCGATCAGCTCGGCCAGCGCCAGGGCCGCGCACCAGGCCATCGGCAGCCACAACAGTCCCGCAGCCGCCGACAGCAGCGCCGCCCGCCGCAGCCCCGGCCATTCCGGCGCCAGCAGCGCCCGCGCCGCCCCGGCCGTGTCGTGCATGGAATCCCCCTCGCGCATCCGGCCATCCTGCCGCAGCCCGCCGCGCCGGCCAATGCGACCGAAGGCCCTGCCGGCTTTCCGTTGCCCAAATACCCCGAGGCGTCGCGCGGCACGCATGCGACGGGGACGGCGGCCTGCGACCGGGCAAAGCCCGGAACGCGGCCTAGAAGGCCTTGAAAGTGATCGTGGTCAGCGTGCGGCAGATGCCGGGAATATCGAACAGCTTCTCGGACAGAAAATGCCCGACATCCTGATCCTCGGGGATGTAGATCTTGGCCAGCAGGTCGTAATCGCCCGAGGTCGAGTAAAGCTCGCTGACGATCTCGCGGTCGTAGATGGCGTCGGCGACCTCGTAGGTCTTGCCGGGCGAGCAACGGAACTGGACGAATACCGGGCGCATGGCGGGCCTCACATGATCTGCTGGGCCAACCTAGACCGCGTGCCCGTCCCGGGTCCAGTCCCCGCGCGCAAGCCCCCGCCAGAAGCGGCGCATCAACAGGATCGCGGCCACCGTCAGCCCGGCGACCAGCCCCAGCCACAGCCCCGCCGGCCCCAGCCCGGCGACAAAGGCCAGCCCATAGGCGATGGGCATGCCGACCAGCCAATAGCTGATCGCGGCGATGATCATCGGCACGCGCGTGTCCTGCACGCCCCGCAACAGGCCAAGCCCGATCACCTGCATCGCATCGGTCAGCTGAAACAGCGCGGCATAGAACATCAGCCCGGTGGCGATGCCGATCAGCACCGGCGTTTCGGGATCGCTGCCGTCCAGATAAAGCCCGACCAGCTGGCGCGGGAACAGCACAAAGACCGCGACCGCCATCACCGCGATGACAAGGGACACCGCCGTCACCGCGATCGCGCCATCGCGCATCAGCGAGGCGTCGCCCAGACCCTTGGCCTGACCGGCGCGGATGGTGGCGGCGTTCGACATGCCCAGATGCAGCATGAAGGTGATCGAGGCCAGTTGCAGCGCGATCCCATGCGCGGCCAGTTCGCGCGTGCCGATCCAGCCCATCATCACGTTCGAGCCGACGAACAGCCCGCCCTCGGCCACCATGGTCAGGCCGATGGGCAGGCCAAGCCAGAACACCGCCCTCAATTCGGCCCAGTCGGCGCGCCAGAAGCGCTGGAACAGGTGGTATTTGCGCGCCGCAGGCAGCCAGCCCGCATAGGCCACCAGCAACACCAGTTGCAGCGCCTGCACCGAGACCGAGGCGATGGCCGCACCCTGCACGCCCAGCTCGGGCGCGCCCAGATTGCCGAAAATCAGCACCCAGTTCAGGAATACGTTCACCGGCAGACCGGCCAGCGTGACCCACAACACGACCTGCGCGCGCTCCATCGCCGCCAGATAGCTGTTCAGCGTCAGCCCGCAAAGCACCGGCAACAGACCGAACCCCGCGATGCGCAGATAATCCTGCGCCAAGGCCGCCACCTCGGGCTTTTGCCCGATGGCCGTGAGGATCGGTTCGGAAAACCACAGCAGCGGCATCGCCAGCAGCGCGAACAGGATGGACAGCCACAGCGCCATCCGGGTCGAACGGCGGACCTCGATCTCGTCGTCGCGGGCGATGGCGGCGGCGATCAGCCCCATCACGCCGATGCCGAAACCCATGCCCAGAAAGAACATGATGTGGAAAAACGAGGTGGCGATGACCAGCGCGGCCAGTTCCTCGACCCCGTACCAGCCGACCATCACCGTATCGGCGACCCCGATGGCCATGCGCGCCAGATGGCTGCCGACAAGCGGCAGGCCAAGCGCCAGCGTGGCGCGCAGATGCGGGGCGTAACGATCCATGGTCATGGCTCTGCCTTATCCTTGGGCAGAGGCTGCGGCAAGCCGTCACGCCGGGTCACGGCTCAGGGCCGGATCTCGACCTCGGTGCCGATGCGGGCATGGGCAAAGATCTCGGCGATCTCGGCATTGTCGACGGCGATGCAGCCGGCCGTCCAGTCGCCCTTGACCCGGTAACCGTCGGGCACCTGGTTCGGCTGGCCGTGGATCATGATGTCGCCGCCGGGACTGACGCCCAGCCGGCGCGCCGCTTCGCGGTGGCGGGGCTGCGGATAGTCGATGCCCAGCGACAGGTGATAGGCGCTCTGCCGGTTCAGCCGGTCGATGCGGAAGGTGCCCTCGGGCGTGCGGCCATCGCCTTCGCGGCTCTTGTCGCCCTCAGGCGCGAAGCCCAGGGCGATGCGGAAGGTCCGGGGCGGGCCGTTTTCCTGCCAGACGGTCATGCGGCGGGCGGATTTCTCGACCAGGATGCGGCGGACCGGCGAGGCGATCGGCGTTTCCGGCCGTGCCGCCGGGCGCTGGAAGACCGGCGGCAGGGTGATGCGCGGCAGCCGGAACTCCGGCAGGCGCAGATCGGGCAGGCGCAGATCGGGCAGGCGCGGCCAGTGCCAGCCCGCCGCCGGCGGCTGCGGCGCCGGGACGGGCGCGGAAGGCGGCGCCCAGATCAGCCACAGCCCCCAGAGCGCCGCCGCCAGGCACAGCGCCGAGAAGATCGCGCCCAGCCGCTTCATTGCAGGTCGCGGAACGCCTCTTGCAGCCGCGCCACGGCCTCGGCCACCCGGGCGCGCGGCGTGGCAAGGTTGAAGCGCAGGAAGTCCTCGCCCCCCGTGCCGAAACTGCCGCCATGGTTGACGGCGATGCGGGCGTCCTGTTCGACGCGGCGGGTGAACTCGGCCCGCTCCATACCGGTGCCCGAGCAATCGACCCAGGCCAGATAGGTCGCCTGCAAGGGCATCGAGCGCAGGCCGGGAATCGCGTTCACGCCGTCGTCGAACAGCCGCCGGTTGCCGTCCAGATAGGCCACCAGCGCATCGACCCAGGCCGCGCCCTCGGACGAATAGGCGGCGGCGACCATGCCCGGCCCGAACAGGCCCGGCGAGATGCCCAGCGCCATCAGCCGGTTCTGCAGGCGCGTCCTCAGCCCCTCGTCGGCGACGATCAGGTTGCCGATATGGGCGCCGGCGATGTTGAAGGTCTTGGTGGCGGCGGTCAGCGTCACCAGCCGGGACGCGGCGTCCGGCGCCACCGTCGCCAGCACGGAATGGCGCGGGCTGCCGGGCATGACCAGGTCGTGGTGGATCTCGTCCGAAACCAGAACCAGGTCATGGGCGGCGCAGAACTCGGCGACCTGGCGCAGTTCCTCGGCGCTCCAGACCCTGCCGCCGGGATTGTGCGGCGAACACAGGATCAGCATCCGCTCGCGCCCGGTCAGCAGCTTCTGCCAGCCCTGCCAGTCCATGCGATACTGGCCGTCCTCGATCGCCAGCGGAAACTCGGCCACCTCGCGGTCTGACGCGCGGATCACCCGGGCAAAGGCGTGATAGACCGGGGTCATGACGATCACCCGGTCGCCCGGCCGGGTGAAGGCATCGACGCAGATCGCCGTGCCGTTGACCAGCCCGTGCGCCGAAAGGATCCATTCCGGCTGGACCTGCCAGCCGTGCCGCGTCTCCATCCACCAGCGGATCGACTCGAGATAGGCCGGGTTGGCGCCGGGATAGCCGTAGACGCCATGCGCCGCCATCGCCTCGACCGCGCGCTGCACCGGGGCCGGCGGGCGGAAATCCATGTCCGCAACCCACATCGCGATGCCGTCCCGGGGCGAGACGCCGTAGATCGCCTGCATGTCGTCCCATTTGGAACAGGCGGTGCCGGTGCGGTCGATGAGTTCGTCGAAATCGGGCTGGGCCATGGTTTCCCCTCGTTTTCCGTTCGGGCGCAGCATAGCGGCTTGTTGCGCAAGGCCAAGGCTTGCCCTAGATCACGGTCATGACTTTGCGCAGCATCATCCTCCACCCCGATCCGCGGCTGAAGAAGCCCTGCGAGCCGGTGGCCCGCATCACCCCCGAGATCGAGACCCTGGCCGCCGACATGCTGGCCACCATGTATGACGCGCCGGGCGTGGGCCTGGCCGCGCCGCAGGTCGGCGTGCTGTCGCGGCTTTATGTCATGGATTGCGAAAAGGATCCCGAGGCGCCGCGCAATCCCATCGTCATGGTCAACCCCGAGGTGACCTGGACCTCCGAGGCGTTGAACACCTATGAGGAAGGCTGCCTGTCGATCCCCGACCAATATGCCGACGTGACCCGCCCGGCCGAGGTCAGGGTGCGCTGGCTCGGCCTGGACGGCAAGCCGCATGAGCGCGAGTTCGAGGGGCTCTGGGCCACCTGCGCCCAGCACGAGATCGACCATCTCGACGGCAAGCTGTTCATCGACTACCTGAGCCCGATCAAGCGCCAGATGATCACCCGCAAGATGGTGAAGCTGAAGCGCGAGCGCGGCCGTGCCTGAGCCCCTGTCGGGCGAGGATGCCGCGCAGGCGCCCCGGGGCCCCGACGCTGCCGCGCTTGCCGCGCAAGGGCGCATCCGCCCGATCCTGCTTTACCCCGACCCGGTGCTGCGCCGCCCTTGCGACCCGGTCGGGCGCCTGGCCTGGGACCGGGTCTCGCAGCTGGCCGCCGACCTGCTCGCGACCATGTATCACGCCGGCGGCCGCGGTCTCGCCGCGCCGCAGATCGGCGAAAGCTGGCGGATCTTCGTCATGGATCACGGCTGGAAGAACGGCGCACCCCTGCCCCGCGTGGTCATGGACCCCGAAATCGCGCCGCTGGGCGGCGAGGTCGCGACCATGGAGGAAGCCTGCCTCTCGATCCCCGGCCGGCCGGTGGCGATGACGCGGCCGGCCGCGGTCTCGATGCGCTGTTTCGACATGACCGGGACGCTGCAATTGCTGACCCTGGCCGGGATCGAGGCCCGCATCGCCCAGCACGAGGCGGACCATCTCGACGGCCGGCTGATCCTCGACGCGCTGGACGGCCGGGATTCCGACGCGCGTTAAGCCGGCCTTAGCTGTTTCGCGCTAGACCGGGGACAGATGCCGCCGCCGGAGTCGCCGCTTGTTCCCGCTGTCCCAGATCCTCTGCTTTCTCGCCGGCCTCTGGCTTGGCCGGCGACTGGCCCGCGGCCGCGAAAGGCACCTGCCGCCCCAAGACGAATGGCATGCCTATGGACAGGGCGCCGTCCATGTCCGCCGCGATTCGCGGCGGGCGGACAGTCCGGGCCGGATTTACCTTCATTCGCCGCCGTGATAGCCGGGCGAGCATTCCTGACAAGGCCGCCCGATGACCGTCCGCCCCTTCCTGCCCTATGCCGACCGCCGGCTGCACGTCCCGGCCGAGCCGGTCGCCGCGATCACCGAAACCGTGCGGATGATCTGGGACGACATGATCGACACGATGGAGGCGATGCCGGGCGTCGGTCTTGCCGCGCCGCAGATCGGCATCATGCAGCGGCTGGCGGTGGTGGACGCGTCCGACAAGCGCGGCCAGGCGCTGCGCATGGCCAATCCCGAGATCCTGCATGCCAGCGTGCAGCTGCGCGCGCACGAGGAAGCGAGCCCGAACCTGCCCGGCGTCTCGGCCCGGATCGAGCGGCCGCGGGCGGTGACCGTGCGTTTCCTGAATGCCGCGGGCGAGATCGAGGAGCGGGATTTCGTCGGCCTCTGGGCGACCTCGGTGCAGCACCAGATCGACCATCTGGACGGCCGGCTTTATGTCGACCGCCTCTCGCCCCTGCGCCGCAAGATGCTGGTGGCGAAATCGGCGAAACTGTCGCGGCGCTGAGGGGACCGGGCCGCGGCCCGACTGCCGCCGGTCCTGTCGTGGTGAACGCAGCGTTCGCGCGTCGGATTGCGGCAGGGTCGCAGGGCTGTCTGGAACACGGAAAAACCGCATTCCCTGCGGCGGACGGCGGGCGCGGCAGGCAGCGTGGCTCTGGTTCGGACCGGAGCCGCGATGTCCGACGCCCTGCGCCACGCGCGAAGCCGGATTGGCGATTGCCCGGGTATTTGGACAACAGAGAAGACGGCTCATGCCGTCCGCGACCTGCCCTCGGGCGGCAGAGAGACGGGTGCATATGCGTGGGTGCCGGGGTGCGGGCCGGAACCGGGACCGCCAGGGGGCCGAGGCAGGCCGACGCGGCGGCGCAGCGAACGAATTGCAGCCAGGGCCGGCAGCAGAAGACAGCGCGCAGGGGACGGCGGCGAACCGATGAACGACCGTGCAATGCGGGTCGCCGGCAGAGCGAGCGACGGGAAGCCAGAGCAGCCGGGGCGCGGCCCGCACGGCCTGGGGGTGCGAGGCATGGGGATGCGAGAACCGCTTTTCTTTGCCGCGGCACCCCCTTAACCTCGGGTCAGAACGGGCGGGCAGGGAGCGGCCGTCCGGCAGACCCGCGCCCGGCATTCCGCGGCCGGGCCTTCCGTTCCCGCTGAAACCCGCCCGCCTGCGCCCGCGGGCCCAGCCCGGAGTCGCCAGGCCAGTGATGTTTTCCGTGCTGCCCCTTCTTGCCGGCCTGCTGTTTTGCGCCGCCTCGCTCACGCCCTCGCTGATTCCGCGCGACTGGCTGATGCAGGGCGTGCTGGCCGGGGTCTCGATGGCGGCGGGCTATGTGCTGACCCAGTTCCTGCTGGCGCTGTGGCGGGCGTTGGAGCTGCCGGTGCTGAAGGAACGGCCGGCGCGCATCGCCCATGCGGTGCTGGCCGTGCCGGTCCTGGTGCTGCTGGGCCGCGGGGTGATCCTGTCGGGCGAATGGCAGAACAGCATCCGCGCCCGCATGGGCATGCCGGATCTGGAGGTGAACAACACCGCCAAGATGCTGGCGCTGGCGCTGGCGGTCTTCCTGCTGCTGTTCGTGATCGGCAAGGCGATCCAGGCGCTTTTCGACCTGCTGCGGCTGCGGCTGGCGCGCTATATTCCGACCCGCAGCGCCAATGTGCTGGGCCTGCTGCTGGCGGCGCTGATCGTGGTGACGCTGACCCGCGACGGCGTGGTGAACTGGGCGATGCGCATCGCCGACAGGTCCTATGCCGCGGCCCAGCACCTTGCCGACCCGAAAGTCGCCCCGCCCGCCGAGCCATGGCGCTCCGGCTCGGCCGCCTCCGGCATCGACTGGGCGCTGATGGGCAAGCCGGGCCGCGACTTCGTCCTGGGCGGGCCGCGTGCCGGCGCCATCGCGGATTTCGCCGGCCGGCCGGCGAAGCAACCGCTGCGCATCTATGTCGGCCTGGCCCAGGACAACGACCCGGAGGTGCGCGCCAGGGCGGCGCTGGACGAGATGCTGCGCGTCGGCGCCTTCGACCGCAAGGTGCTGGTGCTGGCCAGCCCCACCGGCACCGGCTGGATGGACCCGGCCAGCTATGATGCGCTGGAATACATGCATGACGGCGACGTGGCGACGGTGGCGGTGCAATATTCCTATCTGCAAAGCCCGCTGGCGCTGATCTTCGAGACCGAATCCGGTCTCGACCAGACCACGGCGCTGATGCGCGTGGTCTATGAACATTGGCGCCACCTGCCGGCCGACCGCCGGCCGCGGCTGTATCTGCACGGCATCTCGCTGGGCGCCTGGTCGTCGATGTATGCCTTCAACCCGTTCCAGATGATGAACGAGCCGGTCGCCGGCGCGTTCTGGGTGGGTCCGCCCTTCACCTCGACCCTGTGGCGGCAGGCCAATGGCGCGCGCCAGCCCGGCAGCCGCCTTGTCCTGCCCGAGCTGGATGAGGGCGAGGTGATCCGCTATGCCAGCCAATACGCGCCGCCCGACCGCTCGGGCCGGCCCTGGGGGCGGCTGCGCATCCTGTTCCTGCAATATGCCAGCGATCCGATCGTGTTCTACGACCCGGCCTCGTTGTGGCGGGCACCGGAATGGATGCGCGAGGCGCCGGCACCCGACGTCTCGCCCCGGCTGCGCTTCACCCCGGTGGTGACGCAGCTGCAACTGGCAGTGGACATGCTGGTCTCGACTTCGGCGCCGCCGGGCTTCGGCCACAGCTATCACGCCCGCGACTATATCGACGGCTGGGTGGCGGTCACCGCGCCCGAGGGCTGGACGGCGGCCGATACCGAACGGCTCAAGGCGATCTGCGGCCAGAACGGAAGACCTGGATGCGCAAACGGCTGATCCTTGCGGCGGCGCTGCTGGGGCTGGTGGCGCTGGCACTGGGGCTGAACACGGCGCGCAACTATGCCGGCTGGCAGCCCGCGACCGAGACCCCGGCCGAACGGCTGGCCCGGCTGGAGCCGCATTGGCGCATCCTGCGGCCCGCGGGCCCCGGCCCGCATCCCGCCGCGGTGCTGCTGTCGGGCTGCGACGGCGTGCATGACAACATGGACTATTGGGCGCGGCAGTTCGTGGCCATGGGCCGGGCGGCGCTGATCCTCGACAGCCATGCGCCGCGGCTTCTGGACAAGGCGCAGGCCTGGCGGGCGCTCTGCGCCGGGCAGGTGCTGCCGGGGGCCGAGCGTGCCGGCGACCTGGCCGTGGCGCTGGCGGCGCTGCGCGAGATGCCGGGCATCGACGGTTCGGACGTGGCGCTGCTCGGCGCCTCGCATGGCGGCTGGACGGCGATGGAACTGCTGCGCGCGCTGGGGCAGGACGCCCCGCCGCCCGGTCTGACCGCATGGCCCGCGCCGCGCTGCACCCTGGCCGCGCAGCTTGGCCCGGTGGTGCTGCTTTATCCCTATTGCGGCCTTCTGAACGGCAGCGCCAAGGGACCGTGGCCCGGCCATGTGCAGGGGCTGATGCTGCTGGCCGAACAGGATTCGATCATCGATTCCGCCGATTGCCAAAGCATGGGCGCGGATCTGGTCGCGCGGGGCGCGCATTTGACCGTCACCACCTATCCCGGCATCAATCACGGCTTCGACCAGCGCGAGCGCTCCTCGCTTTCGCCGCTGGAGTTCGACGCCGAGGCGCGGGCGCGCGCCACCCGCGACATCCGTGCCTTCATGCAGGGTTTTGCCGCGCCCGCGCCCGGGATATGAGATCCCGACACTAAGGAGGGCAGCGATGCGCGTCATCTTCATGGGCACACCCGATTTCTCGGTCCCGGCGCTGCGGGCCATCGCCGCGCGGCACCAGGTGGTCGCGGTCTATTCCCAGCCGCCGCGCGCGGCGGGACGCGGGCAGAAGCCCCGCCCCTCGCCCGTGCAGCGCGCCGCCGAGGCGCTGGGTCTGCCGGTCCGCACCCCCGAGCGGCTGAAAGCGCCGCAGGAGCAGGCGGATTTCGCCGCGCTTGCCGCCGACGTGGCGGTGGTGGTGGCCTATGGCCTGATCCTGCCCCCGCCGGTACTGGAGGCGCCGCGGCTGGGCTGCCTGAACATCCACGCCTCGCTTCTGCCGCGCTGGCGGGGGGCGGCGCCGATCCATCGGGCGATCATGGCCGGCGATGCGGAAACCGGCGTCGCCATCATGCAGATGGAGACGGGGCTGGATACCGGCCCGGTGCTGGCCGAGGCACGCACCGCCATCGGCCCCGAGGACACCACCGCCGACCTGCACGACCGGCTGGCGGAAATGGGTGCGGCGCTGATCGTCGAGACGCTGCACCGCCTGCCCCTGCCCGCCCGGCCGCAACCGGCCGAGGGCGTGACCTATGCGCAAAAGATCGACAAGGCCGAGGCGCGGGTCGATTGGCGCCAGTCGGCCGAGGCCGTGGACCGGCAGATCCGCGGGCTTTCGCCCTTTCCCGGCGCCTGGTGCCTGATCGGGGACGAGCGGGTGAAGCTGCTGCGCGCCCGCCCCGCCGCCGGTTCGGGCGCGCCGGGACAGGTGCTTTCGGGCTTCACCATCGCCTGCGGCCAGGGCGCCATCGAGGTGATCGCGGCACAGCGCGAGGGCAAGCGCCCGATGCCCGCCGCCGAGATCCTGCGCGGCATGGCCCTGCCCGAGCGGCTGGATTGACGGCATTGTAGCAAATTCGCAACAAATTTCGGTTGTTGAGGCCCGCACGCGCCGCTCCGCGCAACCCCATGTTAATCTTTCCCTGTCAGACCGGATCCAAGGCTGTTCGATCCGGCGATCCCGAAAGCGCCTGAAAGGGGAAAGGGGGACGACTATCATGGAGAAGCTGATCCGCGTGATGGCCGATCACTGGTGGGTGCCGCTGCTGCGCGGCATCGCGGCGATCCTGTTCGGCCTGATGGCGCTGATCTGGCCGGGGCTGACCGTCTATGCCCTGCTGCTGGTCTTTGGCGCCTATGCGATCTTCGACGGCGTGATGGCGATCATCACGGCCTTCCGGCGCAAGGCCGCGGACGACCGCTGGTGGGCCTGGGCGCTGGACGGCGTGCTGTCGGTCATCATCGGCCTGATGGCGCTGTTCTGGCCCGCGGCCACGGCGCTGGCCTTCATCATCTGGATGGCCGCCTGGGGCGTGGTCGCCGGCATCTTCCGCATCATCGCCGCCATCCGGCTGCGCGACGAGATCGAGGGCGAATGGGCGCTGGGTCTCAGCGGCCTGCTGCTGGTCGTCTGGGGGGTGCTGCTGGCGCTGGTGCCGACGGCCGGGCTGCTTGGCATCGCCTGGCTGATCGGGCTGTTCGCGCTGCTGATCGGCGCGGCGATGATCGTGCTGGCCTTCCGGCTCAGGGGGCTGAAATCGCTCTAGGTTGCCCGGCCGCAGGGGTATTGGGGCAACGAAGACGCAATCAGGTTCCGCGCGGCTTGGCGCGGGTGGTCGGGTCGGCCTCGAGCGGGTTTTCCGGCCAGGGATGGCGCGGATAGCGGCCGCGCATATCCTTCCTGACCTCGCCATAGCTGCCGGCCCAGAAGCCCGGCAGGTCGGTCGTCACCGCGATGGGCTTGCCGCCGGGCGACAGCATGGTGATGCGCAGCGGCCGGTTGCCGACCACCGGATGACGCGACAGGCCGAACAGTTCCTGCAGCCTCAGCTCGACCGAGGGGGTCTCGTGGTCGTAGTCGATGGGCACCTTGCGGCCCAGCGGCGTGACGAAATGCGCCGGCGCCGCCTGATCCAGCCGGCGCTGGCCGTCCCAGCCGATGCGCGCCTTCAGCGCCTCGGTCAGGTCCAGCGCGCGCAGGTCGGCCAGGGTCCGGGCCTTGCCGAGCCAGGGCAGCAGCCAGTCGGGATCGGAGAGCAGGCTTTCGTCATCGACCGGCCCCAGATCCCCGATCAGGTCCGGGATCAGCGCGATCCGCGCCCGCAGCCGCGCGGCACCGGGGCTCCAGCTCAGCCCGTTTGCGCGCAGCCCGTCGAAGGCGGCGCGGGCCAGCGCCTGCGGGTCGGGATCGTCCAGCGCCCGGTCGGCCAGCACCAGCGCCCCAAACCGCTCTTGCCGGCGGGCAAGGACGCGGTTGTCGCGGCGGGACCATTCCACCAGTTCGGCGGTTTCGATGCGGTCGGGGAACAGGGCGCGGATCTCGTCCTCCTCCACCGCCACCGCCATGCGGATGCGCGCCTCGCGCGCATCGCCATCAAGGTCGGTCGCCACGATCAGCCGCCGCGCGGCCAGCGCGTCGCCCTCGGGCAGCACCGCGCCCTTGCCGCCCGACAGCACATAGCGCGGCTGCTCGCCCTTGCGGCGCAGCCCGATGCGGTCGGGATAGGCCAGCGCCGCCATGGCGCCCGGCGACAGGCCGGCGCCTTCGCCCGCCATCCGGCGCAGGCGTTTCGCCTCGTCGCGGATACGGTGCAGCACGCCCTGGTTGACCGGCCAGGGGTGGCGGTCCTGATAGGCGCGCAGGTCGCGGATCGCCGCCAGACGCAGGATCAGGTCGGCGGGCGCACCGGCCAGCGGATCGCGCTCGGCCATCAGCGCCGCCAGGTCGGCGGCCTCGCGCCCGGCCGTGACCAGCATATGCCCCAGACGGGGATGCAGCGGCAGTGGCGCCAGCCGCCGGCCGTGATCGGTGATCCGGTCGCCCGCGTCCAGCGCGCCGAGATCGCGCAGAAGCCCCCGCGCCTCGGAAAGCGCCGCCCCGGGCGGCGGGGTCAGGAAGGCGAGGTCGCGCCCGTCCGAGCCCCAGATCGCCAGTTCCAGCGCCAGCCCGGCCAGGTCGGCCACGGCGATCTCGGGCGGGGCGAAGGCGGGCAGCGCGCCTTCCTCGGCCCGCGCCCACATGCGATAGCAGATGCCCGGCGCGACCCGGCCGGCGCGGCCGCGGCGCTGCTCGGCCTCGGCGCGGCTGACTCGTTCCGTCACCAGCCGCGACATGCCCGAGCCGGGATCGAAACGCGCCCGCCGCGCCCGGCCGGCATCGACCACCACCTTCACGTCGGGAATGGTCAGCGAGGTCTCGGCGATCGCGGTCGCCAGCACGATCCGCCGTTCGCCGCCCGCGGGTTGCAGGGCGGCGCGCTGCGCCTTGAAATCCATGGCGCCGTAAAGCGGCAGGATCTCGGCCCGGACATCCAGCATGGCCTGCACGCGGCGGATCTCGCCCTCGCCGGGCAGGAAGGCCAGGATGGTGCCGCCCATCGCGCGCGTCTCCGCCTCTGCCTGGACGATCAGCCGCGCCGCCTCGGGCACCAGCCGGGCGCCGGCGGGCAAGGGGCGGGACAGCCAACGCGTCTCGACCGGAAAGGCCCGGCCTTCCGAGCGGATCACCGGCGCGCCCTCCATCAGCGCCGCCACCGGCTCGGCATCCAGCGTCGCCGACATCACCAGCAGCGCCAGGTCGGGACGCAGCGCCTGCCGCGCCTCCCATGTCAGGGCAAGGCCCAGATCGGCATTCAGGCTGCGCTCGTGGAATTCGTCGAAGATCACGCAGCCGATGCCCGAAAGCCCGGGATCGGACTGGATCATCCGGGTCAGGATGCCCTCGGTCACCACCTCGATGCGGGCACCCGGCACCGCCTCGCCGCGGATGCGATAGCCGACGGTGCGGCCCAGGGGCTCGCCCAGCGTCTCGGCCATGCGCTCGGCCGCGGCGCGGGCGGCCAGGCGGCGCGGCTCCAGCATGGTGATGCGGCCGGGGATGGCGGGCAGCAGCGCCAGGGGCACGCGGGTGGTCTTGCCCGCCCCCGGCGGCGCCATCAGCACGGCGCGGCCATGCGCGGCCAGCGCGGCGGTCAGGTCGGGCAATACGGCGTCGATGGGCAATTGCATCCCCGCCTTATGACAAAGCGCCGTCGGGGCGAAAAGACCTGCCTCTACACATCCGCCCCCGGCCTGCCTATCTTGACCCGGCCAAAGCGAGGGACGGAATGGGTATCGCCGACGATCTGATGCAAGGCCTGGGCATCTCCGACCCGGTGATCCGGCTGGGGGTGACGGGGCTGTCGCGGGCCGGCAAGACGGTGTTCATCACCTCTCTGGTGGCGAACCTGCTGGACCGTGGCCGCATGGCGGCGCTGCGGGCCGCGGCCGACGGCTCGCTGAAGGCGGCCTGGCTACAGCCGCAGCCCGACGACACCGTGCCGCGCTTTGACTACGAGCGGCACCTGGCGGCGATGACCGGCCCCGACCCGCATTGGCCCGAGGGCACGCGCCATGTCAGCCAGCTGCGCCTGTCGCTGCGCATCCAGCCGCGCGGGCTGATCGCCGGCTGGCGCGGCCAGCAGGTGCTGCATCTGGACATCGTGGACTATCCCGGCGAATGGCTGCTGGACCTGCGGCTGATGGAGAAGGATTTCGACCAATGGTCGCAGGAGGTGCTGGACCGCATGGCCGGCCGCCCCGGCGCCGGGGATTTCCGCGCCGCGCTGGCCGCCACCGATCCCGCCCGCTTTGACGAGACGGCGGCGCAGGCGCTGGCCGCCGCCTATACAAGCCATCTGCACCTGGCGCGCGAGGCGGGCTGGTCGGACTGCACCCCCGGCCGCTTCCTGATGCCCGGGGAACTGGACGGCTCGCCGGCGCTGACCTTCACGCCGCTGCCGCAAGAGATGCGCGCGACGCCACTGGGGCGCGAATTCGCGCGGCGCTTCGGGGCCTACAAGGCGCGGGTGGTGAAGCCGTTCTTCCGCAACCATTTCGCCCGCATCGACCGGCAGGTGGTGTTGATGGACGTGCTGGGCGCCATCCATGCCGGCCCGCCGGCGGTCGAGGACATGCGCCGCGCCATGGCCGACATCCTGACCGCCTTCCGCCCCGGCCGCGCGGGCTGGCTGGCGCAGCTGCTGGGCTCGCGCCGGGTGGGGCGCATCCTGTTCGCCGCGACCAAGGCCGACCACCTGCACCACATCCAGCACCCGCGCCTGACCGCAATCACCGCCGCCATGCTGCGCGAGGCGCGCGACCGCGCCGATTTCTCGGGGGCGCGGACCGAGGCCATGTCCATCGCCGCGCTGCGCACCACCACCGAGGAGATGATCCGAGAGGCAGGCGAGGAGCTGCCCGCCGTGCGCGGCACGCTGATGGACGGGCGGCAGGCGGCCTTCTATCCGGGCGAGTTGCCGGCCAACCCGGCCGAGTTGCTGGTGCCGGCAAGCCAGGGCGCGACGCGCTGGCTGGACGGCGATTACGCGATCATGGATTTCGCCCCGGCGCCGGGCACGCTGCGGCCGGGCGACGGGCCGCCGCATATCCGCCTGGACCGCGCGGCCGAATTCCTGATCGGCGACAGGCTATAGGAGAGCGCCATGGCTGAACCCCCGAAACGCCGCGGGCCGGTGCTGCTGGAAATGGGCGCGGCGCCCGGGCCGGAGGCCGCGACCGAACCCACCCAGCCCCAGCCCGGCCGATCCGAACCGGACCGTTCCGAACCGCCCAGACCGGACCAGCGCGACCGCAAGGCGCCGCGGGCCGAGTGGCGCGAGGGCGAGGCCCTGCCCTCGCCCGCCGATGCGCCGATGATCGACGACGGGCTGCCGCCCCTGCCGCAGCCGCGCACCATGCAGTTGGTGGCGCGGCTGGTCGGGCGCGGTCCGTCGCGGCTGACGCGCTTCTTCATCAATAGCGGCGTGGCGCTGTTCATCTTTCTTTTGTCGGTCGCGGCGCTGCGTTACCTGACCGACCTGCTGAACAGCTATCCGCTGCTCGGCTGGATCGGCATCGGGCTGATGGGGCTGTTCTGCCTCGCCGCGCTGGCGATGGCGTTTCGCGAATACCGCGCCTGGTCGCGCTTTGCCGCCATCGACGGCATCAATCGCGAGGCCGGGGCGGCGCTGGCATCCGGCGACCTGAAGGCGGCGCAGCATGTGGTGGGGCGGATGGAAAGCCTGTATCGCGCCCGGCCCGAGCTGGAATGGGGCCTGACCCGGCTGCGCGAGCGCAAACCCGACGCCTATGACGCCGCGACGCTGATCGCCCTGGCCGAGACCGAATTGCTGGCGCCGCTGGACCAGCAGGCCCGGCGCGAGGTCGAGGCCGCCGCCCGCACCGTTGCCGCCGCCACCGCGCTGATCCCGCTGGCGCTGGCCGATGTGATCGCGGCGCTGGCGGCGAACCTGCGGATGATCCGCCGCATGGCCGAGATCTATGGCGGCCGCGCCGGCGCCGTCGGCGGCTGGCGGCTGGCGCGCACGGTGATGACGCATCTGGTCGCCACCGGCGCCGTGGCGGCCGGCGACGATCTGATCCATACCGTCGCCGGCGGCGGCCTACTCGCCAAGGTTTCGAAACGCTTCGGCGAGGGGGTGGTGAACGGCGCGCTGACCGCCCGCGTCGGCATCGCGGCGATGGAGGTCTGCCGGCCCTTGCCCTTCATCCACCAGCCGCGCCCCAAGGTCGGCAACCTGATCGCGCGCGGGCTGAAGGGGCTGTTCGGCGAGGACAAGGCGAAATAGGCGCGGATTGCGCGGCCGCCGGGGTATTTGGAAAACGGTGAAAGCGCCGGCCTCCGGTCCGCGTCGCGGTTTCCTGAGCATTTGGAGAACGAGGAAGATGAGGTTTGGCCGCGTCTGGCATATGGATCGGGCATGAGATCGCGCCGCGTCGCCCTGTCGCTGATGGCTGCCGTCCTGGTCCTGGGCATCGGGGCCGGGGCGCGGGACCGGTTTGACGATTGGGTCGATGCGACGGCGCTGCCGCGGCTGGACGTGCCGGTCGGGGTCGAGGTGGTGGCGCGGGACGGCAGGCTGCTGCGCGCCTTCCAGGTCGCGGACGGGCGCTGGCGGCTGGACGCCGGGCCGGTCGACGCGCTGTTTCTTGACATGCTGACGACCTGGGAGGACCGGCGGTTCCGCCGCCATGCCGGCATTGATGCGCGGGCGCTCTTGCGGGCGGGCTGGCAGGCACTGCGGCATGGGCGGGTGGTCTCGGGCGGCTCGACCCTGACCATGCAGGTGGCGCGGCTGATCGAGGAAGGGCCGACCGGGCAATGGGCCGGGAAGGCCCGGCAGATGCGGCTGGCCCTGGCGCTGGAGCGGCGGCTGGGCAAGCGCGAGATCCTGGCGCTTTACCTGCGCCTTGCCCCCTATGGCGCCAATGTCGAGGGCATCCGCGCCGCCAGCCTGCAATGGTTCGGCAAGGAGCCGCGGCGGCTTTCCCCCGCGCAGGCGGCGCTGCTGGTGGCGCTGCCGCAATCGCCCGAGGCGCGGCGGCCGGACCGTTTTCCGCTGGCCGCCAAGGCGGCGCGCGACCGGGTTCTGGCGCGGGCGGCGCGGGCCGGGCTGATCTCGGACGCCGATGCCCAGGCGGCGATGGCCGAGCCGGTGCCGCGGGTGCGGCGGGCCTTTCCGGCGCTGGCGCCGCTGCTGGCCGCGCGGCTGCTGCGCGAGCATCCCGGCGCCTTGCGGATCGAGACCACCCTCGATGCGCGCCTGCAGCGCCGGGCCGAGGAGCTGGCCTCGCGTGCCGTGCGCGGCGCCGGGCGGCGGCTGTCGGCGGCCGTGGTGCTGGCCGATCACCGGACGGGCGAGATCCTGGCCGAGGTCGGCGCGGCGGACTGGACGGATGGCGCGTCGAGCGGTTTCGTCGATATGGCGCGGGCCTGGCGCTCTCCGGGCTCGACCCTGAAACCCTTCGTCTACGGGATGGCCTTCGACGACGGGCTGGCGCATCCCGAGACGCTGATCGAGGATCGGCCCACCGCCTTCGGCCGCTGGCAGCCGCAGAATTTCGACAAGCATTTCCGCGGCACCGTCAGCCTGAGAAACGCGCTGATCTGGTCCTTGAACATCCCGGTGGTGAAGCTGGCCGAGGCGGTCGGCCCGAACCGCATCGCCCAGGCGCTGCGCCGCGGCGGGGTCGAAATGCGCCTGGCCGGCGAGACGCCGGGGCTGGCGATCGTGCTGGGCGGCGCCGGCGTCACCCTGGAGGGGCTGGCCGAGGGCTATGCGGCCCTGGCGCGCGGCGGGCGGGGCATCACGCTGTCGCCGCTGCCGGGCGGCAGCCGGGAACTGGCGGCGCCGATGTTCGGCCCGGTCGCGGCCTGGCAGGTCGGCCATATCCTGAGCCAGAACCCCGCCCCGCATGGCGCGCGGCAGCGGCCGATGGCCTACAAGACCGGCACCTCCTATGGGCATCGCGACGCGCTGGCGGTGGGTTTCGACGGGGCGCGGGTCGGCGCGGTCTGGCTGGGGCGGCCGGACGGCACGCCGGTGCCGGGCGCCTTCGGCGGCGAGCTGGCGGCGCCGGTGCTGTTCGACCTGTTCGACGCCCTGCCCCCGGTCGCGCTGCCGCCGCCGCCGCCGCAGACGCTGACGCTGCCGAACAGCGCCCTGCCGCTGCCCTTGCGCCGCTTTGCCCCGGCGGGCGAGGCCAGTGCCGCCGCGGCCAGCCCCGCCAGCCCCGATGCGCTGCGCCTGACCTATCCGCCGGACGGGGCCGAGCTTGAGGCGCAAGGGCCGCTGACCGCCAAGGCGCGGGGCGGGCGCGGGCCCTGGACCTTCCTGCTGAACGGTGCGCCCGCCGCCATCGCCCAGCCGCAGCCCATGGCCAGCCTGCCCAATCCCGGTCCCGGCTTCGCCGAGCTGACGGTGGTGGATGCGAATGGCGCCTCGGCGACTGCGGCAATCCGGCTGCACTGAAGCAATTTGCGCGGTTTCGGATTCGCTTGGCCTTTTCTTGTCGGCGATTTGCGACATATTCGCATCATGCTGCGCATCAACGATCAGATCACCATCCAGGAATGGGAGCTGTCCGAACAGTTCACCCGCTCGCAGGGACCGGGCGGGCAGAACGTGAACAAGGTCGAGACCGCGGTGGAACTGCGCTTCGAGGCCGAGCGGTCGCCGCATCTGGCCCCGCCGGTCAAGGCGCGGCTGCGCCGGCTGGCCGGGCGGCGCTGGACCCAGGACGGCGCCGTGCTGATCCGGGCCGAGGAAACCCGCAGCCAGGCCCGCAACCGCGAACTGGCGCGCGAGCGGCTGGCCGAGCTGATCCGCCAGGCGCTGATCGCGCCCCGCAAGCGCATCGCCACCCGGCCCACCCTGGGCAGCCAGCGCCGCCGGCTGGCCGCCAAGACCCAGCGCGGCGAGGTGAAGGCGACGCGGGGCCGCATCCGCGACGCAGAGGATCCGGCATGATCGCCGAGTTCCGCGAAAGGCTGGCGCGGCTGATCGGCCGCCGGCCGCCCGACCTGCAGGTCGCGGCGCTGTGCCTGAACGAGGCCAGCGGCGACGTGCTGCTGGTGACCAGCCGCGGCACCGGGCGCTGGATCGTGCCCAAGGGCTGGCCCATGCCCGGCCGCAGCCTGGCCGACGCCGCCCGGCAGGAGGCCTGGGAGGAGGCCGGCGTCCAGGGCCGCATCAGCGAGACCGAGATCGGCCGCTATCACTATGACAAGGACCAGGATCGCGGCTTCGCCATCCCGGTTGAGGTCCGGGTGTTCCCGCTTTACGTCGAGGCGCTGGAGGCGCAGTTCCCCGAGGCGCATGAGCGCAAGCGCCGCTGGTTCACCCCCGGGGACGCCGCACGGATGGTGGCCGAGACCGGGCTGAAGCAGCTGCTGCGCAGCCTGCCGGCGCAGCACCGGCGCCCCCCGGAATGAGGCGCGAACCCCGTGAATACCGCACGCTCGACAAGGATCTGAGCCGCGTCACCCATACCGAGCGGGCGGTGCTGCATTCGGCGCGGTCGTTCATGCGTCTGGGTCTGGGGCTGATCTTCATCGCCGCGACCGCCTATGTCGGCACCGGCTTCTTCGCCGACCAGCCGGCGCTTGGCATCCTGGCGGCCAGCATGGCCGTCGCCGCCTATCTGGCCATGTCGATCGGCGGCAACGACGTCGCGAACGCCCTGGGGCCGGCGGTCGCCGCCGGCGCCATCGGCATGACCACCGGCCTGCTCTCGGTCGCCGTTCTCGAGGTGCTGGGCGCGGTCATCGCCGGCGGCGGCGTCACCGCGACCCTGACCGAAGGGCTGGTCGGCAGCACGCTGGGCGAAGGCGAGGCGACGGCGCGGATGATGCTGGCGGCGCTGCTGGCGGCGGGCAGCTGGATCAGCCTGGCCACCTGGCTGGGCGCGCCGGTCAGCACCACCCATTCCGTGGTCGGCGCCATCGCCGGGGCCGGCATGGCAAGTTTCGGCCTGGGCGCGGTGAACTGGCCGGCGATGGCGATGATCGCCTTCGGCTGGATCGTCTCGCCGCTGGTGGCGGGGCTGATCGCCGCCGGGTTGATGGCATTGCTGCGCTGGCTGGTCATGGACCGCGAGGATCGCCTGGCCGCCGCCCGCATGTGGATGCCGATTGCCGTCGCGCTGACCTCGGCCATGCTGGCGGGGGTGGCCGAACTGGCCTGGCACGGCACGGGACTGGCGGCGAACGCGGTGCTGGTGCTGGTCTGTGCCTTGCTGGGCTGGGTCTATACCCGGCGGCGCATCGACCGCCAGTTGCGCGGCGCCGGCGGCGGGCGGCTGGCGATGAAGCAATTGCTGGCGGTGCCGCTGGCCGCCTCGGCGCTGGTGATGGGCTTTGCCCACGGCGCCAACGACACCTCGAACGTGGCGGCGCCCTTGACCATCATCCTCGACAGCCTGTCGGCGGCGGGCGGCGATGCGCTGCGCGGCCGGCTGGTGCTGCTGCTGGGGGGCCTGGGCATCGCGCTGGGGGTGCTGCTGTTCGGGCGCCGGCTGGTGCACATGGTCGGCAGCCGCATCACCCGGCTGAACGCCGCGCGCGCGCTTTGCGTGTCGCTGGCGACGGCGGCGACGGTGCTGGCGGCCTCGTTGATGGGCCTGCCGGTCTCGACCACGCATGTCGCGGTGGGCGGCGTGTTCGGCGTCGGCTTCTATCGCGAATGGCGCGACCGGCGGCTGGCGGCGAGCCACGCGCCGCTGCCGGACGAGGAACGCCGGCGACGGCATCTGGTGCGCCGATCCTACATGCGGATGATCCTGGGCGCCTGGCTGGTGACGGTGCCGGCGGCTGCGGCGCTGGCCGCGGCGCTGGTCTGGATCGGCGGGTTCTAGGGCGGGCTTTCCGGAAGATCCTTGTGTCCCGGCTTCGTTTCCCGGCGTCCGGCAGCACCGGCCATGCGCCCTCTTGTCGCCGGGCTTCGCCTGCGGCGCTGACCGCGCGCCCCGGTCCGGACGCGGCCGTCCGCGATCCGGTCCCGCAGGCGCCGGACCGGCGTGCCAGCCGCCCGGCCTCAGGCCCGTCGCAGCGCCGCCTCGCCCGCCGCGCGGGTTTCCGAAAGCGTGGCGCCGGTGCTCAGCGCCTCGGGGTCGAGCACCAGTTCCAGCACCGCCAGCGTTCCGGCCGCCTTGGCCCGGGCGAAGGCATCGGCGAAATCCTCCTGCCGCTCGACCCGCTCGCCATGGCCGCCATAGGCGCGGGCCAGCGCGACGAAATCGGGATTGGCCAGCGCCGTGCCCGAGACGCGGCCGGGATAGCTGCGTTCCTGATGCATGCGGATGGTGCCGTAATGGCCGTTATTCGCCACGATGACGATGACGGCGGCGCCATGCTGGGCGGCGGTCGAAAGCTCGTTCACGGTCATCTGCAGACAGCCGTCCCCGGCCATGCAGACCACGATGCGGCCCGGATGCTGCAGCTTGGCGGCGATGGCGGCCGGCAGGCCGTAGCCCATCGAGCCCGAGGTCGGCGCCAGCTGCGTGCCCCAGCGGCGGAAGCGGTAATAGCGATGGATGAAGGCCGCGTAATTCCCCGCGCCGTTGGTGACGATCGCGTCCGGCGGCAGGTGGTCGGAAAGCCAGCGCACCGTCGCCTCCATCCGCACCGCGCCCGGGGTGGGGCGGGGCTGCTGCCAGGCCTCGTAGCCCACGCGCAGCCCGGCGGTCCAGGCGTCCCAGCGCCGCGGTGCGGGCAGCGCCGCCAGCGCCGCCACCACCGCGCGCGGATCGGCCGCCAGCCCGGGATCGGGCCGCCACAGATGCCCCAGCTCGTCGGGCGAGGGATGGACATGGATCACCCGCGCCCGCGGGCGCACCGGGTCCATCAGCTCATAGCCGCGGGTCAGCGTGTCGCCCAGCCGCGAGCCCAGCGACAGCAGGCAATCCGCCTGCGACAGCGCCTGTCCCAGCGCCGGGTTCATCCCGACGCCCAGGTCGCCGACATAGTTCGGATGCGCATTGTCCATGTGCCCCTGGCGGCGGAAGGGCACCGCGACCGGCAGGCCCCAGCTTTCGGCGAAACGCGCCAGATCCCCGGCGGCGGCCTGCGACCACAGCGTCCCGCCCGGCACCACCAGCGGCCGCTCGGCCCCGGCCAGCGCATGGGCGATGGCCGCGACCGACTCGCCGGCGACGGCGGAAAGCGGCGCGGCGGGCGGCGCGATGTCGGGCACCTCGGCCCGGGCCGAGATCATGTCCTCGGGCAGCGCCAGCACCACCGGACCCGGCCGGCCCGCCATGGCAAGGTGGAAGGCGCGCGAAAGATATTCCGGGATACGCTCGGTCTGGTCGATCTCGGCCACCCATTTCGCCAGCGGGCCGAACATGGCGCGGTAATCGACCTCCTGAAAGGCGTCGCGGTCGCGGTCGCCGCGGGCGATCTGGCCGACGAACAGGATCATCGGCGTCGAATCCTGCCGCGCCACATGCACCCCGGCGCTGGCATTGCTGGCGCCGGGGCCGCGGGTGACGAAAGCCACGCCCGGGCGGCCGGTCAGCTTGCCCTGCGCCTCGGCCATCATCGCGGCGGCGCCCTCGTGCCGGCAGGTGACGTTCTGGATGCCCGAGGCGTAAAGCCCGTCCAGCACCGCCAGGAAACTCTCGCCGGGGACCGAGAACACCCGCCCGACCCCGTTCGCCTTCAGCGCATCGACCAGTATCTGCCCGCCATGCCGCATCGCCGTCCCCTTCGCTGCTTTTCCGGTCGGCAGTCTGGGCCAGCTTGCGGCGGGCTGGCAAGCCATCGCCCGCCCGCCCGGCGGCACCATGTCGCAGGGGGCCGGCCCTCGGCGCTATTGACGCATTTCGCCTGCAGGCAGACGCTTTCCCGAGGATCGCGGCCGCAAGCCGGCGGTCCGCTTGGGGAGGAGAGTAACAAGTGACACACGGCGGCGCTATCAAGCGTTCGATCGTCTTTTTCATGGTGCCCGATTTTACCATGATCGCCTTTGCCACCGCGCTGGAGCCGCTGCGGGCCGCCAACCGGATGCTGGGCTATCAGGGCTATCGCTGGCGGCTGGCCAGCGTCGACGGCCGGCCGGTCCGGGCCTCGAACGGGGTGGAATGCACGGTCGACACCTCTCTGGAGGAGGAGCGGCGCAAGCTGGCCGGCTCGGACCGCCCTTCGATGGTGATCGTCTGCGCCGGGCTCAACATCGAGACCTATCAACAGCGCCCGGCCTTTGCCTTCCTGCGCGAGGTGAACAGCCGCCGGGTGGCGATCGGCGGGCTATGCACCGGGGCCTATGTGCTGGCGCGGGCCGGGCTGCTGGCCGGCCGGCGCTGCGCCATCCACTGGGAGAACCTGCCGGGCTTCGCCGAGGCCTTCCCGGCCGCCGATGTCCATGCCGACCTGTTCGAGGTGGACGGCACCATCTATACCTGTGCCGGCGGCACCGCGGCGCTGGACATGATGCTGCAGTTGATCCGCGACGATTTCGGCGAAAGCCTGGTGAACCGGGTCTGCGAGCAGCTGCTGACCGACCGCATCCGCAGCCCCGGCGACCGCCAGCGCCTGCCGCTGCGCGCCCGGCTGGGCATCCACAATCCCAAGGTGCTGACCATCATCGAGCTGATGGAGGCAAACCTGGCCGAACCGCTGTCCCTGGTCGAGATCGCCGGCCATGTCGGCCTGTCGCGCCGCCAGGTCGAACGGCTGTTCGATCACGAGATGGGCCGCTCTCCGGCGCGCTACTATCTGGAGATCCGGCTTGACCGCGCCCGCCACCTGCTGATGCAATCCTCGCTGTCGGTCTTCGAGGTGGCGATGGCCTGCGGCTTCGTCTCGGCCTCGCATTTCGCCAAGTGCTACCGCGAGCTTTACGCCCATTCGCCGCAGCAGGAGCGGGCCGAGCGCAAGATCATCCCGCTGGCGCAGGCCAGCTGAGCAAGGCCGGGCCCGGGCCACCCGCCCCTGCCCGGCCGGTTTCAGCCGTCCAGAAAGGCCCGCTGGTGAAACCTCTGCACCACGGCCGGGTAGCGCCATGCCACGCCTTCGGGGCAGGCGTTGCGTGCCAGACAACCGGAAGCGCCGCAGCCGGCGCCTTCGGGGCGGCGCAGATGCGTCTTGCAGGCAGCCGGGTCGAAGCCCCCCGGCCCGTAGGCCGCGACCGGGCAGGCCCGCAGGCAGGGCCTGTCGGCGCAGGAATCGCAAGGGTGCGGCGCGCCGGCCGCCGCGTTCAGACGCTGCAGCGCGGCGGGCGCCAGCGGGCAATCCAGCAGCAGCGCGCCGCGAAACGCGTGCCACAGGCCAAAGCGCGGATGCATCAGCACCCCCAGCGGCGAGGGCTTCAGCCCCTCGGCCCGCATCGCCCATTGCTGGAACGGCGCGAAGGGCCGGTCGTTGGGCATCAGCACCCGCGCGCCGATGGCGGCGGCCGCCCTCTCCAGCACCGCGCGCGACCAGCGGTCAAGCGGATCGGCGGGCGGCGGATCCTGCCGGTCCCGCCAGCGCGTGAAAACCGACCAATAGCCGGCGCCGGCATTGCCGATCAGAAGCACCGCGGCCGCCGGCTGGCCGTCCGGCCCCGGCGGTCGCGGCTCATCCGCCGCGAAATTCAGCCCGCCGCGCAGCACAAGCCCACTGGGACCAAGCGCGGCCCAGACCCGCTCGGGCCGTTCAGCGCCCAGGCCGCCCCGGCGCGGTGGTGCGCCACACCTCACGATGGATCAGCTCCTCCACCTTCTCGCGCGCTGAAACCGGCGGCTTTCATGTGAAGGCGTCCGGCATCGAGGCTTTCTTGCGCGCCACGAAATCGGTCAGGCTTTCGGCGATGCCCGGGTCCAGCGGCGGCGGCTCGTAGCTCTCCAGCCAGCGCCGGGCGATCTGGTTGGCGCGCTGCGCGGCGGTCTTTTCGCCCTCGGCCTGCCATTGCTCGAAGGAATTGTTGTCGGCCACCAGCGAGCGATAGAAGGCGGTCTGGAAATTCGCCTGGGTATGGGCGCAGCCCAGGTAATGGCTGCCGGGCCCGACCTCGCGGATCGCATCCAGCGCCAGGCCGTTCTCGGACAGATCGACGCCGGCGGCGAATTTCTGCGCCATGCCCAACTGGTCCACATCCATGATGAACTTCTCGTAGCAAGCGGAAAGCCCGCCTTCCAGCCACCCCGCGGCATGCAGGACGAAATTGGCGCCGCACAGCAGGGTGGCGTTCAGCGTGTTGGCGCTTTCATAGGCCGCCTGCGCGTCGGGGATCTTCGCGGCGCAAAGCGAGCCGCCGGTGCGGAAGGGCAGCCCCAGCCGCCGCGACAGCTGCGCCGCGCCATAGGCGACCAGCGACGGTTCGGGCGTGCCCATGGTCGGCGCCCCCGACTGCATCGACATGGACGAGGCGAAGGTGCCGAACAGCACCGGCGCACCCGGCCGCACCAACTGGACGAAGGCGGCGCCGGCCAGCACCTCGGCCAGCACCTGGGTCAGCGCCCCCGCCACCGTCACCGGGCTCATGGCGCCGGCCAGGATGAAGGGCGCGACGATGCAGGCCTGGTTCGCGCGGGCATAGACCTTGGCCGCGCCCAGCATGGTGTCGTCGAACACCATGGGCGAATTGGCGTTGATCAGGCTGACGGTCACGGCATTGCGGTCGACGAAATCCTCGCCGAACAGCAGCCGGGCCATCGCCACCGTGTCCTCGGCCCGCTCGGGCGCCGTGACCGAACCCATGAAGGGCTTGTCCGACAGCGTCATATGCGCCAGCAGCATGTCCAGGTGACGCTTGTTCACCGGCACGTCCACCGGCTCGCAGACCGTGCCGCCGGAATGGTGCATCGAGGGCGCCATATAGGCCAGCTTCACGAAATTGCGGAAATCCTCCAGCCTGGCATAGCGGCGGTTGCCGTCCAGGTCGCGCACGAAAGGGGGCCCATAGACCGGGGCGAAGACCGTGGCATCGCCGCCGATCTGCACCGAGCGCGCCGGGTTGCGCGCATGCTGGGTAAAGACGCTGGGCGCGGTCTTCAGCAGCGCCCGCGGCAGCCCCTTGGGAAAATGGACGCGCTGGCCGCGCAGGTCGGCGCCGGCCTCCTTCCACAGCGCCAGCGCCTCGGGATCGTCGCGGAACTCGATCCCGACCTCCTCGAGCACCGTGTCGGCATTGGCCTCGATCAGGGCCAGCCCCTCCTCGCTCAGCACCTCGTAATTGGGCACCTGGCGCCTGATATAGGTCAGCTGCCCGCCGGGGCCGCCGCCGCTGCGCGCCGCGCGCCGGGCCGCCGCCCCGCCGCGATCGCCGCGGCCCCTCCGGCCGCCGATTTCCTCTGCCGTTGTCGTGCTGTCCATGGTGCTCCGATTCCCCCTTTCTTGGGCTGAACCCCGTCTCGGTCGGGATTGTAGCGGGCCGCTGTTTTTTGACCTTTCCATGTGCGTCCTGATGTGTCGCAACGGGGACAGCGCGCCGGTGTTTCTGCGGGTTATGGAGGGGCATGACCCCTGGGCGCGGTGCGGGCGGCCGCGCGCCCCCTTTCTGGAGCATGACGATGTCCGACGCAGAAATCAGCCTTTCCGAGCTTGCCGACGAGGATCTCGTGCAGCAGATGCATGACGACCTCTATGACGGGCTGGCCGAGGAGATCGGCCAAGGCACCCGCATCCTGCTGGCCCGCGGCTGGACGCCCTATGCGGTGCTGACCCGGGCGCTGGTCGAGGGCATGCGCATCGTCGGCGAGGATTTCCGCGACGGCATCCTGTTCGTGCCCGAGGTGCTGCTCTCGGCCAATGCCATGAAGGCCGGCATGACCATCCTGCGCCCGCTGCTCGCCGCCACCGACGCGCCCCGGCAGGGCAAGCTGCTGATCGGCACCGTCAAGGGCGACATCCACGACATCGGCAAGAACCTGGTCGGCATGATGATGGAAGGCGCCGGCTTCGAGGTGGTCGACATCGGCATCAACAACCCGGTCGAGACCTACCTGGCCGCCATCGAGGAACACAGGCCCGACATCCTGGGCCTGTCGGCGCTGCTGACCACCACCATGCCCTACATGAAGGTGGTCATCGACGCGATGCGGGAAAAGGGCATCCGCGACGATTGCGTGGTGCTGGTCGGCGGCGCGCCGTTGAACGAGGATTTCGGCCGGGCGGTCGGCGCCGACGCCTATTGCCGCGACGCCGCCGTCACCGTCGAGATGGCCAGGGACTTCATGAAGCGCAAGCACAACATCCACCCGGCCTGAGCGCCGGCACGCAGCCACGCACAAGAGCCGAGGCAGAACATGGCAAAGGACATGGAACGCGTAGGACGGCGACCAGGACGGGGGCGCGCGGCAAGGCCGAGGGCCGGTCGGACCCCGCCGGCCTCTCTGCCCTTCCCGGCCCTGCCCGCCGGTCCGCCCCCGAAGACCATCCCAGGACCGATGCCGGGGCCGATGGCCGCGCCGGATCAGGTGCTGGTGATCGCCTGCGGCATGCTGGCGCGCGAGATCCTGGCGATCCGGGACAAGCTGGGGCTGGCGCATCTGGTGCTGAAATGCCTGCCGGCCGAGTTGCATTTCCACCCCGACCGCATCCCCGCCGCCGTCGAGGCGGCGATCCTCAGCGCCCGCGACCTGGGCTTCCGGCAGATCTTCGTCGGCTATGCCGATTGCGGCACCGGTGGCCTGCTCGACAAGGTGCTGGAGCGGCAGGGCGTGGCGCGGCTCGAGGGGCCGCATTGCTTCGCGCTCTACCAGGGCGCGGCGGCCGTTGCGGCGCTGGAGGAGGCGGATGTGACCGCCTTTTACATGACCGATTTCCTCTGCCGGCAGTTCGAGGCCTTCTTCGTGCGGCCGCTGGGGCTCGACCGCCACCCGGAACTGGCGCGGGATTTTTTCGGCCATTACGCGAAGCTCGTCTACCTGGCCCAGACCGAGGATGCGGCGCTGGAAAAGGTGGCGCGGGCGGCCGCGGCCCTGCTGGGCCTGAGCTACGAGAAGCGCCTGACCGGCTATGGCGATCTGGCGCCGGCGCTGCGCCGCGCCACCGGCGGGCCCGGGGAATGAGGCGTCGCTTTCAGGACCGCCGCCGTCGCAGGCCGGAAAGCCGGCCGGGACGGTTTCGGCGATGCTGCGCCCAGAAGGCCGGAAAAGGGAGGGAGACCATGGGAATCAACGGGCCGGGCGGCGGGACCGGCATGGCTGCCACACCCGATGCCGCGAGGATCCCGGCGCCGGGGCAAAGGCCGTCGGCTGCGGCTGCGGCTGCGGCCGCGGCCCCCGCCTCGGCGCCGGCGGCGCGGGGGCGGCTCTGGCTCTGGTCGGTGCGCCATGCCCGCGGGCTGGAACGGCTCTACCGCATACTCGCCGCGCTGTTCCTGCGCCTGCATCCGCTGTGGCAGGCGCTTGGCTATGCCCGCGCCGAACGGCCGGTGCGCTTCGTGGAAAGACAGGTCAAGAGCCTGCTTTTCGACTGCCGGATGTGCGGACAATGCGTGCTGTCCGCCACCGGCATGTCCTGCCCGATGAACTGCCCCAAGCAATTGCGCAACGGCCCATGCGGCGGCGTGCGCGCCGACGGCCATTGCGAGGTCGCGCCCGAGATGCCCTGCGCCTGGGTCAAGGCCTGGGAAGGCGCGCGCCGCATGGCGCAGGGCGACGCCATCCTGGCGGTGCAGAAGCCGGTGGACCGCAGGCTGGCCGGACGCTCGTCCTGGCTCGATGTCACCGCGCGGGAAGCCGCCGCCCGCCGGAGGGATGCCGCATGACCCGTCCGCCCCAGCCGGACGAGAACCCCGCCGGCGCGCACCTGCCGTTGGAGCCGCTGCCCGGCCATGCCTCGCGCGGCCGGCTGGAGCGGGTGCTGCGCCGCGGCGAATTCGCCGTCACCACCGAGCTGAACCCGCCCGACAGCGCCGATCCCGAAGCGGTCTACGAACGCGCCGCCATCTTCGACGGCTGGGTGGACGGCATCAATGCCGTCGATGCCTCGGGCGCGAATTGCCACATGTCCTCGGTCGGGATCTGCGCGCTTCTGACGCGGATGGGCTATGCGCCGATCTACCAGATTTCCTGCCGCGACCGGAACCGCATCGCCATCCAGGGCGACGTGCTGGGCGCCGCGGCCATGGGGGTGCAGAACGTGCTGTGCCTGACCGGCGACGGCGTGCAGGCCGGCGACCAGCCGGGCGCCAAGCCGGTCTTCGACCTCGACTGCATGTCGCTGCTGGAGACGATCCGCACCATGCGCGACCAGCGCCGGTTCCTGTCGGGCCGCAAGCTGGACACGCCGCCGGCGCTGTTCCTGGGCGCGGCGATCAATCCCTTTGCGCCGCCCCACGATTTCCGCCCGCTGCGGCTGGCCAAGAAGATCGCCGCCGGCGCGCAATTCGTGCAAAGCCAGTATTGCTTCGACGTGCCGATGTTCCGCGACTACATGGCCCGCATCCGCGACCTGGGCCTGCATCGCGACTGCTTCATCCTCTGCGGCGTCGGGCCGCTGAGCTCGGCCCGCACCGCGCGCTGGATGCGCGCCAATGTGCCGGGCGTGCATATCCCCGAGGCGGTGATCGCCCGGCTGGAGGGCGCCGCCGACCAGAAGCGCGAGGGCAAGCGCATCTGCATCGACATCATCGACGAGGTGAAGGAGATCGAGGGCGTGGCCGGCATCCATGTCATGGCCTATCGCCAGGAAGAACATGTCGCCGAGATCGTGCACGAATCCGGCGTGCTCAGGGGCCGAAGACCCTGGCGGCGCGAACCGCGGCCCGACGACGCGCTGGTCGCGGGCCGGCTTGACCGCATCCTGCACGACGCCCGGGCCGAGCCGCCCCAGCAGATCCTGCACCACGCCCGGGCCGCCCATCCCCATCACCCCCCGACCCGGCAAACAGCCGCATCCAGCCAGGAGAACGGATCATGACCCGCACCATCGTCGCTTCGGCGACCCGGGAAATCGCCATCGGCTTCGACCAGCCGTTCTGCGTCATCGGCGAGCGCATCAACCCCACCGGCCGCAGGAAGCTGGCCGCCGAGCTGGCCGAGGGCAATTTCGACACCGTGCGCCGCGACGCGCTGGAGCAGGTGGCGGCCGGCGCCACCATGCTCGACATCAACGCCGGCGTCACCGCCGTCGATCCCAACGCCACCGAGCCGGGGTTGATGGTGCAGGTGCTGCAGATCGTGCAGGATCTGGTCGACATCCCGCTGGCCATCGATTCCTCGGTCACCGCCGCCATCGAGGCCGGGCTGAAGGTCGCGCGCGGCCGGCCGCTGATCAACTCGGTCACCGGCGAGGAGGACAAGCTGGAGGCGATCCTGCCGCTGGCCCGGAAATACGACGTGCCGGTGGTCGCCATCTCGAACGACGAGACCGGGATCTCCATGGACCCCGACGTGCGTTTCGAGGTCGCCAGGAAGATCGTCGAGCGCGCCATGGACCACGGCATCCGGCCCGAGGACGTGGTGGTCGATCCGCTGGTGATGCCGATCGGCGCGCTGGGGGATGCCGGGCGGCAGGTCTTCGCGCTTTTGCGGCGGCTGCGCGACGAGTTGAAGGTGAACACCACCTGCGGGCTGTCCAACATCTCTTTCGGCCTGCCGCACCGGCACGGCATCAATGCCGGCTTCATCCCCATGGTGATCGGCGCCGGCATGACCAGCGCCATCATGAACCCCTGCCGCCCGCAGGAAATGGAGGCGGTGCGCGCCGCCGATGTGCTCGCCGGCAACGACCGCGACTGCGCCACATGGATCCGCAACTACAAGGACTTCCGCCACGGCACCCAGGCCACCCCGCTCGCCCCGCAGCCCGACGCGAACACCCGCCGCCGCGGCGGCCGGGCGGCACGGCTGGGGGCGTCGGCCTGAACGCATGACCACCGCTTCCAGCCCGAAGGATCCGCTGGTCCTGTTCATGCCCTCGGGCAAGCGCGGGCGCTTCCCGGTCGGCACCAACCTGCTCGAGGCCGCCCGCAGCCTTGGCGTCCATGTCGAAAGCGTCTGCGGCGGCCGCGCCACCTGCGGGCGATGCCAGGTCGACCTGCAGCAGGGGCATTTCGCCAAGTTCGGCATCCTCTCCTCCTGCGACCATATCTCGGCCCGCAGCGACCGCGAGGAACGCTATGACCGGCTGCGCGGCCTGCCCGAGGGCCGCCGGCTGTCCTGTTCGGCCACCATCCAGGGCGACCTGGTGGTGGACGTGCCGCAGGACACGGTGATCAACGCGCAGGTGGTGCGCAAGGCGGCAGGCGATCGCATCATCGAACGCAGCCCGGCGGTGCGGCTTTGTTATGTCGAGGTCGAGCCACCCGACATGGCAAGGCCGCTGGGCGATCTGGACCGGCTGAAGGCGATGCTGGCGCGGGATTGGCACATCCCCGACCCGGCGGTGCCGCTGCGCCTACTGCCGCAGGTGCAGAAGCTGCTGCGCCAGGGGGGGGGGGGCGTCACCGCAGCCATCCACCAAGACGAGGACGGCGGCCGCCCTGAAATCCTGGCGCTCTGGCCGGGGCTGCACAATGCCGCCTACGGCATCGCCTGCGACATCGGTTCGACCACCATCGCCCTGCACCTGGTCTCGCTGCTGTCGGGCCGCGTGGTCGCCTCGGCCGGCGCCCCGAACCCGCAGATCCGCTTCGGCGAAGACCTGATGAGCCGGGTGTCTTATGTGATGATGAACCCGGACGGACGCGAGGCGATGACCGCGGCGGTGCGCGAGGCGGTGAACGGGTTGATCGGCAGGGTCTGCGCCGAAAGCGGCGTGGCGCCCCAGGACATCCTGGATGCGGTCTTCGTCGCCAACCCGATCATGCATCACCTGTTTCTGGGCATCGACCCGACCGAGTTGGGCCAGGCGCCCTTTGCGCTGGCGGTCTCGGGCGCGGTCCACACCACGACGGCCGAGCTGGGCCTTGCCGCCAATCCGGGCGCGCGCGCCTATCTGCTGCCCTGCGTCGCCGGCCATGTCGGTGCCGATGCCGCCGGCGCCACGCTGGCCGAAGGGCCGCACCGCCAGGACCGCATGATGCTGCTGGTGGACATCGGCACCAATGCCGAGATCGTGCTGGGCCATGCCGGGCGGGTGGTCGCCGCCTCCTCCCCCACCGGGCCGGCCTTTGAGGGCGCCGAGATTTCCTCGGGCCAGCGTGCCGCGCCGGGCGCCATCGAGCGGGTCCGCATCGACCCCGAGACGCTGGAGCCGCGGTTTCGCATCATCGGCTCGGATCGCTGGTCCGACGAGCCGGGCTTTGCCGCGGACGCGGCCCGGCTGGGGATCACCGGCCTTTGCGGCTCGGCAATCATCGAGGTGGTGGCCGAGATGTATCTCTCGGGCATCGTCTCGGCCGAGGGGGTGATCGACGGCAGCCTGGCCGCCCGCAGCCCGCGCATCGCCGCCAATGGCCGCACCTTCTCGTATCTGCTGCACGAGGGCAGCCCGCGCATCGCCATCACCCAGAACGACCTGCGGGCGGTCCAGCTGGCCAAGGCGGCGCTTTATGCCGGTATCCGGCTGCTGATGGAAAAGCAGGGGGTGGCGGCGGTGGACTGCATCCGTCTGGCCGGCGCCTTCGGATCCCTGATCGACCCGAAATATGCCATGGTGCTGGGGCTGATCCCCGATTGCGCCCTGTCCGAGGTCCGGGCTGTCGGCAACGCCGCCGGCACCGGCGCGATGATGGCGCTTCTGAACCGCGACCACCGACGCGAGATCGAGACCACCGTGCAGCGCATCGAGAAGATCGAGACCGCGCTGGAGCCGCATTTCCAGCAGCTTTTCGTGGATGCGATGGCCCTGCCGCACCGGACCGACCCTTTCCCGCATCTGGCGGAGGAGGTGGCCCTGCCGCGCCGCGATGCCGTGTCCGGCAACGCGGCGCGGCGGCGGCGAAGATAAGGCTTGGCGGGGGCCGGTTTGCGCCTGCGCGGCAGGAACGCACCGGCCTCAGGCAAAGGTGAAGTCCGTCCAGTGGCAAGCCGCCGTCTCCGACAATGGACATCCTTATCGTCAGCCCCTATTTTGAACCCATGACCGCCCGCCTCGTGAGCTTGCTGTTCATTATCGCGATCACCGTGGTGACGACGGTGGCGTCGGCGCATGCCGCGCGCATGGTCGCGCTGGACCCCGCCCCTGCGACGCATGCCACCGGGATGATGCACGCCTCCGACGGTGCGAATCCGGACTGTAAAGCGGATGGCCATTGCGGCTCAGGCGATGCGGAAATCTGTGAGCTCGTCTGCGCCGGCCTTGCGGCGATCATCACCTCGCGCACAGGCGCGGCCGATCACGCATGGGAACCCACGCGTCGGGTCTTCCCGGTCGAGGAAACCCATGTCAGCCGCGCACCCGGACTGAACGAGCGACCTCCCAAACCCCGTCTTCTCTGATCGCGCCCGGGCAAGGCCCGCGGCGTTTCGTCGGCTTTGATGAACGGGACGGCATGTCCCGAGGAGATGACCATGGTTGCCCTTTCCGGGACCGACGCAACCGTCGCCGCGGCGCGCTACAACTCCAATCCACGACATGAGGTTCGACCATGAAAAATGATCAAGTCACCAGCCGGCGCTCCGTTCTGGCCGCGGCCGCCGCATTGCCCCTGCTGATGTCGATGCCTGCCGGCGTGCGGGCCGAGGCGCTGCCTTTGGTAAGCGTGACAAAGGATCCGTCCTGCGACTGCTGCAGCGGCTGGGCCGCGCATATCGAGGCGGCGGGTTTCCCGGTCCGGGTAAGCGATTCCGCGGACATGGACGGCGTAAAGCGGCGTCTGGGTGTGCCGGCCGATCTGGCGTCCTGCCACACCGCCGAGGTGCAAGGCTATGTGATCGAGGGCCATGTGCCGGCTGTCGCGATCCGTCGCCTTCTGGCGGAACGGCCCGAGGCAACCGGGCTGGCCGTTCCCGGCATGCCGGCCGGCTCGCCGGGGATGGATTTTCCGGGTATCGACCCCGAGCAATACGAGGCGTTCCTGTTCGGCCCCACCACCCGAAGCTTCGGACGCTTCCTCGGCCCGCGCGAAATCTGAACCAGAGCGGCACCACGACCGCTCGTCTTGCCCACGATCGGGGACAGCGCCAACCGCTGAGATCCGTGAAGCAGGTGGCCGATCGCGCCGCCACAAAGGCTCGGTCGTGACCGCCGCCCTGGATGCCTTGGTCGCCCCGGGCCGTGATCGGAGCTCGGTCGCCCACCGCCCCGGCGGCCGGGCGACCTCTCCGGGAAACCGGCCGATTGGCTTGCCGACGAGGGCATATCTTCGCGCCGCCCCCCGGCAGCCTTACGCCCGGGGCAGGAGCGAACGCTGGCACCGGACCCCGAGGCGCCGCCGCCTCGGGGAGCACGACCACCTGCCCGGAGCACTGGTGCGAGCGGTGGCGGTCTTCATCAAGCGCTGCGACCACCCACCGCCACCACAAGAGCCGCAAGACCGCCAAGCACTTCGGTTTCACCGACCGACAGGCCGCGCAGGCGAGTCTAACCACTAGTCGAATCGGCAATAATCCGCTTACGGTTGAGCAAACAGCGTCATCGGAGGGATCAGTGTCCAGTTTCGCAGAACGCATCGAGGCCCTTGCCGCCCGGTCCAAGACCGCCGAGCGACAGGCCCTCACCGAAGAAGCCACCAAAACCTCGGTGGTCCTGCCTTTCATCCAGGCCCTTGGTTTTGACGTTTTCAATCTTGACGAAGTAACGCCGGAATTCATTGCCGACGTCGGCGTGAAGAAAGGCGAGAAGGTCGATTTTGCGGTCAAGATCGACGGCAAGATCGCGATGCTGATCGAAGCGAAGCCTATCAGTTCTCGCCTTGGGGATACCCAGTTCAGTCAGTTGTTCCGTTACTTCACGGTAACCGAGGCTCGCCTTGCCATCCTCACCAATGGCAAGGAGGCATGGTTCTTCTCTGACACAGACGAGCCGAACAAGATGGACAAGAAGCCGTTCTTCACGTTCGATTTCCAGAAACACGACAAGGCGCAGCTTGACGAACTTGCCCGCTTCCAAAAAGGCCGGTTCGCGATCGAGTCCATCATCGAGGCCGCATCCAACCTCAAATATACCCAGCAGGCCGCAGCCTATTTGAAGAAGCAGCTGGACGAACCCGATGACGACTTCGTCCGCCTCGTTGGTCGCCAGATCTACGACGGATCGATCACCAAGGGAGTCGCGGAAATCCTTCGCCCCGCAATCCAATCTGCCCTGGACGAAATCATTCGGGACCGAATCCAGGACAAGCTCAGCATCACCCTGCGACCGGAATCCGCTCCGCAGCTCCAGCCGGCCAACGATACCGCCGAGATCGACAGCGAGATCATAACGACCGACGAAGAGCGCGAAGGTTTCATGATTGTCCGCGCGATAGCGGCGAAACATGTCCCGATCGAGCGGGTCACGCTGCGCGATGCCAAAAGCTACTGCGCCATCCTGATGGACGACAACAACCGAAAGCCGATCTGCCGTCTGTACTTCAACTCCGCTACGACCAAAAACCTGGGCGTATTCGACGGGGAGAAGAACGAAACCAAGGTCCGCGTGACAGCACCGTCCGATCTATACCAGCACGTCGAAGCGATCGAGGCCGCAATACAGGCTTACGCCTAGCCCCGCGCCGTCAAGGCCTGCCCCCATCAGCGCCCCTTTCGGACGGGCCAGCCCGGCCCGAGCGGCTTCCCGTTCGCCGCGCTTTGCCTCGGTCAACAGATTGTCCTGCGCAACCGCGCCCTCTCATCGGCAACTTTCCGCCTTCACAAATCAGTGATGGGAGATTATGCCCGAATTGTTAGCAGTTCGTTCCGCATTTGACCCAGATGGATACCGCCATGAGAAAACTAGCCGCTCTCGCCGCAGTTGCCCTGCTTTCGGCCTGCGCCAGCGGAACCCCGATGCAGGAATCAAAGGAAGCCGCAGCGCCGATCCCCGCTGGCAAGGGCCGCGTGATCCTTTACCGTCAAGGGGTCTTCGGCGCGGCGTTCCAGCCCACGGTGAGTTTCAACGGCGTGCCGAAAGGCAAATGTGCGCCGCGTGGCGCTTTCTCGGTCGATCTCGCGCCCGGCAATCACACCATCGAAGCGACCACCGAGACCACCAAGCAGGCGCTCGCGCATGTCGAAGCCGGCCAAACCACCTATGTTCGTTGCGGCATCGGCTTCGGCGTCCTCGTCGGACGCCCGACGCTTGAAGTTGTCCCTCCTGCCACCGGAAAATCGGAAAGCGCCGAACTGGCGTTTACAGGCCGGTATTGATGCGAAACGCCCCCTCTCGGGGGCGTTTCTGTTTCATGGGTCGGGCCGGGCCCCGGGTCTTTGGAAGGCACGGTGCCGGTTCAGTTCTCGAGCAAGCCTCGGCCGTGGCAAGCTCGGGCAGGCCCATGTACGCCTTGGCCATCGGGTCTCCGCGAGGTTCGTGGCCGAACGCGCCAAACTCCACCTCGACCATCCGCCTTGATGGCCGCCGAGCTTACGCCAGGTCCGCGGACACTAGCGTTCGCCCTTCATCCTGACCCGGCGCGGACCGCGCCATGCAACCGCAGCCAGAGGAATGTTGACGAATTCATGGATGTCCAGCCGGTGTTTCCCTCCGCTTCCCGGACATGCAGCGCAATATGCAGAAGGGAGGGGGAATGTAATAAAATCCGATAGTAGTGGCGGAGACGAAGGGATTCGAACCCTCGAGACGGTTCCCCGTCTGCACCCTTAGCAGGGGTGTGCCTTCGACCACTCGGCCACGTCTCCGTCGCCCCGTATATGGATCAAGCGCCAAGGAAACAAGGGCTTTTCGACGGGATGACGGATTTGAGAGGGCAAGGCGATTTTCACCGGTTTTCCCGAAACTTCCCGCGGGCTGCACGTGATTCTCGCGCATGATCCGCGCAGGATGTTCTGGTGATGTTCGCAATGGCGGCACCGGATTCCGCAGCCGAGTGCGTTCCTGTCCATAGTTGAGCGGGAATGGCTGGCTGTCAGGATCCCAGTTTATACCCCGTCTGGCGATGCAGCAAGCGGCGCTTCTCGATTGTCTTGCCTGTGATGGTCTTCCGGCGTTTGCGGATGATTTCGGCTTGGCCGAGACGGACGTCTGTGCGGTCATGTTGTCAGAGCTGCGGTGATGGTCGTGGTCGATGAAGACCGCCACGGCTTGCGCGAGCTCCCCTGGCAGGGCAGAGGCAAAGCGGCCTGAGTTCGTGAAGGCGTTCCGGGCGCCTCTCCGTCCAGCATCACCACCTGCTTCGTTCTGGCGATAACAGTATCTATAATTTTTTATTTATATAAATATTTTAGGTCATGTTGACAAATTTCGAAGCCGTATCCTGATGCAGGCTATGTCGACGAAGCGTAACCGGTGCAAACAGCCCTTTGATTCACTAAGTTTGACGCTCCGGAATCTGGCGTGGGCTTCGTGGGCAATCCTTCGCAGTATCGGCGCTGATCTGATTCGTCCTGAATCGCGCCTCTATAGGCCCGCGATCATGACCAAGAACGACAAAAATCGTCGCCCTCATGGTGGTGCGATCACCTTCCACCGCCAAGGCACGGGCAATCGGCGTTACTGCGCGTCCAGCATAAATGTCGCGCACCGGATTTGGCTGATGCGGTGAGGCTGATTGTCGTTCGGATGAGAGTGGACGCCGCCCCTATGGCCGGCCGAAAGGCGGAATCAAGGCCACCTGCCGGACCGGCGAGGTCGGCCCTTACCTGCCGGTCAGCGCCTTCAGCTGCTATGCAGCTTCCCGAAAGCTGCCGCTCAGGCTTGACGCGGCCGGAACGCGCCGCGGTCGGCTAAGCGGGACTTTTCTGCCGTTCGTCTGGCAGATCAGACCGCCCCGTGATAAACTCTCGAAATGACTATCTTAGTGTCTCTTTCCGGCCTTCCTGGGGTCGGCAAAACAACGTTGGCAAAGAAACTGGCGGCGCGCACTCCGACTATCCATCTTCGTGTGGATTCCGTAGAAGCTGCTTTGAAGCGAAGTATCCTGAGCATTTGTCCCGCAGAGGATGCAGGCTACCTGGCAATCGCATCTATCGCGAAAGACAATCTTTTGCTTGGCTTCGACGTTATTGCTGACACCGTCAATCCGATTGAACTTTCACGAAAACTATGGGCAGAAACCGCCTCTGATGGCGCGGCTCACCTGTTGAACGTCGAGGTCACCTGTTCGGATAAGACGCTTCATCGGAAACGAGTCGAGACGCGTATCAGCGATATCGAGGATCTTGTCGTTCCCGACTGGCAAGCAGTCACCAATCGGACGTTTGAACCGTGGCGATGCGACCGTTTGATTGTGGATACCGCCCTTATCGCCGATCCATGGGAAGGTGACTCCGCAGGGCAAACCAGCGCCCGCTATGAGCGCTAGGCAAGCTTGCCGCATCGTACTGCCAGAAACACACCCATATTCGCACTCAATCAAGCTGTCCGAGCACGCGCAGGGTGCGCTTGGCACTATTGCGATATATTCCAATGATTTATGAGGAATTCAGCCTCATCGCGAGGCAACTTCCGCGGTCAAAAAGGCAGAATTATCTGCCTCCTATTATGAAATTTCAGAGAGTCTTGCTCTGTTCTCCATCCGAATCCTGAACGAATCCAGTGGCTTTGGCTAGCGCGTTTTTCGTTGACTGCCTTTTATTTCACTTCGCACGCGGGTTGCCGTGTTGGGGCTGGCAAAGCTCGGGAGGTTCATGACGGCTTCGACCTCGGTTCGTGATCTTACAGGCTTTGAGGTGATCTATCGCGCCGCAGCGTATGAAGCTTTCTCCCGATATCGCTTATTGCTCATGCCGTTGCATTATTCCCATCCGATAAATCCACCCAGAAATCGAGGTGGATGCCGCGATAGGGAAATTCGGCACCTTTTTCAGTATGATCGATAATCCCCGCATCTGCGAGCGTGATAACGTCCTGATGCACGGCTGGCGCATCGCGCCCGACCCGGCGCACAAGCTCGTCAATGGACATGACCCCTTGCCCGGCAAGCGCCATGACAACCCTAAGACGGGAAGGTGTGAGAACCCGATGCAGATCCTCGTAGCTGCGAAAATACAGCGTGGGGATCGTCTCGCGGGTCTTGACTGCAACGGCCAGTTCGCCTGTTTCGGTGAAGCCTGTCCGAAGATTGGCCCCCGTGTCCAGATGAATGTTCAGAGTGCTCATTGCGCTCCTGCCTGCATGATCGGGTGCCCCTGGAAATGCTGGTCGGCATTCATCCGATCATGCGGGAGGCGGGTGATTTCCGGTTGGCTTCCAGCTACTCGACGCATTCAGGGTCAACCCGCCAAGGCACGCTGCACCGCACCGGGCTCTTTCTCGATCACCCGCAGCAGCGTGGCAGCAGGACCAGAGACGCGACGCTGACCTTGTTCCCATTTTCGATACCCCGAAAGACTCATCCCCATCAATGGGGCCATTTGCGCCTGTGTCAGCTTCGCCCGCATCCTGACCTCGCGCGGATCAACCGACTCGTGCAGGATTGCGGGGCCTTCTCCCTTGGCATGGGCCAGTGCCTCGCCCATGGCCTGGATCAGGTCTTCGCCAAACGTGCTCATTTCCTTTCCTTCCATGCAGCCTTCAGCGCCGTGGCCAGCGCGGCCACCGTGCGCTTTTCATCCGGGGTCATGTCGCTTCTCGCGTTCTTGGCATAGGCCAGCAGCGCGTAAAGCGGCATGGTTTCATCCAGATAGTAGTAGATCACCCGAGCACCGCCCCGTTTGCCTCGACCTGAGGCCGCGAACCGGAGCTTGCGCACCCCACCCGTGCCAAGGATCTCATCACCGGCCATGGGGTTTTCGGCCAGAAAATCAATCAGTTCCCGCTTCTCGTCTTCATTGAACAGCTTTTCGGTCTGTCGGGTGAAGATAGGGGTTTCCGCCACTGTCTGCATGCTTGCATGTAGCCCATCGGGTTACTTATTGCAAGAGGTGCTGTGTAATTTGAGATAAGACCAACGTGATCGTTTCTGCCAAGCAAGTCATTGCCGCTCGGACATCAGGCCAAGCGCGTCCCACATCCAGCTGAAATCATAGTTTGCCATCGGCGTGCCCGGCTGACGCGCGCTGCCGTTTTCCAGATGCTTCAGCCAATCGACCACCTTCTTTCTGCCCGCAGCACTGCGCACGGCCTGTCGCGGTGTCTTGTCCCCCAGCACGGGAACCGGTTGGTCAAGGATTGCGTGATAATGGTTGTCCGGAAACTCCGCCAGCACCTCCCGCGCCAGTTCCGGGGGCAGGTCTTCGCCATCACTCTGTCGGCCGTCGCCTTGCGATTGCTGGTCACGCATCACCTGCTGCGCGGTCTGGATCGCTGTCAGTTGAGGACGAAGCAGCTTGCCGGCCACCGCCTGGATCATGGCCTTGCCGCGTTCTGCACGCTCTCGCGAATTTACGTTCAGGAGCAGAGCTTTGCCCTTCAGCGTGATCGTCCCCAGCACCGTACCACCGCCGACAAAGCTGCCGATCACCAGTCCGCCGCTCTTGCCTGATTTGCGACGCTCGCCGCCAACCAGTCCCAGGTCTTTGCCCCGCAGGACTCCAGCTCTGGCATGCGGTCCAGCATGTCGGCGATCTGTGCCTGCTGCACGCCCTTGGCAAAGGGGAAACGCAGCTCGCAGAATAGCAGATCATCGCCATCGGTGTTGGTCAGGTCCGGCATCTGTGGATCGAGAAGACCGGGTAATTGGCTGAAGAGCCAGGCATTGGAAAACAGCGGTGCGCAGCCCTGCAGCTTCTCGGGCACCAGCTTCGGATCCTGCCCGCGCTTCAATTTCAACACCTGCCGGAGCCCGTCGAAGAGCAGTTCCGAGGCGGCGGCAGGGTAGATCAGCAATCCGCCGGAGATCACATGATGATGGCCAACTGGCACCACGCGGGCGGCAATGCGGTCCCAGGTGTTCAGAGACTGCGTGGCGCTGTGTTCGGTGACGGTCACTGGTGCCGTCCCGGCGATAAGGTCACGCAATTTCATGCTCTGACCCGGGATCACCTCGGATACCTCGTAGAGGCTGGCCCAGGCATCACGCAACCCGAGCATGTATTCCCGAGCTGCGGCGCCTTCGCGACCTTTTCCTCGTGCGAGATAGGCATCAACCACCGAGAGCCCATGTTTGCCATAGCGACGGGAAATGAAATCCTCGAACGCACAGCCCCAAAGCGTCCAGGGCAGTTGCTCGCCGAGAAGTTCCGCCAAGTCTTCGAAGTCGATCTCGAATTCTTCGAGCGCAGGCAGAAGGTGCTCATCCACCACCTTGGCTAAGCGCGGGCGCCAGGTGGCATCGGTTTCGGCGAAGCGGATCAGGCCGCTGAGATCGTGGGAATCCTTCAAGCGCACCTCCTGTTTCATTGCCGCGTGATAGGAAACCAAGGCAGGGTGGACAAGGGCACAGCCGCTCGGGCTCAGCAGTTCAAGGTGGCGAAATCAACACGATCCGCGAGAACGGCCGAGGCTGGCGGGAAGATTGCCCCGCGGCCAGGGCTCGGAACGAGACCCATGACGCCGGCCACGACGCAAAATGGGCGTGCAGGTCGATCATTGACGGATCCCGCCAGGAGAGTTCAACCTTGCCCCCATGGGTCTCAGTTTCATTTCAGCTCAGGCCTTCTCTCCACAAAATGGGTTGTAGGGACGGGGCTGGCAGCGATGCAGGTTGAAAATCTCCGCAGCATGATGTATATGTTTCTGCATATACACATGAACAGGAGGGGCGATCATGCCGCATCCGCAGCCATATTCAGAGCCTCGTGAAGCCAAGCTCTTCCGTAACAACAAGAGCCAAGCCGTCCGCATTCCCGCAGACTTCGAGATGCCGGGGGATCGGGTGAACATCTATCGTGATGGGAACCGGCTTATCATCGAGCCGGTGCGCCGCAAGAACCTGCTTGAAGTGCTGGCCGGACTAGACCCGCTCGGGCCAGAGGATCAGTTTCCTGATGTGGACGAGACGCTTCTCCCGGCCAAGGAAATCGACATTTGACCCTCTATATGCTCGACACCAATATCGTCTCCGATCTGCTGCGACATCCTGACGGCAGCGCGGCAAAGCGCATTGCCGAGGTCGGCCCGGATGCGATCTGCGTGAGCATCATCACAGCCGCAGAGCTGCGATATGGGTGCGCCAGGAAAGGGTCTGCGAAACTCTTGGCGCATGTCGAAGCGATACTGGAAAGTGTGCAGGTTCTGGCGCTCGATGTGCCTGCTGACGCGGAGTATGGCGGCATTCGTGCCGAGCTTGAGGCCGCTGGCAAGCCCATTGGTCCGAACGATCTGTTGATCGCAGCTCATGCCTACGCCGCAGGCGCAATCCTCGTGACTGACAACACGGGCGAGTTTTCCCGCGTTCGCGGCCTGCGGGTTGAAAACTGGATCAGGTAGCCGATGAACGAAAACTGTCTTGGGCGCAGTGTCGGAATGGGCGAAGTTTCATTGGAAATTGCTACTCTCCATGCCACTTCTGACAGATACTATTCCATGGCATATCCGAGTGCACGGTAGCCCGTTCGCCGCTTGGCGGCCATCCTCGCGAGGACCGGGACAGCGCTGTCGACATAGTCGACCACCAGGACATCTCTCTTCTCGCCGTGCTGCCGATGTAGCCTGCCGACATACTGCGCCAGCGTACCTTTCCACGCGATTGGCATCGTCAGAAACAGGGTATCAAGACGCTTGTCATCGAAACCTTCGCCGATGTAACGCCCCGTGGCGAGAATCAAACGCTCGTCCTCATCGGCAACATTCAACGCGGAATACGCGGCCTTCCGGTCCTTTGCGGACATGCCGCCACGAAGGACAACGATATTCTTGGCAAACCGGGCGAAGCGCCGCTGAAGGTAATCGAGGTGATCCTTCCGCTCGGTTAGTACGATCGGCGACCGCTTGGCCTCCAGCGATTTCAGCACATCGTCAAAGATCAGATCATTTCGGGCCTCGTCTTCCGCCAAAGCGGCATAGATCGCGGGAATTGACGGGCGCTCGGCCATGGCGAGAGCCTCTGGCAATCGAAATCTTGTATGACGCTCACGGGCCCGATGGTGAATGCCGCTTTCGGCAGCCTGTAATTTGGCACTCACCTGATGGCGCACCGGACCGCATTGCATGAAGATGATCGGGTGATGCCCGTCTTTTCTGGCGATTGTCGCGGACAATCCGGTGACGTAGCGCGCCTTCGATCTGCGGGCGACAAGCTCGAAGCTTGCAGCGGACAGGTGATGGCACTCATCGACAACAAGATGGCCATATTTGCCAACGATATCGTCAACTGCACCCTTGCGAACCAGGCTTTGGATCAGCGCCACGTCGATCACACCGGTAGGTTTGCGCTTTCCGGCACCGATGGTGCCGATCTGCTTCGGGTCGATCTGTAGAAAGGACCCAAGGCGCTCGACCCACTGGCTGAGGAGTTCACGGCGATGGACCAGAACCAATGTATTGCGAGCGCGATGCGCGATCAGCGCCGAGGCCACGACGGTCTTTCCGAATGCGGTCGTGGCGGCGAGCACGCCTGTATCGTGCTTGGCCAATGCATCAAACGCGCGCGATTGCTGCTGGCGAAGTTCGCCACGGAAGCGAACCGTCTCTGGCAAACAAGTTCCATCTTCGCGCAAATCGTCCAGATCGGCTGTCGCTCCGTGATTGGAAAGGAGCCCGATCACTTCATCGAGGCAGCCGCGCGGCAGGGCGACGTGTCGGGGGTGCAGTTCTGCACAGGATACAATTCGCGACTTGCCAAATGTCGGTAGCCGCATTGCTTGTGCGCGATAGAATTCCGGGTTCTGGAACGCCGCCAATCGCACCAACTGAGCGATCATAGCGGTCGGCAGATCCGACCGGTCGATATAGATCTGATCGGCGATCGTCACCTTGATGGTTTGCGGAAGGGCCACACCGAGGCGTCGTGGCGTGCTGCGGCGCGACGGGGGCATCTTCCAAGGCTCGTCCGCCTGCTCGTCATCCACCGGCATTCGCACACCCAACACCCGTCCGGAGAGTTCTGCCGCTTCGACATGCTTGGTCACCGCCGACAGGGGCATTCTAGGCAAGGACGACAAATAGGCCCACTGATCAGCACGATCCCTTCGGGCTCATGTGATGCAAGCCGATATTCCACGCCATCAAGGATGACGAGATCGAGGAGATTGATGTTGAAATGTTGCATGGCGCCCTCTCAAGCCAGAATCATATGGGTAAAGGCTGGGATCATCGGCGCGCCGAGTTCCCTGGCGCGCTCGATCAGGCGCGTCGTCGGGGCGTGCGGCACGACCTCCGGCCGGGGAATGTCTGCATCGGTAAACAGCAAGACCCGTGTCGCGAAGGATCTGGGCAGTTGCGAGGCGATAAGCCTCAACGTGTCCTCGAAGCGGTATTTGCGGACGCGGGCCAGTGGCCGCACGGCAACGGCAAGCGCACTGCCGTCGGCCAGATGGGCGCGAAAGTCGAAGTGATGGACGGCGGGCCTGCCCCATGCGTCGCGGTACCGGATGACGGGCGGCTGCGCCTGAACTTCACGAATCTCGGGATCCGCAATCAACTGGTCCCAGCAATGGGCTTCCAGCCCGGATTCGAGCCGGCTGATGACAGGCTGGGGCAGGAATGATCGCACATCGACGACCTGCACGCGGGCGCTCGCTTTCGAGCGCGCCGGAATGGTCCGGCTGGCGGGTGCCAGCACGGGAAAGCGAAAGAAGGGGTTCATGTCAAATCCCTGGCAACAGTTTGTCAGGCGGCCGCCCGCGGGAGCGGGCGATCACGGCGGATGCAGGCACTGCGCAGCCATCGACCGAAGCGGATGGCGCCGGTCATTGACTTTGCGTGCGATTTTTGGGATGCTTCAGGCGTCGGAGTGAAGAATCGACAAACCTGAGCAGGGTCCCGGGGCTTAGCCTTTGGGGCCTTCGCTTTTTTATTTGCTCATGTTGCCCTCCTGTTCGTAGCGGTCGGGCCAGATCTTCTCGGGTGTGGTGCCAAGCTTTTCCGCTATCGCCCGCTGGATATTCTCCGAACGCCGATATCCCTGCGAGACAACGGTAACACTGCTTGGCTTTATCGCACTGATACCCGACCCGGCTTCCCGAAGTCGGGTTTTCACATCCGACTGGCGAACGAGATCTGCGATTTGTCGGCGCTGCTGAACCATGAGTTGGACTATATCCGTTCTGGTAGGAAAGCCTGCTGGCCGTAGCAGATTTGGGCCTGCGGTCACAGCATACCCACGAGATTTAGGGCAGTCAACAAGGATTATGCCTAAGGTGTTGTTTACAATATGTATTTAGATTGATTGTGGAGCGCCACATTCGACCAGCTCGAACTGATGAAGCTGCTTGATACGTGCCGCTGCACCTAGCTCTGGTCAGAAAGCGCACGGATAAGGGTTTCGACAATCAGCTTTTCGATTTCATCCAACCGCATCTGCTTCTCGATAGCCAGGCGCTCGACAAGCGTTGCAATCTCTGGGTCACGAGGCCCGTACAGTGCCCAGTCTCGGATCAGGGCGGCATCAGGATGCTGTTGGGCAGGTGTGGTGGCCATAGCTCTTTAATACCCGATATGGGCGCATGGGTCGAGAACCAGCGCTTCTGCGTTGCCATTGCCTTCGAGGTAACAAAGCGCGAAGGCAGCAACCAAATGGCGCCAGATCATGCAGCCGAGCCAAAGCTAGCACCTTCATCGCTGCCGCCGTTTCCCTCACAATCTCACAGCAGCCACGATTCCGGCAACCTCAGTGCTGGCCCCTTTCGCTGAACTCAGCCTCAACCGCACCGATAAGCTCTACCATGGAAAGCCCCAGACCTTGGCACAGGCCATGAATGGTCGCCAAGCTGGGTTGGTGTCGGCGGCTCTCGAGGAGTGAGACATATCGCATGCTGACTCCGGCTCTGTGTGCAAGCTCCTCCTGAGACAGGCCAGCCGCATTCCGCTGCTTTCGCAGGATTTTTGCAAAGGCTTCCAGAAGGGCATCGTCTGCGTCGGGCATCCCGGATGCAGACGCTCAGACGGGGGTTAATTCTATGAAGTATTCTGTGAATTATGAAGAAAACTGTGAATTTGTGGAGAAGCCATTTAACAGGCCAAACAGACCGGCAGTTCGACCTGCCCTTTTTCTCAGCTAGCGTTGCCTCACCGTGCGCATGACAAAGCCGGCGCATAGCCGGCTTTGTCAGATCATGGGTTTACGCAACGTCGGCGCGTCGAAAGATCATTGTGCTACGTAATCCCAACGGGAGCGGCAGCACGCCATTGGAGATCTGATGGTTGAACTCGTCGTCAGCGGATCGACCTGACCGTTCGATCAGCTCGTTCAAGGAGACATGTGCTGCCTGAAATTCCTCAAGCGATTTTCTGCAGCTGTACTTACCGCCTCTGATGCTGACGCTCTTACGCTTCGTAGGGGGCGCAAGAAAGCCAGCTTGCCGCAGGCGATAAACTGTTGGCCTGCTGATCTTTAGAAGCCGAGCAACGCTCCATGAGGATGCGACGGGTTCTTGGGGTCGGCGGTAGATACCGTTCAAAGAGCTTGGATGAACTCGGAATGCTCGGAAATCTTCGGCGGTAGTTCCGTCGAAATATAGCGGAATGCGGCCCTCAAGAATGAGCTTCGTGAGTGCCGTGATCGACACGCCACGCCGACATGCTGCTGTCGAGATGTTGATAAGATCTTTGATCGCTCCGGCGCGGGTCGCGAGACCTCGTAACCTCTCCAGGAACGCCTTCAAATCTTCGGACCGGTAGATCGTCGACCTTTTGCCATATTCCGATTGCTTTGGGATGAGGCCATGGCTTGCCATGCGCGCAAGCACCACCGTTTCAACACCAACGATCTGTGCGGCTTCCCTCGCGCTTAGGCGCGTGGCGACCTCGGCGATGATGTCGTTAAGCAGGACTGTGGGGATATATCGCGTCAGCGTGTAAAACCTGTCACTCGCATGCGGTTTTGCCATTCCCAATGTGACCAATTTCTGACCGAGCCTATGGTGAGGAATATCGAACACCTGCTTTGCCGTGGAGAAGGAGTGAACCTGCTGCTCCGGACAAGGCTTCCCCAGAACAATGGACCCGACCGTAACCGGGAAGTTCTCAAAAATGAACTCCCGGACAACGTCACGCACAACGTCAAAATCTCGGTCATCGTCGCGAAAGCGCAGCCAATCGAAGAACACGCCGTAGTGTGAACGGTAGAGTTTTTCCCCGACCGGATGAGAGTCCTGAATTTCCTTGAGCTTTTGACGCAACGCCTCCGGACCCCCGCGAAGGATGCTCAAGCCAGCGGTGCCGGCCGCTGCACATTGCGCGTCGGCAAGTTCCGCTCGCTTTACCCTTGGTCCCAAGGTCAGAAGCGCGCCAAGCATCTCGCAAGTTTGCGCTGCAATATGAAACGGCAAGCGGTCCAGCCAGCTTTTTCCCGGTCCGATCAGGATTCGATCGGTCAAATACCGCTCCAGTTCCTGATCCTGTGACGCAGCCAAATCACCAGCTGTTGGTTGAAACCCGTCGAGCATGGGGACGTGATCAAAACAATCATTGCCGTTCTTTGGCTTGGGAACTGCAACGAGATGGCGCCCGTGCTTCACACAGGTGCGGATCGCCGCGAGTTGCCAGACCCCATGATGGACGATTTCTGTCGTGTTGCGCACCTCGCTGATACACATGGGGCAAATCCGAAGCGTTGTCCGTATGAACCCCGTGAATTTGATGCGTTCGTTTCCGAGTCGAAACCAACCCGGTTCAATCAGGGAAGGTGTTGCCGCTTGCAGCGGGACGGGATCGATATCGCCCAGAACTGCCAACCTTTGGATTTCGACCGGATCGCCGTTTACAAGCGCGAAGTAGTCGATCCCAACGTCCGAGCAGAAGGCGATCAACCGGGCACGCCGTTCCGCCGAGCTAGGCGAGAGGCGAAGGATGTCGCGGATTCCCCTATCGTGGTGGGCACCGTCAACGGTAGCGGTTTTGTCGCGGTGAACATCAGCGTTGCTCCCGTGAGAAGACCTGCCGCGCATCGACCCGATAAAAATCGGGAATAACGAACGGGTTGAACGAGTCGTCGCAGGCGGTCCGCAGGTGATAGGCGCGGGCAAAATCTTGGGGTGCCAGCTGGCGGGCCCCGTTGAGGAAAGCCTGTTCGATGGCCGCCAGCGTCAATTCGATGACCAGACCGAACTGATTGGCTGCCGCATGGATCAGCCGTTCGCCATGTGGCAGCTCGACAATACCGGGGGCGGGAGGCAGTCCGGCCCGCTTGCAGTAGTTTTCCACGAGATCGAGCACGTCATTGCCATGCGCAATGCCGCGCCGCAAGTCAGCTTCCCGCCCAACGCGTCGATCGAGTCTCGCAAAATGGCGGCTATGATGCAAGGTGATGAGCGGCCGCGTCCGGCATAGCAAACGCAGGCGGCCGAGATCTTTAGTGTCGTCATACTTAGTCGGTGGTGATCTCAGCTCAGATGTCCGGCGTTTGACGGAAAGGCGAATCCGGTAGCCTCTCTGTGACCAACCATAACCACTGGTGGCAAGCACATTCTCAAGTTTCTTTAATCACGCAAAATCAGTGAGTTGATTGGTTATCAATAGGAGGGAGAGGCAATTCTTGTGATCAAAAAGGCAGAACTATCTACCTCTGATCACGGGAAAAATGGTCGGAGCGAGAGGATTCGAACCTCCGACCCCCTGCTCCCGAAGCAGGTGCGCTACCAGGCTGCGCTACGCTCCGACCGTGTGGGGCAGGTAGCCGCTGGGGCGGCGGAATGCAAGGGGGAATCTTGCATCTTCGCCCTGTAAAACCGCAGCGGCCAAGCCGCCTCAGCCCCGCTCGCGCAGCAGGCGTTGCAGCAGGCTCCAGCGCGGCGCGGTCACCGCCTCGCTGCCGAAGCGCGCCCGTGTCGCCGGGCGCAGCCGCGAGGCGCCCAGCCGCTCGCGCATCAGGATGTAGAGCCCCGATGCCATGATCAGCCCCGCCCCCAGCACCGTCGGGCCGTCCGGACGCTCGCCGAACAGAAACCAGCCATAGGCCACCGCCCAGAGCATCTGCGAATATTGCATCGGCGCGACATTGGCCGCCTCGCCGGCCTGATAGGCCAGGATCAGCAGAAAGCCCGCCGCCAGACCCAGGGCGGCGATCACCCCGGTCAGCGCCAGGTCGCCCAGCTCCATCGGCCGATAGGCGAAACCCAGCGAGGCGCCGGTCAGCAAGAAATTCCCGATCATCGGCCAGAGCAGCAGGATCACCGTCCGTTCGGACCGGCCCAGGCGCCGCACGGCGATCGCGGAAAGCGCCGTCGCCGTCGCCCCCATCAGCGCCGCCAGATGGCCGAGGCCCAGGGGCGTCGCGCCGGGGCGCAGCACGATCAGCACCCCGCAAAGCCCGGCACAGACCGCCAGCCAGCGATGCACCCCGACCCTTTCGCCCAGCAGCGGCACCGACAACACGGTGACCAGCAGCGGCGCGGCGAAAAGGATGGAATAGACCTGCGCCAGCGGCAGCACTGAAAAGGCATAGAAGCCGCCGATGCCCGAGGCGACAATGCAGAGCGAGCGCAGCCCGACCCAGAACGGGTTGCGCGGCCGCAAGGTGCCATGCGTCGGATCGCGCAGCAGCAGCACCGCCAGCGGCGGAAAGGACAACAGCGCCGAGAAGAACAGGATCTGCAGCGCCGGATAGGTTCCGCCCAGCAGCTTGATGATCACGTCATGGGTCGAATAGAGCCCCATGGACAGAAGGGCGAGCAGCGCGCCCTTGATATTGCCCGCCGTCATGCGCCCCTCCGACGCTCCGCGATGGGGCCGCGCCTGTCCCGGCAGGCGCGGCCGGCCGATTACAGTGCCGAAAGCGCCGCGACGATGTGGTCGCCCATCTCGGCGGTCGAGACCGGCTTGCCGCCCTCGGCGCCCATCAGGTCGCCGGTGCGCAGGCCGTCGGCCAGCACCTTCTCGACGGCTTTCTCCAGCAGATCGGCCTCGGCGCCCAGGTCGAAGGAATAGCGCAGGCACATGGCGAAGCTGAGGATGCAGGCGATCGGGTTGGCCTTGCCCTGGCCGGCGATGTCGGGGGCCGAGCCATGCACCGGCTCGTACAGCGCCTTGGGCCGGCCGTTCGCCATCGGCGCCCCCAAGGATGCCGAGGGCAGCATGCCCAGGCTGCCGGTCAGCATCGCCGCCGCGTCGGACAGGATGTCGCCGAACAGGTTGTCGGTCACGATCACGTCGAACTGGCGCGGGTTTCTGACCAGCTGCATGGCGCCGTTATCGGCATACATGTGCGACAGTTCCACGTCGGGATATTCGTTGTCATGGACCCATTGCACCTCCTCGCGCCACAGGATGCCGGATTCCATGACGTTAGCCTTTTCCATCGAGCAGACGCGGTTGCCGCGCTTGCGGGCCAGCTCGAAGGCGGCGCGGGCGACGCGGCGGATCTCGCCCGAGGTATAGCGCTGGGTGTTCACGCCGACGCGGCCCCCCTCGTTGCCGGGGGTGTCGTCATCGGAAATGCCGCGCGGCTCGCCGAAATAGACGCCCGAGGTCAATTCGCGCACGATCAGGATGTCGAGCCCGGCCACCACGTCCCGTTTCAGCGAGCTGAAATCGGCCAGCGCGTCGAAGCATTGCGCCGGGCGCAGGTTGGCGAACAGGTCCATCTCCTTGCGCAGGCGCAGCAGGCCGCGCTCGGGCTTCACCGAGAAGTCCAGATTGTCGTATTTCGGCCCGCCCACGGCGCCCAGCAGCACCGCGTCGGCCGCCTGCGCCCGGGCCATTGTCTCGTCGGCCAGGGGCTTGCCGTGCTTGTCATAGGCGGCGCCGCCGACCAGATCCTCGCTGACGGCGAAGGACAGGCCGCGGTTCTTCTCGAACCAGCCGATCACCTTGCGCACTTCGGCCATGACCTCGGGGCCGATGCCGTCGCCGGGCAGGATCAGCAGGGAATAGGTGGTCATCGCAGGCATCCTCTATGCTTCTGGCTGTTGGTCAATCGCGTATCCTTGCGCCTGTGCTGCGTCAAGTTCACGGCGAATTGGGTTGCGCTGGCGGATCGGATCGGGCCGGATGGACCCGGAAACGCAAGACCAAACGAAGGGGGCGACCATGAAGACAGGTGCGGTCACGACCGGCGCCTTGGCCTTTCTCGCCACGGCGGCACTGGCCGATGGAGGTGTCACCGTGCAGCTTCCCGATGTCTCGGGTCTCAGCGATGCCGAGGCGAAATCGCTGATCGCCGAACTGGCGAATGTCAATGTCATCACCTCGAACTGCCCGGATTACGCGATCACGGACGGCGAATGGACATTGATCACCGGGACGGGCGACCGGCTGGCGGCCAAGCTGGGGCTGGATGCCTCGGCCTATGACCGCACCTATTACGGGCCGGCCTTCAAGCTGCTGGACGATCCCGGCGCCTGCGACCGGATCGGGCCGACCGCCAAGCCGCTGATCCAGCGCCTTGTCGGAATGGGCGGCGGCACCGCGCCGCTGACGCAATCGCAGTAAGTTACGCGTCGCCCGCGCAACCGCATTCCGGGCGCCGGCAAGACGGGCGCTTGCCGGCGCCGGCGCGGCGTCCTAGCCTGCGCGCATGACCGCCGATCCGACTTACAGGGGATTCGCGCTGGACGCCGAGACGGCGCTGGCGCTTCTGCAATGGCAGGCCGAGCTGGGCGCGGACGAGCCATGTCTCGACGCGCCGCTCGACCGCTATGAGCTGTCCGAGCGGGCCGAGGCCGCCCCGACCCCTGCCGCCCCGCCCCCCGCTGCGCCCGCCAAGGCCCGCGACGACGCGGCCGAGGATCTGGCCGCCCAGGCCGAGGCCATGGCCGCGGCCGCCGCGACCCTGGCCGAGCTGGCGGCGGCGCAGGAAGCCTTCGACGGCATCGAGTTGAAGAAGGGCGCGCGCAATTTCTGCTTTTGCGACGGCAATCCGGCGGCGCGGGTCATGATCATCGGCGAGGCCCCGGGCGAGGAGGAGGACCGGCAGGGCCGGCCCTTCGTCGGCCGGGCGGGGCAATTGCTCGACCGGATGTTCGCCGCCATCGGCCTGTCGCGCCAGGCGGTGGATGCGGAACGCGCGCTCTACATCACCAATGTGCTGACCTGGCGCCCGCCGGGCAACCGCCGCCCCGAGCCGGCCGAGATCGCCATGATGCTGCCCTTTCTGCGCCGCCATGTCGAGCTGGTCCAGCCGCAACTGCTGGTGCTGATGGGCAACACGCCCTGCATCGCGCTGCTGAACCGCCAGGGCATCCTGAAGCTGCGCGGCACCTGGACCGAAGCCTTCGGCCTGCCGGCGCTGCCGATGGCCCATCCGGCCTATCTGCTGCGCACGCCGGCCGCCAAGCGCGAGGCCTGGGCGGACCTGCTGTCGCTTTCCGCCCGGCTCGAGGGCTAGTCGGTCTCCTCGCGGCAACCCTGGAAGGCGACCGCATCGTCGGGGCCGATCAGCGTCACCCGCAGCGCCTGCGGGTCCAGCGGGAAGGGCTTGCCCGAAGCGGCGACGAAATCCGCCTGCGCGGTCAAGCGGCGGCCCGCGCGTCCGGTGTCGGGGGCAGAGACCCAGATGTCCTCCTGGGACAGCTCCATCGCCACCTCGCCGCCACGGCCGCTTTCCGCCTCGGGCAAGGTCGCGGTGACCTGCATCCCGTCCTTGATCGGCTCGATCCGGCAGTCCGGCTGCGCATCCGAGGACTGGGGCTGGCGGGCGATGGCGGCCTGGATCACCGGGTCGGGGCCGGGGCCGGCCGGCGGCGCCTCCAGCATCACCTGCGCCGGCACGCAAATGTCCAGGCAAAGCCCGAAATCCACCGTGGCGCGCAGCGCCACCGGCGCGCCGGGACGGGCGGGAACGATCTCGATCGGCAGGACCAGCTCGTCGTGATAGCCCAGCGTCCGCTCGCCGCCCGAATCGATCACCTCGGGGCGGGGCCAAAGCAGCCGCGCCTCGGCCAGGTTGTCCGAGGCCTGCCAGTCGAAGCGCGGCGGCACGCCGGCATCGCCGGGGCTGCGCCAATAGGTCTTCCAGCCCGGCTCCAGGTCCAGCCGCAGCGCGGTCATGCGATGACCTTCGGGCGTGACCCAGCCGGGCAGCAGCTCGGCCGCGACCAGCCCGGGCGGCAGGTCCTGCGCCAGGGCCGGCGCGGCGGTCAGGAAAATCAGAGCAAGGGTCTTCATGGCCCCTATCTAGTCGCGCCAAGGCCGTGGCGTGAAGTCACATTCCCGCCAATCCCTTGCGAAATCAGTCCGCAGCGCCGATCTTGATGAAAAGGAGACGGAGCAGATCATGGACAAGTCGAGCAATCTGACCGGCAAGATGCTGATCGCCATGCCCGCCATGCGCGATCCGCGCTTCGAGCAATCCGTGATCCTGGTCTGCGCCCATTCCGAGGACGGCGCCATGGGTCTGGTGGTGAACCGGCCGCTGCCCGAGATCGGTTTTGCCGACCTGCTGACGCAGTTGGGCATCGATGTGGGCGAGGATGCGCTGGACATTCCCGTGCGCTTCGGCGGTCCGGTCGAGCCGGGGCGTGGCTTCGTGCTGCATCGGGTGCCCCGCGACATCCAGCTGGGCGAGAACCGGATGCGCATCACCGACGACCTGGCCATGTCCACCACCCGCGACATCCTCGAGGATTACGCCCGCGGCCACGGCCCGCAGCCCGCCATGCTGGCGCTCGGCTATGCCGGCTGGGGGCCGGGCCAGCTGGATTCCGAGATCCTGCAGAACGGCTGGCTGACCTCGGATCGCGGCGACGAGATCATCTTCGGCGCCGACAATCCCGGGAAATGGCGCGCGGCGCTGAAATCGCTGGGCATCGACCCGCTGATGCTGTCGCCCAGCGCCGGCCATGCCTGACGCCCACCCACCCGACACCTAGCGCGGCGCAGCCGCCCGGTGCAGCCGGTCGTTGATCGCCGCGCCCAGACCGCCTTCCGGCACCGGCGCGACGGCAATGGGCCGCCCCAGCGCATCGGCCCGGTGCAGCAGGTCAAAGAGCCGCGCCGCCGCCTCGGCCAGATCGCCGCTGGCGCTCAGCGTCATCTCGCCCGCCACGGGGCCGAAGCCGATCAGCACCTCGCCCGGATGCGCGGCCTTGGCGTTCAGCCGCAGCGGGCTGCGCGGCGCGTAATGGCTGGTCAGCTGCCCCGGCGAGCTGGGCGCGTCGGGATTCGCCGCCGGGCGCAGCAGCGGCCGGCCCAGCACCGCCTCGATCGCCTCGGCGGCGACGCCGCCCGGGCGCAGCAGGGCGGGCGCGCCCGCGACCCAGCCGATGATGGTCGATTCCACCCCGACCGGACAGGCGCCGGCATCCAGCACCGCGGCGATACGCCCGCCCAGCCCGGTCCCGGAGGCGGCGACATGCGCGGCCGCGGTCGGGCTGATCCGGCCCGAGAGATTGGCCGAGGGCGCCGCCAGCGGCCCGCCGAAGGCGCGCAGCAGCGCCTGCGCCGCCGGATGCGCCGGCACCCGAATCGCCACCGTGTCCAGCCCCGCCGTGACCAGCGAGGCGATGCCCGCCCCCTCGCGAAGCGGCAGCACCATGGTCAGCGCCCCCGGCCAGAAGGTCCGCGCCAAGGCCCGCGCCGCCTCGTCGAACACCGCGACGCGCTCGGCCGCCTCAAGATCGGGCAGATGCACGATCAGCGGGTTGAAGCTGGGCCGCCCCTTGGCCTGATAGATGCGCGCCACCGCGCTGGCGTCGCGGGCATCACCGGCCAGGCCGTAGACCGTTTCGGTGGGAATGGCGACAAGCTCGCCCCGCGCCAGCAGGTCGGCGGCGGCGGCAATGCCCTGGGCGTCGTGGCGCAAGATCCGGGTCTGCATACCGTTACGTGAGGTTGCGGTTGATGGCCGACTGGCGGCACCTATGATCGTTCGAGGGTTCAGTTACGCGCCACAGCCGCATTTGCCAAGGCGCAAGAGGGAGAGAAGACGGATGGCCTATCAAGCACCGGTCGAGCAGATCGCATTCATCCTGAACGAGATCGTGTCATTCCCGCAGCTTGCCGAGACCGGGCTTTTCGCCGAAGCGACGCCCGAGACGCTGACCGCCATCCTGACCGAAGCCGGCAAACTTGCCACCGAGATCATCGCGCCGGTGAACCGGGCCGGCGACCTGACGCCCGCGCGGCTGGAAAACGGCACGCTGCGCTCGTCCCCCGGCTATGCCGAGGCCTTCCGCGCCCTGGCCGAGGGCGGCTGGATCGGCATCGCCGCCGATCCCGATCATGGCGGCATGGGCCTGCCGCAGGCGCTGAACATGGCGGTGAACGAGATGATCGCCTCGGGCTGCCTGGCCCTGCAACTGAACCCGCTGCTGACCCAGGGCCAGATCGAGGCGCTGGAGCATCACGGCAGCGACGAACTCAAGGCGCTGTATCTGCCGAAGCTGATCTCGGGCGAATGGTCGGGCACCATGAACCTGACCGAGCCGCAGGCCGGATCGGACGTCGGCGCGCTGACCACCCGCGCCGAGCGGGCCGAGGACGGCAGCTATCGCATCACCGGGCAGAAGATCTTCATCACCTGGGGCGACAGCGACGTCACCGAGAACGTCTGCCACCTGGTGCTGGCGCGCTTGCCCGACGGCGGCAAGGGCACCCGTGGCATCAGCCTGTTCATGGTGCCGAAACTGATCCCCGACGAGGCCGGCAATCCCGGCGTCGCCAACGACCTGCGCGTGGTCAGCCTGGAACACAAGCTGGGCATCCATGGCAGCCCCACCTGCGTCATGAGCTTCGAGGGCGCCAAGGGCTGGCTGGTGGGCGAGGAGCACAAGGGCATGGCCGCCATGTTCACCATGATGAACTGCGCCCGGCTCGGCGTCGGCGTGCAGGGCGTGGCGCAGGCCGAGGCGGCGCTGCAGCAGGCCACCGCCTATGCCGCCGAGCGCAACCAGATGGGCCCGATCATCCGCCACCCGGACGTGCGCCGGATGCTGGCGGAATCGCGGGCCGAGGTCTTTGCCGCCCGCGCTATCTGCATGGCCTGCGCGGTGGCTCTGGACATGGCGCGGGCCACCGGGTCCGAGGAATGGGCCGGGCGCGCCGCCTTCCTGACGCCCATCGCCAAGGCGCATGGCACCGATATCGGGATCCGCGTCGCCGATACCGCCGTGCAGGTGCATGGCGGCATGGGCTATATCGAGGAAACCGGCGCCGCCCAGTATCTGCGCGACGTGCGCATCACCGCGATCTACGAGGGCACGAACGGCATCCAGGCCATGGATCTGGTCGGCCGCAAGCTGGCGGATGGCGGGGCGGCGGCCATGGCGCTGCTCGACGAGATCCTGGACGGCGCCAAGGCCGCGCAGGCCGAAGAGCCGGAGCTGGCCAACCAGGTCTGGCAGGCCGCCGAAACCCTGCGCGAGGCGACCCAGGACCTGCTGGAGCGCGGCATGGAGGAACGCTTCGCCGGCGCCGTGCCCTATCTGGCGGCTTTTGCCCGGGTGCTGGGGGCGCATTACCATCTGCGTTCCGCCACCGGCGGCGGCAGCAAGGCGCTGGCGCGCATCTACGTCACCCGCATCCTGCCGCATTTCGCCGCCGATCTCGCCGCCGCCAAAGCCGGATCGAAGGATCTGGAGGCGCTTGACGATGCCGTGCTCTCGGGTCAAATGGCCGGGTGATACGCAGCGAGACACATAATCCTCCGGCCGAGGGCGAGGCGCATGAGATCGCCCCCGGCGTGTTCTGGTTCCAGCTTCCGCTGCCGTTCAAGCCCGACACGGTGAACGTCTATGCCTTCCGCGACAGCGAGGGCTGGACCGTGGTGGATACCGGCATCGACACCCGCCGCGGCCGGGCGCTATGGGAACGCATCCTGCAGGGACCGCTGGCAGGCGCGCCGGTCACCCGGCTGATCGCCACCCATCACCACATCGACCATATCGGCCTGGCCGGCTGGTTCCAGGCGCAGGGGGCCGAGCTTTTCACCTCGCGCGCGGCATGGCTGACGGCGCGCATGGGCGTCCTCGACCTGCAGGAGCGGCCGACGCCGCAGGCGATCGCCTTCTGGCGCCGCGCCGGCATGCCCGATGAGCTGGTCGAGGAACGCAGCCACGAGCGGCCCTTCAACAGCGCCGATATCTGCGCACCGCTGCCGCCCGGCTATCAGCGGCTGCAGGAAGGCCGGCGGATCGCCTTCGGCGGGCGGCGCTGGATCGTGCGGCTGGGCAACGGCCACGCACCCGAACATGTCACGCTCTGGTCGCTCGACGACGACCTGGTGATCGGCGGCGACCAGCTTCTGGCGACCATCTCGCCCAATCTCGGCGTCTATCCGACCGAACCGGATGCCGACACCGTGGGCGACTGGCTGGAAAGCTGCGAGCGGCTGGCCGCCTTCGCCCGGCCCGAGCAACTGATCCTGCCCGGCCACAAGCTGCCCTATCGCGGCCTGCCCACCCGGTTGCGGCAGCTTGCCGACAACCAGCGCGCGGCGCTCGACCGCGTGGTCGCGGGGCTGCGCGACGAGCCGCGCAGCGCCGTCGGCTGTTTCCCGCTGCTGTTCCGGCGCAACATCGCCAAGCCGGAATTCGGCCTCGCCCTGGCCGAGGCCGTGGGCCATATCAACCACCTGCGCGCCACGGACCGGGTGTGGCCGGCGGGCATGTCGGAAACCGGCGCCGCGCTCTGGGGGGCGTGACAGGCCCGCCGCCTTGCGCTATCCCTTTGCCCGACGCATCGCATCTTTGACGGACAGGACCATGGCTTCGCATCACGAAATCACCGAACACACGCACGGCGAAATGGACATTCGCGCCCAGCAGGCGACCTTCGCCGGCTTCATCAAGGCCGCGACCTGGGTCAGCGTCCTCGCCATCGCCGTGCTGGTGTTCATGGCGCTGACCAACGCCTGATCCCAAGCCGGAGAAGCCATTCATGCAAAGGCGTGCCTTCCTTGCGCTGGCGCTGCCGGCCGCGCTTGCGGCCTGCGGTGCCGACAACAAATGGGCCAGCGACGAGGCGGTGCGGCGCGCGCGCTACGTCTCGAACGAGCCGCCCTCGATCACGCTGTTCACCGTGATCGGCATCCCGCGCGGCGAGGGCGGGCATTCGGCGCTGATGATCAACGGCAGCCAGCGGGTGATCTACGACCCAGCCGGCAGCTGGGAGCATCCGGCGATCCCCGAGCGCAACGACGTGCTTTACGGCATCACCCCGAATTTCAAGAACTTCTACATCGACTACCACGCGCGCCAGACCTATTGGGTGGCCGAGGACACGCTTCCGGTTTCGGCCGCCATGGCCGAGGCGGCGATTCGCGCCGTCGAGGCGCAGGGCCCCTCGAACAAGAGCTTCTGCGCGGTCAATACCGGCCAGGCGCTGCGCCGCATCCCGGGCTTCGAGGCCGCACCGAGCGGCTTCTCGCCGCTGAAGCTGCGCGACTGGTTCCTGACCCTGCCCGGCGTGGTCTCCAGAAAGCACATGGACGGCGACCCGGCCAACAACCACAACGTGCTGCTGCGGCAGAAAAGCGGTGTGGTCCAGGGCTATGGCCAGGACGGCCAGCTTCACGCCGTCAGGTAGAGCATCGCGTAAAGCGCGGCCATCCCCGAGACGATGGCCGCCAACACGTTGCGCGTCAGCACCCCCACCGCGACCGTCACCGCCGCCGCCGTCATCCGCGCCGGATCGGGCTGGCCATGGGTCGCGGCGGGCCAGACCACCAGCGGCGCGACGATGGCCGGCAGCACCCCCACCGCCGTATAACGCAGCAGGCGCTGCGCCCAGAGCGGCATGGGCCGGTTGCCGAAGGCGCCCAGGAAGGACCAGCGCAGCCCATAGGTCCCCAGCGCCACCGCCAGGATGATCACCCAGATCGTGCCGTCGCCATAGCCGGTCATGCGCGGGCCTCCTTGCGGCGTTCCATCAGGGTCTCGACCGCCGCGCCGGTCAGCATGGCCAGCGGCGCGGCGATGAACAGCCCCAGCCCCGAGGGCAGGAAGGCAAAGGCCAGCGCGGCGACCACCGCGACCAGCGCCGCCGCCATATGCGGAATGCTGCGCAGCATCGGCGCGATCAGGGCGATGAAGGTGACCGGCATGGCGAAGTCCAGCGCCCAGCTTTCCGGGATGGCATTGCCGATCCAGACGCCCAGCAGCGTGGCGATCAGCCAGGGCACGCAGGTCGCGAAGATCGTGCCGAAGAAATAGGCCACGCGCTGCTCGACCCGCAGGCGCGGGTGCTTCTCGAAATGCTGGATCGCCAGCGCATAGTTCTGATCCACCAGCACATAGGCAAGCCAGGCGCGGTCGCGCGCCGGCGCCGTCCCCAGCCAGGGCACCAGCGAGGCCGAATACATCGCCATGCGCAGGTTGACCGCCACCGCCGAGACGATGACCACCAGCGCCGGCGCATGGTCGGTCATCAGCTGCACCGCGGTGAATTGCGAGGCGCCGGCCAGCACCAGCAGCGTGAAGCCCAGGATCTGCGGCAGATCCAGCCCGGCATCCGATGCCACCACGCCGAACAGCATCCCGAAGGGCAGCAGCACCAGGACGAAGGGCAGCGCCTGCATGAAGCCATGCCGCGCGCATTGCCGCGGGTTGCGCTGCAGGGCGCGCAACTGCTCGGGCGTCAGGCCCGAATGCAGGGAATCGACAGGGGCGTTCATGATGAAAGGGACTCGTCATTCGCGTCAGAGTGATGGCAGATAGGCCGATCGTCCGCCGATGACAAGGATGCCCGCATGACCGGACCGCCAGAGCCCGAGGGGATGCCGCATCAGGTCCGGCTGGGCATCCCGGCCGATCTGCAGCCTGCCGCCGCCGCGCTTTACTGGCGGCATTTCGGGGCGCAGATCCTGCCGGTGCCGGCCGGCCCACGGCAGGGCATGGCGCTGATCCGCGCCGCCATGCGCCCCGAACGGGCGCTGGTGGCGCTGTCGCCCGATGGCCGGCTGCTCGGCATCGCCGGATTGCGCGATGCGGGCGGCGGCTTTCTCGACCCCGCTGCGCATAGCTTCGTCACCGTCTGGGGACCGGCGCGGGGCCGACTGCGGCATCTGTCGACGACGCTGTTCCGGCCCGGCCGCGCCACATCGGACCTGGTGCTGGACGGCATCGCCATCCATCCGCGCTGGCGCCGGCTGGGGATCGCCCGCTCGCTGGTGGCAGCGGCCTCGGCCCATGCCCGCGCCCTCGGCCACCCGGCTCTGCGCGCCGAGGTCGCGGCGGACAATCATTCGGGTCTTGCGGCATGGCAGGCAATGGGGTTCCAGCCGCTTCATCGCCAAAGGCTGGGCTGGCCCTGGTCGGCGCCGGCGCATGTGCTGCGCCTGGCGCTTTGAGGCTCAGGCCCCGGCGGCCGGATCGTTCTCGGCCTCGGCCTCGGCCTCGGTCCGGCCCATCATGCCGGTCACCTGCGCCAGCAGCGTGAAGGCCCGGCCCGAGCGGGTTTCGGCCAGCGCGGCCAGCAGCTGCGGGTCGCTGTCCTGCGCCTTGCGGCTCAGCAGCCGGTCGAAATGGCGCAGGAAGTGATGCGCCACGTCGCGAAAGACCTCGTCGCCGCGCAGCATCGTCGCCGCCGTCCGCAGCGCCGCGGCATCGGCGATGACCGCCAGTCCCGCCACCGCCTCGCCGCGGACCCCTTCGGCAAAGCGGCGCCACAGGCCGGGATCGGCCTCGGACATCGTCAACTCGTCCATGTAGACGCCCTGACCGGCCAACAGGGTGACCACGTCCTGCGCCGCCCGGATCAGCCGCGCCATGCCCGGATCGGCCAGCGCCAGGCGCAGGCAGCGAATCGCCTCGCGATCCTCGGGCCCGTCCGGAAAGTTCAGCGCATAGAACAGCTCCGGCCCGGTCAGCTCGGCGGCTGGCGGGGCTTCCAGCTCCAGCATGGCCTGTCGCGAATCCGGCGCCGCGCGGGGCGGCGGCGGCGGCATGGCCGTGCGCCGCGGTGGCGCCGCGGTTCCGGGTGCCGGCCGCGGCTCGGGCTCGCGGCGGTTCTCGGCCGGATCCTCGGCGACAGCGCCGTCGCCGGGCTGCAGCCGCGCCAGCATGGCGCGCAGCTCCTCGGCCTCCTGCCGCAGCAAGAGCAGGCTGCGCGCCGACCAGACCGCCAGCCAGATCAGCGCCAGCGGCAGCAGCAGCCCGACCAGCCAGACCGGCCAGCCGGCACCGCCCTGGCCTTCGGCCTCGGGGCCCAGAAAGGCGAAAAGCCCGGCCAGCGCCAGCCAGGCCAGGCTGGACGCCACGCCGACAGCCAGCACCCGGTCGCGGACCTGCATCACCGCCTGGCGGCGCAGACCATCAAGCGAGTTCATGCGCCCGGCCCCCGCAACTCAGACATAGCGGATCGAAAGGATCTCATAGGATTTCCCGCCGCCGGGGGTGACGACCTCGACACTGTCGCCCTCGTCCTTGCCGATCAGGGCTCGGGCCAGGGGCGAGCGGATGTTCAGCAGCCCGCGTTCCAGGTCGGCCTCGGCCTCGCCGACGATCTGATAGGTGCGCTCCTCCTCGGTATCCTCGTCCAGCAGGGTGACGGTGGCGCCGAACTTGACGCTGCCATTCAGCCGCGACGGGTCGATCACCTCGGCGCGCGAGATGATCATTTCCAGTTCCTTGATCCGGCCCTCGACGAAGCTCTGCTTTTCGCGGGCGGCATGATACTCGGCATTTTCCGACAGGTCGCCATGCTCGCGCGCCTCGGCAATGGCGCGGATCACCGCCGGACGTTCGACGGCGCGCAGCTCGCGCAGTTCCTCGTCCAGCTGGTCGTAGCCCGCGCGGGTCATCGGTATCTTTTCCATTCCAGTCCTTCCCGCCGCCACATGCGACGCAAGTCAGCACGAAACAAGGTGTTGGAACGCCCCCAGCCTTGGGCCGAGGGCGTCCGCAGAAATCCGGGGGGCATCGTGGCGCGATCCGCCCCCTGTTTCAAGCCCCGGCAAAGGCCATCCGCAGCAGCCCGCGCAGAAAGGTCGCAGAATTGCAATTGTTCGTCGCGTTCCGATTGCCGGCAAGAATGTTACGCGCTAGGTGTTCGGCGCAGAGTCAAGAGCCAGGGGATTGGAGGCCGAGCCATGTCTGAGATCGTCCGCGAGTCGATGGAATACGACGTCGTGATCGTGGGTGGCGGGCCTGCCGGCCTGTCGGCGGCGATCCGGCTGAAGCAGGTGAACCCCGAGCTGTCCGTGGTGCTGCTGGAGAAGGGTTCCGAGATCGGCGCGCATATCCTCTCGGGCGCGGTGCTGGACACCTCGGGCCTCGAAAAGCTGATCCCGGACTGGAAGGACAAGGGCGCCCCGGTCGCCACCGAGGTCACCCAGGACAATTTCTACATCCTCGGCCCGCATGGCCACGTCCGGGTGCCGAACTGGCCGATGCCGCCCCTGATGAACAACCACGGCAAGTATATCGTCAGCATGGGCAATGTCTGCCGCTGGCTCGCCGAGCAGGCCGAGGCGCTGGAAGTGGAAATCTTCCCCGGCATGGCCTGCTCGCAGCTGGTCTACGAGGGCGACCGCGTCGTCGGCGTCGTCGCCGGCGAGATGGGCCTGAATGCCGACGGCACCCCCGGCCCGAGCTATGAGCCCGGCATGGAGCTGCGCGGCAAATACGTGCTGATCGCCGAGGGCGTGCGCGGCTCGCTCGCCAAGGAACTGATCGGCAAATACGACCTCTCGGCCGGCGTTGATCCGCAGAAATTCGGCCTCGGCATGAAGGAGATCTGGGAGATCGACCCGGCCAAGGCCAAGCCCGGCACCGTCACCCACACCATGGGCTGGCCCTTGGGCAAGAATGCCGGCGGCGGGTCGTTCATCTATCACCTCGAGGGCAACCAGGTGCTGGTCGGCTTCGTCGTGCACCTGAACTATGCCAACCCCTACCTGTATCCCTACATGGAGTTCCAGCGCTTCAAGCACCACCCGCTGGTCGCGGAGCTGCTGGAGGGCGGCAAACGCGTCGCCTATGGCGCAAGGGCGATCTCCGAGGGCGGCTGGCAGTCGATCCCGAAACTGACGGTCCCGGGGGCGGCGCTGCTTGGCTGCTCGGCCGGGCTGGTGAACGTGCCGCGGATCAAGGGCAACCACAACGCCATGCTGTCCGGCATCGCCGCGGCCGAGGCGGCGGCTGCGGCCATCGCCGCCGGCCGCGCGGGCGACGAGCTGGTGGAATACGAGGCCGACCTGCGCTCCGGCCCCATCGCCCGCGACCTGAAGCCGGTCCGCAACGTCAAGCCGCTCTGGTCGAAGCTGGGGCTCTGGGCCAGCCTGGCGCTTGGCGGCTTCGACATGTGGGTGGCGAACCTGACCGGCTGGAACCCGCTCGGCACCTGGAAACACGGCAAGACCGATGCCGAGGCCACCGGCAAGGCCGCGGATTTCCAGCCCATCGACTATCCGAAGCCGGACGGCAAGCTGAGCTTCGACCGGCTGACCAACGTGGCGTTCTCCTTTACCAATCACGAGGAAAGCCAGCCCTGCCATCTGAAGCTCAAGGATACCGCGATCCCGATTTCGGTGAACCTGCCGCTTTATGCCGAGCCGGCGCAGCGCTACTGCCCGGCCGGGGTCTACGAGGTGCTGGAAACCGCCGAGGGGCCGAAGTTCCAGATCAACTTCCAGAACTGCGTCCATTGCAAGACCTGCGACATCAAGGACCCGTCGCAGAACATCAACTGGACCACGCCCCAGGGCGGCGACGGGCCGAACTACCCGAATATGTGATCGCGGCGGGGCGCACCGGCAGGGCGGCGGCGTTGCCCATCTCCGCCGCCGCGGCTAGGGTCGGCGCGCGAATTGCCAAGGACTGGGCCAAGCCGTGACCACAAGACTGATCCCGCTGGCGCTGATCGCGCTGACCGCCGCGCTGCCGCTGCAGCAGGGCGCCGCCTGGGCCGCGCCCATGCTTGTCCAGGCCGAGCCCCCCGAGGTTCAGGACAGCGACCGCCCGGCACATCGGCCCGCCGCGCCGGCGCCCGAGTTCCGCGGCCTTGCCGGCCCCTATCTGGCCGCGCGCATGGCCGCGATCCAGAACGACTATCGCAATGCCGCCACCTATTACCTGCAGGCCCTGGCCCAGGACGATACCGACGGCTACCTGCAGGACAGCGCCCTGGTCGCGCTGATTTCGGCCGGCGAGATGGAGCGCGCCACCGCCCTGGCCGTCACCATGTCCGACCAGGGCCGCGCCACCGAACTTGCCCGGCTGGTGCAGCGGGCCGAGCTGGCCAAGGCCGGGCGCTGGGACGACCTGATCGCCGCCATCGACACCGCCCCCACGCCCGAAACCGGCGGGGACGCATCCGGCGGCGGCGCGCTGGTCGACGGCATGATGCGGGCCTGGGCGCTGCTGGGCGCCGGCAAGGCGGGCGAGTCCCTCTCGGCCTTCAAGAGGCTTGCCACCCTGCGCGGCGCCGGACCGATGGTGAATTATCACCTGGCGCTGGCCAAGGCCAAGGTCGGCGATTTCGAGGGCGCCGAGGAACTGCTGGCCGATCCCGCCACCGGCGCACATATCCTGGGCGTCGTGGCCCGCGCCCAGGTGCTGTCGCAGCTTGAACGCAACCGGGACGCCATCGCCATGCTGGAGGGCACCCCCGGCTTTGCCGAGGAACCGCATCTGATGGCCCTGCGCGACCGCATGGCCAAGGGAGAAACGCTGGCCTTCGATTCGATCCGCACGCCCTCGGACGGCATCGCGCAGGTCTTCCTGACCTTCGGCTCGGTGCTGGCGACCAGCGACGAGCCCGACCCTCTGGCGCTGATCCATGTCCGGCTGGCCGAATACCTGGCCCCCGGCCTGGGCGAAGCGCATCTGCTGACCGCGCAGCTTCTGCAAGGCTTCGGCCAGTTCGACCTGGCTGAGCGCGAATTCGAGAAACTGCGCGAGCTGGGCGACATGCGCCCGATCGCCGAGCTGTCGCGCATCGACGCCCTGGCCCGGGCCGAACGGCTGGACGATGCCGAAAAGGCCGCGCTGGCACTGACCGCCGCCCATCCCGAGCTGGCGCAGGGCTGGATCGCGCTGGGGGATCTGTTGCGCCAGCAGGACAAGTTCGGCCAGGCGGTGCCGGCCTATGACAAGGCGCTGAGCCTGATCGGCGACCAGAACCCCGAGGCGCGCTGGTTCCCGCTTTACGCCCGCGGCATCGCGCTGGAACGCTCGGGCCAGTTCTCCAAGGCCGAGGCCGATCTGCGCGCGGCGCTGAAGATCCGCGCCGATTCGCCGCAGGTTCTGAATTATCTCGGCTACAGCCTGGTGGACCGCAACGAAAAGCTGGACGAGGCGCTGCGCCTGATCAAGCGCGCGGTCGAACTGCGCCCGGATGACGGCTATATCCTCGATTCGCTGGCCTGGGCCTATTACCGCCTGGGCCGCTATTCCGAGGCGGTCGCGCCGATGGAACGCGCCGTCGCCGCCATGGCCAGCGATTCGCTGGTCAACGACCACATGGGCGACATCTACTGGATGGTCGGCCGCCAGCGCGAGGCCGAGATCCAGTGGCACCGCGCCCTGTCGCTGAAACCGGAAACCGAAGCCGAGACGCGCCGCATCCGCGCCAAGCTGGAACGCGGGCTGGATGCGGTGCTCAGCGAGGAAAAGGCCAATGGCGGCAAGCTGCCCGAGCTGCGCGCCCCGGAGCCCCGCAATCCGGAACCCGCCGGGGCCGACTGAGCCATGCCCCAGCCCCGGCGCGAGGCGGCCCCCGCCAAGCTGAACCTGAGCCTGCATGTGACCGGCCGCCGCCCCGACGGCTATCACCTGCTCGATTCGCTGGTGGTGTTCCTGGAGCTGGGCGACATGGTGACGGTGGCGCCCGGCCCCCTGTCGCTTCGCCTGACCGGCCCCTTCGCCCAAGGTCTGGCGGCCGAGCCCGACAACCTGTGTCTGCGCGCCGCCCGGCTGGCCGGGCGCGAGGCGCGGATCACCCTGGAAAAGAACCTGCCGGTGGCCTCGGGCATCGGCGGCGGTTCGGCCGATGCGGCGGCGGTTCTGCGCGCGCTGGAGGCCCGGCCCGAACGGCTGGAAACGCTGGGCGCCGACGTGCCCGTCTGCCTGGCCAGCCGGCCGGTGCGCATGCGGGGCCTGGGCGAGATCCTGACGCCGCTGCCGCCGCTGCCGCCGCTTGCCGTGCTGCTGGTCAATCCCGGCTGCGGCCTCTCCACGCCGCAGGTATTCAAGTCCCTGATGCGGCGCGACAATCCGCCGATGCCCGATCCGTTGCCGGATCTTTCCGACGCCGGCATGCTGATCGGCTTCCTGCAGGATTGCCGCAACGATCTGGAAGCGCCGGCCATCGCCCTGATGCCGGAAATTTCCGCCTGCCTGGCCGCGATCCGGGCCGAGGGCGCGCAGCTTGCCCGCATGTCCGGCTCGGGCGCGACCTGCTTCGGGCTGTTCGCCGGTGCCGCCGAGGCCCAGGCCGCCCGCGCCCGCATCGCCGCGGCCAATCCGGGCTGGTGGGTGGCCACGTCTGGACTTGCGCCGGCAAAGCTCTAACCTGCCGAAAAAATCCGAGAGGGGAAAACCATGCTGCGCCTTGGCGTCAATATCGACCACGTCGCCACCATCCGCAACGCCCGCGGCACGCCCTGGCCCGACCCGGTGCGCGCGGCCGAACTGGCCGAGGAGGCCGGCGCCGACGGCATCACCGCGCATCTGCGGGAGGATCGCCGCCATATCTCGGATGCGGATATCGACCGGCTGATGGCCGCGCTGCGCCTGCCGCTGAACCTGGAAATGGCCGCGACGGCGGAAATGCAGGCCATCGCCCTGCGCCACCGCCCGCATGCCGTCTGCATCGTCCCCGAAAAGCGCGAGGAGCGCACCACCGAGGGCGGGCTGGACGTCGCCGGCAACGAAAGCTACCTCGCCGATTTCATCGCGCCGCTGCGCGAGGCGGGCTGCCGGGTCTCGCTGTTCATCGGCCACGAGGCGCCGCAGATCGAGGCCGCCGCCCGCATCGGCGCGGCCGTGGTCGAACTGCATACCGGCGCCTATTGCGACCTCGACACCGAGGGCCGGCTGGCCGAGCGCGACCTGGAGCTGGAAGCCCTGCGCAAGGCCGCAGCCCAGGCGCATCTGCTGGGGCTCGAGGTCCATGCCGGCCACGGCCTGACCTTCGACACGGTCGGCCCCGTCGCCGCCATCCCCGAACTGCGCGAGCTGAACATCGGCCATTTCCTGATCGCCGAATCGGTCTTCCTCGGCCTCGGCCCGGCGATCCGCGAAATGCGCCGCCGCATGGACGCCGCCCGCGCCTGATTTCTTCGTTGCCCAAATACCCATGTCACCACAGGACCAACCAGGCGCATGATTCTCGGCATAGGCTCGGACCTCTGCAACATCGACCGCATCGCCGGGGTGCTGGACCGCCACGGCGACCGCTTCCGCCGGCGGGTGTTCACCGAGACCGAACTGGCGCTGGCCCGCCGCCGCCGGCAGGAAGCCGCGACGCTGGCCAAACGCTGGGCCGCCAAGGAGGCCTGCTCGAAGGCGCTGGGCACCGGGCTCGCCATGGGCATCGCCTGGCGCGACATGGCGGTCAGGAACCTGCGCGGCGGCCAGCCGACCATGGAGCTGACCGGCTGGGCAGCCGAGCGGTTGGCGGCGATGACGCCGCCCGGCCACCGCGCGCATGTGCATGTGACGCTGACCGACGATCATCCTTGGGCGCAGGCCTTCGTGGTGATCGAGGCGCTTCCCGACCGCGTGAACACGACGACATGAGGACGGGCACGGCTTGACTTTGCCGTCCCCCGCACCCCATGAACGCGCGACTTGCCGATGAAGGGAATGGCATCCATGGCGAAAAGCGTAGCCCGCAAGGATGGGGGCATCTGGGAAACCGTCAAGACCATCTTCTGGGCGCTGGTGATCGCGGGAGTGTTCCGCACCCTGTTCTTCCAGCCGTTCTGGATCCCCTCGGGCAGCATGAAAGACACGCTGCTGATCGGCGATTTCCTGTTCGTGAACAAGATGGCCTATGGCTATTCGCGGGTGTCCTGCCCCTTCGCGCTGTGCCCGATCTCGGGCCGCATCCTGGGTTCCGAGCCCGAGCGCGGCGATGTCGTGGTCTTCCGCCACCCGACGCGGGGCGACGATTTCATCAAGCGGGTGATCGGCCTGCCCGGCGACCGCATCCAGATGAAGAACGGCGCGCTGTGGATCAACGGGCAAGAGGCGCCGCAACAGCCCGCCGACACCTTCAGCGAACCCTATGCCCCGCAGGGCCCGCAGCAGACGCTGCCGAAATGCCGCAACGAGCCGGTGCCCGAGGGCGAGGCCTGCGAAAAGGACCGCTTCACCGAAACGTTGCCGAACGGCGTCGCGCATGACGTGCTGAACATCTTCGACAACGGCCCGGGCGACAACACCGCCGAGTTCACCGTGCCCGACGGGCATTATTTCTTCCTGGGCGACAACCGCGACAATTCCGGCGACTCGCGCTGGCCGGCGGCGGTGGGCGGCGTCGGCATGGTGCCGGCGGAATACCTGATCGGCCGCGCCGACCGGATCATGTTCTCCTCGGCCGGCAAGTCGCTTCTGTATTTCTGGACCTGGCGGCCGGACCGGTTCTTCAGGGCCGTGCATTGAGGGAAGAATTGCCGCGGCGCCCCGCGCCGTGGCAGGATCGGGACATGAAGATTTCCGCAGACCTGCGCGCATTCTCGGACCGGCTGGGGCATGAATTCTCGCGCCCCGAGCTGTTGCGCCGCGCGCTGACGCATGGCTCGATCGCCAGCACCACCCGACCCGACAACCAGCGGCTGGAATTTCTGGGCGACCGCGTGCTGGGCCTGACCATGGCCGAGGCGCTGTTCTCGGCCGACCGCGCCGCGACCGAGGGCCAGCTGGCACCGCGCTACAATGCGCTGGTCAAGGGCGAGACCTGCGCCGCCATCGCCCGCGAGATCGGGCTGGGCGAGGTGCTGAAGCTCGGCCGATCCGAGATGATGTCGGGCGGCCGGCGGAAAGAGGCGCTGCTGGCCGACGCCATGGAGGCGGTGATCGCCGCCGTCTATCTGGATGCCGGCTTCGAGGCGGCGCGCGGCGTGGTGCTGCGGCTCTGGGCCGAGCGGCTGAAGAATGTCGAAAGCGACGCCCGCGACGCCAAGACCGCGCTGCAGGAATGGGCGCAGGCCCAGGGCATGACCCCGCCGCGCTATCTGCAGACCGCGCGCAGCGGCCCGGACCACGCGCCGGAATTCGAGATCACCGTCCGGCTGGACGACGGCCGCGAGGCCGCGGCCCGCGGCAAGGGCACCAAACGCAGCATCGAACAGGCGGCCGCCGCCGCGCTGCTCGAGCAGATCGAAAGAACGACATGAGCGAAACACGCGCGGGCTTCGTCGCCCTGATCGGCGAGCCGAATGCCGGGAAATCCACCCTGCTGAACCGCATGGTCGGGGCCAAGGTCTCGATCGTGACCCACAAGGTGCAGACCACCCGCGCCCGGATCCGCGGCATCGCCATGGCGGGCGCCAGCCAGATCGTCTTCGTCGACACGCCCGGCATCTTCCGCCCGCGCCGGCGGCTGGACCGCAGCATGGTCAAGGCGGCCTGGGGAGGCGCGGCCGATGCCGATGTGATCCTGCTTTTGATCGAAGCGCATCGCGGGCTGACCGACGGCGCGCAGGCGATCATCGACAGCCTGCGCCAGCATGCCGGCCAGACCCCGGTGGCGCTGGTCATCAACAAGATCGACCGGGTGAAGTCCGAGACGCTGCTGGCACTGTCGCAGCAGTTGAACACGGCCTTCGACTTTACCCGCACCTTCATGATCTCGGCCGAAAAGGGCTATGGCTGCGACGACCTGCTGGACTGGCTGGCCGGGCAGGTGCCCGAGGGGCCCTGGCTTTACCCCGAGGACCAGGTGGCCGACCTGCCGATGCGCATGATCGCCGCCGAGATCACCCGCGAGAAGCTGACCCTGCGCCTGCACGAGGAAATCCCCTACCAACTGACGGTGGAAACCGAACGCTGGGAGGAGAAGAAGGACGGTTCGGCCCGGGTCGAGCAGGTGGTCTATGTCGCCCGGCCCGGCCACAAGGGCATCGTGCTGGGCAAGGGCGGCGAGACGATCAAGGCCGTGGGCCAGGCGGCGCGGGCGGAACTGGCCGAGTTCATGGGCCGCCCCGTCCACCTGTTCCTGCAGGTGAAGGTGCGCGAGAACTGGCTGGACGAGGCCGAGCGCTACAACGAGATGGGCCTCGACTTCCGCGACGGCGATGCCTGAGGCAAGGCTGGCCGCCGGCATCTGGGTCGCGGCCTATCTGCGCCGGCTGGGGCTGGCCGACATCCCGGCCTATGTCACCCGGCATGGCGACGACACCGCAGGCAGCGTTCTGGTGAAATGCGCCACGCTGGACGGCCGCGCCAGCCTGTGGACCCGCGAATGGGATTTCGAGACCGACCGGCGGATCTGGCTGCGGCTGAACGAGGCCGAGGAGCGCGAGATCGACGCCGAGATCGCCCGCAATGCCGCCCGCGACCCCGACCTGTGGGTGATCGAGATCGAGAGCCGCGACGGCCGCACCCTGCTGGATCAGGACGGGCTGGCCTGAGCCGTGGCATGGGTATTTGGGAAACGGTGAAAGCCGGGAGGGATCGGCCCCGGCCCGGGCTGGGCATCGGCCCGGCGGCATGATCGTTTGGGGAACGAAGAAGCCGGATCCCGGCCGGGCGGAACGGCCGGGCGGACGGGGCCGGAGAACTGACGGCGGGCCGCTAAATCTTGTGGCTTTCCCGTGACATTCCGGACAGCGCACACTATAAGATGCGGGTCCAAGGCAGGATAAGAAGACAATGACCGAACCCGCCCCCCAGACCTCCGATTACGGCGCCGATTCCATCAAGGTTCTCAAGGGCCTGGAAGCGGTGCGCAAGCGTCCCGGCATGTATATCGGCGATACCGACGACGGTTCGGGCCTGCATCACATGGTCTATGAGGTCGTGGACAACGGCATCGACGAGGCGCTGGCCGGTCATGCCGATTTCGTGCGCGTGAAAATCCATGCCGACAGCAGCGTCTCGGTGCGCGACAACGGCCGCGGCATTCCGGTGGACATGCACCCGACCGAGGGCGTCTCGGCGGCCGAGGTGATCATGACCCAGCTGCATGCCGGGGGGAAGTTCGACCAGAACAGCTACAAGGTCTCGGGCGGCTTGCACGGCGTCGGCGTCTCGGTGGTGAACGCGCTGTCGGACTGGCTGGAGCTGCGCATCTGGCGCAACGGCAAGGAACATTTCGTCCGCTTCGAGAATGGCGACACGGTCGAGCATCTGCGTGTGGTCGGCGATGCCCAGCCCGGCGAGAAGGGCACCGAGGTGCGCTTTCTGGCCTCGTCCAGGGAGGACCGGCCGGACGGCACCTTCTCGAACCGCGACTTCAGCTTCAAGGTGCTGGAGAACCGGCTGCGGGAACTGGCCTTCCTGAACTCGGGCGTGCGCATCATCCTGGAGGATGAGCGCCATGCCGAACCGCTGCGGACCGAGCTTTACTATGAAGGCGGCGTGCGGGAATTCGTGAAGTTCATTGACCGTTCCAAGACCCCGGTCATGCCCGAACCGATCTTCATCCAGGGCGAGAAGAACGGCATCGGCATCGAGGTGGCGATGTGGTGGAACGACAGCTATCACGAGACGGTGCTGCCCTTTACCAACAACATCCCGCAGCGCGACGGCGGCACCCATCTGGCCGGTTTCCGCGGCGCGCTGACCCGCGTCATCAACAATTACGCCCAGACCAATGCCCAGGTCCGCAAGGAGAAAGTCGATTTCACCGGCGACGACGCGCGCGAGGGGCTGACCTGCGTGCTGTCGGTCAAGGTGCCGGACCCGAAATTCTCCAGCCAGACCAAGGACAAGCTGGTCTCCTCCGAGGTGCGGCCCGCGGTCGAGGGGCTGGTGGGCGAGAAGCTGGCCGAATGGTTCGAGGAAAACCCGGCCGAGGCCAAGTCGATCCTGGGCAAGATCGTCGAGGCGGCGCTGGCCCGCGAGGCGGCGCGCAAGGCCCGCGAACTGACCCGGCGCAAGACCGCGATGGACGTGGCCAGCCTGCCCGGCAAGCTGGCCGATTGCCAGGAAAAGGATCCGGCCCTGTCCGAGCTGTTCATCGTCGAGGGCGACTCGGCCGGCGGCTCGGCCAAGCAGGGCCGCTCGCGCCAGAACCAGGCGGTGCTGCCCCTGCGCGGCAAGATCCTGAACGTGGAGCGGGCGCGCTTCGACCGGATGCTGTCCTCGGACCAGATCGGCACGCTGATCACCGCGCTGGGGACCGGCATCGGCCGGGACGAGTTCAATCTGGACAAGCTGCGCTATCACAAGATCGTCATCATGACCGATGCCGACGTGGACGGCGCGCATATCCGCACGCTTCTGCTGACCTTCTTCTTCCGGCAGATGCCGGAGTTGATCGCAGCCGGGCATCTCTATATCGCGCAGCCGCCGCTTTATAAGGTCAGCCGCGGCCGCTCGGAAGTCTATCTCAAGGACGAGGCGGCGCTGGAGGATTACCTGATCGAGCAGGGCATCGACGGCGCCAGCCTGCGGCTGGGCAATGGCGAGCAGATCACCGGCGCCGATCTGGTCCGCGTGGTCGAGGAGGCCCGCACCGCCCGGCGCGTGCTGCGCGCCTATCCGACGCATTACCCGGCGCATATCACCGAACAGGCCGCCATCGCCGGCGCGCTGGTGCAGGGCCGCGTCGATGCCGATGCGCAGGGCGTCGCCAATGCCGTGGCGCAGCGGCTGGACATGATCGCCGAGGAATACGAGCGCGGCTGGACCGGCCGCCCGACCCAGGATGCCGGCATCCGCCTGACCCGGCTGCTGCGCGGGGTCGAGGAAAGCCGCACCCTGGACGGCCCGATGCTGCGCAGCGCCGAAAGCCGGCGGCTGGGCGCCATGACCGATGCGCTGCGCGAGGTCTATGGCCAGACCGCGCACCTGATCCGCAAGGATCGCGACATCCCGATCCACGGCCCGATCAGCCTGCTGCAGGCCATCTTCCTGGAAGGGGAAAAAGGCCTGTCCCTGCAGCGCTACAAGGGCCTGGGCGAGATGAACCCGGAGCAATTGTGGGAAACCACCCTGGACCCTTCGGCGCGGACCATGCTGCAGGTGCGCATCGAGGATCTGTCCGAGGCCGACGACATCTTCACCAAGCTGATGGGCGATGTGGTAGAACCGCGACGCGATTTCATCCAGCAGAACGCGCTGAGCGTGGAAAATCTGGACATCTGAGTCGCCGTGTCTTTCAATCTCCGCAGCGAATCGCTAAGTTTTGATTCAATTTCTGGTTGATTGTTGCCATCCTGCCGCGGATTGCATGTGAGAATTGTCATGTGATGCGGCAACGCTTGCAACCTCGGGGTTGCAGGTCTAGCTCTGAATAAAATTTCGACGCCGGCCAATGCATAATCTTGTCCGTGTCGTCCTTCGTATAGGAGTAGAAACATGCGCGCTGTTCGTCTGAACGCCATCCTCGCCGCCTCGGTCGCTTCGCTGGCGCTCGGCAGCCTGGCCGCCAATGCCGGCGGCTACACCCCCCCGGTCGTGGATGCCGGTGTCGTCGCCCCGGTGGTCGAGACCGCTCCGGTCGGCAACTGGCAGGGCGGCTATGCCGGTCTGACCCTGGGCTATGGTTTCGGCGGCGATGACGATGTGGGCATCAACGGCACCACCCCCGGTTCGCTGGAAATGAGCGGCGCCAATGCCGGTATCCGCCTGGGCTATCGCTGGCAGCGCGACCGCTGGGTCGTCGGCCCGGAACTGGGCTTCGAGGGCGGCAACATCGACGACAGCTTCTCGGCCGACGGCTACGATGCCGAATCCAAGGTCAAGAACGTGCTGGCCCTGCGTCTGAAGACCGGTTACGTCTTCGAAAACGACATCATGGTCTATGGCATCGCCGGCGTGGCGCGCGGCAAGGTCGATTACTCGGTGACCGGCAATGGCGCCGACATCGACGACACCTACACCAAGACTGGCTATATCGTCGGCCTGGGCGCCGAAAAGATGATCAACGACCGTTGGTCGGTCACCGGCGAATACGAATATGCCAACTTCGGCAAGGAAAACCTGTCGGACGGCACCTATGAAACCAATGCCACGGCCAAGTTCCACAACCTCAAGGTCGGCGTGAACTTCAAGTTCTGATCCAAGGGATCTGATCCCGTTCCACGGATAGAAAGGGTCGCCTTTGGGCGGCCCTTTTTCGTCAGCGCCTCAGGCCGACCGGCAAGGCGATGGCGCGGCGGCCGCAGGCGATCGCCAGGCCGCGCGGAACCAGCGCCCGCAGCGCCGGATCGTCATGCGACAGCCCGCCGGTATAGACGCCGAAGGCCGGCAGCAGCAGGTGGTCCGGTCCCAGCAGGAAGGCGCGGCGCCGTTCGCCGGCAAGCCGCACCACCGGATGGAAATGGCCGGAAATATCCGGCCCGGAACCTGCCTCGTGCCGCAGCGCGACGCCGCCCAGCATGACGCTCTCCGCCGCCTGTCCGGGCAGGCCGGCCGGCGCGCCCGGATCGTGATTGCCGCCGATCCACAGCCAGTCGCAGCGCTGCGCCAACCGCGAGAGGGCAGTGACGACCAGCGGGTCCAGCGCCTCGGCCGCCGCCAGATCGTCGAACCCGTCGCCCAGGCTGACGACGCGGCTCGGCCGCAGGGCCGCGATCTCGGCCGCCAGCCGCTCCAGCGTCGCCAGCCCCTCATAGGGCGGCAAAAGCGCACCGCCGCGCCGGGCCATGCGTTCGGACTTGCCCAGGTGCAGATCGGCCACGATCAGCCAGCCGCCATCCGCCCACCACAGCGCGCCCGAGGCCCGCGCCTCAAGCCGCAAGCCATGGAAATCGAAGCCGTATCCGTTCATGCGATCCCTTCCAGCCCTGCCTCGGCCATCAGCGCTTCGGCCTCGATCTGCGCCAGCCGCTCGCGACCCTCGCCACGGATCGGCACCCGGCCGACCTCCAGCAGCAAGGGCGCGGCCATGGGCGAGACGCGGTCGAGCATCCGATGCTCGCGCCGGGGCGAGCGGTCCAGCATTTCCTCGATCCGGCCGAAATCGACCAGGCCCCGGCCCGCCTCCTCGGCGGTGATGCGCAGCAGCAGGTGGCCGGGATCGTATTTGCGCAGGGTGTCGTAAAGGATGTCGCTGGAAAATGTCGCCTGCCGCCCGGTCTTGCGTTGCCCCGGCATGTTGCGCTGGATCAGCCCGGCGACGGTGGCGACAGTGCGGAAGCTGCGCTTCATCACCGCATTCCCGCCCAGCCAGTCGCCCAGCCCCGCCCGCAGCCGCGCCCGGTCCAGCAGCGGCGCCGGATAGCGCAGCGGGTCCAGCGACCAGACCAGCAGCGCGTAATCGGTGGACAGGAAACCCAGCGGGCCCAACCCTTGTTCCTCCATTTCGCGGGTCAGCAGCAGGCCCAGCGTCTGCAGGGCATTGCGCCCGGCGAAACCGTAAAGCGCGAAATGCCACAGCCCGGCATGGGGAAAGCTTTCCGACAGCAGCAAACCCGGCTGGGGCAGCGCCGAAACCTGGGCCTGCAGATCCAGCCAGTCGCGGGTCTGCGCCGGCAAGGCGCCGTGCCGCGCCGGATCGCCGATCAGCGCCAGCACGCGATGGGACAGTTGCGTGGACATGGCCAGCTTGACGCCGGAATAGACCGCGATCTTGGGCTGCCGGGTCGGGGCGGGCGTGACCTCGATCACCATCTCGCGCATCGCGTCCATGCGCACCACCCGGCCGCCGATCAGGAAGCTGTCGCCGGGGGTCAGGCTGGCGGCAAAGCCCTCCTCGACCTCGCCCAAGGGCGCGCCGCCGCGGCCGCGCAGCCGGACCTTCACCATCTCGGCCTCGACGATGGTGCCGACATTCATCCGCAGCAGTTTCGCTGCCCGCGGGTCGCGCAGCTGCCACAGGCCGGTCCGCAGCATCAGCCGCTGCCAGCGGTCATAGGCACGCAAGGCGTAGCCCCCGGTCGCGGCGAAATCCAGGCAGGCGTCGAAATCCCCCCGCGTCAGCCCGCGATAAGGGCCGGCCGTCACCACCTCGGCATAAAGCGCATCGGCGTCGAAGGGCGCGGCGCAGGCGGTCAGCAGGATATGCTGACACAGCACGTCCAAGGGCCCCGGTCCGCGCGGATCGCCGTCCAGGTCGCGTTCCCGCACCGCCTCCAGCGCGGCGATGCATTCGATCTGCTCGAAGCGGTTCGCCGGCACGATCCGCGCCTTCGAGGGCGCGTTGTAGCGGTGGTTCGCCCGGCCGATGCGCTGCACCAGCCGCTTGACGTTCTTGGGCGCCCCGACCTGGATCACCAGATCGACGGCGCCCCAGTCGATGCCCAGGTCCAGGCTGCCGGTCGCGACCACGGCGCGCAGCTCGCCCGCCGCCATCGCCGCCTCGACCCGGGCCCGCTGCTCGCGCGCCAGGCTGCCGTGATGCAGGCCGATGGGCAGGTTCCCGTCATTCGCGGCCCAAAGCGCCTGGAAGAACAGCTCGGCCTGGGCACGGGTGTTGATGAAAATGATCGTGGTGCGGGCCGATTTCACCGCCGCCAGCACCTCGGGGATGGCATGATGCCCGCCGCCGCCGGACCAGGGCGCCGGGCGCGCGGTGGGCAGCATGGCGATATCCGGCTCGGGCCCGGGATCGGCCTCGACCACCGTCACCGGCGCGGCTCCGGCCATGAAACGCGCCAATGCCGCCGGATCCTCGACGGTGGCCGACAGCCCCGTGACCAGCAGCCCCGGAGCCAGCCGCCGCAGCCGCGCCAGGCCCAGCATCAGCTGGTCGCCGCGCTTGCTCTCGGCCAGGGCGTGCAACTCGTCCAGCACCACCCGGCGCAAGCCGCCGAAGATCGCCGGCGCCTCGGGATAGCTCAGCATCAAGGCCAGGCTTTCCGGGGTCGTCAGCAGGATCTCGGGCGGATCGACGCGCTGGCGCCGGCGCTGGCTCTGCCCGGTATCGCCGGTCCGATCCTCGACGCGGATGCCCAGCCCCAATTCCGCCACCGGCCGGGCCAGGTTGCGGCCGATATCCGCCGTCAGCGCCTTCAGCGGCGAAACGTAAAGCGTATGCAGGCCGCCCTGCGCCGCTTCTCTGTTGCCCAAATACCCATCCTGCGGCCGTGCCGCCTGCGCCAGTTCCACCAGCGAGGGCAGGAACCCCGCCAGCGTCTTGCCGCCGCCGGTCGGTGCGATCAGCAGGCTGTCGCCCTCGGCCGCCAGCAGCGCCAGCTGATGCGGGTGCGGCTGCCAGCCCTGACGGGCGAACCAATCCTGAAACGCCGGCGGCAAGATCACAGCATCGCCTCGAGCGTGGCCAGGTGATCGGCCTCGGCCGCCGGCTTGTCCCAGCGGATGCGGCTGATGCGCGGAAAGCGCATCGCCACGCCCGAGCGGTGCCGGGTCGATCGGTTCAGCCCCTCGAAGGCGACCTCGACCACCAGCTTCGGCGCCAAAGCCCGCACCGGCCCGTACCGCTCGACGGTGTTCTGGCGCACGAACCGGTCCAGCTCGCGTAGTTCGGCATCGGTGAAGCCGAAATAGGCCTTGCCCACCGGCACCAGCTCGCCGCCGTCCCACAACCCGAAGGTGAAATCGGAATGAAAACCCGACCGCTTGCCATGGCCGCGCTGCGCATAGATCAGCACCGCGTCGATCACCATGGGATCGCGCTTCCACTTGAACCAGGGCCCGCGCGGCCGGCCGGAGAGATAGGCGCTGTCGCGGCGCTTGATCATCACCCCCTCGATCACCGCCGCCGGCGGCTCGGCGCGCAGCGCCGCCAGATCCTCCCACGAGGCGAAGTCCAGAAGCGGCGAAAGGTCGATGCGGGCGCCGAAATCCACCGCCTCCAACACCGCGCGCCGCGCCTCCAGCGGCTCGGCGCGCAGGTCGCGGCCGTCCCAAAGCAGCAGGTCGTAAAGCCGCAGCCCGGCCGGATGGCTGGTCAGCAGCCCCTTGCCCACGGTCTTGCGGTTCAGCCGCTTCTGCAGCTCGCCGAAAGGCGCAACCTCGCCGTCGCGCCGCACGATCAGCTCGCCATCGGCGCTGCCTTCGAAATCCATCGCTTCGATCACATCGGGAAAAGCATGCGAGATATCCTCGCCGGTGCGGGAATACAGCCGCCGCATCCCGCCTTCGCTGACCGCCTGCACGCGGATGCCGTCCCATTTCCATTCCGCGAAATACTCGCCGGGGTCCAGCGCGCGCAATTCTTCCAGATCGGTCGGCGTGGACAGCATCACCGGCCGGAACGGCGCCAGCGCCGCGCTGTCCGGCCGCGCCCCGCCGCCCAGCCAGCCGAACAACGAGCCATAGGGCGGGGCGAGGCCATGCCAGATCTCCTCGATCTCGGGGACCGAGGGCGCCCCCATCGCCGCCAGCGCCATCCGCGCCATGCGGGCCGAGACGCCGACCCGCAGATTGCCGGTGGCGAGCTTCAGAAAGGCCAGCCGCTCGGACGGGCCCAGCCGGTCCAGCATCGCGGCGATGGCGCCGGGCAGCGCCGCCTTGCCGGTCCCCTGCAACAGTTCCACCGTCTGGGACAACGAGGGACCGTCCTCGGCCCCCTCGGGCCAGACCAGCGCGATGGTCTCGGCCAGGTCGCCGACGAAATCATAGCTCAGCGCCAGAAGCTCGGCGTCCACCCGCTCGGCCGCCAGCCCGCGCAGAAGCGAGGGCGTGACCCGGCGCAGTTCCAGATCGCCGGTCAGCGCCGCCAAGGCCCAGCCGCGATCCGGGTCCGGCGTGCGTTCCAGATAATGCTGCAAAAGCTGCAGCTTGGCATTCCGCGCCGGCGTGAAGGCCAGCCGTTCCAGCAGGGCGGCAAAGGCCTTCATTCCGCCTCGTCCTCGTAGCCCACCAGCCGCAGCGGCCGGGCGGGGATCTGCGCCAGCTCGCACCAACGCATCACGCCATCCTCGGCGCCATGGGTGACCCAGACCTCGGCGGGCGCCAGTTCCGCCAGCGTAGCGGTCAGCGCCGGCCAGTCGACATGGTCGCTGATGACCAGCGGCAGCTCGACGCCGCGCTGCCGCGCCCGCGCCCGCACCGCCATCCAGCCCGAGGCGAAACCGATCACCGGGTCGCGGAAGCGCTGCACCCAGGGGCTGGAAAAGGCCGAGGGCGGGGCGATCACCAGTTGCGCCGCCACCTCCTCGGCGGTGGCCGGCACCAGCACGCCCAGATCGACGCCGCGGGAGGCATAGAAATCGCACAGCACCCGCAGCGCGCCATGGATGGCGATGGGCGCGTCATAGCCGGCCTCGCGCATCAGCGCGATGACATGCTGCGCCTTGCCCAGCGCATAGGCGCCGACCAGATGCGGGCGGTCGGGAAACTCGGCCATGCTGGCGAGCAGCTTGTCCACCTGCGTCGAGGGCTCGGGAAAGCGGAACACCGGCAGGCCGAAGGTCGCCTCGGTCACGAAGACGTCGCAGGGCACCGGCTGGAAGGGCGTGCAGGTCGGGTTCGGCTGGCGGGCGTAATCGCCCGAAACGACGATGCGGCAACCGCCGGCCTCGACCGCGATCTGGCTTGATCCCAGCACATGCCCGGCCGGGTGAAAGCCGACGGTGACGCCGCCGATGCGGGTTTCCCCTTCGGCCACCTGGGTCGCGCCGGCAAAGCCGTCGCCCATGCGCAGCCGCATGATCTCCAGCGTCTCGGCGGTGGCCATGACCGCGCCATGGCCAAAGCGGGCATGGTCGGAATGGCCGTGGGTGATCAGCGCGCGCGCGACCGGCTGCAGCGGGTCGATATGAAAGCCGCCCGCGGGGCAGAACAGACCGGCTTCGGTCGGGAACAGGATGGAATCGGCGCGCATGACCCGAAGATGTAGAACATTTCGTGAAAATCAAGCCGGGGACAGCGGCCGGCCCTCGAAGATCGTCTCCATCGAGAAAACGCCGGTGACGCGTTCCAGATCCATGTCGGCGATCAGCCGCTTGTAAAGCGCGTCATAGCCCGCCATGCCGCCCACCACCGCCTTGGCCATATAGTCCCATTCGCCGCCGATGCGATGGAACTCGGTGATCTGCGGCAGCGATTCGATGCGGGCGCGGAAACGCCGCGCCCAGGCGTCGTCGTGATGGCGGGTGCGGATCATGATGAACACCGTCAGCCCCAGTCCCAGCGCCGCCGCGTCGATGACCGCACGACTGCCTTGCAGCACCCCGGCCTTGGTCAACCGCTGCAAGCGCCGCCAGCAGGCATTCTGCGACAGGCCCACCCGCTCGGCCAGCTCGCGCTGCGACAGGGCGGCATCGCGCTGCAGCAGCGCCAAAAGACGGTTGTCAATTTCGTCCATTGAAAGATATTTACCGTTCATTTGACAACCTATAACTGGAATATCTGTAGATATTCAGAATGATTTCTCGCTGTCGACGGGTCAAGATGGTCGCATGACCAAGAGGAACCCGATGCCGCCTTTCGACAGCTATCTTGCCCGGCTGGGCGACAACCCGCTGCAGAAGATCCATGATGGCGTGATCGGCCGCGACGCGGTGATCGACGGACCCTTCGGGCCGCGGCGGATGATCTATGCCGATTACATCGCCTCGGGTCGGGCGCTGCGGCCCATCGAGGACTGGGTGATGGAAAACGTCCTGCCCTGGTATGCCAACAGCCATACCGAGGCCAGCCATTGCGGCGGCGCCATGACCCGGCTGCGCCGCGCGGCGCGCGAGGCGATCGGGTTCTGCACCCATGCCGGCCCGGACCATGCGGTGATCTTCACCGGCTCGGGCGCCACGCAGGGCATCAACCGGCTGGTGCATCTGCTGGCCGCCGGACCGGGGACCACGGTGCTGATCGGGCCCTACGAGCATCACTCGAACATCCTGCCCTGGCGCGAAAGCGGCGCCGAGGTGGTGACGATCCCCGAGGCCGCGACCGGCGGCCCGGACCTGGCGGCTTTGCGGCAGACGCTGGCGCGCGCAGCCGGGCCGGTGATCGGCAGTTTCTCGGCCGCCTCGAATGTCACCGGCACGCTGACCGACGTGGCCGAGGTCACGCGCATCCTGAAGGCGGCGGGGGCCAGGGCGGTCTGGGACCATGCCGGCGGCGCGCCCTATCTGCCCATCGACATGCGGCTGGGCATGGATGCGGTGGTGCTCTCGCCGCACAAGTTCATCGGCGGGCCGGGCGCCTCGGGCGTGATGATCCTGCGCCGCGACGCGGTGCTGGCCGACCGTCCCACCCTGCCCGGCGGCGGCACGGTGCGTTTCGTCTCGCCCGAAGGCCACGATTACTCCCTGTCGCTGGAGGCGCGCGAGGAAGGCGGCACCCCGAACGTGATCGGCGACATCCGCGCCGCCCTGGTCTTGCTGACCAAGGCTGCCGCAGGAGAGGAGCGGATCGCGGCGCGCAATGCCGAATGGCTGGCGCTGGGGATGGCGCGGCTGCGCCACCATCCGCGCATCGAGCTGCTGGGCAAGCTGGACGCGCCGCGCCTGCCCTTCTTCAGCTTCCGCATCCGCGACGGGCGGGGCGGATACATCCATCAGCAACTGGCGACGCGGATGCTGTCGGACCTTTACGGCGTGCAGGCGCGCGGCGGCTGCGCTTGCGCCGGGCCTTACGTCCATCACCTGCTGGGGCTGGGGCCCCAGGATTCGGCCCGGCTGCGCGCCGCGATCCTGGCCGGGGACGAGATCGAGAAGCCCGGCTTCGTGCGGCTGAACCTGTGCTGGGCCGCCCCGCGCGCCGAGGTCGAGGCGATCCTGGACGCCGTCTGCGACCTGGCCGGGCGCGCGCCGGATCACCTGGCGCATTACCGCTGCGACCGCGCCACGGCGATCTTCACCCCGGTGGCGGCGGAATAGCGCGGCAGGCGACGTAGTCGCGCACCAGGGCCACGCGGCGCGGCCGGAAGCTGTCGCCGCCCGGCCGCAGCGCCTGGATGCGCGGAATGTGAAAGGTGCGGAAATCCTGCCGCAGCCGGCAATGCGCCAGCAGCATCATGTGATTGTCGCTGTAGGACATGCCTAGCGGCCAGATCTCGCGCGTGCTGGTCCGGCCCTGCAGGTCCAGATAGTCGATGATCAGGCTGCGCTCCTCCCACAGGGCCTGGCGCAGCAGCGCCATGTCCACATGCAGCGCCGGGCGCGGCGAGGGCTCGCGGAACAGCCGCATGGTGGCGTGCATGGCGTGGCGGCCCTGGCTTTCCGGCAGGGTGGCGATGATGCGGGCCATGGCATCCTCGCCCGCGCGGGCCAGCTCGGGATCGCCCAGCGTGCGCAGGCCCGAGATGGCCAGCAGCAACGCCTCGATCTCCAGCCGCGAGAAGCTTTGCGGCGGCAGGGCCGGGTCTTCGGTCAGCGTGTAGCCCAGCCCCGCCTCGCCGTCGATCAGCGCGCCGCCGGCGCGCAGCGTGGCGATGTCGCGATAAAGCTGGCGGGGCGAAACCCCGGTCTCCTCGGCCAGCCGCGCGGCGGTCACCGGCGCGGGCAGGCGGCGCATGGCGTCCATCAGGCGCATCAGCCGGTCGGTGCGGGACATGCTGTCACCTTCTGTCAGGGTTCCGGCGCCATCATGCCCCCGCAACCCAAGGAGGCCAAGATGCTGACCCTCTACCACGCTCCGAAAAGCCGCTCCTCCAGCGTGATCGCGCTGCTGAAGGAACTCGACCTTCTCGACAGGATCCGCATCCGCGAAGTCACGATCCCCCGGCAGGACGGCAGCGGCGGCGCCGATCCGGCGAACCCGCATCCCGAAGGCAAGGTGCCCTATCTGGTCAATGGCGAGGATTGGGTGCGCGAGCGCGGCGCCATCATGCTTTACCTGACCGACCTGTTTCCCGAGGCCGGTCTGGGTCCGCTGCCCGGCGATCCGAAGCGCGGCCAGTATCTCGGCTGGCTCAGCTGGTATCAGGGCGTGCTGGAGCCGGTCGCGATCCTGAACTTCTTCGGCATCGAACATCCGGCGCTGAAGGCGACCTTTCGCGACTACGACACCGCCATCCAGAGGCTGGACCAGGTGCTGTCCGGGCAGCCCTGGCTGCTGGGCGACACCTTCTCGGCGGCGGACCTGCTGATCGCCTCGCCCTTCCTGTTCTTCGGCGAGGGAATGCCGCGCCCGCCCGCCGTCGACGACTGGGCGCGGCGGATTCAGTCGCGCCCCTCGATGGCGGCGGCGGGGGATTTCGACGGCTGAGACGTGCCGGCAGGCGGGGTGCCGGGGATCCGCGCCAGCTGCACCATCAGGATGCCAGCGGCGACGATCAGCGCCCCCAGCACGTCCGACAGGCCGAACCGCTCGCCCAGCATGGCGGCGGCGATGGCGACGCCGAAGATCGGCGACAGGAAATGGAAGGTCGCCGCCCGCACCGCGCCGATGCGGTTGACCAGCAGGAACCACAGCCAGGTCGCGCCGATGCCCGGCGCGGCGACGGTGTAAAGAAAGGCCCAGACCAGGCCGAAGCTCCATTCGACCGGACGGCCCCATTCCATCGCCACGGCCGGGACCAGCAGGGCCAGCGCCCCCACCGCCATCTGCAGGCCGACGATCATCATCATGTTGCGGCTGCCGCCCGCCCCCCGTGCGGCCAGCGTGGCGACGGTCAGCGCCACCACCGCCACCAGGCACATGATCAGACCGGGAATATCAAGGCCATGCTGCAACCGCACGCCCATGATCAGGGTGACGCCGAGGATTCCGGCAACCAACCCGGCCACGGCGACGGGGCGCAACGTCTCGCCATGGATCAGCCAGCCCAGGAAGGCGACCAGCAGCGGCATCATCGAGGCGATGATCGAGGCGGCCGATGCCTCGACATGCTGCATGGCGATCCAGTTGAGCCCCAGGTAAAGCGCGTTCTGGCACAGGCCGAAAACGATGACGGTGCGCCACTCGGCCCGGCTGAGCCGCCAGCTCTGCCCCATCGCCCAGGCCAGCGGGATCGCGACCAGCGCCGAAAGCGCGAAGCGGATGACCAGCGCGGTCAGCGGCGGCGCCGCCAGCACGATGATCCGCGTCGTGGTGAAGGCCGAGGCCCAGACGACCGCGAAGCCGAAGCCCATCAGGATGGCTCTGAAATCCATGGCACGCCTCCCTTGTCACGCCAAGGCCTAGCAGACCCCGCCGCGGGCGCAACCCAAGGCGCGTCTTCGTCGCGCCAAGACCCGTCGCGACCGCGACGCGCCCCGGCAGATCAGGCTGGGCCCGGCCGGCTTCCTTCACCGTTTTGCAAATACCCGCACGGCAGCGACGGTTGCATGGCCGCATGGGTATTTGCAAAACGGTGAAAAGGCGCGGCGCGGCGGCCGCGAAAACGAAGAAGGGCCGCGCATCGGCTGCGCGGCCCCTCCTGACACGAGCGCCTGGGATCAGGCGTTCACGCTGTCTTTCAGCGCCTTGGCGATGGTGACCTTGACCACCTTGTCGGCGGGCTTCGTCATCATTTCCTGGGTCTGCGGGTTGCGGACCTGACGCTCGGGGCGGGCGCGGCAGGCGACCTTGCCGATGCCCGGCAGGGTGACGGCGCCGCCTTCGGCAACAGTGCGCGACACGACGGCCGAGAGCGCGTCAAGAGCCGCGGCGGCGGTTTTCTTGTCGCTGCCCATTTCATCGGCCAGCGTGGCGACGAGCTGAGTCTTGGTCATCGGTTTCGAAGCGGCCTGGGCCATGTTCTGTCTCCTCGTTGTTTCCCGTTCGGGAAATTTTCGGACGCCACCTTGGCGGCACGAAAGCCGCTACACAAGCTTTTTGCGCGCAGTTCAAGCATTTTCCTTTGTTTTCGCGGATCGGACGCAGCGAAAACGGCCCGGACCCGCCTTGTCAGAGGAAAGCGGTCTCATTGAAGGACCTCAACTTCCGCGAGTGGATGCGTTCCAGCGGAGTCGCGCGCAATTTTTCCATCGCCCGGATGCCGATCAGCAGGTGGTTCGCGACCTGGGTGCGATAGAAATCCGTCGCCATGCCGGGCAGTTTCAGCTCGCCATGCAGCGGCTTGTCCGAAACGCAGAGCAGCGTGCCATAGGGCACCCGGAAGCGGAAGCCGTTCGCGGCGATGGTGGCGCTTTCCATGTCCAGCGCGATGGCGCGCGACTGCGACAGGCGCTGCACCGGACCGGACTGGTCGCGCAGTTCCCAGTTGCGGTTGTCGATGGTGGCGACGGTGCCGGTGCGCATGATCCGCTTCAGCTCATAGCCGTCCAGCCGCGTGACCTCGGCCACCGCCTCCTGCAGGGCGACCTGCACCTCGGCCAGGGCCGGGATCGGCACCCAGACCGGCAGGTCGTCATCAAGCACATGATCCTCGCGCAGATAGGCATGGGCGAGGACGAAATCGCCCAGCGACTGCGAGTTGCGCAGCCCCGCGCAATGGCCGACCATCAGCCAGGCATGCGGCCGCAGGACCGCGATATGGTCGGTCGCGGTCTTGGCGTTGGACGGCCCGACGCCGATATTGACCAGGGTGATGCCGTCGCCGTCCGGGCGCTTCAGGTGATAGGCCGGCATCTGCGGCATCTTGGCGCCGGTGGCGATGATGTCCTCGGCGCGTTCCAGCACCTGGTTCCCGGGCGCGACGAATTCGGTATAGCCCGAATGGGGATCGGCCAGCGCCCGACGGGCGAAAAGCTCGAACTCGTCCACATAGAACTGGTAATTGGTGAACATCACGAAATTCTGGAAATGCTCAGGCAAGGTCGCGGTGTAATGCGACAGCCGCGCCAGCGAGTAATCCACCCGCTGCGCCGTGAACGGCGCCAGGGGCTGGCTGCCGTCCGGGTTCGGCCCCGCGGTGCCGTTCACGATGTCGTCGTTCATCGTGTTCAGGTCCGGCACGTCGAAGACGTCGCGCAGCGAATAGCTCAGCACGCCTTCCTGCGGCACGTTCAGGTCGCTTTGCGTGGCCACGGCGAAATGCACCGGCATCGGCGTATCGCTGTCCGAGATCGAGACCGCGACGCCGTGGTTCTTCATCAGCAGCCCGATCTGCTCGGTCAGGTAGCCGCAGAAAAGGTCCGGCCGGGTGATCGAGGTGGAATAGGTTCCGGGCAGCGCCACATGGCCGAAGGACAGGCGCGAATCCGTCTTGGAATGGACCGGCACGGTCAGCCGCAACTCGGGGTAGAACGCGCGATACCGCGCCTGCGGCCGGTTGCCCTCCAGCGTGGCGAGGAAACGGTCCAGCAGGAAATGCGAGGCGCGCTGGTAAAGTTCGATCAGCCGCGCCACGGCGGCGGCCGGATCGTCGAAATGGACCTGCTCGGCGGGCTCGGGCGTCTCGATGGGAAGTCTCCGGCTGTCGGTCAACATGCGCATTCTCCAGTTTCGCCGGAGAGTGCCAGCGCCGCCGCGGGCTGGCAAGCCGGCAGCGGAGGCCCTATCTGACTGGGACAAAGGAGTGATCCGCATGGAATTTTCCATTCTCGACCTGGCGGTGGTGGCCGAAGGCTCGGACGCGCGGCAGGCCATCGCCAATTCCGTCGCGCTGGCGCAGGCCGCCGAGGGCTGGGGTTACAGCCGCTTCTGGCTGGCCGAGCATCACAACATGCCCGGCATCGCCAGCGCCGCCACCGCTGTGCTGATCGGCCATGTCGCCGACCATACGCATACCATCCGCGTCGGCGCCGGCGGCGTCATGCTGCCGAACCACGCGCCGCTGGCCATCGCCGAGCAGTTCGGCACCCTGGCGACCATCCATGGCGACCGCATCGACCTGGGGCTCGGCCGCGCGCCGGGCGGCGACGGCGCGGTCATGCACGCGCTGCGCCGCTCGATGCAGCGCAACGAGGATTTTCCCAATGATGTGGTCGAGCTGCTGCGCTATCTGGGCCCGCCGCGCCCCGGCGCCCCGGTCGCGGCCCATCCCGGCGAAGGCACGAACCTGCCGGTCTGGATCCTCGGCTCGTCGCTTTATGGGGCGAGCCTCGCCGCCGTGCTGGGCCTGCCCTATGCCTTCGCCAGCCATTTCGCGCCCGGCGATCTCGACCAGGCGGTGCAGCTTTACCGCGACCGTTTCGAGCCGACCGAGTTCGGCCAGAAGCCGCGCTTCATGCTGGCGGTGAACGTCATCGCCGCCGAAACCGACGCCGAGGCGCAGCGGCTGCGCACCAGCCAGATGATTTCCTTTGCGCGGCTGCGCACCGGCATGCCCGGCCTGTTGCCGCCGCCGGTCGACGACATCCAGAACGCGGTGCCGGCGCATGTCCTGCCCATGGTCGAGCAGGCGCTGTCGGTCAGCGCCGTGGGCGCACCGGCCACCGTGGCGGCGCGGCTCGAGGAGCTGATCGCCCGCTACCGCCCCGACGAGCTGATCCTGGTCGGCAATGTTTACGACCAGGCGGCGCGGCATCGCAGCTTCGCCATCGCCGCCGAAATCCTGCGGGGACGGGCATGAGGATGCTGGTCTTCGGGCACGGCTATACCGCCGGTTTCCTGACGCCGCTGCTGCTGGCCCGGGGCTGGCAGGTCGCCGGCACCACCCGCGCCGATGCCGCCCGCGTCGCCGAGGCCGGCGCCGAGCCGCTGATCTGGCCGGGCGACGATGCAGCGGTCCGACAGGCCATCGCCGGGGCCGATGCGATCCTGGTTTCGGTGGCGCCGGAGCGGGGCGCGGACCCGGTCCTGGCGGGGTTCGGCGCCGAGATCGCCGCCGCGCGGCCGCGCTGGCTGGGCTATCTGTCCACCACCGGGGTCTATGGCGACCACGGCGGCGGCTGGGTCGACGAGGACACGCCCCTGACCCCCTCGACCCGCCGCGGGCATGAGCGGGTCGCGGCCGAGCAGGGCTGGCAGCAATTGGCGGCGGAACACGGCCTGCCGCTGCACATCTTCCGTCTGGCCGGGATCTACGGGCCCGGGCGCGGCCCCTTTGCCAAGGTCCGGGCGGGCACGGCGCGGCGCATCGTCAAGCCGGGCCAGGTGTTTTCGCGCATCCATGCCGAGGATATCGCGCGGGTGCTGCTGGCCTCGATCCACGCGCCGCGGCCGGGGGCGGTCTACAATGTCTGCGACGACGATCCGGCCCCGCCCGAGGCGGTGATCGGCCATGCCGCGGAACTGCTGGGCCTGCCCTTGCCGCCGACCGAGGACTATGCCAGTGCCGAGATGACGCCGATGGCGCGCAGCTTCTATGCCGAGAACAAGCGCGTCTCGAACGCCCGCATCAAGCGCGAGCTGGGCGTGACGCTGCGCTATCCCGATTACCGCGCCGGCCTTGCGGCGCTGGCGCGGGCCGAGGGCATCACGGTTTAGGGCGCGATCGAGCAGCAGCCGGTCAGCATGCGCGACGGCTGCTCCTGCCCGTCCAGGATCACCGTCACCCCCAGCGCGAAGGCGCGGTCCGACATGCCGTCCGAGCATTGTTCGGGCTGGATCACGGCGGTCAGGCGGCCCTTGTCGTCGCCGGCGATGATGCCGCGCATCGGCTCGCCCTCGATGCCGCGATCCATGACCTTGCGCAGCGACAGCGGACGCTCGGGCTGGTCGGGCTCGCTGAACACCAACCCCTTCTCGACGGTCTTGAAGGACCAGAAGGGTTCGGTGCCGCTGCAGTTCAGCGTCAGCGGCAGCTCGGCCGGTTTCCAGGCCGAGGATTGCGGCTTGAGGAAGCGCAGCGCCACCCAGCCCGAGCCCTCGCCGACATTGACCCGGCCCCATTTGCCCGACGCGTCGCGACCCAGAAGCTCGACCCCCTTGGCGGTCGAGGCCAGCTTGCCGATGACCTTGGCCTTGCCGTCCGGCGCCTCGCGCACGTTCAAGGTGTCCCAGGTCTCGACCACGGTGACGTCGAACAGGTTCGGCAGATAGTCGCCGGCCATCGCCGTGACCGGAAAAGCCAGCACCAGGCCGGCCATGAGGATACGCAGCATTGTCACCTCTCAGGCGCGTTTGGCCAGCGCCACGCCAAGGACGTCCAGCACCTTGGCCTCGATGTCGGGGGCGGACATGCGGGCGTCGCGATACATGGCCTCGGGGCTGGCATGATCAATGAATGTATCGGGCAGGACCATCTGGCGGAAGCGCAGACCGTCGTCGAAAACCCCTTCATCGGCAAGAAGTTGCGCGACGAGCGACCCGAAGCCGCCGACCGCGCCCTCCTCGATGGTGATCAGCGCCTCATGCGTGCGGGCCAGGCGCAGAATCAGCTCGCGGTCCAGGGGCTTGGCAAAGCGGGCATCGACCACGGTGGGGGTGATGCCCCGCGCCAGCAGCGCCTCGCGCGCGCGCATGACCTCGCCCAGGCGGGTGCCCAGCGACAGGATGGCGACGCGCTTGCCCTCGGCGATCACGCGGGCCTTGCCGATCTGCAGCGGCTGGCCGCGCTCGGGCATCTCGACGCCCATGCCCTCGCCGCGCGGATAGCGGAAGGCGATGGGGCCCTCGTCATAGGCGGCGGCGGTGGCGACCATATGCGCCAGTTCGGCCTCGTCGGCGGCGGCCATGACCACGAAGCCGGGCAGGTTGGCCAGAAAGGCCACGTCATAGGCCCCGGCATGGGTTGCGCCATCGGCGCCGACCAGCCCGGCGCGGTCGATGGCGAAGCGGACCGGCAGTCGCTGGATCGCCACGTCATGCACGACCTGGTCATAGCCGCGCTGCAGGAAGGTCGAGTAAAGCGCGCAGAACGGCTTCAGCCCCCCCGCCGCCAGCCCGGCCGAGAAGGTCACCGCATGTTGTTCCGCGATGCCCACGTCGAAGCAGCGGCGCGGGAAACGCTCGGCGAACAGGTTCAGCCCGGTGCCGTCCGGCATCGCCGCCGTCACCGCCACGATCTTGTCGTCGCGGCTGGCCTGATCGACCAGCGCGCGGGCAAAGACCGAGGTATAGCTGGGCGCGTTCGACTTGGCCTTGGCCTGCGCGCCCGTCGCCACGTCGAATTTCGCCGTGGCATGGCCCTTGTCGGCGGCGCGCTCGGCCGGACCGTAGCCCTTGCCCTTGCGGGTCACCGCGTGGATCAGCACCGGCCCGTCGGCCCGCGCCTTGACGGTGCGCAGCAGCGGCAGAAGCTGGTCGAGGTCGTGGCCGTCGACCGGGCCGATATAAGAAAAGCCCAGTTCCTCGAACAGGGTGCCGCCGACGGTCAGGCCCTTGAGCATCTCCTTGGCGCGCCGCGCCCCCTCTTGCAACGAGGGCGGCAGGAACCCCACCGCGCCCTTGGCGACGGCCTTCAGGTCCTGGAACGGCCCCTCGGCGTAAAGCCGGGTCAGGTAGCGCGACAGCGCCCCGGTGGGCGGCGCGATGGACATCTCGTTGTCGTTCAGCACCACGAACAGCCGCTTGCCCAGGTCGCCCGCATTGTTCAGCGCCTCGAAGGCCATGCCGGCGCTCATCGCGCCGTCGCCGATCACCGCGATGGCGTCGCCCGGATCGCCGCCGAGCTCGCGCGCCATGGCGAAACCCAGCGCCGCGCTGATCGAGGTCGAGCTGTGCCCGGCCCCGAACGGATCATAGGGGCTTTCCGAACGCTTGGTGAAACCGGACAGGCCATTCTCCATCCGCAGGGTGCGGATGCGGTCGCGGCGCCCGGTCAGGATCTTGTGCGGATAGCATTGATGGCCGACATCCCAGATGATCTTGTCGCGCGGCGCGTCGAAAACCGCGTGCAGGGCCACGGTCAGCTCGACCACGCCCAGCCCGGCGCCCAGATGGCCGCCGGTGACGGAAACGGCGCTGATCGTCTCGGCCCGCAATTCCTCGGCAAGCTGGCGCAATTCGCGATCCGTCAGATCCTTGAGATCGGACGGCACCCGCACCCGGTCAAGCACGGGGGTCGCGGGGCGGTCGTTCTGGTCTTGGGTCATGGCTTGCCCCTCTCCGGGCGGGCTGTCAGGCGTCGCGTTCGATAACGAAACGCGCAAGCTGCCGCAAGTTTCCTGCATCCTCGCCATAGGGCTCCAGCGCCGATTCGGCGGCGCGGACCAGCTTGCGGGCCTTGTCCTGCGCCCCCTCGAGGCCCAGCAGCGAGACGAAGGTCGCCTTGTTCGCCGCATCGTCCTTGCGGGTGCGCTTGCCGGTCTCGGCCTCGTCGCCGGTCACGTCCAGGATGTCGTCCTGGATCTGGAAGGCCAGGCCCAGGTTGCGGGCATATTCCGCCAGCGGGCCGGGATCCTCGCCGGCCATGACCGCGCCGGCGGTGGCGGCGAACTGGATCAGCGCGCCGGTCTTGGCACCTTGCAGCCGCTTGATGGCGACGATGTCCAGCGGTTCCATGGCGGTCTCGGCGGCGATGTCCAGCGCCTGGCCCCAGACCATGCCGCGCCCGCCCACCGCCTCGGAAAAGCCGCGGATCAGCGCCAGGCGCGTCTCGGCCGCGCCGATCTGCGGATCGGTCAGCAGGCCGAAGGCCAGGCTTTGCAGCGCGTCGCCGGCCAGGATCGCGGTCGCCTCGGACCATTGCACATGCACGGTCGGCAGGCCACGGCGCAGGTCGTCATTGTCCATCGAAGGCAGGTCGTCATGCACCAGGCTATAGGCGTGCAACGCCTCGACCGCCGCGGCGACGGGCAGCGATTCCCGGTCGCGCAACCCGAACAGCCGCGCCGATTCCATCGCCAGGAAGGCGCGGATGCGCTTGCCGCCGATGCAGGCATAGCGCATCGCATCGGCCAGCTCGCCCGAGGGCAGATTCGCCATGGCCTCCTCCAGCGCGGCCTGCACCTGCGCCTTCACGTCCTCAAGGCGGTCCTGCATCACAGGCCCTCGACCGGGGCAGTCCCGCTGGGCTGGCCATTGGCGGCCAGGGTGATCTTTTCCACCCGCTCCTCGGCCTCGCGCAGGCGCTTGTCGCAATGCGCGCGCAGAGCGGCGCCGCGTTCGTAAAGCTTGATCGATTCCTCCAGCGTCGCCTCGCCGTGTTCCAGCCGGCCGACCGTCGCCTCAAGCTCTTTCATCGCCTCCTCGAAGGACATGTTCTCGATCTCGGTCACGCCGCAGTCTCCCTCAGCACATCGACATGGGCACGCGCCGAGCGGCCCAGAGCGGCGAGATCATAGCCGCCTTCCAGCGCCGATACCACCGGGGCCGAACAGGCGGCCGCGGCGTCGCAGATCATCCGGGTGATGGCGGTGAAATCCGCCTCGCGCCACATCAGCGCCGCCAGCGGATCGTCGGCATGGGCGTCGAACCCGGCCGAAACCAGCACCAGCTGCGGCCGCCAGGCCTCGACCCGGGCGCAGAGCTGCCGCCAGACGGCGCGGGCCTGCTCGCCGCCGCTGCCCGGCGCCAGCGGCACGTTCACGATCTGCCCATGCGCACCGCTTTCGCCGGGCGCGCCCGAGCCCGGATAAAGCGGTATCTGATGGCTCGAAGCGAACAGCGCCCGCTTCTCGTCCCACAGCACGTCCTGGGTGCCGTTGCCGTGATGCACGTCGAAATCCAGCACCGCCACCCGGTCCAGCCGGTGATGGTCCAGCGCCCGCAAGGCCGCGATGGCGACCGAGGAAAAGATGCAGAATCCCATGGCCCGCGCCCGCTCGGCATGATGGCCCGGCGGGCGCATGGCGACGAAGGCATTGGGCGCCTCTCCGGCCAGCACCGCATCGACCGCGGCGCAAACGCCGCCGACGGCATGGCGCGCCGCCGCCAAGCTGTCCGGCGCCAGATAGGTGTCCGAATCGAGCATGGCCCAGCCCTCGGCCGGCGATTTCCGGCGCAGCGCGGACAGGTATTCCGGCGGATGGGCGCGCAGGATGTCCGTCTCGGCCGCTTCCGGCGCCTCGCGCCGGGCCAGGTCGAGCCCCGCCAATGCGCCCAGGACGGCATCCAGCCGCGCCACCTGTTCGGGATGGCTGGGCGGCGTCACATGCAGGTGCCCCGAAGGATGCGTATAAAGCAAGGTCATCGGCCAAGGATTATGGGCAGCCCCGCGGCACGGCAAGCCCATCTTGCGATCGGGCGGGGGGCGACGAGCCCGCCCGGAAGCCGTCTTCTCTGTTTTCCAAATACTCTCGGGGGTCCGGGGGCAGACAGCCCCCGGCGCGACGGCGAAGGATCAGACCGTCAGCCGCTGCCCGTCATGACCGGCGATGCGCAACTCCACCAGCGTGCCCTCGGGCATGTCGCGCGCGAAGGCCACCTCGGTGAAATGCTCGGTCCGACCCAGGCGCGGCCCCTCGGTCAGCACCATGCGGCTTTGCCCGACCTCGGCCGCGAGGTGGCGGGCCAGCGCCGCATCGCCCGCCGCGCGCAGCCGCGCCGCACGATCCCGGATCGCCGGACCCGGCACCCGCGGCATCCGCGCCGCCGGCGTCCCCTTGCGTGCCGAATAGGGAAACACATGCAGGAAGGTCAGTCCGCAATCCTCGACCAGCTTCAGGCTGTTCTGGAACATCGCCTCGGTCTCGGTCGGAAAGCCGGCGATGATGTCGGCGCCGAAGACGATGCCGGGGCGCAGCTTGCGGGCATCCTCGCAGAAGCGGATGGCGTCGTCGCGCAGGTGTCGGCGCTTCATCCGCTTCAGGATCATGTCGTCGCCGGCCTGCAGCGACAGGTGCAGATGCGGCATCAGCCGCGGCTCGCTGGCGATGGCCAGCATCAGATTCTCGTCCGCCTCGATCGAATCGATCGAGCTGATGCGCAGCCGCGGCAGGTCCGGCACCAGCCGCAGGATGCGCATCACCAGATCGCCCAGCCGCGGCTGGCCCGGCAGGTCGGCGCCCCATGAGGTCAGGTCCACCCCGGTCAGCACCACCTCGTTGAAGCCGCGGTCGCGCAGCCGCTTGATCTGTTCGACCACCACCCCGGCCGGGACCGAGCGCGAATTGCCGCGGCCATAGGGGATGATGCAGAAGGTGCAGCGGTGGTCGCAGCCGTTCTGCACCTGCACATAGGCGCGGTGCCGGCCGAAACCGTCGATCAGGTGGCCCGCGGTCTCGCGCACCGACATGATGTCGTCGACCTGCACCTTCTCGGTTTCGCCGATCAGGTCGGGGGCCTGCATGGCGGCCCAGGTGGCGGGCTGCATCTTTTCATGGTTGCCGATGACGCGGCTGACCTCGGCCATGGCGGCAAAGGTTTCGGGCTCGGTCTGGGCGGCGCAGCCGGTGACGATGACCGGGGCGCCGGGGTTCTCGCGCGCCAGCCGGCGGATTTCCTGGCGGGCCTTGCGCACCGCCTCGGCGGTCACCGCGCAGGTGTTCACGATCACCGCGCCCTGCAGCCCGGCGGCCTCGGCCATCTCGCGCATGGCCTCGGTCTCATAGGCGTTCAGCCGGCAGCCGAGGGTGGCGAAAACCGGGGGCTTCAGATCCTTCATCCGCGCCAGACCCCGTCGAAGACATGCGCGGTCGGGCCGGTCATCCAGACCCCGTCCTCGCGCCAGTCGATCTCCAGCACGCCGCCGGGCACGTTGACCCTGACCCGGCGCCCGGTCAGCCCGCGCCGCGCCGCCGCCACCACCGCCGCGCAGGAGCACGAGCCCGAGGCCAGCGTGATGCCGGTGCCGCGTTCCCAGATGCGCAGCACGATCTCGCTGTCCGAGACGACCTGAACGACCTCGACATTGGTGCGCTGCGGATAAAGCGGGTGATGCTCGTGCGCGGGGCCGAAACGGTCCAAGTCCACCGCCGCCGCATCGGGCACGAAGAAGGTCAGATGCGGATTGCCCATGCCGGTCGCCACCGGATCGCCCGCGATGGGCAGGTGCAGGGTGTCGACATCCTCGGCCAGCGGGATCCGCGCCCAATCGAGCACCGGCGCGCCCATGTTCACCCGCGTCAGCCGGTCCCCGGCATCCTCGGCCGCAAGCAGGGCATGGTCGGTGGCCAGCCGCAGCGCCGAAGCGCCCGATTCGTCCATCAGGAAGCGGGCGACGCAGCGCGTGGCATTGCCGCAGGCCGCCGAAAGCGAGCCGTCGGCATTGAAGAACACCAGCCGCGCATCGGCATTCTCGCCGGGCAGGATGACGGCCATCTGGTCGAAGCCGACGCCGCGATGGCGGTCGGCGATGGCGGCCACGGTCGCGGCATCGGGCAGCGCGCCGGTCCGGCGGCCGTCCACGACCACGAAATCATTGCCGAGCCCGTGCATCTTCATGAAGGGCAGAGGGGCGGTTTGGCCGGGGTTTTGCTGGTGCTCCATGGCGGTGACATACTCCTGCCGGAAAGATTCTGCCAGAGGCGGCGATTTTTCCGCTTGACCCTGTCAGCCGCCGACCGTAGTTAGCCCCCCGTGCGATGGGCCCGTAGCTCAGTTGGTAGAGCAACTGACTTTTAATCAGTGGGTCACAGGTTCGAATCCTGTCGGGCTCACCACTTTTCCAAAGAAGATCAGAGATTTGCGGAAAGCGGTGAAATTCTCCGTCCGACCGGCCGAATGCGTCCGCATCGGACGGTCTTGTGCTGTTCGGCCGGTATAGGCAGCAGTCAGGCCGACAGGATCCCGGCAGCCGAAATCGCGGCCGCCCCGGTCCGTTCGGTCCGCAGATCCTGCAGCTTCCCAAGGACATCACCGGCGGCCCAGAACCCCGGGCGGTGACGCGTCATGCAAAGGCCTATGGCAATCGCCCCGACGCCCCCGCATCGGCGGCGCCGGCACGCGCGCCGGAGCCCTCGTCCACCGTCACCACCACCGAGAGGCCGGGCTCGAGGTATTCCGACATCTCCTGTCCCGGGTCGATGCTGATGCGGATGGGCAGGCGCTGGACGATCTTGGTGAAATTGCCCGTCGCATTCGAGGAGCTCAGCAGGCTGAATTCCGAGGCGGTAGCGGGCGAGAAGGCCTCGACCCGGCCGGTGAAGGCGCGGTGCTGCATGGCGTCCACCGTGAAGGTGGCGCGGTCGCCGACGCGGACCCCGTGCAGCTGGGTTTCCTTGAAGTTCGCGATCACCCAGATATCGGGGCCGACATGGCTGACCAACGCCGTGCCGGCGGTGGCGTATTGGCCGATGCGCACCCCGACCTGACCCAGCCGCCCCCCGGAAGGCGCGCGGATCACCGTATTGTCGAGGTCGATCTGCGCCAGTTCCACCGCCGCGCGGGCCGAGGCGATCTCGGCGCGTTTCGCGGCCAGTCCGACCTGGGCGCCGTTGACGTTCTCGCGCGCCACGGCGATGGCGCTTTCGGCCTGGGTGACCGCGGCCTCGGCCTGGCGCAGCGCCAGCTCGGTCTGATCGGCCGAGCTTTGCGCGGTCACGCCGCGCGATTGCAGGGCCCGCGTCCGGTCCCAGGTCGATTTCGCCGTGTCCCGCGCCGCCTGCGCCGCCGACAGCGCCGCCTCGGTCGATTGCAGGCTGGCCTGGGCGGAATGCACGCTCTGTTCCTGGATCTGCAGCGCCGCCTCGGCGCCTTCCAGCATGGCCTGGGCCTGGGCCAGCTTCTGGCGATATTGCCGGTCGTCGAGCCGGGCGATGACCTGGCCGGCGGCGACGGGCTGGAAGTCCCGCACCTCGACCGCCGCCACATAGCCCGAAAGCTGCGGCGCGAGGCTGGTGACCTTGCCGCGGATATAGGCGTTCTCGGTCTGCGGATGCGCCGCGGCAAAGGGCGGCAGGTGCCAGGCGAACAGCACGATGAGCAGGCCGGCAAGGCCGGCGGCAATGGCGATCAATGTGGGGATCAAATGGGTTTTGGTCATTTCGCGGGCTCGGGTTGGCTGGTCGGGGCGGGCTGGGTCTGGACGGGTTGGGGTTGGGCGGGCTGGGGTTGGGCGGGCCTGGCTGGTCGGGGCCAGAAGCGGGCCGCCAGCCAGTCGCGGAACAGGTGCAGGACAAGCGCGCAAAGCGCCGCCGCCGCCGCCAGGAAGGTCAGGAAATAGGCGTCGTTATAGGCCATGACATAGGCCTGGTTGCTGGCGTCCTGGGCGATCAGCGCCACGGCCTGCGCCTTGCGCGCCACCAGGTCGGGCAGCTGCGGCCCCAGCAGCGCCATGTTGCGGGCGACGGCCGCGGTGGTCAGCGGGTCGGCGGTGGTCATCGATTCGCGCAGGACCTGCAGATGCATGGCCTGGCGGTGGTTGATGAAGGTCGAGAACAGGCCCGAGCCCATGGCGCCGCCCAGCGACTGCGTGGACAGGAACACGATGATGAAGGACAGGATATAGGCCGGCCCCCGCGCCAGGGCCGATATCAACCCCTGCATCATCGCCGGCGCCAGGAAGAACGAACCGGCAAAGGCGATCAGCGCCTGGCTGAGCATCATCTGCGCCGGCCGGGTGTCGATGGTCGAATGGCTGTCCATCCAGGCGCCGGCGCCGATCAGCGCCAGCGCGATCAGGTGGAACAGCGGCACGCGCGAGGGCTTCATGAAAGGCACCAGCGCCAGGCCGCCCAGCACCGTCGCCAGGGTGATAAGGGCGAAGAGCGGCACCAGTTGGTCCTGGGTCACGCCCAGGATCTGGAACATACGCGGCGCGCCCGCGCTTTGCTCGGACAAGACCAGGCGAAAGATCAGCAGGGTCGCCGTCAGGTGCAGCATGGCCGGGCTGGAGAGCCAGCGGATATCCAGAAGCGGCGTCTTGCGGTGCAGCTCGATCACCACGGCCAGGGTCAGCGTCACCACGGCCAGCGCCATCACCCAGCCGAGCCAGGCCGCATCGGTCCACCAGTGGATCGAGCCCATGACGAAAGCCACCGTCAGCCCGCCGAAGCCGGTGGCGATCAGCAGCCAGCTGACCAGGTCCATGGCGGCGATGACCTTGACGCGCGGCTGCGAGGTCAGCGGCAGGGCATAGACCAGCCCCAGCGACACCGCCGCCATGCCCAGCGCCATGACATGCAGCCCGTCCCAGCCGTGATCGCCCATCAGTGCCGGCGAGATCACCCGCGCCAGTATCGGCCCGGCCGCGACCATGGCCAGCACCATGGGCAGGCCCAGCCGCATCTTCCAGGCCGGCGGCAGCGGCTCCAGCATGTACATGAAGGCCAGCGTCGAGAGCGGCGCCGAGGCCATGCCGGCGAAGAACTGCACCGCCACCGCCGAGCGCAGGTCCGAGACCGCGAAGGCCGTCAGCGAGACGGCGAAATAGACCAGGATCGCGACCTCGGCAAAGCGGCGCAGGCCGAACTGGGTGCGGATCTTGATCAGCAGCAACGGCATCGAGGCGCGCGGGATCAGGAAGGCCGCCATCAGCCAGGTCGCCTGGGTCTGGGTGGCGCCCAGATCGCCGGCGATCTGCGGGATGTTGGTGCTGACGAAGCCCTGCGCCAGGCCCTGGGTCAGGCCGATGGTCACCGAGGCGCCGATATAGCCCAGCGTCGCCGGCCAGGACATCGGCACGAAGGCCGGCAGCGCCGAAACCGGCGCCGGGGCGGGTTGCTGGCCTGCGCTCATGCCTGCCTCAGCTTCTCGGCGTTCCGGGCCATCTGCGCCAGGGTACGGCGCGTCACCGCCATGTCCTCGGCCGGGATGCCCTCGGCCAGCGCGGCATCGACCTCGGCGCGAAAGCCCAGCAACGGCTCGATCCGCGCCGCCTCGGTCAGGAAGACGGCGTGCTTGCGGCCGTCCTCGGGGATCGGCCGGCGCTCGGCCAGGCCCTGCTCCTCCAGCGCGTCCAGCAGGCGCTTCAGCGTCGGCGTCTCGATACCCATCAGCGCCGCCAGCGCCGCCTGGCTCGCGCCCTCGTGCCGGCCGATGGTGGTCAGAAGCCGGGCGCGGGCATAGGTCAGCCCGTGCTTCTCGACCCGCGCACCGAAGGCCGCGCGCAATGTCCGGGTCAGTTCGATCAGGGTTTCCACGAAGGTGGAGGGACGGTCTGGCATGGGGTTTTCCTGCTGAATCCGCGAGCGGTTCGCCATTTCGTTAGCTAGCTAATGAAATCGCCGGCAATGTTCAAGACCCCGCCGCAATTGCGGGCGGGGTCTTGCGATCCGCGTGGCGCGGATGATTCAGTAGTCGCGTTCGTAGAACAGGCCGATGGTGCTTTCGCCCTCGCTGTCCACCGAGCCGCGCGCGGTCAGGCTTTTCGAGACGTCGAGGTTCAGGTTGAGCTGCGTCTTGCCGTCGCCGCCGACCTGCACGTCGGTATAGAGGTTCTCGGAGAGATACTTGCCGGCGCGCAGCGAGACATTGCCATCGTCATCGGTCGCGAGGTCGAGATCGTCGAGCCCGGTCGAGGCACGCAGCCGGCCGACGATGCCCTCGCCGCCCTTGCCGGCCAGGGTCGCCACGGCGCTGGCCAACTGCGCGGCCTGCAAGGCGCTGATATTGTCCAGACCTCGGCCGAACAGCAGCTGCGACAGCACCTCCTCCTGCGGCATCTGGGGCGAGGATTCGAAGGTGATCTCGGGATCCTGCGCCTCGCCGTCGATGATGATGCGGGTGGTGATGCCGTCCTGTTCGGTCTGCGCCACCAGCCGGATCACCGGGATCAGGCTGCCTTGCAGCTCGATCAGCCCCTCGGTCATGTCGAAGCGCTTGCCGAGCAGGTCGACGCGGCCCCGGATCAGTTCCAGCTGGCCGATGGGGATGGGCTGGTGGGCATTGCCGGTCAGGCGGATCTCTCCGCCAAGTTCGGCATCGACGCCGCGTCCGCGCACGAAGACCTGGTCGGGGGCCGAGATCAGCAGCTCGAACCGCGCCGGATCGGCCGGCGGGATCGCCGGCGGCGAGGTCATGCCGGCCGCCATCGCGTCGGGATTGGGGAATTCCAGCAGCCCGGCCTTGGCGCGGGTCTGGCGCTGCGGCGGGCGTTCGGAACGGTGGATGATGTCCGGGATCGCCTTGGCGCCGCCCAGCCCGGTCGAGGGGATGCGCAGCTCGGTATGGCCGACATCGATGCGGCCCGAGACCAGCGGCCCCTGCCCCACGGTGCCGGCGACGTTGATGGCGCCGCTCACCCGGGTCTCGTAGAGATTCGGGTCGCGCAGCACCACATCCGCCAGCCGCACGTCCAGATTCATCTGCCGGTCGCCCGCCAGGTTGACCGGGCCGCTGACGGTGATGGTGCCGCCGGCCTTGACCGCGCCGCGCACGTCCACGTCGATGCGGCCGCCGGCGAAATCGGCATTGACGTTCAGGCTGTCGACCGCCAGGACGAAGCGCGGCTCGGCCAGCCGGCCGCCGGTCAGTGCCACCCGGCCCGACAGCGATTCCAGCGCCGGCTTGCCGTTCAGGCGCAGATCGAAGCTCAGCGGCCCCTCGATCGAGCGGGTGCGCAGAAAGGGGTTGGCGGCGGCGGCATTGCTGGTGCCGCTGACCTGGATGTCGGCGGTGGCGAAGCTGGCCGCCGCCGTGCCGGTGACACGGGCCTGGGTGTTGCCCGGGCCGGTGGCGGTCAGGTTCAGCTCGTAGTTCTGGCCGGTGTTGCGGATGGTGCCCGCGACCGCCGCCGGGCCGGGGAAACCCTGCACCAGCAGGCCCAGATCGGCCAGCCGCGCGTCGAGGTTCAGCCCTTCGGCCGGGCTGCCGTCGCCGGTGACGGAAAGCTGCGGATTCTGCGCCCGCAGCCGGCTGACGGTCAGGCTGCCGTCGGCGCGCTGGGTCGCGGCCAGCTCGATGCTGGTCTGGCCGGCCAGCACGGCATCGGCCTGGGCATTGCCCACGGCAAGGTTGCTGGCCTGACCGGTGGCCGTGATCGCCCGCGTGCCGTCCTGCTGGTCCTGCACCCGGCCCTGGGCCTGTACCGCACCGCGGAAGCCGCGGCCCAGAAAGCGCAGGTCGTCGGCGCGCAGGTTGGCGCTGAGGTCGGTGGCACCCGTGCCGATCTTGCCCGAGGCGCCGAGGTTCAGACGCGGGTTCTCGACGGTGGCGGTGTCGATGGTGAAGACGCCGCCGCGCTCGGTGCCCTGCACGGCCAGCTTGGTCTGGCCGGCCAGCGCGCCGTCGACCTGCGCCTGGCCGAAGGACAGGTCGGTGCCGGTGCCGGTCACATCGAGCCGGCGTGCACCGTCGCCCGCATCCTTGAAGCTGCCTTGCGCGTCCAACGCCCCGCGCCAGCCGCGGCCGAAGCTGGCCAGCGACCGGATGGTGACCGCGCCGGTCATGTCGGTGGTCTTGCCGATGGTGCCCTGCGCCGTCGCCAGCATCTGCTGGTTGCGCAGGTCGAAGCTGTCGATGGTGAACTCGCCGCCCTGCTCGCGGGCGGACAGTTTCAGCGCCGTCACCCCGGTCAGCGCCCCGTCCACGTCCTGCTGACCGAAGCGCAGGTCGGTGCCGCGCCCGGTCAGCTCCAGCCGGCGGGCATCGCCCTGTTTCGCGGCAGTGCCCTGCAGGGTCACGCCGCCCGAGAAGCCGCGTCCCAGCACCGAAAGGTCGGGCATGGTCACCGACAGCCGGCCGTCCAGCGCCTCCATCGAGAAGGTGCCGGCACCCTCGGCGTCCAGTTGCGGGTTCGCCAGCTTGAACTCTTGCAGCTCATAGGTGCCGCGCCGTTCCTGCAGCGCGATGGTCAGATCGGTTTCGCCCTTGAAGGCGCCGTCGATCTCGGGCCGGCCCAGGGCCAGATCGCGCGCCTTGCCCTCCAGCGCCAGCTTGCGGCCGCCCTGCGGGCCGGTCAGATGCGCGCGGGTCTGCACCGCACCCGCATATTGCGGGTCGGCGACCGACAGGTCGGGCATCGAGATCGTCGCCGTCACGTCGCTGGCATTGCTGTTCAGGTAACCCTGCGCCTCGGCCGTCAGGTTCTGGGCGTTGACATGCAAGCGGTTCAGCCGGATACCGGTGGTGTCGCGCGTGGCGCTGAGGTCGATGGTCGATTCGCCCGCCAGCATCCGGTCGGCATTCTCTTGCCCGATGCGGATGTCGATGCCCTTGACCTGGGTGTCGACATCGAAGGCCTTGCCGAGCAGGACATAACGGCCCTTGATCGCCGCCTCGGCCTGCCCGCCCAGCTCGCGCCCGGCCAGGCGCGAGAAATGCGACAGGTCGCCGTGGCGGGCGGTGATGTCGCCGGCCAGCGCCAGACCGCTTTTCAGGCCCGAGACCTCCATCTCGCCCTTGAAGCCGTAGCCGTCGCCGTTGACGTTCATGCCCCAGAACTTCAGCGCATTGCCGGGGGTGAAGGCGAAGTTGACGCCGCCGTTCAGCGTGTCACCCACCGCCTCGGCCAGGCCCTGGTCGGTGGGCTTGACGTCGTCCATGCCGAAGGCGACCCAGCCGCGCACCTCGGACAGCGCCTGTTCGGGGGTCAGCACGATGCGGCCGCGGCCGTCCAGGCGCAGCTCGGACAGGGCGAGGTCGGGACGGGCGATGTCGCCGACCCGGCCCTTGAGCACCCAGCCCGCGCCCTGCGCCGCATCATAATCGAGCCGCAGGCTGCCCGAGGTCACCGTCATCGGCTTGTCGCCGAAGGGCACCGCGACGGGCAGTTGCGTGGCGCCCGCGTCCTGGCCCAGAAGCAGCGTCAGATGCGCGCTTTCCGGGGCGCCGCGCGCCGTGGTGGCGACCGAGCCGGCCAGATCCAGCGCCCCGGTGGTCACCTTCAGTTCGGGGATCAGCAGCCGGCCGTCGGCGCCGCGCCAGCCCTCGGCGCGGATCTGCGAGGTGCCCTCGAAGAATTGCTGGTTCTCGGGCGAGGTCAGCGTGGCGATATCGCCGGCAAGCTGGGCGCGGAAGGCGGTGCCCGGCGCGCCCTCGCGCGCCTCGGCCTTGACCGAGACGGTGCCCTGCACGCGGGGCTGGCCATCGGTGTTCAGCCGGATGTTGGCGGTGTAGTCCGACAACGGCCCGGTGCCCGAGATCTCGGCCTGAACGGCCGGGCGGCCGTTCATCTTGACGATATTGGTGAACAGGCCGTCGCGGTCCTCGTCCAGTTTCAGGTCCAGCGCCAGCACCCGGGTCTCGTTGGAGAAGCCGGCATCCAGCTGGAATTCGCCGCGTGGGCCGTCCACCCGGTCGATGGCGAGCTTGGTCGCGCCCTCGCCGTTTTCCAGATTCATCGAGCCGTCGATGGCGATCACCGCCTCTTGCCCGATGATCGGCTGGCCGAGTTCCACCCGGCCGACCTGGATCTTGTCGATATTCACCGCGACCGGCAGCTGCGGCAGGGAAAACTCCCGCGCCTCGGCCTGGGGGGCGCTTTCGCCGGTGCCGGGCAGCCGTGGCAGGATGACGCGCTCGGCCGACAGCTCGTCGATCTGGATGCGGCGCGACAGCAGCGCCGAGCGGCTCCAGCTCATGGCGCCGTTCTCCAGGGTGATCCAGACGCCATCGTCGTCGGCGATGGTCATGCGGTCGAAGGTCGCGCGCGAGCTGAGCGCGCCGCGGAAGCCGTCGATGGTGACGGCCCGGCCGGCGCCGGACAGCTTTTCCTGCAGGAAGCGGGTAATGAAGCCCTTGTCGTCCTCGACCTCCTGCGAGATCTCGGCGGCGCTGTCCTGGGCCAGGGCGGGGCTTGGGGCGGCAAGCGGCGCAGCCAGCACCAGACACAGGGCGAAAAGCAGACGATAAGCCAGATCACGCATCAGAACGCCTGCCCCAGACCGATATAGACCTGCACCCCGCCATCGTCGCCGTCGCCGCCGCCGACCGGCGCGGCGATGTCGAAGCGCATCGGACCGATCGGGGTCTTGTAGCGGATGCCCGCCCCGGCCCCGGCCTGCCAGCCGCTGCCGCCCGAGAATGCGCTGTCCTCCCACACCCGGCCGGCATCGGCAAAGACGGCCAGGCCGATGCGCTCGCGGACCTGGATGCGGGTCTCGGCGGTCAGGGTGACGATGGACATGCCGCCGGTCTTGACCGGGCCGTCCGGGCCCTGGATCACCTCGACGCCGAGCGATTCATAGGAATGGCCGCGCACCGTGCCGCCGCCGCCCGACCAGAACAGGTAGTCGCGCGGGGTCTCCTCGATCTCGGGGCCGACCACGGTGCCCAGCCGCGCCCGCCCAGCCAGGGTGAAGCGGTCGTCGGTGCCGAAGCTGTAATAGGCCCGGCCCTCGGCGGTCAGCTGCGCGCCCGAGCCGGTCTCGTCCTGCAGGCCCAGGAAGGGAATCGCCCCGCCCGACAGCCAGTAGCCGCGCTTGGCGTCGTTCTGGTCGTCGCGCTTGTCCCAGGTGATCGAGGCGGGCAGCGCGAACAGCCGGAAATTCGTGCGGCCGCTGTCGTCGTCCACGCGCAGCGCCCGGTATTGCAGGGCGATGTCGGCGGTCAGCTCGTCGCTGGGAAGCCAGGTGAAGCCCAGCCCGAAGGTACCGGACTTGAGATCGTAATCCTCCTCGGCCAGGCTTTCGACCTCGGCCAGCACATAGCCGGTGGTGTCGGCGGTGATGGTCGCCGGACGGTCCAGGCGCACGCCCAGGCTGTAGTCGCGCCCGGTATCGCCGCCGATATCCGAAACGCTGGCATCGACGCGCAGCCGCTCGCCGCCGCGGAACAGGTTGCGGTTGATCCAGTAGCCGGTCAGCGACAACCCGTCGGTGTTGGAATATTCGAAGCCGGCGCCCAGCCGGCGCAGCTTCTGCTCGACCACCAGCAGGTCCACGTCCAGCGTGTTGCCGGGGCTGATGTAATCCGACTCGGTCAGGGTGATGGCCGAGAACACGCCCGAGCGGCGCAGGCGCTTCCTCACATCCTCGAGCTTCTCGGGATCGAAACGCTCGCCTTCGGGGAAGCCGGCGATCTTGCGCAGCCGGCGCGGGTCCATGCGCTGATAGCCGCGGATGGTCAGCTTGCCGAAGCGCAGTTCCGGCCCCGGCGCCAGCAGGATGCGGCTGTCGATCTTGTTGGTGGCGTGGTCGGCGACGATGTCGGTCGAGGCCACGTCGGCCTTGGCATGGCCGACATCGCGCCAGCCCGAAACCGCGGCGGTGGCGGCGGTCTTCATGTCGCCGGTGCGGGCGATGGCGCCGGCGTGGTAGTCCTTGGGCAGTTCCGTCCCCGGCGCCACCGGCGCGATTTCGGCGCGGCTGTAGCGGAAGCGCGGCCCCGGCTGGACATGCACCTGCACCTTGCGCACCGCGCCGGGCGCGTCAAGCGGCGCCACGGTCGCGGCCTCGACCCCGTCCAGGGTGATGTCGATGAGGCCGGAATAATAGCCGTTGTCGTAAAGCACGCCCAGGATGCGGGCATAGTCGCCGCGCGCCGCCGCCAGCAGATCCTGCCCGGTCACCCGCCCCTCGTCCTGGGCACTGACCAGGAGCGAGGTCTGGCGGATCTGCGGCAACAGCGCGTCGTCGCCGCCATCGACCTTGAAATCCAGATCCACTGGCGAGGATTCGTTGCCCTTGCCGCCCCCGAACCAGCCCGAGAACGGTGAGGAGGACGGCCCCGAGGACTGCGCCATCACCATGCCCGCGCCGGTTCCAAGCACGATTGCGGCAGCCGTTCCTGCCTTGATCCAGCTTTTCATTGCCTGACTGCCTTGCTTCTGGCGGTTTTGCCGGAAGCATTGCAGGCCGCGTCAACAAAATCCAGCGCATGCGCCCGGATTCGGACGATTTTCAGCGGATTGCGGCCAGACAGCCATGCAACGCGGCCATGTCGTCGCGGATCACGCCGATCGGGACCGCCTGCGGAATCCGCGGCATCAGCGGGTCTGACAGGAAAGCCCGCTCGAAGATTCCGAAGCGATCGGTGCAGGACCGCGCCACGCTGCCGGCCAGGAACATGCCGTCCATCGGCATGAAGCGGAAGGCAAGTTCGCGGCAGAGCAGGCCGAACAGCCGGGCATAAAGCCGCAGCGTCTCCTCGGCCTCGGCATCGCCGCCGGCGGCGGCCGCGACCACCGTTTCGGCACGGGTCTGCGGGGTGGCGCTGCGCAGCGCATGCAGCCGGGCCAGGCCGCGGCCGGCGAAAAGCTCCTCGACCGAATCGATCCGCCGGGCCTGGTCGCCCAGCGCCTCGGCCAGCGGATCCGCGACCGAGAGCGGCAGCCGGGTATGGCCCTCCTCGGCCTCGAGGCAGGCGATGCCGCCATCGGGCAGCACCTTCACCGCGCAGACGTTGAAGCCGGTGCCGGCATTCACCACCAGCCGCTGGCCGTTCGACAGCGCGCCCTCGGCCGGGCCGCGCAGGAAGCCCGCCGCCTCGCCGTCCAGCGCCGGGGTGGCATAGCCCAGCGCGGTCAGGTCGTTGATCAGCCGGGCGCGGCCGGCCCCGGCAAGCCGCATCAGCCGCGCTTCCGAGAAATCCCAGTCCCGATTGGTCAGCCGCGCCTCGTGGCCCCAGACCGGGCCGGCCACGGCGACGCAGACCGCCTCGACCTGCGGGCTGCCCTGCTGCGCCAGATAGGCGGTCATCACCGCGTCGAAACTGGCGTGATCGTCGCCGCGAAACCGGGTGATCGTCGCGGCGTCCAGCACGCCGTCATGCGCAAGCGCCATCCGGGCATTGGTGCCGCCCACATCCGCCAGCAAGATCGCCATGTCGCCTTCCCTTATCGGTTTCCCGGGCATTTCTAGGGGATTCGCGGCGCCCCTGCTAGCGCTCGCATTCGGCCGAAGCCGGAACCTTTCGGGAACCTCGGCGCATCCATCGGGGTTTTCCCTGCAACCCACGCGCAAGCGAAAGGCCAAGAAGATGAAGACGACGCCGATCCCCCGCCTTGCCCCCGCCCTGCTGGCGCTGCTGCTGGCGCTGCCGGGCCAGGCGGCGCTGTCCGCGACCCAGGACCGCGAGGAGAACCTGGCCAACCCGCGCGGCTGGTCGGCCATCGCCGGCATGGACCCGCGCGCGGTGCGCGAGCTGGCCCGCACCCTGCCGCTGTCGGAAACCGCCACGGAGGACCAGCCCTGGTGCGACCACAAGGCCGCGCTGGAGCGCACCCTGCGCCACGATTTCGGCGAGGCTGAGGTGGCTGCGGGCAGCGAGGGCACGACGCTCTGGGGGTCCGAGATCATGGGCACCTGGACAGTGGTGTTCGAGCGGCCGGACGCCACGAGCTGCGTCATCGCCTCGGGCATCGGCTTCAGCGACGGCGCCAACCCCGCGCTGTTCTTCGTCAAGGCCGGGCTGAACGGCTGACCCCCGCGGCGCTTGCGGGAACCGGCGGAGTCTTCGATTTGCGCCGAAAGGCCGGGAATGGTAAGGCCGCGCCAACAGCAAAGGCGCGAGGGCCCCATGACCGATTCCATCATCCGAGACATCGCCCTGGCCGATTACGGCCGCAAGGAGCTGGACATCGCCGAGACCGAGATGCCCGGCCTGATGGCGCTGCGCGCGGAATATGGCGAAGCGAAGCCGCTGAAGGGCGCCCGCATCGCCGGCAGCCTGCACATGACCGTGCAGACCGCCGTGCTGATCGAAACGCTGGTGGCCTTGGGGGCCGAGGTCCGCTGGGCGTCCTGCAACATCTTCTCGACCCAGGACCATGCCGCGGCGGCGATCGCGAAAGCCGGCATCCCGGTCTTTGCCGTCAAGGGCGAGACGCTGCCCGAATACTGGTCCTATACCGACCAGATCTTCCAGTTCGCGGAAGGCACCGCCAACATGATCCTGGACGACGGCGGCGACGCGACCATGTATGTGCTGCTGGGCGCCCGGGTCGAGGCCGGCGAGACCGGGCTGATCGACGTGCCGACCAGCGAAGAGGAAGAGGCGCTGTTCGCCCAGATCCGCAAGCGGCTGGCGGCCTCGCCCGGCTGGTTCACCCGCCAGCGCGCGGCGCTGCGCGGCGTGTCCGAGGAAACCACGACCGGCGTGCATCGTCTCTATGACCTGCACAAGAAGGGGCTGCTGCCCTTCCCGGCGATCAACGTGAACGACTCGGTCACCAAGTCGAAATTCGACAACAAATACGGCTGCAAGGAATCGCTGGTCGACGGCATCCGCCGCGCCACCGACGTGATGATGGCCGGCAAGGTCGCCGTGGTCTGCGGCTATGGCGACGTCGGCAAGGGCTCGGCCGCCTCGCTGCGCGGCGCCGGCGCCCGGGTCAAGGTCACCGAGGTCGATCCGATCTGCGCCCTGCAGGCCGCCATGGACGGGTTCGAGGTCGTGGTGCTGGAGGATGTGGTCGCCAGCGCCGATATCTTCGTCACCACCACCGGCAACAAGGACGTGATCCGCATCGAGCACATGCGCGAGATGAAGGACATGGCCATCGTCGGCAACATCGGCCATTTCGACAACGAGATCCAGGTGGCGGCGCTGCGCAACCACAAATGGACCAACGTCAAGGACCAGGTGGACATGATCGAGATGCCCTCGGGCGCGCGGATCATCCTGCTGTCCGAGGGCCGGCTCTTGAACCTCGGCAATGCCACCGGCCACCCCAGCTTCGTGATGTCCGCCAGCTTCACCAACCAGGTGCTGGCGCAGATCGAGCTGTGGACCAAGGCCGATGAATACCGGCCCGGCGTCTATATCCTGCCCAAGGCGCTGGACGAAAAGGTCGCCCGGCTGCATCTGGACAAGATCGGCGTCAAGCTGACCAAACTGTCCCCCGAACAGGCCGACTATATCGGCGTGACCCCGGAGGGCCCGTTCAAGCCCGAGCATTACCGCTATTGACCGCCCGGCCGCAGTCCCCGCCGGGGCTGCGCGCCGCCATCGCCCCAGGGAGGCCAGCATGGACGACGATTGCCTGTTCTGCCGCATCGCGCGCGGGGCGCTGCCGGCGCATCGGGTGCACGAGGACGAGCATATCCTCGCCTTCCTGGACCTGCATCCCATCCGTCCCGGCCATTGTCTCATCATCCCGAAACAGCATCATCCCTGTTTCGACGACCTGCCCGAGGATCTGGCGACCCGCATCACCGGCTGCGCGCAGCGCCTCTCGCGGCATATGAAGGCGCTTTACGGCGTCGAGCGGGTGGCGCTGTTCTATACCGGCATCCATGTCGCCCATGCCCATGCCCATGTCGTGCCGATGCATCACGACCACGACGTCTCGTCCCAGGCCTATCTGAAGGACGGGGTGCTGGATTTCTCGGTGCCCGCGCCGTTGCCCGGCGACGAGGGCGCGCGGATCGCCCGCGCGCTGGCCCCGGCCTTTGCGACATAGGCCCGCAAGAGCGCGGTTTTGGTTGATATTTGACAGCCCGGCGCTAGGCTTCCCCTCGGATGGATCAATCCGAAAGGGGACAGAGCATGAGCAAGCGCGACGATCTGATCGCCAAATACGCCGCCGACATGAAGGACAAGCTGGGCGTCACGCCGGACATGGAGCTGCTGACCAAGGTGGTCATCGGCTGCGGGCCTTCGATCTATAACGCCGATGGCGAGACCGTGGCCGGGACGGACAAGACCGAGCTGGAGCGGATCAAGACCAACTACCTGATGAAGAGGCTGGGCCTGCCCGACGGCCCCGACCTGTCCGCCGCCATCAGCGAGGTGGTGGCAAAATACGGCAGCTCGAACCGCAACAAGTATCGTGCGGTGGTCTATTACATGCTCTGCACGCATTTCGGCAAACAGGCCGCCTATGGCTGAGCCGCGGGGCCCGGCCGTTCTGACGCAACGTCACGAACCGCCCGCGGCCTAGGGCCGACCGCCCGGCTGCGGCGCCCGCCGGACGGCCGGCATCGCGCCCGGTCGTCAGTCCAGCATCCGCTTGATCGCGGCCACCTGGCCGGCCTCGGCGGCGCGGACATCGGCGGCAAGGGCTTCCGCCTCGTCCAGCAGCGCGTCGGGCGCCACCAGCCGGTCCACCAGCCCCCAGGCCAGCGCCTCATCGGCGGGGATCTTCTGCCCGGCCATCAGGATCATCTTCGCCCGCGACGGGCCGATCAGGGCGCGCATGCGCGGCGGATCGCTGGGCTGGGGCAGAAAGCCCAGACGCATGACGGGATAGAAGAATTTCGCCCCGGGCACCGCCAGCCGCAGGTCGCAGGCCAGCACCATGCCCATCGCCCCGCCCGCCGCCGTGCCGTTCAACGCGGCGATGGTCAGGCAGGGCATGGCCGCGACGCGGGACGACAGCCGCTCCCATTCCGGGGACAGGGCCAGGCCGGCGCGGGCCTCGTCCAGATCGGCCCCGGCCGAGAAGACCGTGCCCTCGCCGGTCAGGATCACGGCGCGCAGACCCGGCTCGGCGGCAAGGGCCTCGAAGGCGGCCGTCAGCTCGGCCAGCATGGCGCCGGTCAGCGAATTGGCCTTGTCCGGGCGCGAGATGGTCACGCGGCCGATGCCCCCGGCGAAATCCCTTGCGATCATCATTCCCTCCTTGGACCCGGGCGCCGGTTGTGGCAAAAGCCGGCTGGCGTTTCAAAGCAATACTCGCCCGGAAAGGTGTTATGAAATGAACCTGCGACTGACAAGCTCTGCCCTGGCCCTCGCCGCCATGACCGCGCCGGCCCTGGCCGATGTGACCTCGGAACAGGTCTGGCAGTCCTGGGTCGATTACTACCAGTCGCTCGGTTATACCGTGACCGAAGGCAAGCGCGACAAGTCGGGCGACACGCTGACCCTGTCGGAGGTCGCGATCAAGGGCGGAACGCCGGACAGCCAGGTCAGCTTCGCCATTCCCCAGGTGGCGCTGAGCGAATCCGGCGACGGCAAGGTCAAGACCGTCTTCGCCGACACGCTGACCGGCGTGGCGAACGGCACCGACGTGGACGGCGAAAGCTACGAAGTTCCTTTTTCGGTCGCCATGCCCGGCAATGCCATCGTCACCTCGGGCGCGCCCGAGGACATGACGCATGAATTCGACTATCCGACCATCGACTTCACCCTGACGACGATGAAGTCCGGCGACAAGGAAACCCCGCTGCCGATCAAGGTGGGCGTGGCGGATTCCACCGGCACCTTCCACATCGTCGCCGGCGCGCCGGCGAAATACGATTATGCGATGAAGTCGGGCAAGATCACCTTCAGCGGCGACGTGACCGCCGAGGAAGCCGACAAGGTCAAGTTCGAAGGCAGCATCGACGGGGCCGAGACCTCGGGCGAGATGGCCGTGCCCGGCGGCGCGAAGATCGAAGAGGACATGAACGCGGCGCTGAAGGCCGGGCTGGCCATGAACGGCGTGTTCAAGGCCGGGGCGCTGGTCGCCAGCTTCGACTTCGCCGGCACGGACGAGGCCGACCAGCCGACCAGCGGCGCGGGCAAATACGACGGCAAAGGCTTCGAGCTGAGCTATGCGCTGTCGCAGGACGGCATGTCCTACCAGGCCGGCTCGGACGCCGGCAGCTTCGAGCTGACCAGCAGCGACCTGGCCTTCCCGATCAACTACGCCATCGAAAGCGGCAGCTTCGACATGCAGCTGCCGGTGATGCAGTCGGAGGAGGCGCAACCCTTCAAGTTCGCCTATTCGCTGACCGGGCTGACGCTGGGCGATGCGATCTGGAACCTGTTCGACGCCCAGGGCCAGCTGCCGCGCGACCCCGCCTCGCTGGACCTGGACGTGACCGGCACCATGAAGGTGGTCAAGGATCTGTTCGACCAGGCCCCCCCGGCCGAGGATGCCGCCGACACCGCCACCGACCAGCCCGCCGACGGGGCCGCCGATCAGGCCACCGAAGCGCCGGCCGAGGAAGGCGCGGACCCGACCGCCCCCGCCGGGGATGCCGAAGGCATGGCCGAATTCGAGGCCGAGCCCAGCCCGATGGAGCCGGTCGAGGTCAACATCAACCAGTTCGCGCTGAACGCGCTTGGCGCCAAGGTGAATGCCGAAGGCGCGCTCAAGGCCCCGGAAAGCGGCGACATGACCACTCCGGTCGGCGAGATCCACGCCACCTACGAGGGGGTGAACGCGCTGGTCGACAAGCTGGGCGCCATGGGCCTGATCCCCGAGGATCAGATCATGGGCGTGCGCATGATGATGGCCATGTTCGCCAAGCCGGTCGCCGAGGGCGAGGACAAGCTGGAAACCAAGCTCGAGTTCAAGGAAGACGGCTCAATCTTTGCCAACGGCCAGCAGATCAAGTAATCCCGTCCGGCGCGGCGTCCGCGCGCCCTGACGGATCGCATTGCGGGGGCCGGGCGTTGACGTCACGGCCCCCGTTCTTGTCCAAGGTGAACCGCATGTCCGAATTCCTTCGCCTCGAGTCCCTGACGCAGCAGCTTCTGGCGGCGGCGCGCCAGGCGGGCGCCGACCAGGCCGATGCCGTGGCACTGGAGGCCGCGGCCGTCTCGGTCGACGTGCGTGCCGGCCATCTGGAACATGCCGAGCGCGCCGAAGGGGTCGAGATCGGGCTGCGGGTGCTGATCGGCGGGCGGCAGGCCTGCGTCTCGGCCTCGGACCGCTCGGAACGCACCATCGTGGAAATGGCCGCCCGCGCCGTCGCCATGGCCCGCGAAGCGCCGGTGGACGACACGCTGGGCCTGGCCGAACCCGAGCAGCTGGCCCGCGACACCGACAGCGCCCGGTTGGATCTTTGCGACCACGGCGCCGAACCGACGCCCGAGGCGCTGCAGGAGCTGGCATTGCGCGCCGAGGCCGCGGCGCTGGCGGTCGAGGGCGTCTCGCAGATCGAAGCCGCCAGCGCCGGCCATTCGCAGCGCCGCATGTGGCTGGCGGCCAGCAACGGCTTTTCGGCCGGTTACGGGCGCAGCGGCCACAGCCTGTCCGCCGTCGCCATCACCGGCGCGGGGCTGGGGATGGAGCGCGACTGGGCCGGAGAGAGCCGCGTCCATGCCGCCGACATGCCCTCGCCCGAGGAGATCGGCCGGCTGGCGGCCGAGCGCACCGTCGCCCGGCGCGGCGCCCGGAAACCGCCCACCGGCGCCTTCCCGATCCTTTACGACGAGCGCGTCGCCGCGGGGCTGATCGGCCATCTGGTCGGGGCGGTGAACGGCGCCGCGGTGGCGCGCGGCGCCAGCTGGCTGCGCGACGCGCTGGAGGAACAGGTGCTGCCCAGGGGCTTCGACCTGCGCGAAGACCCGCATTGGCCGCGGCATGGTTCGTCGCGCCTGTTCGACGGCGAGGGGCTGGCGACGGCGCCGCGGTTGATCGTGGCGGACGGCGTCCTGCAGGGCTGGACGCTGGACCTGGCCACCGGACGCAAGCTCGGCATGGATTCGACCGCCAATGCCATGCGCGGCGCCGGCCAGCCGCCCTCGCCCGGCGTGACCAACCTGGAACTGACGCCGGGCGACCGCACGCGCGAGGAGCTGATCCGCGAGATGGGGCGCGGCCTGGTCGTGACCTCGATGCTGGGCGCCTCGATCAACGGCACCACCGGGGATTATTCGCGCGGCGCCGGCGGCTTCTGGGTCGAGAACGGCGAGATCGCCTATCCGGTCAACGAATGCACCATCGCCGGCAACCTGCGCGACATGCTGCTGCGGGTGACGGCGGCGAACGACCTGCCCGACTGGCGGGGAATGCGCGTGCCCAGCCTGCTGGTCGAGGGGATGACCGTTGCCGGCGAGTGACCTTGCGCTGCTGGAACAGGCCGCGCAGGAGGCCGGCGAGATCGCGCTGCGCTACTGGCGGCGCGACCCGCAGGCCTGGGACAAGGCCGACGGCGCCGGCCCGGTGACCGAGGCCGACCTGGCCGTCAACGCGCATCTGGAACGCCTGCTGCGCGCCGCCCGCCCCGATTACGGCTGGCTCAGCGAGGAAAGCGCCGACGATCCGGCGCGGCTTGAGGCCGAGCATTGCTTCATCATCGACCCGATCGACGGCACCCGTGCCTTCATCGACGGGCAGGTCGGCTTTTCCCATGCGCTGGCGATCACCCGCGGCGACCGGGTGGTGGCGGGGGTGGTGCATCTGCCGGCGCAGCGCACCACCTATGCCGCCTCGGCCGACGGGCCGGCGCTGCGCGACGGCAAGCCGATCGCGCCCGCGACGCATGGTCTCGACGGGGCGCGGGTGCTGACCAGCAAGGCCGGGCTCGACCCTGCGCATTGGCGGGGCGCGGCGCCGCCGGTCATGCGCAGCTTCCGCCCCTCGCTGGCCTGGCGGCTTTGCCTGGTGGCGGACGGGCAGTTCGACGCGACGCTGTCCGTCCGGCCAGCCTGGGAATGGGACGTGGCGGCGGGCAGCCTGATCGCCGCCCGCGCCGGTTGCCTGGCCAGCGACCTTGCCGGCGCCCCGATGCGCTTCAACGCCGCCCGGCCGCTGACCGACGGGCTGGTGGTGGCGGCGCCGGCCCTGCACGGCCAGCTGATTGCCGCCATGACCCCGCGGATGGCGATGCCCGGCGGTCGGGTTGATGCGCCGCCGCCCGCCGACTAAGAAGGGGCAAAGGCCGGAACCGCTCTGGCCATGTCCCGCAGATGACAGGGCCCGCGCATGAGCCGTCTTCCCCCCGCGACCCGCGACCGGCTGGCCGACGAGATCACCTTTCACCCCGCCAATGCCGAGGCCCGGCTGCTGCGCGAGGCGCTGGGGCGCTTCGCCACCGGCGTGACCGTGGTGACCACCGCCGGGCCGCTGGGTCCGCTGGGCATGACGGTGAACAGCTTCTCCAGCGTCTCGCTGGAGCCGCCTTTGGTGTTGTGGTGCCCGGCCCGCGCCTCGGCCCGGCACGCGGCCTTTGCCGGGGCGGCGGCCTGGTCGGTGCATGTGCTGGGCTCGGAGCAGCTCGAGACCTGCCTGCGCTTCACCCGGGGCGGCCGGCAGTTCGAGGGACTGGAAAGCGTGCTGACCCCCGAGGGCGTGCCGGTCATCCCCGGCGTCGCGGCGCGCTTCGACTGCATGGCCCATGCCGCGCATGAGGCCGGCGACCATTCAGTGCTGATCGGCCGGGTGCTGCGGGTGACCGTGGCGGGGCCGGGCGATCACCCGCTGGTCTTCGCCGCCGGCCGCTTCGGTCAGTTCGAACCCGAGGACGCGGCGGGTTAAGGGGGCGCTGCCCCCACGCCTTGCGCGCCCCTGAACGGGGCCCGCAAGGCGTTCCCCCGGGGTATTTGGAAAACGGAGAAAGCCGGGCTCAGCTGCCCTCCAGCGGCGGCAGCGGCTGCGAGAAGATGTCGTCGATCCTGGGTTGCGGCGCGGCGCTGGTGCGGACCGAGCGGCCGGGACCGGAAAGCGTGGCGATCTGGCCGGCCAGCCGGGCGATGGCCTGCGACTGTGCCCGGGCGATGGCGGCCGGGCCGGTATCGGCCAGCGGCACGGAAATGTCGAAGTTGCGCGCCTGGTTGATCCCGCCCGCGGCGGAATCGCCGACGAAATAGCGCCCGGTCAGCCGATACAGCCCGTCGGCCTGCGCCAGGGCCTTTTCCACCCGCACCTCGAGCGTGCGGCGCGGCGGCTCGGAAAGCGGCCAGGGCTCGGCGATCACCGTCGCGCCCGAGAGATCCGAGATGCTGCGCGCCAGCGCCAGCGTGAAGGCGCGCTGCGGATTGTCGGCCCAGAGTTGCTTGGTGTTCGAGCGCACCGCGCCGTCGGCGCTTTGCCAGCTCAGCTCGTCTCCCGAGGCATATTCCGGCAGCGAGACGTCCTTCAGCTCGGCCGTGCCCAGCCGGTCGGGGACGCGGGCGCCGCCGGCCGGCGGATCGATCAGGTAGCGGGCGGTCTTTTCACCGTTCGAGCAGGCGCCGAGCAGGGCGAGGCAGGCGACGGAGGCAAGGATCAGGCGCATCTTATCGTCCCAGGATGAAGGCTTGCGGATTGCGTTCGATGGTCCGCGCCAGGCTGCCGAAGGCATTGGCGGCGCGGCGCATCTCGCGCATCAGGTTGATGGTCTCGTTGTTGAAGCTGGAACGGTCGCCATAGGCGGCGATCACCGCATCGGCGCGGGCCGCCAGGCCTTCCAGCCGCGCCGAAAGCTGCGGCAGGCGTTTCGCCGCGTCCGAAACATCCTGCGCCGCGGTGCTGGCCGAGGCGAGCGCAGTGTTCAGGCTGCCCGCGGCATTGCCGTCGCGCAGGTCGTTGAGCAGGCCGGAGGCGGATTTCAGCGTCTCGGACAGGTTCCTCGGCAGCTGCTCGGCATCCTCGGTGCCCAGAAGCGCGCGCATATCCTTCAGGATGCCCTCGGCCTCGGTGCCGATCGCGGCATAATCCACCGCCTCGATCTTCGCGGCCGCCGCGTCGATCTGGTCCACCATCGCCGGCACGTCGGCAGCGGCGAGCTTCACCGCCTCGGCGGCGGCGGCGGCCTCGTCCACGATGCGGCGAAGCTCGCCCATGGCGCCGGATTCGCGCAGCTCGGTGGTAACCTGGCGGATCTCGCCGGCGGCGGCCTGCGCATCCTCGAGCGTGCCGCGCAGCGCGGCGGGGATGGCGCGGGTATCCTCGCTGCTGGCGATGGCGGTGACGCTGTTCATCATGTCGGTGACGGATTTCAGCGCCTCCTCGATCGGCAGGTTGCCGACCCGGGCCAGGAAGCCCTGCGCGGTCTCGCTGAAATCGGAGATGTCGCCGGGGACCGAGGGGATGATCGGATGCGGCTTGCCGTCGCGGTCCAGTGCCGCCGGCGCGGCATCGGGCAGCCTGACCAGCTCGACCTGCAGCGCGGTGCCGAAAAATCCGGCACTGGCGATGCGGGCGCGCAGCCCGGCCCGGACCTGGCCGGCGACGAAATCCAGCGCCTGCTCGGGCGTCGCCTCGCCGGACAGGCCCAGCCGTTCGGGGGTGACGGCCAGCGTCACCTCCTGCTCGACATGGTCCTGGCCATCCGCGCCGCCGACCACCCGCGCGGCCAGGCTGGTGACGCGCCCCACGGTCAGGCCCATGAATTGCACATTGGCCCCGGTTTCCAGCCCCTGCACCGACTGGTCGATCAGCATGGTCAGGCGCAGCGCCCTGCCTTCGTCGGCGAACAGGTTCGCCTCGGCCGAGGCCTGGTCGGGTTGCAGCGAGAAGACGTGCCCGTCCTCGACCGGCGCGCCGCCCGAGGTCAGCGTGGCGAATTCCGCGCCGCCCTGCAGCACCGAGGCCAGCGAGTTCACGTTCAGCGACAGCCCCTGCGCCCCCAGCGAGACCGAGAAGCCCGAGGTGTCCCAGAACAGCGTGTTCGTAGTCAGCAGCTGGTCATAGGGCGCGGCGATGAAGACATCGGTCAGCACGCCCTCGTCGTTTTCCGACAGGCGCAGGTTCTGCATCCGCCCGACCGGCAGGCCGCGGAACAGCACCGGCGCGCCCTCGGTCATGCCGCGCGAGCGTTCGGCCGCCAGCACGATCCAGGTGCCCTGTTCGCCGAAGCTGGTCAGCGGCGGTTTGTCGAGGCCCTGGAACTCGGTCTGCGGGCCGTCCACCTTGTCGTCCCAATAGCCCTCGACGAAAGAGCCGGTCAGCACCGTGTCGAGCCGCGAGATGCCCTGGGCCGAGACCTGCGGCCGCACGATCCAGAACTGCGCGTCCTTGTCGATATAGGGCGCCAGGTCCTTGTCTACCCGCATGTTCACCTCGACCCGCTGCAGATCCTCGGTGAAGCGGACGGATTCGACCTTGCCGACGGTGATCTCGCGGAATTTCAGCGCCGTTTCCCCGGGGGTGATGCCGGTCGCGTCCTTGAAGGCGACCGAGATCAGCGTGCCGCGGCTGGCGATCATGTTCCAGCCCACCCCCAGCGTCACCACCAGCGCCGCGATGGGCACCAGCCAGATCAGCGGCAGTCCGGCCCGCACCGCACGGGCGGCGGGCTTGCGGACGGGTTCGGCTGGCTTCAGAGGGGCGTCGCTGCGCTGGGGCGGAGGCGTATCCGTCATTCAGGGTCCTTGCGGCTGCGCAGCGGAAGGCCGCGCCAGATCAATCTCGGATCGAAACTCTGCGCGGAAAGCATGGTGAAGGCAACCGACAGCGCGAAGGACACCGCGGCAGGCCCGGGATGGATCGAGGCGACGAAGCCCAGCTGCACCAGCGCCGACAGGATCGCCACCACGAAGACGTCGATCATCGACCAGCGGCCGATGAACTCGACCACCTCGTAGAGATGCAGCCGCTTGTGCGCGGCCCTGACCGTCGCCGGCCGGCCCGCCACCAGCGCCAGCCAGGCGATGGCGACGAACTTGCCGACCGGCACCATGACCGAGGCCACGAAGATGATCGCCGCGATGCCGTAATTGCCGTAATGCATCAGCTCGACCACGCCGCCGAGGATGGTGGATTCGCTGTTGCCGCGCAGCCCGCCGAAGGTCGAGGTCTTCAGCATCGGGAACAGGTTCGCGGGAATGTAGAAGATGAGCCCCGCCGCCAGCCAGGCCCAGACCGCGTTCAGGCAACGCCGGTCGGGCGGCACCAGCGCGCTGCCGCAGCGGCTGCAATTCGTCTCGGCTTCCGGCCAGACCCGGCCGCAGCTGCGGCAGCCCACCAGCCCGGCGCGATGCGCGGTCATGACCGGGCCGGAATGCGGCGCCTGCTCGGCCGGGGTCATGCGCGGCTCTCCGGCAGGATCTCGCGCCCGTCGGTGGCGGCGCCGGCATCCTCGATGGCGTCCCAGATCGTGGTGGCGCTGGTAAAGGCATTGCTGGCCGCGTTCACCACGATCAGCCCGCAGAAGGCCCAGAAGGCCGGACCGAAGCTGATATTCGCCAGCCCGCCCACCTTGACCAGCGCGATGGCGGTGCCGATGACGAAGATCTCGGCCATGGACCAGGGCCGCAGCGCCTCGGACAGGCGAAAGACCGGCACGGCATGGGCATAGGGTGCCCGGTTCCGCGACAGCGGCAGCAGCGTATAGACCAGCAGCACCGCCCGCAGCACCGGCAGCCCGACGATCGAGCCCAGCAGTGCCACGGTCAGCGGCATCAGCGCGCCATGCGAAAACGCCAGCGCCACGCCGAAAAGCGAGGTCTCGTTGCCGAAACCCATGCGCGAAATTTCCAGAAAGGGAAAGAACACCGCCCCCACCATCAGCACCAGCGAGGCGAAGGACAGCGCGATGATCCGGGTGAAGGCGCCGGCGCGCGGGCTGGCCAGCACGGTGTTGCAGCGCACGCAGCGCGCGGTCTCGCCCGGCTCCAGCTCGCGCTCGACATGCAGCGCGTCGCAGCGCGGACAGGCGATGAGCCCCGCGCCGGTGGTCAGGTCATATGCGCCCTCGGTTTGCATCGGCCCAGAATATCCAAGCCGGAAGCCGGCGCAAGACGCCGTGCTCCAGGCCTCGATTCGCGATCGCGCCGCAAGGTTTTGCAGGCGGCGGCGGTCGGTCCGGCCGCGGGCCTTTCGGGTGAAACCAAACGATTTCAATGCGGAACCGGCCGGGGCGCGAAGGAAATATCCGGCATTTGAGCCGTTAACTGGAAATTAGCGCCGCCGCGCTAGACCTTTGCGGAAGGCAATGGAAAGGAACGGCACATGGCCGGGAACGGCGGCGGTCCTCCGATCATCATCAAGCGGATCCAGGGCGGCGGCGGCGGTCATCACGGCGGCGCCTGGAAGGTCGCCTATGCCGATTTCGTCACCGCGATGATGGCTTTCTTCCTGTTGATGTGGCTTCTGAACGCCACCACCGAAAAGCAGCGGCAGGGCCTGGCGGATTACTTCAACCCGACTATCGTGCAATCGCCGGCCAGCGGCAGCGACGGCCCCTTCGGCGGCGAGGTGCAGGATTCCACCACCAACAGCGGCCAGGGCGCCGGTGCCTCGCGCGACACGCTGATGGCCCAGGCGCGCGAAGGCCGGGAATCCGGCTTCGACGACATGGCCCGGCATATCCAGAACCAGCTGACCGGCAGCGGCGCCGAATCCATGCAGAAGGTGAATCTGCTGCGCCATGTCGTGACCCGCATGACCGACGAGGGTCTGGTGATCGAGTTGACCGACGTGACGGACGAGCCGCTGTTCATCGGCGACAGCGCCCAACCGACGCCGGCGATGAAGGAACTGGCCGCGATCCTTTCCGGCGTGCTCGGCCGGGTGAAGAACGAGATCGCGCTGACCGGCCATGTCCGCGCCTATCCCGAAATGCTGATCCAGTCCCCCGTCTGGGCGCTGTCGGATGCGCGCGCCCATGCGCTGCGCAACCTGCTGGAGGGGGCGGGATTCGCGCCCACGCGCATCCAGCGCGTCAGCGCCTTTGCCGACCGGCGCAATCGCTCGGTCAATCCGATGGATCCGAACAACAACCGGATCGAGGTGATTTTACTCAGATGACCGGCCCCGGCCGGGTGCCGTTAGGGGCATCTTAACCCCCGCCCGCCAGACTTCCCCAGGAACGACTCATACAGGGTGAAAACAGAATGTCGATCTCATCTGCCCTCAGCGCCGGGGTGTCCGGGCTGGCCGCCAACTCGACCCGGCTGGCCAATATCTCGGACAACATCGCCAATTCCAGCACCTACGGCTACAAGCGCGTGGACACCGATTTCGAAAGCATGGTGATCAACCAGGGGCGCGGCGGCGGCCTGTACACGGCGGGCGGCGTCCGCGCCACCACCTCGCGCAACGTGGACGAACGCGGCAACCTCGTCTCCACCTCGCAGCCGCTGGACATCGCCATTACCGGCCGGGGCATGCTGCCGGTGGTGAATTCCTCGACCCTGCTGTCCGGTTCGACGACGCCGCGCGACCTGGTCATGACCCGCACCGGCTCGTTCCGCCCCGATGATGAAGGCTATCTCCGCACCACCTCGGGTCTGGTGCTGATGGGCTGGCCTGCCAATGCGGATGGCACGATTCCCGCGCAGCCGCGCGATTCCGCCACCGGCCTGCAGCCGATCCGCATCAACCCCAGCCAGACCGCCGCAGACCCGACCACCCGCATCAACCTGGGCGTCAACCTGCCGGCCGCCGACGCCGTCGGCGGCGCCAGCGGCGATCCGCGCGAGATGGAAGTGGAGTATTTCAACAATCTCGGCGGGTCCGAGAAGATGACCATCACTTTCACGCCCGATGTCTCCGGCACCACCGGCACCCGGTCGAACAGCTGGACGATGGAGATCCGCGATTCCGCCATCATCGACGATCCCGGCACAGCGGCCGATGAGGCGCTGATCGGCACCTATACCCTGACCTTCGACGCAAGCCAGGCGGGCGGCGGCACCTTGGCCAGCGTGACCGCCGTCTCCGGCGGCGCCTATGACGCGACGACCGGCACCGTCACCGTATCCGGCGCCAACGGCCCGATGACGATCAACCTGGGACGCTACGGCGACCGCCAAGGTCTCACGCAGCTCAGCACCGATTTCTCGCCCGCCAATGTCACCAAGAACGGCTCGCCGGTCGGCAACCTGACCGGGCTGGAGATCGACGAGAACGGCTATCTGCAGGCCACCTATGACACCGGCTTCACCCGCACCCTTTATCAGGTTCCGGTGGTGGATGTCCCCAACCCGAACGGACTGATCGCCATGGACAACCAGACCTACAAGGTCTCACCTGATTCGGGGGCATTCTACCTGTGGAATTCGGGCGACGGCCCCACCGGCGCCATCGCCGGCTATGCCCGCGAAGCCTCCACCACCGATGTCGCGGCCGAGCTGACCGACCTGATCCAGACCCAGCGCGCCTACACCTCGAATGCCAAGGTCATCCAGACGGTGGACGAGATGCTGCAGGAAACCGCCAATCTGAAACGCTGACCGCGCGCGTCCCCCAGGAGCTTCCTCCCTCATGAGCATTTCCTCCGCCATTTCCAACGCCATTTCCGGGCTGACCGCGGTTTCGCGGGGGACCGAGGTCGTCTCCTCCAACATCGCGAACGCGTTGACCCCGGGCTACGCGCGACGAGAGCTCGATCTCTCGCCGCGCCTGGCCGAGCGCGGCGGCGGCGTCGGTCTCGATGGCGTCAGCCGGGCGATCAATGCCGGGCTGCTTGCCGACAACCGCCTGGCCGAGGCGGATGTCGGCGCCTCGACCACATTGTCGACCTTCCACGCGGCGATCGAAAGGATCTTCGGCACCGGAACCGAAGCCTCGTCGCTGGGCCAGGTCCTGACAGCCTTCGATTCTGCCCTGGTTTCGGCCGCCTCGCGCCCGGAAAACGAGGTCCGGCTGGGCAACGTGCTCGGCTCCGCGACGGATCTGGCTGACAAGCTCAACCAGATCTCGCGTGCCATCCAGACCGAGCGCTCCAGCGCCGAAGAGGCGATCCGGAAGGACGTGTCGCGCCTCGATGCCGCGCTTGGCCAAGTCGCGACGCTGAACAAGCAGATCGTCAGCCTTGCGGCGCAAGGCAAGGATGTCTCGGCGCTTGTCGACACCCGCCAGGCCGCCATCGACGGCATCGCGGAAATCGTGCCCGTCAAGGAGGTCCCACGCGAGAACGGCCGCATCGCACTGTTCACCTCGGGCGGCGCTATCCTCCTCGACGGCAGCGATCCGGCCCGGATCACCTTCGACAGCGTGCCCGGCCTCACGCCCGAGATGACCGTCGGCAATGGCGCGCTGACCCGGCTGTCCTTCAACGGCAAGCCGTTGACCGAGGGGCAGATGACCATGTTCGGGGGCGGCACGATCGGTGCAAACTTCGCCATCCGTGACGAACTGGCCCCCGCCTGTCAGCGGCAGATCGATGCCTTCGCACGCGATCTCTATGACCGCCTGTCTGCCACCAATGTCGATCCTTCGCTGAACGCCGGCGGGCCGGGCTTTTTTACCGATGCCCAGGCCGCCTTCGACGCGGCGCAGGAAACGGGCTTCGCCGGCCGGATTGCCGTCACGACCCGGGTGGATCCCGCAGCCGGCGGCGACTTGTGGCGGATCCGCGCCGGGATCAACGCGGCGGGTCCTGGTAATGCGGGGGACAGCGCAGTGCTTGGCAATCTCAGCGCGGCGTTGGCGGCTTCGCGGTCGCCAGCCTCCACTGCCCTGTCACAGACCCCACGCAGCCTGCAGACGCTCTCCGCGGAACTCTCGTCGAATGCCGCCACGAAACGCGTTCAGGCCGAGGCGACTGCCCTGCAGGACAGCACGCATCGCGTCAGCCTCCAGACCGCGCTGCTTGCGGACGGCGTGGATACTGACAAGGAAATGGAAGGCCTGCTTGCCCTGGAACGGGCCTATTCCGCCAATGCCAAGGTTTTCCAGACCGCCAACGACATGCTCGACGCCATCCTGAGGTTGACATGACTTCCTTCAATTCAATCGGCGACCTTTCCCGCACGTTCCAGCTCCGGTTGGGCCAAAGCACGCTTAAAAGCAAGCTGGACAGCCTGACCCAGGAAATGATGACCGGCGTCAAGTCGGACATCCCCGCGGCGTTGGGCGGGGACTTGTCCCGGATTTCGCATATCGAGACGCGCCTGAAGATGCTCGACAGCTATCAGTTGAACGTCTCCGAGGCCGGGATCCAGTTCAGCGGCATGCAGACGGTGCTGGAAGGCATCCAGACCACCGTCGACGATCTGGGCCCGCAGCTGCTGAGCGAGGTCAGCAGTTCGGGGGATAATGATCTCCGGGCGCGGCTGGGTGATATCGCGCTGAGCTTCCGCTCGATGGTCGACAGCTTGAACACGAGTATCGCCGGTCGCCATGCCTTTTCCGGCAGCCGGACACAAACCGCACCGCTGGGCGATTTCGACGCCATGATGGCAGAGCTTGGCACTGCCGTGGCCGGCGCCACCAGCGCCAGCGCCATCGCCGCGCGCATCGATTCCTGGTTCGATACCCCGGCAGGCGGCGGCGGTTTCGCGGATACGATCTATCAGGGCGACGATACGGGCACCACCGAACTTGCCGTATCGCCCGATCGACGTGTCAGCATGGGCTTTACCGCGAATTCGGCCGAGCTTCGCGACACGTTGAAAGGCATGGCGATTATGGCTTACGCCGCCGAGAACGACGCCACCATTGACGCGACCAGCTTGCGCGAGCTTTTCACCGAAGCGGGTTCGCGCCTGGTGAAAGGCAGCGTGGGGCTGATCCGGGCGCGGGCCGATCTGGGTCAGCGCCAGGCGGTCGTCGCACAGGCGCAGACCAGGAACTCGGCGGAGACGACCACTCTTTCGGTGGCTCGCACGAATTTGATCAATGCCGATCCCTACGAGACCGCAACCGCCCTGGAGGAGACCGAAGCCAGCATTCAAAGCCTCTATGCGCTGACCGCCCGACTTTCCCGGCTGAACCTGACGGATTACCTGTCATGAGGTTTCTGTGCTTTCTTCTGGCGCTGTTGAGCTTTGCGCAGATCAGCGCCGCGGCGCCGGTGCGCATCAAGGACCTGGCGAATATCGACGGGGTGCGCGGGAACGATCTTGTCGGTTACGGGCTTGTCGTCGGGCTCAGCGGCTCGGGTGACAGCCTGCGCAACTCGCCCTTCACCGAGGAGATCATGGCGGGCCTGCTGGAGCGGCTGGGCGTGAACGTGACGGAGGAAGCCTTCCGTCCGAAGAACGTTGCCGCCGTGATCGTTACCGCCACCCTGCCCCCTTTCGCCCGAGCCGGATCACAGATCGACGTCAATGTCGCCGCCATCGGCGATGCGAAAAGCCTGTTGGGCGGCACGCTGGTGATGACGCCGCTGAATGCCGCGGACGGAGAGATCTATGCCGTGGCCCAGGGCTCCGTCCTCGCAGGCGGTGCCGAAGCCTCGGGCGCCGCCGCTTCGGTGGTCCAGGGCGTTCCCACGACCGGAACCATACCTTCGGGCGCACGGGTGGAACGCGAGGTCGCCTTCGATTTCTCGCAGATGACCAATCTGCGGCTAGCCCTGAGGAATCCCGATTTCACCACCGCGGCCCGCATCGAGGCGGCGATCAATCGGCAACTGGGGCGCGATCTGGCCGAACTGGTCGATTCCGGCACGGTGGCCATCGATTCGACGGTTCTCGGCAAGGTCAATCCCGCGCGGCTGATGGGACAGATCGAGAATATCAGCGTCGAACCCGAGGCCGCGGCCAGGGTGGTGATCGACCACAAGTCCGGCACCATTGTCATGGGAGAGGATGTGCGCATCTCGCGGGTCGCCGTTTCGCAGGGCAACCTGACGCTTCGCGTCAGGGAAACGCCGGTGGTTTCTCAGCCGAATCCCTTCGCCCCGGGGGAAACGGTGGTTGTTCCCCGCACCCAGGCCGAGATCACCCAGGAACCAGGCATCGGCTTTGCGGAAGTATCGGGAGAATCTTCGTTGTCGGATGTGGTGGCCGGGTTGAACGCCTTGGGCATCCGGCCTCGGGACATGATCGACATCCTTAAGGCCGTCCATGCGGCAGGGGCGCTGCATGCCGAATTCATCGTGAATTGAAGGCCGCCGGCCCGCCGTCGGGCCGGCGCAACGTCGCGATCCTGCGAGCCAGCCTGCGGATCAGGATCGGCGCCCTTGGCAGTTCCGCAGGTCAGACGATGGGCTCGAAGCTGTCAAGCTGGTTGTCATATTGCTCGAGCGTGCCTTCAGCGATGTCGTGCAACACGCCGTGCAGGGAAAGATTGCCGGTCTCGACCGCCGCCTTCACGAAGGGGAAGGTCAGCAGGTTCTCCAGCGAGACCAACACTGCCTGGCGTTCCAGCGCCCGGATCTGCTGATCCTCGGGCAATGCGGCCACCCGTTCGTATCCCGGCCGCAGAATATCCATCCAGCGCCCGACAAAGCTGGATTTCTGCTCGAGCTCCGGTGCGTGACCCGAGCACATGGCATGACAACCCTGCACGCCACCGCAACTCGTGTGCCCCACCACGATCAGATGCGCGACCTTCAGCGTGTTGACCGCATATTCCACCGCGGCCGAGGTACCGTGCTGCTCGCCATCCGGCGCATAGGGCGGCACAAGGTTGGCGATGTTGCGGTGAATGAAAAACTCGCCGGTATCCGCTCCGAAGATCGAGGTCACGTGCACACGCGAATCGCAGCAGGCGATGACCATGGCGCGGGGATGCTGGCCGTCCTCGGCCAGGCGGCGATACCAGACACGATTCTCGACGAAAGCCGTCGCGCGCCAGCCGTGATAGCGCTGCACCAGGTATTGCGGCAATGGACGTGCTTGTTTCATTGCTTCCTCATCTACCGTTCGCGCGTTTGATAGCCGCAGATCCGATAAAGTTCGAGAGGTTTCACACGGCGCCCCTAACCTTTTCTTGATGGATTGATGCGAGCTTGCGCAACACGGCGCGATGGCCCGAACTGGGAGAGCACATGACCAAGATTGCGTTTCTGGCCGTGGACGAGACCGTCCGCATCGACGTGCAACGGCTGGAGCAGATCGTCCGCGAACTGGGCGAGGCGACGGCGGCGCAGGTCGTCGGCAGCGCGCTGGAACAGCTTGCCTTGGCGCTGCGCCGCACCATCGCGGCCGTCCAGCAAGACGATCCCGGCGCCGTGGCCGCCCGCGCCGACCAACTGTCGCGACTGGCCTGGCAGGTCGGGCTGGTCTCCCTGGCGGGGGTGGCGGTCGATGTCGGGGCCTGCGCCGAGCGGCGGGACCGGACCGCGCTCGGCTCGACCGCGGCAAGGCTCGAACGAATCGGCAATCGCTCGCTGACCGAGCTTTGGGACCCGATCGAGGGGGCGTGATGGCAGCGACCCTTGCGACAGACGGTCCGGACGCTAGGCTGCGGACAACAGAACCGAGCACGAGCAGAGAGATGATTCCCGAATTTGCCGATCCCGATGCGCCTTCGCTTCCCCTTTGGCTGGTCAGAAGCGGCGAGTCAGGCGCGGAATTCCCGGCCGGGATCGACAGCCGCTCCGCAAATTGGGCCAAGGCGCAGGGTTTTGCCGCAAAGCCCGGCCAGCTCTGCCTGCTGCCCGCCGGGGATGGCAGCCTGGCCGGGGCACTGTTCGGCCTTGGCCCGGCCCCGAAGCCCGCGGATCGGCCGATGCGCGAGCGTTTCCTGCTGGCCCGCGCGGCGGAAAACCTGCCCGAAGGCGCCTGGCGGCTGGCCAACGCGCCCGAAGGGTTCGACCCGGCGCTGGGTGCCCTGGGCTGGCTTTTCGCCCGCTATCGCTTCGACCGCTACAAGACGCTCGAGCCGCCGCGTGCCGGTTTGGTCTGCCCCGAGGGCGCGGACGGCGCACGGCTGATCGCCATGGCGGCCGGCGAATATCTGGCGCGCGACCTGATCAATACCCCGGCCGCGGACATGGGACCCGCGGAGCTGGAGCAGGCGGCGCGGGATCTGGCGCGGCGGCACGGCGCCGCGATCGAGGTCCACCGCGGCGAGGCGCTGCTGGCGCAGAACCTGCCGATGATCCATGCCGTCGGCCGGGCCGGCGCGCAGGAACCGCGGCTGATCGACATCCGCTTTCCCGGCACCGGGCCGCGCCTGACCCTGGTCGGCAAGGGTGTCTGCTTCGACACCGGCGGGCTCGACATCAAGCCGCCCGCCTCAATGGCGCTGATGAAGAAGGACATGGGGGGCGCAGCGAATATCCTGGGCCTGGCCGAGACCCTGGCGCAGCTGGGCCTGACCGGCGGCATCGCCCTGCGGCTGCTGATCCCGGCGGTTGAGAACGCCATCTCGGCCAATGCCTTCCGGCCGGGCGACATCCTGACCAGCCGCAAGGGCCTGACGGTCGAGGTCAACAACACCGATGCCGAGGGCCGGCTGGTCCTGGCCGATGCGCTGGCGCTGGCCGACGAGGAGGCGCCCGAGCTGCTGATCTCGATGGCGACGCTGACCGGGGCGGCCCGGGTGGCTTTGGGGCCGGACCTGCCGCCGTTCTTCTGCGACGACGACGCGGTCGCCGCCACCATCCAGGCCGCCGGGCACGCCCATGCCGATCCGGTCTGGCGGCTGCCCTTCTGGGAACCCTACGAGACGATGATCGAGCCCGCCATCGCAGACCTGGACAATGCCCCCTCGGGCGGCTTTGCCGGGGCGATCACCGCGGCGCTGTTCCTGCGCCGCTTCACCGGCCGGGCCCGCAGCTATGCGCATTTCGACATCTACGGCTGGCAACCCGGCGCCGCGCCGGGCCGGCCCAAAGGCGGCGCGGGCCAGGGCATGCGGGCGCTGCTGCACGCCCTGCCGGAGATTTTGACATGACCATCGCGCCGGATCGCCGCCTGACCCCGGCCACCGAACGGGTGGCGCTGGAATCGCTGCGCGGCGTGCTGCTGCGCCCGGCCTATACGCCGGGGCGGCCGACACGGCTGGCCGCCGCGCTGGCCGATCTTTGCCGCGCCCCGCAAGGGGCCCGCGACCGGCAATTGAATTTCGGCGCCGACCTGACGCTCATCGACCAGCAGGGCGATTGGGCCTTCGTGCAGGCGGCGGCGGATGGCTATTGCGGCTGGGTCCGGGCCGAGGCGCTGGACCACGACCTGCCGCCGATCACCCATCGCGTCGGCGCCCCGGCCACGCATGTCTATGCCGAACCCGACCTGAAGACGCCCGAGCGGATGCTGCTTTCGCTGGGCGCACGGCTGTCGGTCACTGCCACCCAGGGCGGCTTCGGCCGACTGGCCCAGGGCGGCTGGGTGCCGGTCCAGCACATCGCCGACCGGCCCGGACCGGACCCCGCCGCCGTGGCCGCCACGCTTCTGGGCACCCCCTATCTCTGGGGCGGCAACAGCCGCAGCGGCATCGACTGCTCGGGTCTGGCCCAGGCGGCGCTGGGCGCCTGCGCCGTGCCCTGTCCGGGCGACAGCGACATGCAGGAGGCGGCCTTCCCCGTGGCCGAAGCCGAGATCCGCCGCAACGATCTGCTGTTCTGGCCCGGCCATGTCGCCCTGGCCCTGGATGCCGAGCGGATGATCCATGCCACGGCCTATGCCATGGCCGTCATCATCGAGCCGATTGCCGAGGCGATGGCCCGCATCGACGCCGCCGGACAGGGCCCGTTTCGCGGCGTCCGGCGGCCGCCGCTTGTCCCGCCGGGGCGGTTTCCGTGATGCCGGCGGGATGAAAGGAGGGGCGAGCATGGTCCATCTCTGGGTGCGCAGCGAAAGCCGCGCCAACGAGCAGCGCGTCGGCATCACCCCCGAGGGGGTGCACCGGCTGATCGCCCGCGGCTTCCGCGTCACGGTCGAGGAAAGCCCGCATCGCATCCTGCCCATCGCCGGCTACGCCGAAGCCGGCGCCGAGATCGCGCCCGAGGGCGGCTGGCCGGCAGCCCCGCCCGAGGCCGTCGTCTTCGGCCTCAAGGAACTGCCGCAGGACGAAACGCCGCTGCGCCATCGCCACATCATGTTCGGCCATGCCTTCAAGGGCCAGCCGGCCGGGCAGGCGCTGCTCCGCCGCTTCCGCGCCGGCGGCGGCAGCCTCTACGACCTGGAATATCTGACCGACGACAGCGGTCGCCGGCTGGCGGCCTTCGGCTACTGGGCCGGCTATGCCGGGGCCGCGGTATCGCTGAAGGCCTGGGCGGCGCAGCGGCGCGGCGGCCTTTGCGGGCCGGTCCAGGCCTGGCACAACCGCGAGCTGCTGCTTGAAGAGTTGCGGGCCGAACTGGACGCCACCGGCGCCGCGCGGCCCCGCGCCATCGTCGTCGGCGCGCTCGGCCGGGTCGGCAGCGGCGCCTCGGATCTGCTCGCCGCCATGGGCGCGCCGGTCACCCGCTGGGACATGGCCGAGACCGCCGGCGGCGGCCCCTTCCCCGAGATCCTGGCGCATGAGCTGTTCGTCAACTGCATCCTTGCCGGCCCGGACAGCCCGGTGCTGGTCCCGCCGGACGCGGTCGATCCCGCCCGCCTGCTGACGGTGATCGGCGATGTCGCCTGCGATCCGACAAGCGCCTTCAACCCGGTCCGGGTCTATGAGCGGGTCACCGATTGGGCGCATCCCGCCATCCGCGTCGCCGGCCGGCCGCCGCTGGACGTGATGGCGATCGACAACCTGCCATCGCTGTTGCCGCGGGAAAGCACGCTGGATTATGCTGGGCAACTGCTGCCGGTGCTGGAAGCTCTCGATCGGATCGACGAAGGGCCTTGGGACCGGGCCCGGCAGCTTTTTGCCAGGCATCTCGCGGCGCTGGCCTGACGAACCCTGTCGCGGCGGAACAAGCCCGCCGCGCGCGTGTTGACCAGCGTCAACCCCATCGCGACGCCGCTGGCGACGCCCGAACGCGACGGAGAAGCCATGCCCCCCACCCGTGTCCCTGCTGCCCCGGTTCTGGCCGCCGCCCTGGCCCTGATCGGCGCCTTGACCGGCGTCCTGACCGCGGCCCCGGCGCTGGCCGATTTCAACGACTATCCGCCGAACGCCCCGGACCAGACGCCGGCCTTCCGGAACCAGACCCGCGCGCCGGTGATCCCACAGGCGTTGCGCCTGGCCCGCACGCCGCTGGTCGAGGGGCTGCGCGACCCCTGGGGCATGGCGCTGTTGCCCGATGGCAGCCTGTTGTTGACCGAAAAGCCGGGCGCCATGCGGATCTATCGCGACGGCAGGCTTTCCGCGCCGCTGAAAGGCCTGCCCAAGGTCGATGCCCGCGGCCAGGGCGGCCTGCTGGACGTGGCCGTCGCCCCGGATTTCGCCAGCACCCGGCAAGTCTGGTTCAGCTTCTCGGAGCCGCGCGGCAATGGCGAGAACGGAACGGCGGTCGGCACCGGACGGCTGTCGCCGGACGGCACCGCGCTTGAGGAGATGCGGGTGATCTTCCGCCAGCAGCCGGGCATCGGCTCGCAGCACCATTTCGGCTCGCGCCTGGTCTTTGGCGGCGACGGTTATCTTTATGTCACCACGGGCGAGCGCGGCATGCCGGCGGACATGCCGGTGGCGCAGGACCTGGGCAACCATCTGGGCAAGGTGCTGCGCATCGATCCCGCGACCGGCAAGGCGGCGCCCGGCAATCCCTTCACCGACGGGAAGGCGCAGCCCGAGATCTGGTCCTATGGGCATCGCAACATCCAGGCCGCGGCGCTGGACCCGCAAGGCCGGCTTTGGACGGTCGAGCATGGTCCGCGAGGCGGGGACGAACTGAACCGGCCGCAGGCCGGGCGCAATTACGGCTGGCCGATCATCAGCTATGGCGAGAATTACGACGGCAATCCCATCGACGGCGGCCTGACCGCGCGGCAGGGGATGGAGCAGCCGGTCTATTACTGGGACCCGGTGATCGCGCCCAGCGGCATGGTGTTCTATCGGGGCGACATGTTCCCGGAATGGCGCGGCGATGCGCTGATCGGCGGCTTGCGCGCGGAAGCCGTGGTGCGGCTGAAGATCGAGGGCGACCGCGTCACCGGAGAGCAGCGCCTGGCGCAGGGCATCGGCCGGGTGCGCGACATCGAGGTCGCCCCCGACGGCGCGCTGCTGGTGCTGATCGACGGCGATCCCGGCGCGCTGATCCGGCTGACCCGGCGCGGCGCGCAGCCCTAGGGGCGGGCTCAGACCGGGCGGTGCAGGTCGTCCTCGACCTCCTCGGGGGAAATGCCCAGGGCCTCCATCCCGGCTTCCAGGTAATCGGCAAGCTGCGGCTCGCCCATCAGATAGTCCTCGGTCGGCGAACTGCGCTCGGCCTTGGCGGTCTCGATCGCCTCGGCTAGGTCCTCGGGGCCGAAAGTGTCGCGGCCGATCCACATCACCGCGACCAGGCTGGCCTGCTCGTCCTCGTTCAGGCTGGCGATGAACTCGGCCAGTTCGGTCTGGGTGCCGCGGCCGGTGCGCTGGCCGCTATGCGCCCAGGCGTTCACGCCGCTGTCGTATTCGCGGGCGCGGATAACGACATGGGCGATCTTTTCGGGACTGATTTCCAGCATGGCGGCACCTCCGGCGTCATTGCCCATTTGTCGCCCCGACCGGCGCCGGGGTCAATCCGGATCGAAGCGATAGCCGAAGCGGGCGATGTCCTCGGCCGCCAGGCGCGCCACCAGCGCGGCGCTGTCGGCGTCATAAGAGGCGCGCCAGTCGCCGTTACCCGAGCGGTTCTCATGCGGCAGCGGGCGCAGGGAAAAGCCCAGATGCCGCTCCAGCGCCGGCAGGTCGTCGCCGAGACGTTCGAGCCGCAGGTAAAGCCCCGGCCGCTCGCCCGCCGAGCCGGTCAGGTAATGCCGCGCCGGCACCGAAAGCTGCCTTTGCGTCAGCGGCGCGCGCAGGAAATCGGCAAAGCCGAGGCTCTTGGCCAGCCGGACCGAGGCATGATCGAAGCTCTGCCCGCGCAGCCAGCGGTGATAGCTGGCCGCCCGCGCCCAGGGGTTGCGCACCAGCGTGAAGGGCAGGTAGCCCGCCAGCAGCTCGGGCGCCACCAGCCCCTCGATATCGGCCAGCGTCGAGTGTTTCCACAGCCGGCCGCGCGCCGCTGCGCCCTTGACCCGGCGCCGGCGGTTGCGGCCCTTGGGCGTGTCGGACAGGATGATATCGTCGCGGCCGACCCGCGATTCCAGCGCCAGCGTCAGCGAAGTGCCGCCGGTCTTGGGAATATGCACGAAGACATAGCGATGCCGGTGCGAGACGATCATCGTCCGAACAGCCGCTCGATATCCGCCAGCTTCAGTTCGATCCAGGTCGGGCGGCCGTGGTTGCACTGCCCGGATTTCGGCACCCGCTCCATCTCGCGCAGCAGCGCGTTCATCTCGTCCGCCGACATGCGCCGGCCCGAGCGCACCGAGCCGTGGCAGGCCATCGAAGACAGCACCGCATCGACCCGCGCCCGCAGCCGGTCCGATGCGCCCTGATCGGCCAGGTCGTCCAGGATGTCGCGGATCAGCGCCGGGGCGTCCAGGCGCTGGATCAGCGCCGGCACTTCGCGCACCGCCACGGCGCCGCCGCCGAAGGGTTCGATCACCAGCCCCAGCACCGCCAGTTCATCGGCGATGGCAAGGATGCGATGGGCGTCCGGTTCGGACAGCTCGACGATCTCGGGGATCAGCAGCGCCTGGCTGGCGATGCCGGTCGCCGCGGCCTGCGCCTTCAGCCGCTCATAGACCAGCCGCTCATGCGCGGCATGCTGATCGACGATGACGATGCCGTCGGCGGTCTGGGCGATGATCCAGTTCTCGTGCAGCTGCGCACGGGCGGCGCCCAGCGGCGCCGCGTCGGGCTCGGGCAGGGACAGGGGCGCGGGCTCGACCCGCGCGGTCGGCGCCTCGGCGAAGCCCGGCGCCTGAAAGGCCAGGCTGGCGGCGAGGGCCGGGGCCGAGGGCCGGGCGGGACCATAATGCGCCTGATAGGGGCGCGGCGGCGCCGGCTCGGGCCGCACCGCGCCCAGCGCCGCCGTCGCCACGGTCGAAGAGCTGCGATGTCCCGCCCCCGCCAGCGCATGGCGCAGGGCCGAGACCACCAGCCCGCGGGCGATGGCGGGTTCGCGGAACCGCACCTCGGCCTTGGCCGGATGCACGTTCACATCGACCTGATGCGGGTCGCAGGTCAGGAACAGCACCGCCGCCGGATGCCGGCCCGAGGCGAGCACATCCATATAGCCCGCCCGCAGCGCCCCGGTCAGCAGCTTGTCGCGCACCGGGCGGCCGTTGACGTAGAGATGCTGCGCCACCGCCGCGCCGCGCGAATAGGTCGGCAGCGCCGCAAAGCCGGTCAGGGTGATGCCGTCGCGGGTGGCGCCTATGGCCAAGGCGTTGTCGATGAACTCGCGGCCCATGACGCGCGACAGCCGGGTCTGCAGGGCGCCGAACAGCTCGCCCTGCTCGGCATCGGCGCGGAACAGCACCCGGCCTTCCTCCTCGTCGGAAAGCGTGAAGCCGACATAGGGCTCGGCCATGGCCAGACGGCGGATGGCCTCGGCCACGGCCTGGGTCTCGGCCCGGTCGCTGCGCAGGAATTTCAGCCGCGCCGGGGTGGCGAAGAACAGGTCGCGCAGTTCGACCACCGTGCCGCGATTGCCGGCGGCGGGCTTTACCGGGCCGATGCGCCCGCCCGCGACGGCGATCTGCGCCGCCTCGAAACCGGCGGCGCGGCTGGTGATCGACAGCCGGCCGACGGCGCCCAGGCTGGGCAGCGCCTCGCCGCGAAAGCCGAAGCTGCGGATGTCCAGAAGATCGCTGCCGTCGATCTTGCTGGTCGCATGCCGGGCCAGCGCCAGCGGCAGGTCGTCCGCGGCCATGCCGCAGCCGTCGTCGCTGACCCGGATCAGCGTCTTGCCGCCCTTGGCGATAGCCACGTCGATGCGGGTCGCGCCGGCGTCCAGCGCGTTCTCGACCAGTTCCTTGACCGCCGAGGCCGGGCGCTCGACCACCTCGCCGGCAGCGATGCGGTTCGCGGCCGCCTCGTCCAATTGCCGGATGATCTGGCGCATCTTGGGGGCATGGGTGTTCATGCCCCCAGATCTAGCATTTCCCGGCGCGGCGGGAAAGGATTCGTCAGTTGGTGGCGTCGATGCCCTCGGGCCGGCCGACCAGCACGAAGCGGATCTGGTCGGCATGCAGCAGGCGCTGCGCGACGCGCTGCACGTCCGCGGCGGTCACTGCCTCGATCTTGCCGTTGCGGGTATTCACGTAATCCGCCGGCAGGCCGATCAGCTGCATCCCGGCCAGGATGCCGGCAATCTTGCCGTTGCCGTCGAAGCGCAGCGGATATTCCCCGGTCAGGTAGGTCTTGGCATCGGCCAGTTCCTTTTCCGTCACCCCGCCCTGGGCGAAACGGTCCCATTCGCTGCGGATCAGACCCACGGCCTCGGCCACCTTGTCATTGGCGCTGGCCATGCCGCCCTGCCAGGTCTCGCCGTAAAGCCCGTTCGACAGGCCGGTGCCGACACCATAGGTCAGGCCGCGCTTTTCACGGATCTCGTCCATCAGCCGCGACGAGAAGCCGCCGCCGCCAAGGATATGGTCGGCGACGAAGGCGGCGAAATAATCCGGGTCGGACATCGGCAGGCCGGGCTGGGCGAAGCTGACCACGGTCTGCGGGCTGTCCCAGTCGATCACCGTCACCCCGCCGGTCAGCTGCAGCGCGGCCTTGTCCGGCAGCGGGGCCGAGCCTTCGGCCGGCAGCCCGCCCAGCACCCGGTCGATCAGCTTGCCCAGATCCTCGGCGGTGATGTCGCCGGCCGCCGCCACCACCACGCGGTCGCGGGCCAGCACCCGGTCCTTGGCCGCGGCCAGATCCTCGCGGGTCAGCGCCGCCACCGTTTCCAGCGTGCCGTTGATCGAGCTGGCATAGGGATGCGCGCCCCAGGCCTGCCGCGCCAGCTCCTTGCTGGCGATGGCGTTCGGATCGGTGGCCTCGGAGCGGATCACCGCCTGAAGCTGCGCCCGCACCCGCTCGACCGCGTCGGGGTCGAAGCGCGGCTCGGCCAGCGCCTGGCGCAGCAGCTCGGCCGCCTGGTCGCGATTCTCGGTCAGCATGCGGGCGTTCACGGTCAGCGCGTCGTCGCCGACATCGAAGCGGTTCTGCGCCCCCAGCCCCTCGACCGCCTCGGCATAGGCGACCGAGCCCATGTCGCCAGAACCTTCCTCCAGCAGCGCCGTCATCAGGCTCATCTGCCCGCGCTTGCCGGGCGCGTCGAGGCTGGCGCCGCCCTTGAACATCAGCGACAGCGCGGTGAAGGGGATCGAGTGATCCTCGACCAGCCAGGCCTTGATGCCGCCGGGCGAGGTGATCTGCTGGATCTCGATGGCGCGGGCCGGCTGAAGGGTGGCCGGCAGCGCGGCCAGCGCGATGAAGACAAGGGTGGCAAGGGCGCGGATCATTCGACTTCCCCCGGTTTGGCGGCTTCGGCAGGGACGGGTTGCGGGACGGCGGCGGCCGTGTCGGCCCCGGTTTCAGCCCCGGTTTCGGCCGGCGCATCCGGCGGCGGCAGCAGCCAGCCGGTGACCGGGGCCGGGTTTTCCAGCACCAGCCTGGCGGCGGCGCGGATGTCCTCGGGCGTGACGGCGGCCAGGATGTCGGGCCAGTCGTTCACGTCCTCGATGGTCAGGCCGGTGGCCAGGCCCTGGCCATAGTCATAGGCGCGGCCATGCGCCGAATCCTGGGCATAGACGCGGGCGGCGCGGATCCGGGTCTTGACCCGTTCCAACTGCGCCGGGTCGGGGCCGTCAACCAGGAATTGCGCCAGCGCCGCGTCCAGCGCCGCCTCGGCAGCCTCGTTGCTGGTGCCGGGCGCCGGCACCATCGAAAGGCCGAAGGTGGTCGGATCGACCGAGAACCCGTCATAGGAGGCGTTGACATAAAGCGCCTTGCCGGTCAGCACCAGATCGCGGGCCAGGACCGAGGTCTGGCTGGAACCCGCCAGCAGCTCCGCCAGCACGGTCAGCGCGGCGGCGGTCTGCTGCTCGCCGCGGTTGCGCTCGGGGGCGATCACGGTGCGGATCATCACCGGCTGGGCGACGCGCGGGTCCACCCGTTCCATCCGCCGGGGCGAGCGCTGGATCGGTTCCTGCGGGCGCGGCTTGCGGGTGGCGTCGTGCTTGGGCGGCACCGGGCCGTAATATGTCTCGGCCAGTTCCCGGACCTGCGCGGCCGTCACGTCGCCGGCGATGACCAGCACGGCGTCATTCGGGGCGTAATGCGCGTCATACCAGGCGATGGCGTCGTCGCGGGTCAGCCCTTCCATTTCCTGACGCCAGCCGATCACCGGGCGGCCGTAAGGGTGGTTGTAGAACTGCACCGCGCTGCGTTCTTCCGAGAATTGCGCGCCGGGATCGCTGTCGGTGCGCTGCGAGCGTTCCGCCAGCACCACCTGCCGCTCGGCCTGCCAATCATCCTCGCCGATCCGCAGATTGGCCATGCGGTCGGCTTCCATCTCCATGACCAGCGGCAGCCGGTCGGCGGCGATGCGCTGGAAATAGGTGGTGTAATCGTAGCTGGTAAAGGCGTTGTCCATGCCGCCATTGGCGGTCACTGTCTTGGACAGTTCCCCCGGGCCCAGCTTGTCGGTGCCCTTGAACATCAGGTGTTCCAGGTAATGCGCGATGCCGGACTTGCCGGGCTGCTCGTCGGCCGAGCCGATCCTGTACCACAGCATCTGCACGACCACCGGGGCGCGGTGATCCTCGATCACCACGGCCTCGAGGCCGTTTTCCAGGGTGAAATGGCTGATCCCCTTGGGCATTTCGGCCAGCGCGGGGGTCGCGGCCAGCGCCAGCGCAAGCGGCGTCAGACGAGAGAGGATGGTCATGGGCAGGCTCCGGTTCCGGGTCGCGCCAAGACCCTGCCTTGCGCCGCCCGGCCGCGCAAGACCGCCACCCGTCATCTAAGCGTGATCGGGATCGGCGCCTGCGCTCAGTCGCCCCGCATGATCGGCGCCTGATCGGCCGGCCGCACTGTCGCCGCCTCGCCCCGGTTGCGGGGCGGCGCGGCGGGCAGCCGCACGCCGGTGGGGCGCCAGCGCTCCAGCTCGGCCCAGCTGTCCAGCGTCATCGCGTCATAGGCGCGATAATAGACATTGGTGCGCGCCAGCACCTCGAGCAGGCGGCGCGAGTGGCGGCTGCGCCATTCGACATCCTCCTGCGCGGTGGTCTGGCGGATCGCCGCGTCGCGGCCCAGGCGCGAGGCATAGGCGATCAGCGCGCCATCCGCCGCGCCGACGCCCTGCGCGGAAAGCTGGCCGGGATTGCCGCCCAGCGCCGCCACGGCATCGGCCTGCGGCGTGGGATCGGTGATGTTGCTGCCGCCCGGCGTGGGCGCGGGCAGCGCATTCAGGTCCGCCGGCATCTGCAAGGGCTTGGTCGGCAGGATCGCGAATTCGTCGGGACTGGACCGGCCGGAATCGAGGTTCATCAGATGCGGATCGGTGCTGCAGGCGGCCAGGCCCAGCATGGTCATCATCAGCGCGATCGCCCGCATCTTCCGTCCCTCACGTTCTTCTGGCGCCGTTCTAGCGTGAATTCCCGGCGCCGTCACGGGTCTTGTCGTCCAAGGCCAGCTCTGCCTGCGTCTCGCCGCCGGCGGCGGCGGGCGGCTCGCCGGCCGCCGGGCCCGGCTTCGGCGTCCGCGGCTTCGCCGGGGCCCGGCGCTTCTTCGGCGCGGGCTTGCGTTCCGGCGGCAGCAGCACCAGCCCCAGCGCGCCCAGGAAAATGGCGATGTCGGCCACGTTGAAGCTGTAGGGGTTGCGCCAGCCGGGCAGCGACATGTTCAGGAAATCCGCCACCGCGCCATAGACCAGCCGGTCCACCACATTGCCCAGCGCGCCGCCGATCAGCAGCCCGGCCGAAACCTGCGCAAGGCGCGTAAGCTTCGCGCGGCCGATCCAGATCCCGACCCACAGGCAGACCGCCAGGGCGATGCCGATCAGCACCCAGCGCATCACGTCCACGTCGCTGGCGAACAGGCCGAAATTCATGCCCTGGTTCCAGGCCATGCGCAGGTTCAGCCAGGGATCGAGCAGGTCGATCTCGTGCACGCGGTCCAGTTGCATGACGTGCACGACCAGGTATTTCAGCGCCTGGTCCAGCAGGAAGACCAGCGCCGCGGTCAGCGCCACCTTGCGCCAGACGCGCGGCGGCGGCGGCTTCTTCGCGCGCCGCCGGGGGGTCGCCGGGCTTTTCCGCGGCTTGGGGGTCGCGGTCTCGGCCATCAGTGCCGGAAATGCCGTTGGCCGGTGAAGACCATGGCCAGGCCCAGACGGTCGGCGGCCGCGATCACCTCGTCGTCGCGCATCGAGCCGCCGGGCTGGATCACCGCCCGCGCGCCCGCCGCCGCCAGCGCCTCGACCCCGTCGGCGAAGGGGAAGAACGCATCCGAGGCCACCGAGGAGCCGATGGTCAGCGCCTGGGCCAGGCCCAGCGCCTCGGCCATGTCCTCGGACTTGCGCTTGCCGATGCGGGTCGAATCGATGCGGCTCATCTGGCCGGCGCCGATGCCGACGGTGGCCAGGTCGCGGGCATAGACGATGGCGTTCGACTTCACATGCTTGGCCACGGTCCAGGCGAACAGCAGATCGTCCAGTTCCTGATCGGTCGGCTGGCGCTTGGTCACCACCCTCAGGTCGGCGCGCAGCACCCGGCCGTTGTCGCGGCCCTGCACCAGGAAGCCGCCGGCGACCTGGCGGAAGGCCAGGCCCGCCGCCTGGGGATCGGGCAGCCCGCCGGTGGTCAGCAGCCGCAGGTTCTTCTTGGCGGCGAAAATCTGCTTCGCCTCGTCGGTGGCCTCGGGGGCGATGACCACCTCGGTAAAGATCTCGGTGATCGCCTGCGCGGTTTCGCCGTCAAGGGTGGTGTTCAGCGCGATGATGCCGCCGAAGGCCGAGGTGCGGTCGCAGTCGAAGGCGCGGCGATAGGCATCGACGGCGCTGTCGCCGCGGGCCACGCCGCAGGGATTGGCGTGCTTGATGATCGCCACCGCCGGGCCTTGAGCCGGGTCGAACTCGGCCACCAGCTCGAAGGCGGCGTCGGTGTCGTTGATGTTGTTGTAGCTAAGCTCCTTGCCCTGCCACTGCTGCGCCGTGGCGACGCCCGGCCGGTCCGAGCCGTCCTTGTAAAAGGCGGCGGACTGGTGCGGGTTCTCGCCATAGCGCAGGCTCTGCGCCAGCTGGCCCGAGAAGCTGCGGCGGCGCGGGGTTTCCGCGCCGATGGCCTGCGCCATCCAGGTCGAGACCGCGGCGTCATAGGCCGCCGTCCGGGCATAGGCGATCTGCGCCTGGCGCTGGCGGAAGGCATAGGTCGTGGTGTCGTCATTGGCGTCGAGCTCCGCCAGCACGGCGGCATAATCCTGAACGTCCACCACCACCGTCACGAAGGCGTGGTTCTTGGAGGCGGCGCGGATCATCGCCGGGCCGCCGATGTCGATGTTCTCGATGCAATCGTCATAGGCGGCGCCCTTGGCCACCGTCGCCTCGAACGGGTAGAGGTTCACCACCAGCAGGTCGATCATGCCGATCTTGTGCGATTTCGCGGCCGCCATGTGCTCCTCGTTGCCGCGCAGCGCCAGCAGGCCGCCATGCACCACCGGATGCAGCGTCTTGACCCGGCCGTCCATCATCTCGGGAAAGCCGGTCACATCGGCCACGTCCACCACCGTCAGCCCGGCCTCGCGCAGCGCCTTGGCGGTGCCGCCGGTGGACAGGATCTCGACGCCCCGCGCCGCCAGCGCCCGCGCGAAGTCCAGCAGGCCGGTCTTGTCGGAAACGGAAATCAGCGCGCGCTTCAGCGGAATGCGGTCGGTCATCGGTCGGTGGCCCCGTGCTGTGGATGGCGGATTTGGCCCGTCACCTACCCCCGGAACGCGCCAAGGTCCAGCCGATCTGGATGGCCCGGCCCTGCAGATGGGCGGAAATCACCATCTGGCGCGACGGGCGCGGCTCGGCCAGCGCCCGGTCGAGCAGGCAGGACGCCTCGAGCCGCAGCTGGCCCACACCGTCATGGGCAAAGAGCCATTCATCGCCGGTGGGCAGGGTCAGCCGGATCTCCTGCCCCTGCTGGCGGGCCTGGACCTCGGGATGCAGGTGGAAGCGGATGTCGAAGGCCAGCCCCTCAGCCGGGCGGACCTGATCCAGCCGCGCCTGGGCGCTGGCATCCAGCGCCGCCAGCGAATCCTCGCCGCGCAGACCCATGCCGTCGGGGTCGAGCCACAATTCGCGCAGGTGGGTCAGCCCGTGGCTGGCCAGCCAGCCGTCATGGCCGGCCAGCAGATGCGCCGGTTGCGGGGAATGCATCGGGCCGCAATCCGGGGCGGTCAGGTTGCCCAAGGCATCGCAATCGCCGGCCCAGACCAGATCCGGCCGCTCGGTCAGGATGTCGGGCTCGCCCTCCTGCCGGTTCGGGTTCAGCCGCGAGGACGAGAGGCCCGCCAGGCACAGCGCCGAATGGCAGGGCGTGGCGCGGCTGGCCTTGGCCCAGAGCGGGCCGAAACCGTCGCCGGGGCCGCAATTCACGATCAGCGGCTGGCGCGCCACCGTCAGCTCGAAGGCCAGGGTCGAGGCATGGGCGCGCCCCGCCGCCGGGCCGCCGGGCGGCGGGGCGGCATCGAGGATCAGCGTGGTACGGGCCCGGGCCATGCGGGCGAAACCCATGGCGAGGCCATGCGCCGGCAGCGCCGCGCCCTCGGCGGCGCGCAGGCAGCGGTCGAGCCGCCCCGCCGCGCCGCGCCCGCCGCCGTGAAAGCAGGGCAGCGCCCCGTCGGCATGGCGCAGGGCGCGCAGGATCGGCGCGATGCCGGCGATCATGGCGGGCAGTTCGGGCGGCGAATCCTGACCGGCCTCCTGCGCGACCTCCTGCGCCCAGACCAGCAGCGCCATCGCCTCCAGCAGCGCCTCGGGCGAGCGGGCCTCGGACAGGGTGTCGAGGCCCATGGCGTCGGCTTCTTCGGCCAGCGCGATCAGCGCCGGGGCGGCCACGGCCTGGCGGTCGCGCAGCGACATGGCGCCGATGGCCAGCCCGGCCAGCGCCTCGAGCCGGCACAGCCCGTCCTCGCTGTCATACCAGCTGTCGCGCAGGTGGTTCAGGTGCTGGTCGAGGGCGTGGAAATACGGCCCGGCCCCGTCGCGGTCGAGGCCGGGCAGGATCATCCCGGCATGGAAGATCCAGCGCAGCACCCGCCGCCCGGTGACCTCGGGCGCCCATTCCAGCGCCCCGGCGACTGGCTGGCGGTGGCGGCGCAGCCAGCGCAGGACGTGGTCCTGGGCGATGGCGCGGGCCCGTGGCGTGCCGACGGCGGCCAGGTCGTCGAGCCAGCCGAAGCCGTGCAGCTCGGCCGCCACCGTGGGCGGCAGGTCGGCGGCGAAGAAATCGCCCGACAGCGCGATGCCGCCCAGATGCAGCGCGCCGTCGACGATCTGCTCGCCGCGACCGGGATGGCCGATGGCCTTGGGTTCGGGGCGGCGCAGGAATCCCCGGGGGGCGACGGTGCTATCGGTCATGGACAACGCATTGACTTAGGACGCGCAACCTTAGGTCCGCCCGGCGGTTTTCCGCAAGCGCGCGATGAAGAACCCGTCCATACCGCCGCGTTCGGGCCACAGGTCCGGGCGCAGCCGCAGCCCGCCCTGCGCGGTGATCCAGCCGGGCTCGATGCCCGGGGCCTGCGGCGGCTCGACGGTCAGGTCGGGATGGCGGGCCAGCGCCGCGGCCAGCTGCTCCTCGCCCTCGGCCGGCAGCAGCGAGCAGGTGGCATAGACCAGCCGGCCGCCGGGCTTCAGCAGCGTAAGCGCATGGTCGAGCAGCCGCGCCTGCAATCCGGTCAGCTCGGCCAGCCCGGCGCCGTCGCGGATGCGCGGCAGTTCCGGATGGCGGCGGATGGTGCCGGTGGCCGAGCAGGGCGCATCCAGCAGCACCGCGTCCAGCGGCTGCTCGGGCCGCCAGTCCAGCGCATCCGCGGCGACCAGCCGGGCCGAAAGCCGGCAGCGGGAAAGGTTCTCGGCCACCCGGGCCAGGCGCGGCTGGGAAATGTCCAGCGCCGTGACCTCGGCCCCGGCGGCGGCGAGCTGCAGCGTCTTGCCGCCCGGCGCCGCGCAAAGATCGGCGATGCGTTCGCCCGGACGCGGGTCGAGCAGCCGCGCCGCCAGCGCCGCGGCGGCGTCCTGCACCCACCAGTCGCCCGCCTCATAGCCCGGCAGGGCCGAGACCTGGGTGCCGGCCGGCAGCCGGTACGAGCCGGTGGGCAGCGCCTCGCCGGGGCAATCCGCACCCTTCGGCGTCAGATCGAGCGGCGCGCCGGCCTCGTGCGCGGCCTCGATAGCGCGGGCGACCGCCTCGCCCCAGGCGGCGACCACGGGGCCGCGCAGCCAGGCCGGCAGCTTCTGCGGCGAAAGCCGCGCCCAGGGCTCGGCCGCGCCGGCCACCTTGCGCAGCACCGCGTTCACCATGCCGGCAGCGGCCTGGCCCTTTTGCCCCGAGGCCCGGGCCAGCGCCACGGCGGCATTGACCGCGCCATGCGGCGCCTCGGCCAAAGCCAGCATCTCGACGGTGGCGAGGCGCAGGATGCGCATGATCTCGGGGGGCGGCCGGCGGGCCAGCATCGGCGCCAGCAGCAGGTCGCAGCGGTCCTCGCGCCGCAGCACCTCGAGCGCCAGGCGCCGGGCGCGGGCGCGGTCGGGCGGCGGCAGCCGCTCGGTCAGTGCGGCGGCCTCGTCCAGGGTCGCGCCCTCGTCCACCGCGCCCAGCAGGCGCAGGGCGCCCATGCGTGCGCCGTGCTTGACCGTTTTGCCGCGTGCCTTGTCCAAAGCCTGCCCCTTGCCTAGATTGGTCCGGTCTAGCGCGAAGCAGGGGAAACCGCCATGACCGACCGCAAGGATCTGCCGCCCGCCGATCTGCCGCCCGCCGCGCAGCGCGCGCTGGCCGAGGCCGAGGAGCGCCGCCGCAAGGCGCAGCCGCTGGACCTGCCGGTCGAGCTGGGCGGCCGCGACGGGCCCGAGCCGGTGCGTTACGGCGATTACGAGAAGAAGGGCATCTGCGTCGATTTCTGAGCCGCCGCGCCCGGGCGCGCGGTCGTGCGGGTATTTGGAAAACGGTGAAGACCGGGCCTGCTGGCGAATCCGTGATCGCCAGAGCCGGCCTCGTTTACTTGCCATTGGGGTTTGGCGCCTAAACAATGCGGGCAACCACCAAACCGCAAGGGACGGCAGATGACCTCCGGGCAGGGGATTTTGAGATGCGCGGCGCTGGCGCTGCTTCTGGCGGCGCAGCCCTGGGGGCAGGCCGCGGCGCAGGGCCGGCCCGGGGGCCGCGGCGCCCCGGGCCCGACCGAGGTCGGGGTGATGACCGCCGCCGAGGAGGACGTGCCCTATGCCGTCACCCTGCCCGGCCGCGCCATCGCCTATCAGCAGACCGGCATCCGGCCGCAGGTCGGCGGCGAGGTGCTGGAGATCCCCTATGATCCCGGCCGGCCGGTCAAGGCCGGCGATGTGCTGTTCCGGCTGGACCCCGAGACGCTGGCCGCGGCGCTAGCCGCCGCCGAGGCCGCCGTGGCCGGGGCCGAGGCCAGCCTGACCCAGGCGCAGAACACCGTCACCCGCTACCGGCGGCTGGAGGGCTCGGGCGTCTCGGCCGTGGACCGCGCCAATGCCGAGGTGGCCTTGAAACAGGCCGAGGCCGACCTGAAATCCGCGGAGGCCGCGCGGGATGCGGCGCGGCTGTCGCTGCAGCGCACCGAGATCACCAGCCCCATCGACGGGGTGCCGGACGTGGCCGCGATCTCGGTCGGCGATCTGGTCACCGCCAGCCAGTCCGAGGTGCTGACCACCATCACCCAGCTGGACCCGATCTATGTCGACGTGTCCGAATCCAGCGCCCGGATGCTGCGCAACCGCGAACGCGTCAATGCCGGGATGCTGGTCACCAATGGCGAGATGCAGGCCCGGCTGATCCTGGAAACCGGCGAGGAATATCGCGGCAGCGGCCGCATCGTCAGCCCCGGCATCTTCGTGTCGCCGACCACCGGCACGGTGCCGATCCGGCTGCAATTCGACAATCCCGACCGGATGATCCTGCCCGGCCAGTTCCTGCGCGTCGAGCTGACCATGGGCACCACCCGGGCGGTGCTGGTGCCGCAGCGCGCCACCCGGCGGGCCTCGGACGGCACGCTGACCGCCTTCGTGGCCCGCGAGGGCAAGGCCCAGCAGGTCACGCTGAGCGAACAGGGCAGCTATCGCAACAGCTGGATCGTCACCCAGGGCATCAGCCCGGGCGAGCAGCTGATCCTGGACGGGCTGCAGGACCTGCGCGCCGGCGCCGAGGTCACCGCCGTTCCCGTCGCCATCGACGCCGAGGGCGTGGTGCGCGAGATCCCGGCCGGCGGACAGGGCTGATCCATGGCGCAATTCTTCATTCACCGCCCGGTCTTCGCCTGGGTGCTGGCCATCGTGACCATGCTGATCGGCGGCTGGTCGCTGATCGGGTTGCCGGTGTCGCAATATCCCGACATCGCCCCCACCACGATCCGCATCACCGCCAGCTATTCCGGGGCGACGGCGCGGGCGGTGCAGAACTCGGTCACCACACCGATCGAGGATGCGCTGACCGGGCTCGACGGGCTGCTCTACACCGTCTCCTTTTCTGCGACCGGGCGCAGTTCGATCGAGCTGACCTTCGACGACAGCGCCGATCCGGTCGATGCGCTGAACGAGGTGCAGTCCAAGGTCCGCTCGGTCGAGAGCCGGCTGCCGAGCCCGGTGCAGAACGACGGGGTTTCGGTCACGCGCACCTCGTCCTCGATCCTGATGGTGGGCTCGCTGGTCTCGACCACCGGGCAGCATTCCACCATCGAGCTGGGCAACCTGCTGGAACAGGTGGTGGAAGGCCCGGTCAAGCGCACCGAGGGCGTCGGCGGGGTCAATGTCTTCGGCTCGGGCTATGCGATGCGGGTCTGGATGGACCCGCTGCGGCTGGCGCAGTTTCAGCTGACCCCCACCGACATCACCACCGCCGTGGCGCAGCAGAACAGCACCGTTTCGGTCGGCAGCCTGGGCGAGCAGCCGGTGGTGCAGGGCCAGCAGTTCACCGCCACCATCACCGCGCAGAGCCAGCTGACCTCGGTGGACGACTTCCGCAACATCCTGCTGAAGACCGGCGAGGACGGGGCCGCGGTGCGGCTGGGCGACGTGGCCGAGGTCGAGATCGGCCAGACCCGCTATGGCCGCGATTCGCGCTTCAACGGCATGAACGCCTCGGGCTTCGCGGTGAACCTGGCCACCGGCGCCAATGCGGTCGAGACCGCGAATGCCGTGCGCGAGACCCTGGACGGGCTGAAGAACGCCCTGCCCGAGGGCGTCGAGGTGCATATCGCCTATGACACCGCGCCCTTCGTCGAGCTGTCGATCGAGAAGGTCTATCACACGCTGATCGAGGCCATCGCCCTGGTCTTCCTGGTGATCCTGCTGTTCCTGCAGAACTGGCGCGCGACGCTGATCCCGATCATCGCCATTCCCGTGGTGCTGCTGGGCACCTTCGCCATGCTGGCGGCGCTGGGATATTCGGTGAACACCCTGACCATGTTCGCCATGGTGCTGGCCATCGGCCTGCTGGTCGACGACGCCATCGTCGTGGTCGAGAACGTCGAGCGCATCATGGCAGAGGAAGGGCTCGACCCGGTCGGGGCGACGGAAAAGAGCATGGGCCAGATCAGCGGCGCGCTGATCGGCATCGCGCTGGTGCTGTCGGCGGTCTTCGTGCCGATGGGCTTCATGCCCGGTTCGACCGGGGTGATCTACCGGCAGTTCTCGGTCACCATCATCACCGCCATGGTGCTGTCGCTGCTGGTGGCGCTGATCCTGACCCCGGCGATGTGCGCCAGCCTGCTGCGCCAAAGCCACGGCCCGGTGCGCTTTGCCCCCGCCCGCTGGTTCAATGCCGGGTTCGAGCGCCTGACCGCGGGCTATTCCGCCAGCGTGCGGCGGACCCTGCGCCGGCCGCTGCTGGTCATGCTGCTGCTGGCGGCGATCGGCTTCGGCGCCACCGAACTGTTCGGGCGCATGCACACCACCTTCATCCCCAGCGAGGACCAGGGCGTGCTGCAATCGCGCATCTCGCTGACCGAGGGCTCGACCGCGCAGCAGACCGCCGCCGTGGTGCAGGAGATCGAGGACTACATGCTGACCGAGGAAAAGGACGCGGTCGAATCGGTCTTCGTCGCCATGGGCTTCGGCTTTTCGGGCAATTCGCAAAGCCGGGCCATGGTCTTCGTGAAACTGCGCGATTTCGACCAGCGCCAGGACCCGCGGCTTTCGGCCAGTGCCGTCGCCTCGCGCGCCAATGCGCGTTTCCAGGGCCACCGGGCGGGGCGGATCACCTTCATGCAGCCGCCCGCCATCCCGCGGCTGGGCAATTCGGCAGGCTTCAGCATGTATCTGCTCGACCAGACCGGCGGCGGGGTCGAGGCGCTGACCGAGGCCGCCGATGCGCTGGAACGCGCCGCCCCGCAGGACGCCCGGCTGCAAAACGTGGAAAGCGGCGGATCCGAGGACGAGGCGGCGCTGAAGATCGACATCGACCAGCAGAAGGCGGAAAGCCTGGGCGTCAGCCTGTCCGGCGTGAACGCCATGCTGTCGACGATCTTCGCCGGGACCGAGGTGAACGACTTCGCCCTGGGCGCGCAGCTGCGCCCGGTGGTCGTGCAGGCCGCCGCCGCCAATCGCATGCAGCCCGAGGATGTCGACAGCTGGTATGCGCGCAATTCCGATGGCGAAATGGTGCCGTTCAACGCCTTCATGACCACCCGCTGGGAGCCGGTGGAGCCCAGCCTGTCGCGCATGGACGGCATCGACGCCATCCAGATCGAGGGCCAGCCCGGCGAGAATGCCAGCTCGGGCGAGGCGATGACGGCGATGGAGGAGCTGGTGGCGCAGCTGCCGGGCGGCTACGGCACCGCCTGGACCGGGCTGTCCTATCAGGAGCGGCAGTCGGGCAACCAGGCGCCCTGGCTTTTCGCGCTGTCGGCGCTGGTGGTGTTCCTGTCGCTGGCCGCGCTTTACGAAAGCTGGTCGATCCCTTTCTCGGTCATGCTGGCGGTGCCGGTGGGGGTGCTGGGCGCGGTGGCGGCGGCGCTGACCTTCGGCCAGGCCAATGACGTCTATTTCAAGGTCGGCATCCTGACCACCATCGGCCTGGCCGCCAAGAACGCTATCCTGATCGTGGAATTCGCCCGCGACCTGGAACAGTCCGGACGGTCGACGGTCGAGGCCGCGACCCTTGCCGCCCGGCTGCGGCTGCGGCCGATCCTGATGACCTCGCTGGCCTTCATCCTGGGCGTGCTGCCCCTGGCCATCGCCACCGGGGCCGGGGCCGGGGCGCAGAATTCCATCGGCATCGGGGTGATGGGCGGCATGATCGCCGCGACCTTCCTTGGCATCTTCATGGTGCCGGCCTTCTACGTTACCGTGCGCCGACTGACCGATGGAAGGGCCCGAAGATGAATGACCACCCCAGACTGACCTCGCTGGCGCATGGCGGCGGCTGCGGCTGCAAGCTGGCGCCCTCGGTGCTGCGCGAATTGCTGGCGGGCGAGCCGCTGGCGGCGGCGTTCCCGCAGCTTCTGGTCGGGACCGAGACCTCGGACGACGCCGCCGTCTACCAGGTGGACGCGAACACCTGCGTCATCGCCACCACCGATTTCTTCATGCCGATGGTGGACGATCCGCGCGCCTTCGGCCGCATCGCCGCGACCAATGCGATTTCCGACATCTACGCCATGGGCGGCCGGCCGATCATGGCGCTGGCGATCCTGGGCATGCCCATCGACAAGCTCGCCCCGGCGCAGATCCGCGAGATCCTCGAGGGCGGGCGCGAGATCTGCCATCAGGCCGGCATTCCCGTCGCCGGCGGCCATTCCATCGACGCGCCCGAGCCGATCTACGGCCTGGCGGTGATCGGCCTTTGCCACCCGTCCGAACTGCGCCGCAACGCCGATGCGCGGCCGGGCGACGCGCTGATCCTGACCAAGGGTCTGGGCGTCGGCATCTATTCCGCCGCCATCAAGAAGGGCGCGCTGGACCGGGCCGGCATCGACGAGATGGTCGCCTCGGCCACCACGCTGAACAAGGTCGGCATCGATCTGGCCAAGCGGGCCGATGTTCATGCCCTGACCGACGTCACCGGCTTCGGCATCCTGGGCCACGGCCTGGAGATCGCCCGGGGCGCCGGGCTGCGGCTGCGGCTGCGGCTGGCGGACCTGCCGCTCTTGTCGCGCGCGGCCGAGCTGGCCGAGGCCGGCTTTGCCACCGGCGCCTCGACCCGCAACTGGGCCGCCTACGGTGCCGAGGTGGCGCTGCCCGTCGGCCTGCCCGACTGGCGGCGGGCGCTGCTGACCGACCCGCAGACCTCGGGCGGGCTTCTGGTCGCCTGCGCGCCCGAGGCGGCGGCCGAGGTGCTGGACCTGATCCGCGCCGCCGGCTTCCCCCTGGCCGCCGTCATCGGCCGGGCGGAAGCCGGAGCAGCGGGGATCTCGGTCGAATGACCGCCCGGCCGGGTTCCGGCGCTTGGCCGCCCGGCCCGGCGCGGCCCGTCCCCTTCTGCGGCCTGCGGCCACATCCTCGCGTCCATGGCGTCGGGCGCCGTTGCTCACTCCGGATTTTCATGGCAAGAGGTTCCCGTAGCCAACCGAGAGCAGGGTTCGCAGAATGACCGATTTCGCGCAGCGACGCACCATGATGGTCGACACTCAGGTCCGTCCGAACGAAGTGACCAGCTATCCCGTGATCGAGGCGATGCTGTCCGTCCCGCGCGAGCAGTTCGTCCCCGATGCCCGCCGCGACGTCGCTTATGTGGGCAACAACGTCGCCATCGCGCCCGGCCGCGTGCTGCTTGAGCCGCGGACGCTGGGCAAGATGCTGGACGTGCTGAACCTGCAGGGCGGCGACCTGGTGCTGGATGTGGGCTGCGGCTACGGCTACACGGCCGCCGTCATCGCCCGCATCGCCGAAGCGGTGGTCGCGGTCGAGGAGGATGCCGGCATGGCCGCCGAGGCCGAGAGCCGGCTGGCGGCGCAGGACGTCTTCAGCGTCGCCGTGGTCAAGGCCGCGCTGGCCGAGGGCTGCCCCGGCCAGGCCCCCTATGACGCCATCCTGATCGAGGGCGCCGTCGAGGAGGTGCCGCAGGCCCTGATCGACCAGCTGCGCGAGGGCGGCCGCATCGTCGCCCTGTTCCGCGAGGACAATCTCGGCACCGTGCGTCTGGGCCACAAGCTGGACGGGCGGGTCAACTGGCGCTTCGCCTTCAATGCCGCTGCCCCGGTGCTGCCGGGATTCGCGCGGCAAAGGGGCTTCGTCTTGTGAATTCCGACAGGAAAGGCCAAGGGATGTTTCGCAATACGCTGAGAACACTGCGGCGACCGCTGATCGCGGCGCTGCTCGCGGGTGCGACGGCCCTTCCGGCCGGGGCCGAGACGCTGGCCGATGCCATGGTGGCCGCCTATCGCCATTCGGCGCTGCTCGACCAGAACCGCGCCGTGCTGCGCGCCGCGGACGAGGATGCGGCGACGGCGCTGGCCCAGCTGCGCCCGGTGATCCAATGGGTGGCCGAACACAGTTTCCAGAAGATCGAAGACCGCATCGGCCGCTCGACCAGCATCGGGCTGCAGGCGCAGATCACGCTTTACGACTGGGGCCGCAACGCCATCGCCATCGACGCCGCCAAGGAAACCGTGCTGGCCACCCGCGCCGCCCTGGTCGGGGTCGAACAGGACGTGCTGCTGACCGCGGTCCAGGCCTATCTGGAAGTGCGCAGCGCCACCGAACAGGTCGATCTGCAGGCCAATTCCGTGCGGGTGATCGGGCAGGAGCAGCAGGCCGCCTCGGATCGTTTCGAGGTCGGCGAGATCACCCAGACCGACGTGTCGCAGGCCGATGCCGCCCTGGCGGCCGCCCGCGCCAGCCTGGCCGCCGCGCAGGGCAATCTGGAAGTGGCGCGCGAGACCTATCGCGCCGCCACCGGCCAGGCGCCCGGCACGCTGTCGCCGCCGCCGGCGACGCCCAAGCTGCCCGCCTCGCTCGAGGCCGCGCGGCAGATCGGCCAGCGCAGCCATCCGGCCATCCACAGGGCGCAACGCCTGGCCGCCGCGGCCGAACTGGGCGTCGCCGCCGCCGCGGCCGAGCGCAATCCGACCCTGACCGGCCAGGCCAGCATCGGCCGTTCGCGCGAGCTTTCGGTCAATTCGCTTTCCGGCGACGCGCAAACGGTGGACAGCAGCGGCCTGTCGCTGAGCCTGTCGCAGACGATCTATTCCGGCGGCCGGCTGCCCGCCGCGCATCGCAAGGCCATGGCGCAGCGCGATCAGGCCCGCGCCGGGCTTCTGGACGTGTCGCGCCAGGTCGACGAGGCGGTCGGCAAGGCCTGGGCGGGAATCGACGTGGCCCGGGCCCAGATCCGCGCCATCGACGAGCAGATCGTCGCCGCGCAGCAGGCCTATGAAGGCGTGCGCGAGGAAGCGACGCTGGGCGCGCGCACCACGCTGGACGTGCTTGATGCCGAACAATCGCTGCTGGAGGCGCGGGCCGACAAAATCTCTGCAGAGGCCAATCTGCAGTTAGCACATTATCAACTTCTGGCTGCTATGGGTTTGTTGACGGTGGAAAACCTGAAACTGGGGATACCGACCTATGACCCATCGGCCTATTACAATGCGGTGCAGGACGCACCCTATACCAGCAGGCAGGGCGAAAGCCTCGACCGCGTGTTGCGCGCGATCGGCAGGGACTGACCCCGCCCCGAACCCGGGGGCGCGTCATGCAGCATGACATGATGCGCCATCCGCCCCCTCCGCCCACGGAGAATGTCGGCGATGTTCTGGCCTCGATCCGCCGGCTGATCGCGCAGGATGACGGCGGCTGCCGCATCCCCGACCAGACGCTGAACGCGCTGCCGGTGCGGGAATCGCCGCGGATCGAACCGGTGCTGACGGCACGCCGGGCGCCGCCGCAGAACACCCCCCTGATCCTTGACAGCAGCGATCTCGTCGATGCGCCGGTGCAAGCCGGCCCGCATCCCGAGGCACTTGCGCCGCCCGCGCCCGCGGTCCCGGCAGAGCCGGCGCCGCACCCGTTCGGCGACTGGCTGATCATGCCGCTGGACGGCCAGGCCGATTCGGCCCCGGCCCAACCTGGCGGCACCACTCCCGACCCCGACCCCGGCGCCGATCTTGCGCCGATCCAGATCCAGCCCTTCGGGCCCTTCCTGCAAGAGCCCGCCCCCACGAACGCGCAAATGGAGGAAACCATGCTGCATGCGAATGCTTCCGTGACCCCGATCAATCCCCTGGCCGAGGCTCATGCCGCCGCCGAGGCCCTCAGCCGCGAGACCGAGCCGCATCTGTTCGCCCCGCAGGAAAAGGGTGCCCAGAAGGGCACGCATCTGCGCGGCATGATCCGCGAAGCCATCCGCCAGGAACTTCAGGGCGAGATCGGCACCCGCCTGAGCCGCAACCTGCAGCAGATGATCCGCCACGAGATCGAGCTGGCGCTGCGGCAGATGTGCGAACAGGACTGACGGCGGCCGCCTCCACACCCTCCGACGGCAAGGATTGCGGCCCCTGCGGCCTGCCGGCCTGCGGCGGAACGGCCCGCGCAAGGCCGCCACCGGCCGGGCCGGGCGTCAGTTCAGGTATTTCTCGGGATCGACGCTGTCGAAACCGTTGCGGACCTCGAAATGCACCACGCCCTGGCTGCGCACCTTGCCCAGGGCCGTGCCGGCGCTGACCGACTGGCCCTTGCTGACCGCCACATTCTCAAGGCCGGCATAGACCGTCATCAGGTTGCCGTCGTGCCGCACGACGATGATCGGCACCCCGTCCGTGTCGCGGGTGATCGCGGCAACGGTGCCCGAGCCGGCCGCGGCGACCGGGCTGCCGGCGGCGGCCGAGATGTCGATGCCGTCGTTCTTGCCCTTCTGATAGGTGCGGATGATGGCGCCGCTGGCCGGCATCCGGAACCGGCCGTTGCCCGAGGCGGCGGTGCGGGTCTTGCCCAGGTCCGGGCTGGCGGGCTTGTCCACCGGGCTGCTGGCCGGCTTCGTCTGCTCCTTCGGCAGCGGCTCGGCCGAGGAGGGCGGGCGTGGCGTCGGGCTGCCGGCGCCGGGCGCGGTAACGACGGCGGTTGCCGAGCGTGTCTGGCCGGCGACGGGGATCAGCAGCCTCTGGCCGGTGCGCAGGGTCATGCCGGAAGACAGCCCGTTCCACTGCGCCAGGTCGTTGACCGAGACATTGTACTTGCGGGCGATGGACCAGGCGGTCTCGCCGGCGGCGACGACATGCTGCCGGGGCTGGCTCGAGGCCGGCAGGGTCTTGGCCGTCACCGCACCGGCAGCGCCAGCGGCCGGCGGCAGGTTCGGCTGCTTGATGCCCTGGCCGGCGAAGGGATCGCTGACCTGTCCGGTCGAGGAGGTGATGGGCGCCGTCCCGGCCGGGGCACCGGCCGCCACCCGGCGCGGCAGGGCGACGACCGCGCCGGGATTCAGCACGGTGTTGGCGTTGATGGCGTTGTAGCTTGCCAGCTCGCCGGCATTCAGGCCCAGCCGGGCGGCGATGGTGGCGACCGTATCGCCCTGCCGGGCGATGGCGACCTGGTAGCCGGGATAGGAGATGACGCCGCGCTGGTCCGGCACCGGGCGCGGTGCGGCGCGCGCCGCCGCCCCGGCCGTGTCCAGCCCGCCGCCGCCCCAGCCGCGCAGGTCGGGGTCGAAATTGCTGAAATCGAGGCCGCCCTGCGGTCCGCAGGACGCCAGAATCGCCGCAGCGCCGGCGGTCAAGGCCAACTGCCTGATCTTGATCATCTGCCCGTTCCTCACTCTGGACGGCCGGGGGTCATGTCTGTCCCAACCCCTCGACCAGCGGCACGAAGCGCACCTGCCGCAATTCGTCGTAATCATAGCCGTTTTCGCCGCGCCGCACGCGGATCAGCGTCTGCACTGCGTCCGACTGCCCGACCGGCACCACCATGATACCGCCGATCTTCAGCTGCGCCAAGAGCGGGCCCGGCGGATCCTCGGCCGCCGCCGTCACCATGATGCGATCGAAGGGCGCCTGTTCGGGCAGCCCGCGCGAGCCGTCGGCGACCAGGGCGGTGATGTTGGTCAGGCCCAGGTCGCGAAACAGCGCCTCGGCCTCGGCCACCAGCCGGCGGTGGCGGTCGATGGTATAGACCCGCCGGCAGAGCAGCGACAGGATCGCCGCCTGGTAGCCCGAGCCGGTGCCGATCTCCAGCACCTTGTCGCGCGGCCCGACCTCCAGCGCCTGGGTCATCAGCCCCACGACCGAGGGCTGGCTGATGGTCTGGCCGCAGGGAATGGGCAGCGGCGTGTCGTCATAGGCGCGGTCCTCGAAATGGCCGCGGACGAATTCGCCGCGGTCGATGCGCTCCATCGCCTCGAGCACGCGCGGATCGGTGACCCCGCGCTGCCGCAGCGCGAACAGGAAGCGCATCTTGCGTTCGGCAGTCTCGGGATCGTCGCTCATGCCCAGGTTCAGCCCTCCTCCAGCACGCCGCGCAGTTCGGCCAGGGTCTTGTGACAGGTCAGGTCCGGCCGCATCGGCGTCAGCGAGATATAGTCGCGCATATTCGCGTCCACGTCACTCTCTGGCGTGGCCTGCGCCGTCTGCGAGCCGCCCAGCACCCACAGGAACCGCCGGCCGTTCGGCGCGTGATAGGGCTCGACCTCGAAGCGCACGCCCTGGCGGCGGCCCTGGGGGGCGACGCGCGTGCCCTTGACCGAACCGGCGTCGCAGGGCGGGAAGTTCAGGTTGTAGAACAGCCGGAAATCCTCGTCCGAGGTCCAGTCGCCATATTCCAGCAACTGCCGGATTAGCCGCGGTCCATGCGCGCGCGCCGCCTGGAACGGATCGTCCAGCACGGCGGTGCGGCTGCCCATGTATTGCGACAGGGCGATGGCCGGCAGGCCCTGCAGCGCCGCCTCCATGGCGCCGCCGACGGTGCCGGAATACATCACGTTCTCGCCCGAATTGTTGCCGCGGTTCACGCCCGACAGCACCAGGTCGGGCGGATTGTCCCGCATCACGTCGGCGATGGCGGCCAGCACGCAATCGGCCGGCGTGCCCTCGGCGGCGAAGCGGCGCGGCCCCAGCTCGGCGATCAGCGTCGGGTGGACGTAGCTGATGCAATGCGCGACGCCCGATTGCTCGAAGGCCGGGGCGACGGTCCAGACCTCGCCCTCCGGGCCCGCGACCTCGGCCGCGATCGCCTCGAGCGTTTCGAGGCCCGGCGCGTTGATGCCGTCGTCATTGGTGATCAGAATGCGCATGTTCGTCCCTGTGCGGCCCGAGGCCGGCGGCCCCATGCCGCCCGCATCATCGCCGGTTATCCGCCCGTGACACAATGCTTATCCGCGCCACGGCCCTGCGACAACCCGCTGGAGGCGGCATCGCAGCGTTTGACGCGCGGCGCCGGCCGGGGCAGGATCGGATCAGGCAGAAGGCCGGGCAGGACATGCAGATCTATCTTCCGATCGCCGAGGTGGTGGTCAATGGTTTCACCCTGGTCGGGCTCGGCGGCATCGTCGGCCTGATGTCGGGCCTGTTCGGCGTCGGCGGCGGCTTCCTGATCACGCCGCTGCTGTTCTTCATCGGCATTCCGCCCGCCATCGCCGTGGCCACCGGCGCGAACCAGGTCGTGGCCTCGTCGGTGTCGGGCGTGCTGGCGCATGTCAAGCGCAAGACCGTCGACTTCCGCATGGGCTGGGTGCTGCTGGCCGGCGGCCTCGTCGGCTCGTCGGCGGGGGTGCTGCTGTTCAACCTGCTGTCGCGGCTGGGCCAGGTCGATCTGGTGGTGCAGCTTTGCTATGTCGTCTTCCTGGGCCTGATCGGCGCGATGATGCTGCAGGAGAGCCTGCGGGCGCTGCGCCGCCATCACCGCAGCGGCCCAATCAAGCCGATGCGCCGCCACCAGCACGGCTGGGTGCACAAATGGCCGATGAAGATGAAGTTCCGCGCCTCGGGGCTTTACATCAGCGCCATCCCGGTGCTGCTGGTCGGGGCGGCGGTGGGGGTGCTGGGCGCGATCATGGGCGTCGGCGGCGGCTTCATCATGGTGCCGGCGATGATCTACCTGCTCGGCATGCCGACCAAGGTGGTCATCGGCACCTCGCTGTTCCAGATCACCTTCCTGTCGGCCTATACCACGCTGATGCATGCCGTCTCGTCGAACACGGTGGACGTGATGCTGGCGGTGCTGCTGATCGTCGGCGGCGTCACCGGGGCGCAGATCGGCACGCATCTGGGCGCACGGCTGCGGGCCGAGCAGCTGCGCATCCTGCTGGCGCTTCTGGTGCTGGCGGTCTGCGGCAAGCTGGCGCTGGACCTGTTCCTGCGGCCCGACGACCTTTATTCGATCACGCCGGGGGTGCTGAAATGACCCGGCGCCGGTGGATGTTGCTGCCCATCCTGCTGCTTCCGATCCTGCTGATGCCGGGCCTGCCGGCAGAGGCCCAAACCCGCCCGCCGCCGCCGCACACGCCGACCCCGCCGCCGGCCGAGCAGATCGTCGCCGGCCTGTCGCGCGACGACGTGGACATCACCACCAGCTTCGACGGTTCCGAGATCATCATCTACGGCGCCATCAAGCGCGAGAAGCCGATCCCACCCGGCGAGCCGCTGGACGTGATCGTCGCGGTCGAAGGCCCGGCCCGCGCCGTCACCGTGCGTCACAAGGAACGCCGGCTGGGCATCTGGGTGAATACCGGCCGGGTCAGCATCGGCTCGGCCCCGACTTTCTATGTCGTCGCCACCACCCGGCCGCTGGACAAGATCCTGAAGCCCGAGCTGGACCAGCGCTTCCGCATCTCGATCCCGCTGGCCATGCGCGCCTTTGCCGGCAAGAGCGAGGTGGCCGACGTGGTGCCCTATACCGAGGCCTTCGTGCGCCTGCGCCAGGAATCCGAGCTTTACCGCCAGGATGACGGCGCGGTGCTGCTGGCCGAGCAGACGCTGTTCCGCGCCGATGTGCGCCTGCCCGCCAACCTGATCGAGGGCTTCTACAGCACCCGCATCTTCCTGATGCGGAACGGCGAGATCATCGACAGCTTCCGCGCCCCCATCGAGGTGCGCAAGGTCGGGCTGGAGCGCTGGCTCTATCGCCTGGCGCTGGACCAGCCCTTTCTTTACGGCATCATGTCGCTGGCCATCGCCGTGGCCGCCGGCTGGGGCTCCTCGGCCGCCTTCCGGCTGATCAAGCGGCCCTGAGACCGGGCGCGGGCCCTGACCGGGCCGCTTCAGGGCGAGAGCGCGCCGCGGCGGAACGGCCCCATCTCGGCCAGCAGCGCCAGTTCCTCGCCCACCGCGGCGCGCTCGCGCTCCAGGTAATCGGCGATCGCCCGGTGGAAGCCCTCGTCGCGCACCCAATGCAGCGAATGGGTCTGGGTGGGCAGGTAGCCGCGGGCCAGCTTGTGTTCGCCCTGCGCGCCGGCCTCGACGCGCGGGATGCCTTGGGCGATGGCCCAGTCGATGGCGCGGTGATAGCACAGCTCGAAATGCAGGAAGGGGTGGTCTTCGGTGCAGCCCCAATAGCGGCCGTAAAGCGCCTCGCGGCCGATCAGGTTCAGCGCCCCGGCGACGGGGCGGCCGTCGCGCTCGGCCAGGACCAGCAGGCAATCGTCGCGCATGGTCTGGTGCAGGATGTCGAAGAAGGCGCGGGTCAGGTAGGGCCGGCCCCATTTGCGCCCGCCGGTGTCCTGGTAGAAGGTCCAGAAGGCGTCCCAATGCGCGGGCCGGATCTGGTCGCCGGTCAGGCTGCGGATGGAACCGCCAAAGGCCTGGGCGCGCTCGCGCTCCTTGCGGATCGCCTTGCGTTTGCGCGCGGACAACTGGGCCAGGAAATCCTCGAAACTGCCATAGCCGCGGTTCAGCCAGTGGAACTGCTCGCTGGCGCGGGGCAGGAAGCCCGCCGCCTCGCCCAGCCGCGCCTCGGCCTCGGTGCAGAAGGTGACATGGGCGCCCGACAGGCCCGATTGCCGCGCCACCTGCGCCATGGCCTGCAACAGCGCCGCCTGCACCTGCGGCTCGGCGGCGATCAGCCGCGGCCCGCTGGCCGGGGTAAAGGGCACCGCGCATTGCAGCTTGGGGTAATAGCGCCCGCCCGCCCGCTCATAGGCCTGCGCCCAGGCATGGTCGAAGATGTATTCGCCCTGGCTGTGGGTCTTGAGATAGCAGGGCGCGACCCCCGCCACCTGCCCGTCCAGCCGCGCCACCAGATGGCTGGGATGCCAGCCCGTGCCCTCGCCGACCGAGCCGGAGGCCTCCAGCGCCGACAGGAAGCGATGCGTGGTGAAGGGATTGTCCCCGGCCCCGCAGCCGTCCCAAAGGGCGGCGTCGATGCCGGAAATCGCGGGCAGGACGGAAACGGTCAGTTCGCTCATGCAGCGAAACATAGGCACGCCGCCCGGCTTTGTCAGCGGGCGGCGGCAAGCGGGGCGTCAGGGCGTTGCGGGCAGGTAATGCTCGAAGGTGATATTGTCGGCCACGCGCCGGGCCTCGGCCTCCTCGGCGGGCGAGCGCACCGTCCAGCACAGCACCGGCACGCCGCGCGCCTTCAGCGCCGCCACCGCCGGGTTCCGCAGATCCTTGCGGTCATGCGAGACGAAGGCGGCGCCGACGCGGTCGAAATCCGCGATCGCCGCCAGATGCGCGCGGGCGGGTTCGTCCAGCATCGGCCAATCCCCGGCCTGATAGCCGCAGGTGGTCAGCCCCACCGTCACCCCCGGCGCCGCAGCATGGAAGGCCGCGACGCTGTGCGGGTTGAAGGACATCACCGCCACCGGACCGTCATAGCCGGAAAGCAGCCGCGCCACGCCGTCCTGCAGGTCGCCCACCTCGGCCGAGGAACGCAGGCTCTGGTCCTTGATCTCGATCAGCAGCGGCACCCGGCCCGCGACCTCGTCCAAGAGTTCGCCGAGCGTCGGGATCTGCTCCTCCGTGCCCATGATGCGCAGCATCGAGAGCGCGTCGATGCCCAGCGCGCTGACCAGCCCCTCGGCCCCGGTCAGGCGCGGCAGGTCGTCGTCGTGAAACACCAGCGCCGTGCCGTCCGCGGCGCGCTGGATGTCGCATTCGATGCCGTAGCCGGCGGCGATGGCGGCGCGGAATGCCGCCATGCTGTTTTCCGGCACGCCCGGCCCGTGCAGCCCGCGATGGGCGATGGGCAGGCGCAGGAAATCCGGATGCAGCGCCATCATTCGATCTCGAACACCGCCTCGATCTCGACCGCGACGCCGCGCGGCAGGGCCGGGGCCGAGACGGCGGCGCGGGCATGGCGACCCTTGTCGCCGAACACCTCGACCATCAGGTTCGAACAGCCGTTGACCACCTCGGGCTGGTCGGTGAATTCGGCGGTCGAATTGACGAAACCGCCCAGCTTCACCACCCGCTTCACCCGGTCAAGCGATCCCAGCGCCGCCCGCGCCTGCGCCAGCAGCGCCAGGCCGCAGCCGCGCGCCGCCTCGGCGCCGTCCTCGACGGCAAGATCGGCACCCAGCTTGCCCTTCAGCGCGCTGATCTGGCCGGAAACGAACAGCAGGTTGCCCGAGATCACATAGGGCACGTAATTCGCCGCCGGCGCCGGCGCGTCGGGCAGCGTGATCTCCAGCTCTGCCAGTTTCGTCTCGATGGTCATCGCATCCTCCTACCAGTCGATGAATTCGCGGAAATCGCTCAGCACGATGCGCCAGGTGTCCAGCGCATCCTCGAAATTCTTGCGTCCGATGCCCTCGCCGGCAAGCCCGATATCCATCTCGACGAAGGGGTCGCCGGTCTCGTCCAGATAGACCTTGCCGAAGCGCTTGTCGCGGTTCCACTGGTTGACCTGCTCGGTGGTCATCGGCGCGTCCAGGTCGAAGCCGGCCGAGAACTGGATCGAGGCGCAGGTCTTCTCGCATTGGTAGAAATAGACCGAGAAATGCGTGCCGTCGATGCGGCTGTCGATCAGCGGATCGCCCGCGGCATCGGTGCTGGGCTCGGCCGGCAAACCGAAATCCATCATCATCAGGCGGATCACCTCGGGGTCGCCGACGACCTGCGCCTGCGCGGCGGGCGCCTGGATCAGCGCCGCCAATACCAGGGGAACCAGGGTTCGCATCATCTTCTCCGTCACGGAATCGCGCGCTGATTACCGCTTTGCGCGTCAGGCCACCAGAGCCTCCGCGCGTTTCAGGTCGACGCTGACCAATTGGCTCACGCCCTGCTCGACCATGGTGACGCCGAACAGCCGGTCCATGCGCGCCATGGTGACGGCATGGTGGGTGATCACAAGAAAGCGGGTGTCGGTGCGCCGCGTCATCTCGTCCAGCAGGTCGCAGAAACGGGTGACATTGGCGTCGTCCAGGGGCGCGTCCACCTCGTCCAGCACGCAGATCGGCGCCGGGTTGGCCAGGAAGACCGCGAAGATCAGCGCCAGCGCCGTCAGCGTCTGCTCGCCCCCCGACAACAGGCTGAGCGTCGAGAGCTTTTTCCCCGGCGGCTGGCACATGATCTCCAGCCCGGCCTCAAGCGGATCGTCGGATTCGACCAGCACCAGCCGCGCCTCGCCGCCGCCGAACAGATGCGTGAACAGCGTGGTGAAATTGGCGTTCACCGTGTCGAAGGCGGCCAGCAGCCGCTCGCGGCCCTCGCGGTTCAGGCTGCCGATGCCCTGGCGCAGCTTGCGGATCGCCTCGGTCAGGTCTTCTTTTTCGCTGGCCAGCCGGTCGCGCTCGGTCTCCAGCTCGCGCTTGTCCTCGTCGGCGCGCAGGTTGACCGCCCCCAGCGCGTCGCGGCCGTGGCGCAGCCGGGCGATCTGCTCCTCCAGCGCCTCGGCGGCGATCTCCTCGACCTCGCCCAGCGCCTCCAGCAGCGCCTCGGGCGTGGCCTCAAGCTCCTCGTGGATGCGCAGGCGGGCCGCGGATTCGGCCTCGGTGGAGGCTTCGCCGCGGGCCTCGCGGGCGGCGCGGGTCTCGCGCGCGTCAGAGGCGGCGCGCTCGGCCTCGCGCTCGGCCGCGGCGGTCTGGCGCAGCGCCTGATCGGCGGCGGACAGCGCCTCGCGGGCGCGGGCCAGCCGGGCGGCCGCCTGGGCCTCGGCCTCGGTCAGCACCTCGCGGCGCTCGGCCAGGATCTCGGGCTGGGCCTCGGCCTGCTCCAGATCGGCGGCGGATCCGTCGCGGCGGGCGGCCAGTTCGGCAGCACGAGTGCCGGCCTGATCCAGCCGCAGCCGCCAGCCGGATTCCTCCTTGGCGATCTCCTGCAGGCGCTTCAGCCGCGCATTCGCCTCGCGCCGCAGTTCGTCCAGCGCGCCGCGCCGGGTCAGGGTGGCGATGCGCGCCGCCTCGACGCCCATGCGGGCATGGTCCAGTGCCGTTGCCGCGGCGCCGCGGTCGGGCAGCCCGGCCAGTGCCCGCTCGGCCTCGGCCAGTCGGGTACGGGCGTCCAGCGCATCCTCGCGATGCCGGGCCAGCTCGGCGCGGGCCGATTCGGCGCGGCTCTGCGCCATGGACAGCTCGGATTCGGCGCGGGTCACGGCGCGCACGGCATCCGACAGCCCGCGCTCGGCCTCGCGCCTGGCATCGCGGGCGCGCTTCTCGGCTTCGGTGGCGGCCAGGTGGCGGTCGCGCAGCGCCTGATGCGCGGCCTGCGCATCCTCGGCGCGGGCCTGCGCCATCTCGGCCTGCTCGGTCAGCTCGGCCAGCTGATTGACCTTTTGCAGATGCAGCGCGGCCGAGGACGCCGCCTCGCCCGCCAGCACCCGCATCCCGTCCCAGCGGAACAGGTCGCCGTCCCGCGTGACCAGCCGCTGGCCGGGGGCGAGCCGCGCCTGCATCGCCGCACCCATTTCCGCATCCGCGACCAGCCCGACCTGCGACAGCCGGCGGGCCAGCGCCTCGGGGGCCTCGACATGCGGTGCCAGCGGCTCGGACCCTTCCGGCAGCGGCTGCGGCGAGCCGTAGGCCGGCAGCCGGTGCCAGCCCGAGCCATCCTCGGCCAGCCCGACGGCCAGCCCGACAGCCAGATCGTCGCCCAGCGCCGCGCCGAAGGCGGTCTCATAGCCGCGCGCCACGCGCACCAGATCCAGGATCGAGCCGCCGCTCTGGCCGCGTTCCACCAGCCGCTTCAGCGCGGTCATTTCCGCGCTCAGCGCCGAAACCTCGCCCTCGGCCTCGGCCCGGGCCGAGCGGGCGGCGGATTCCTCGGCTTCCAGCGCCGCGCGGGCTTCCTCGGCCGCGGCCAGCGCCTCCTCGGTCTGCTCGACCCGCTCGCGGGCCTCGTCCTGCGCCGTCTCGGCGACCTCGCGGGCGCTCGCGGCCTCGGTGCCGGCCTCGCTGGCGCGGGCGGCGGCGGCCTCGGCCTCGGCGGCGGCGCGGGTGGCGCGGTCCTGCATCTGCCGCAGGTCGTGGACCAGCCGTTCGGCGGATTGGTGGCGGGCGGCAAGGCGGGCGGATTCGTCGGTCAGCTCGGCCAGCTTGGCCTCGACCTCGCGCAGCGCCTCGGCGGCTTCCTCGGCGGCGGTGCCGGCGGTCTCCAGCCGCTCCTCGTGGCCCTGCCCGGCCTTGTCCAGCTCGCGCTTTTCCCATTCCAGCCGCGCGATCACCTCGCCGGCATCGCGGTTCAGCGCCGATTCCCGCTCGATGTCGCGGTCGAGCTGGGCGATGCGCGCCAGCAACGCCTGGATCGCCTGGGCGGCGCGGGCCTCGGCCTCGTCCAGCGCCTCGCGCTCGACGGTGACGCGGGACAGGATGGCGCTTGCGACCTGCTCCTCCTCGCGCAGCGGCGGCAGCTTCGCCTCGGCCTCCTCGCGGGCGGCGATGGCGCGGCGGGCCGCGGCCTCGGCATCGGTGGCGGCGCGGATCGCCTCGCGCAGCGCCTCGGCGGCGACGGCCTTGGCCTGATCGGCCTCGGCCCAGCGGCGATACAGCAGCACGCCCTCGGCCCGGCGCAGCGCGGCGCCGATCTCGCGATAGCGCGCGGCGGCGCGGGCCTGCCGGGCCAGGCTGGCGGCCTGGGTGGAGAGCTGGTCCAGCGTGTCGTCGACGCGGGTCAGATTCGCCTCGGCCGCGTTCAGCTTCAGCTCGGCCTCATGCCGCCGCTGGTAGAGGCCGGAGATTCCCGCCGCCTCCTCCAGCACCCGCCGACGCGCTTTCGGCTTGGCGTTGATCAGTTCGGAAATCTGCCCCTGCCGCACCAGCGCCGGCGAATGCGCCCCGGTCGAGGCATCCGCGAACAGCATCTGCACGTCGCGCGCCCGCACCTCTTTGCCGTTGATGCGATAGGCCGAACCGGCGTCGCGGGTGATGCGGCGGGTGATGTCCAGCGCGTCGGCATCGTTCAGCCCGGCGGGGGCCAGCCGGTCCTTGTTGTCGATGGTCAGCGTGACCTCGGCATGGGCGCGGGCGGAACGCCGGGCGGTGCCGGCAAAGATCACGTCCTCCATGCCGTCGCCGCGCATGGCGGTGGGGCGGTTTTCGCCCATGACCCAGCGCAGCGCCTCCAGCAGGTTCGACTTGCCGCAGCCGTTCGGACCGACGACGCCGGTCAGCCCCTCGTGGATGACCAGATCGGTCGGGTCCACGAAGCTCTTGAAACCATTGAGGCGCAGGCGGTCGAAACGCAATGCGAGGGGTCCACGAAGCTCGTTCAAATCCCCCGGATTCTTCGCCATCGGGGCGCCCGAGTCAACACAAACCCCAGATATGGCGGGCTTTCGGCGGTTATCCACAAGATTTGAGGGTTCACCACAAGAAATACGCTGCTAATCTGACCGGCATGATTCCCGCGCTTGCCATCATCCTGGTCTTCCAGCTTGTCGGAGAGGTTGCCACCCGCAGCCTGGGTCTGCCGCTGCCCGGCCCGGTGCTGGGGCTGCTGCTGCTGGTGCTGTCCTGCAGCCTGCGCCCGGCCCTGGCCGAGATGCTGCGCCCGGTAGTCACCGGCATCCTGGGCCATCTGTCGCTGTTCTTCGTGCCGGCCGGCGTGGGCGTGGTGGCGCATCTGGGCCAGTTCCGCAGCGACGGGCTGGCGGTGGCGCTGGCGCTGACCGTCTCGACGGCGCTGGCCATCGCGGCGGGGGCGCTGGTGTTCCGCGCCGTGGTGCGCTGGACGGGCGGGGCCGAGGAATGACCGACGCGGCGCTGATCTGGAGCTATCTGACGCAAGGCCCGCTGCTGTGGCTGACGGCGACGCTGATCGCCTATTGGCTGGGCGACAGCTTCTTCCGCGCCATGGGTCGGAAAAGCTGGGCCAATCCGGTGCTGTGCGCGGTGATCCTGCTGGCCTGCGTTCTGGGGCTGACCGGCACCAGCTACCAGACCTATTTCGAGGGCGCGCAATTCGTGCATTTCATGCTGGGCCCGGCCACGGTGGCGCTGGGAATGCCGCTTTACGACAACCTGCCCCGGGTGCGGAAAGCGGCGCTGCCGCTGGTGGCGGCGCTGCTGGCGGGCTCGGTGACGGCGGTGGTCTCGGCGTTGGCCATCGGCAAGGTGTTCGGTCTGGACAGGGTGATGCTGGCCAGCCTGGCGCCGAAATCCACCACGGCCCCCGTCGCCATCGGTATCGCCGAGGGGTTGGGCGGCGAACCGACGATCACCGCCGTGCTGGTGCTGATCACCGGCATCTTCGGCGCGATCATCGCCACGCCGCTGCTGAACGCGCTGGGGATCCGCGACTGGCGGGCGCGCGGCTTTTCGCTGGGGGTGGCGGCGCATGGCATCGGCACGGCCCGCGCCTTTCAGGTGAACGAGACCGCCGGCGCCTTCGCCGGCATCGGCATGGGGCTGAACGCGGTGCTGACCTCGATCATCGCGCCGCTGGCGCTGCATCTGTTCGGGTAAGGACCGAGGCGAGGCGGCCCGGAGGCCATTCTTGTCACAGGGAACCGGCGACCTGTTCGCCCATATGCGCTGCCAACCTCCGGGCAGCATCATCCTGGCTGGACCAATCGTCGGCGATCTCGCCAAGATAGGCCCGTCGCGCATGGTCCAGCGTCGCCGCGCGCTGTCCCGACAGGCGCGCAATCGCCCAGCCGGCGGCGACATCCTTTGCCACGAACCGGCCCGTGCAGGCCGTATGCCACATCCGGGCAAGCGTCAGCAGGACATTCCGCTCATCCCCATGCAGCCCGTCCAGCAGATCCGGTAGCGCATCGCGCATTGCCTGACGGACCTGCTCGGGGGGAACCTCTGCCAGCAGTTCGTCCCCCGGCGGACCGAACAGGGGAACGGCCTGGCGACGGGCCTGCGCGATAACCAGTGAATACTCGGGATTTCGGTCGGGCATTGGCGTTTCCCCGGCCTCGAAAGCGTCGCGGAGCCACTCTCCATAGACGAACTCGGCCCGGGCCGGATAATCGCCCCGGGCAAGGTCGGACCGGCGAAAAATCATGACCTCAAGGCAGCGGGCGCCGCCGGGCGCGGCAGGGTGGCGACCGGAAAGGCGCAGCAGTCCCGCCAGCAGATCATGACGCTGGCTCTCGCTCAGCCCAGACTCGACCACTGCCAGCAGATCAATGTCGCTTTGCGGCCGAAGCCCGCCTGACACCAGCGACCCATGCAGATACGCGCCGATCAGCGCATCGCCAAGACTGCGATGCAAGATGTCCAAAGCTGACCGGATCTGTTTTGTCTGCCGGGGCGTCGTCTGCATGATCGTCTTCTAACCGGCGCAGCCCGTCATCGGAAGGCGGCTCCGTCCCGCAGGCCCCGTCCCCCCAATAAAAAAGGCCGCCCCGCGGGACGGCCCAGCCTATGCGCGGCGCCGGCGCTTATGCCGCGTCGGCTTCCTCGGCGGCGTGGCGGCGCTCGCTTTCCTCGCGCGACAGCGCGACCGAGGTGCGCACGCCCTTGGCCACGAATTCCATCAGCCCCTTCACCACCCGCTCGTTCGGGTCGATGCCGGCGCAGGACAGCACCTCGCGCCCATCGCGCGAGCGGGCCCAACGGGCAATCTGATCGGGCCCGTTGCCGTATTTCTTGTCATCGGCGATCGCGTCGTCCAGCGCAGCCAGCACAACGGCCGCAAAAAGCTTGCGGGCCCGCTGTCCCTGTTCGAAATTGAAAGCCGAGCCATCCACGAAATCGCGCATCATCTGTTTCCTGTTTTTCTTGCGGTGCCCCCGCACCTTGACCAATGCCAAGGTTGCTGCATCATCTTGCCTCATAGGCGGCGCTCGCCGGCTTAGCCGATCCGGGCCGTGATTCGGTATGCCTCCAGCCGCATGACCGCCATGCATGTCGTGCAAGCCCCGGCAGATATGCGAAATAACCACCAAAAGCAACGATCTTGCGACATGCGGAAATGCGCAGGAACCCTTGACAACGCCCAAAACCGCTTTCAGTTGCCTTGACGCACGGCTATGGATATAGGGTGGCGCAATCGCGGTTCAACCCTTGGGCCGCCAGAAATTCCCCAATATTTTCAAGGTAATCCCGAATGGCCAAGATCAATGGCAATGAAATCAAGCCCGGCTTGGTGCTGGAACATGACGGCGGGCTCTGGGCGGCGGTCAAGGTCAGCCATGTCAAGCCCGGCAAGGGCGGCGCCTTCGCCCAGGTCGAGCTGAAGAACCTGCGCGACGGCCGCAAGCTGAACGAGCGCTTCCGCTCCGAGGACAAGGTCGAGCAGGTTCATCTGGAGTTCAAGGACCAGCAATTCCTTTACGAAACAGACGGCAAGCTGGTGTTCATGGACAGCGAGACCTTCGAGCAGACCGAGCTGGACGCCGATCTGCTGGGCGACCGCCGCCCCTTCCTGCAGGACGGCATGATCGCCGCGGTGGAATATTACGGCGACGAGGCGCTGTCGGTGCGCCTTCCCCAGAAAGTGATCTGCACCGTGGCCGAGACCGAGCCGGTGCTGAACGGCCAGACCGCCGCGAAAAGCTTCAAGCCGGCGATTCTCGACAACGGCCTGCGCATCATGATCCCGCCCTTCGTCGGCGCCGAGGAACGCATCGTCGTCAATACCGAACTGTTCGAATATTCCGAGCGGGCCTGAGCCCGGCCGGCGGCGCCCCCCTTCGGCGCCCCCCTTTGGCGGATTCGTGACGTCACGTCACGGACCCCGGTCGCACCGCCATGCGTTATCGCCCGGAAAGCAGCGGGAGAGACGCATGGCGCAACCCACCTTCCATGTCGCGCATGAGGATTACGGCAGTTCGGGCCGCTATGTGGTCACGCTGCCCGGCATCCAGGGCGAGGCCGAGCTGACCTGGCGCAACGGCGGCCCCGGCATCATCGTCGCGGACCACACCTATGCCCCGGATTCCATGCGCGGCACCGGCGTCGCCGCCGCCATGGTGCAGCGGCTGGTGGCCGATGCCCGGGCCCGCGGCCTGGTGATCGTGCCGGCCTGCAGCTATGTCCGCGCCCAGTTCGAGCGGCATCCCGAATGGGCCGATCTCTGCGCCGATGGCTGAGGCCATCGGGCGGGCGCCGGCGGGCGCCGGCATGTTAGCGCCAACCGCCATACCAATTCCGGTATGCAAACGCACTTTCTGAATAATTGACGGACATATCGGGCGGGTCTAGCCTCGCGCTCAGGCAGGTGGTCCGCGACCGCTGCCGCGGCGCTGAATGGCCGGGCACGACCCGCATTCCGCCCCGCGCCGGAGACAGGGGGGAGGGCACCGGCCGGACCAGGACCGTGGAGGCGGTCCCCGGCGCGGGGCGCGACAATCGACATGGAGGAAACATGCTGAACTTCAGGAAATACGCCGTGGCGCTGGCCTCGGTCGCCGCGCTGGCCCTGCCGGGCGTCGCCGCGGCCGAGGGCATGGTCGGGATCTCGATGCCGACCAAGACCTCGGCGCGCTGGATCGACGACGGCAACAACATGGTCAAGCAGTTCCAGGACGCGGGCTATCAGACCGACCTGCAATATGCCGACGACGACATCCCGAACCAGCTGGCGCAGATCGAGAACATGATCACCAAGGGCGTGAATGTGCTGGTGATCGCCGCCATCGACGGCACCACGCTGTCGAACGCCCTGGCCAATGCCAAGGCCGCCGACATCAAGGTCATCGCCTATGACCGGCTGATCCGCGACACGCCCGACATCGACTATTACGCCACCTTCGACAATTTCAAGGTCGGGGTCGAGCAGGCCACCACCCTGGTCGACGGGCTCAAGGAGCGCTTCCCGGACGTGAAGCCCTGGAATGTCGAGCTGTTCGGCGGCAGCCCGGACGACAACAACGCCTATTTCTTCTACGACGGCGCCATGTCGGTGATCCAGCCGCTGATCGACGACGGCTCGATCGTGATCGCCTCGGGGCAGATGGGCATGGACAAGGTCGGCACCCTGCGCTGGGATCCGGCCACCGCCCAGGCGCGCATGGACAACATCCTGTCGGCCAACTACACCGACAAGCAGGTGAACGGGGTGCTGTCGCCCTATGACGGGCTGTCCATCGGCATCCTCAGCTCGCTCAAGGGCGTCGGCTACGGCTCGGGCGACCTGAAGATGCCCATCGTCACCGGCCAGGATGCCGAGGTGCAATCGGTCAAGTCGATCCTGGCGGGCGAGCAGTATTCCACCATCTTCAAGGACACCCGCGAACTCGCCAAGGTCACCGTCGGCATGGTCGACGCGATGATGAAGGGCGAGGAGCCCGAGGTGAACGACACCAAAAGCTATGACAACGGCGTCAAGGTGGTGCCCTCCTACCTGCTGGAACCCGTCGCGGTCACCGAAAAGAACCTCAAGGACGTGCTGATCGGCTCGGGCTATTACACCGAAGACCAGCTGAAGTGACCCCACCGCCGCCGCCGCGGAAAGCCCTGCGGCGGCGCATCCCTTTCAAGGCGGCAGGCGAGCATGGACCATATCCTGGAAATGCGGGGGATCACCAAGGAATTCCCCGGCGTGAAGGCCCTCGACAACGTCAACATGACCGTGCGCCGCGGCGAGATCCGCGCCCTGGTCGGCGAGAACGGCGCCGGCAAGTCCACGCTGATGAAGGTGCTGTCGGGCGTCTACCCGCATGGCAGCTACCAGGGCGAGATCCTCTACAAGGGCCAGCCCATGGCCTTCCGCGACATCAAGGACAGCGAGGACCGCGGCATCGTCATCATCCACCAGGAGCTGGCGCTGGTGCCGCAGATGTCCATCGCCGAGAACATCTTCCTGGGCAACGAGATCGCCACCCGCGGCGTCATCGACCGGCGCGAGACCAACCGCCGCACCGCCGAGCTGCTGGCGCAGGTCGGCCTGCGCGAAAGCCCCGAGACCCGCGTCGGCGAGCTTGGCATGGGCAAGCAGCAGCTGATCGAGATCGCCAAGGCGCTGTCGAAAAAGGTCGATCTGCTGATCCTGGACGAGCCGACCAGCTCGCTCAACGAACATGACAGCGACGCGCTGCTGCGCCTGCTCGCCGGCTTCCGCGACCGGGGCATGACCGCGATCCTGATCTCGCACAAGCTCAATGAAATCAGCCAGGTCTGCGACAGCATCACCGTGCTGCGCGACGGCGCCACCGTCGCCCATCACGACGGCATGGTCGAGGAATCGCGCATCATCCGCGACATGGTCGGCCGTTCGATGAACGACCGCTATCCGCCGCGCCAGCCCCGGGTCGGCGAGGTGGTGATGCAGGTCAGGGACTGGACCGTCGCCGACCCGGCGCGCGAGGGGCGGCTTCTGGTCAACCGCGCCAGCTTCGAGCTGCGGCGCGGCGAGGTGCTGGGCATCGCCGGGCTGATGGGCGCCGGCCGCACCGAGCTGGCGATGAGCCTGTTCGGCCGCTCGATGGGCGACTGGCAGTCCGGCTCGGTCAGCATCCACGGCAAGCCCGCCGACCTGACCACCGTGCCGCGCGCCATCGCCGCCGGCCTCGCCTATGTGACCGAGGACCGCAAATCGCTGGGCCTGGTGCTCGAGGACACGATCCGCCGCAACATCCCGCTGGCGAACCTGGCCGGCATCTCGGCCCGCGGCGTGGTCGACCGGGCGCGCGAAGGGGCGGTGGCGCGCGATTATCGCCAGCGCATCAACATCCGCTCGCCCTCGGTCGAGCAGAAGACCGTGAACCTTTCCGGCGGCAACCAGCAAAAGGTGGTGCTGGCGAAATGGCTGTTCGCCGAGCCCGAGATCCTGATCCTGGACGAGCCGACGCGCGGCATCGACGTCGGCGCGAAATACGAGATCTACACCATCATCCGCGACCTGGCCGCTTCGGGGAAATCCATCATCGTGATATCCTCGGAAATGCCCGAGCTTCTGGGCATCACCGACCGCATCCTGGTCATGAACGAGGGCCGGCTGGTCGGCGAGATGCCCACCGCCGAGGCCACGCAGGAGCGCATCATGCAGGTCATCATCAGGTCGGGCCACGACCTGACCGACAAGACCGTCACCCCCGAGGAAATCGAGGCAGAGGCCGCCCATGTCTGACACGACCACCGAGCGCCGCGGCGACACTTTCGGCTTCATCCGCCGCAACATCCGCGAATACGGCATCCTGTTCGCGCTGGTCGTGATCATGGTCTTCTTCCAGATCGTGACCGGCGGCATCCTGTTCCGGCCGGTGAACCTGACCAACCTGTTCCTGCAGAACAGCCATATCGTCATCATGGCCGTCGGCATGCTGCTGGTGATCGTCGCCGGCCATATCGACCTGTCGGTCGGCTCGGTCGCGGCCTTCGTCGGCGCGCTGGCGGCGCTGATGGTGGTCAAGCTGGGCCTGCCGATTCCGCTGGTGGTGGTGCTGAGCCTGGCGGCCGGCGCGGTGATCGGCGGCATCCAGGGCTACTGGATCGCCTATTGGAAGATCCCCAGCTTCATCGTCACCCTGGCCGGGATGCTGGTGTTCCGCGGCCTGACCATGTGGATCCTGCAGGGCCAGTCGATCGGCCCCTTCCCGCGCGGCTTCCAGATGATCTCCTCGGGCTTCATCCCCGACCTGTTCGGGCCGGACAAGCCCAACACCCTGTCGCTGGTGCTGGGCTGGGGCGCGGCGGTGCTGATCCTGTGGCTGCAGATCCGCGCCCGCAGGCGCGAGGAGGCGGTGGGCATCGCCGACGAACCCTTCGCCTTCTTCGCCGCCAAGAACGCGCTGATCTTCCTGGCGCTGGTCTGGATGACCTGGGCGCTGGCGAATTTCCGCGGCCTGCCGAATGTCTTCCTGGTCATGGCGGTTCTTGTGGCGCTCTACGCCTTCGTGTCCGAGCGCACGACGCTGGGCCGGCGCATCTATGCCATCGGCGGCAATGCCAAGGCCGCCAAGCTCTCGGGCATCAATTCGGAACGGGTGGTGTTCCTGACCTTCATGAACATGGGCATGCTGGCAGCGCTGGCCGGGATCGTGGTCTCGGCCCGGCTGAACTCGGCCACGCCCAAGGCCGGCGTCGGCTTCGAGCTGGACGTGATCGCGGCGGTGTTCATCGGCGGCGCCTCGATGGCGGGCGGCGTCGGCACGGTGATCGGCGCGGTGGTCGGCGCCTTCATCATGGGGGTGATGAACAACGGCATGTCCATTCTCGGCATCGGCATCGACTACCAGCAGGTAATCAAGGGCCTGGTGCTGATGGCGGCGGTGATCTTCGACGTCTCGAACAAGTCGAAGTCGTGACGCCCGAACGATCCGCCATCGACTGGATCGCCGTCGACTGGGGCACCACCCGGCTGCGCGCCTGGGCCATGCGGGGCGGGCAGCCGCAGGCGGCCCGCGCCTCGGACCGCGGCATGGGCGCGCTGTCGCCCGAGACGTTCGAGCCGGCGCTGCTGGATCTGGTCGCGGACTGGCTGCCGGCGGCTGGGCGGATGCCGGTCATCGCCTGCGGCATGGTCGGCGCCCGCGGCGGCTGGGTCGAGGCGGATTACCGCCCCACCCCCTGCCCGCCGCTGGACCCGCGCCGCGCCGCCGTGCCGCCGACCAGCGATCCGCGGCTGGATGTCCGCATCCTGCCCGGCCTGTCGCAGGCCGATCCGCCCGATGTCATGCGCGGCGAGGAAACCCAGATCGCCGGCTTCCTGGCCGGCGAGCCGGGCTTCCGGGGCACGCTTTGCCTGCCCGGCACGCATAGCAAATGGGTGCGCATCGCCGATGGCCAGGTGCTGGGCTTCCGCACCTTCCTGACCGGAGAGCTTTTCGCCCTGCTGGCCCGGCAATCGGTGCTGCGGCTGACCATCGCGGCGGCCGAGCCCGACCCGGACGCCTGCCTGCAGGCCGGTCGCCAGGCGCTGGCCGACCCGCATGCCGCGTCATCCGGGCTGTTCGCGCTGCGCGCCGCATCGCTGCTGCAGGGGCTGGCGCCGCCACAGGCCGCCGGCCGCCTCTCGGGCCTGCTGATCGGCGCCGAGCTGGCCGCCGCCCGCGCGTTCTGGCAGGCCGCGCCGGTGGCGCTGATCGGCGCCCCCCGCTTGACAAGGCTTTACGAAACCCTGCTGTTGGCAGCAGGCGCCCGGGCATGCCACAAGGATGGCGGAACTGCCGTCCTTGCGGGTCTCGCCGCCGCGCGCCAGGCCATGCTGGAGGAGACATGACCCAGCCCATCATCGCCATCCTTCGCGGCCTCACCCCCGCCGAGGCCCTGCCGATCGGCCGCGCCCTGATCGAGGCCGGCATCGACCGCATCGAGGTGCCGCTGAACTCGCCCGAACCGCTGGAAAGCATCCGCCTGATGGCGGACATCCTGGGCGGCCGGGCCAGCATCGGCGCCGGCACCGTGCTGACGGTCGAGCAGGTGGCGCGGGTCGCCGAGGCCGGCGGCCGGATGATCGTCTCGCCCAATGCCGACCCGGCGGTGATCCGCGAGACGCGGGCGCGCGGCCTGGAATCCTGGCCCGGCGTCTTCACCGCCACCGAATGCTTCGCCGCCATCGCCGCCGGCGCCAGCGGGCTGAAGCTGTTCCCCGCCGACCAGGCCGGCACCGGCACGCTCAGGGCGCTGCGGGCGGTGCTGCCGCGCGAAACCGCCGTCTATGCGGTGGGCGGCGTCGGCCCGGCGGAGTTCGGCGCCTGGCTGGCCGCCGGCGCGCAGGGCTTCGGCCTCGGTTCGGCGCTCTACCGGCCCGGCGACAGCCCGGCCACCGTCGCCGCCCGCGCGCGCGAGGTGACCGCGGCGCTGCGGAACCTGGCATGAGCGCCGCGGTCTTCGACCCCCGCATCTGCGCGCTGGGCGAAGGCGCCTTCTGGCACCCGGAACGGGCGCAGCCCTTCTGGTTCGACATCCTCGGCCGCCGGCTCATGTCGCAACTGGATGGCGCGCCGCTGGAATGGCAATTCGACGAGATGGTCTCGGCCGCCGGCTGGATCGACCGCGACCACCTGCTCATCGCCAGCCAGACGGCGCTGCTGCGCTTCGACCTGCGCACCGGCGGCCAGAAGAAGCTGATCGCGCTCGAGGCGGACAAGCCCGGCAACCGCTCGAACGACGGCCGCGCCGACCCGCGGGGCGGTTTCTGGATCGGCACCATGTCGCGCCGCGCCGAGGCTGGAAAAGGCGCGATATACCGCTATCTTGACGGCGAACTGCGACTCCTGCGGGGCAATATGTCGATCCCGAATGCCATCTGCTTTTCCCCCGACGGGCGCCTGGCCTATTTCGCCGACACCGCCGCCCAGACCGTCTGGTCGCAGGACCTGGACCCGCAGGGCTGGCCCTGCGCCGAGGCGCGGGTGTTCCTGGACCTCGCCGGCACCGACCAGTTCCCCGACGGCGCCGTCACCGACGACCAGGGCCGGTTCTGGAACGCGCGCTGGGGCAGCGGCTAGGTCGCCTGCCACGCGCCGGACGGGCGGCTGCTCAGGCGGCTGGACCTGCCCGCCGCGCAGCCCAGCTGCCCGGCCTTTACCGGGCCGGGACTGGCGCAGCTTCTGGTCACCAGCGCCGCCGAGGGGCTGGACGGCCGGCAGGACGGCTGCACCTGGCTTCTGGACCCCGACGCAAGCGGCCGCCCCGAGCCTCGGGTGCGCATATGAGCGAACAGCGGTTCGGGACGCTTCCCGACGGCCGGCCGGTGCTGCGGATGACGATCTCGGCGCATGGGCTGACCGCCGCGGTGATCACGCTGGGCGCCTCGCTCCAGGACCTGCGGCTCGACGGCATCGACCACCCGCTGGTGCTGGGCTTCCCCCGGCTCGAACCCTACCTGGCCGAGGGACGCTATTTCGGCGCCGTGGTCGGGCGCTGTGCCAACCGCATCGCCCATGGCCGCGCCCGGCTCGACGGCCGCGAACTGCAGCTCGACCGCAACCAGCACGGCCGGCACATGCTGCATGGCGGCAAGGACGGCAGCGACCAGCGCAACTGGATGCTGGCCGACCGGACGCCGGATTCGCTGGCGCTGGCCGATCACCTGCCCGCCGGCCATATGGGCTTTCCCGGCGCCATGCTGGTCCGGGCCACCTATACCATCCTGCCCGGCCCGGCGCTGATGCTGACCATCCTCGCCACCGCCGACGAAACCACCTTCTGCAACTTCGCCCAGCACAGCTATTTCAACCTCGACGGCAGCGCCACGGTGGCGGAGCACCGCCTGACCGTCCCGGCCGAGACCTATCTGCCGGTGGATGCCGAACTGATCCCGCGCGGCGCCCCCGCCCCGGTGGCCGGCACGCATCTGGATTTCCGCGCCCCGGTGCGGCTGGAAACCCGGCTCTCCGGCCCGGCCATCGACCACAATCTCTGCCTCGACCGCCAGCGCCGCGCCCTGCCGCGCAAGGTGGCGGTGCTGCAGGCCGGCGGGCTAAGCATGGCCTTGCGTTCGACCGAACCGGGGCTGCAGGTCTATCCCGCCAACCACCTTGCGCCCGGCGCCGCCGGACTGGCCGGCCGGCCCTATGGCCGCCATGCCGGCATCGCCCTGGAATCGCAGCTCTGGCCGGATGCGCCGAACCATCCCGACTATCCTTCGGCAGAGCTGCAGCCCGGCCAGCTCTACCGCCAGACCACGGTGATGGGTTTCCACCGCACCGCCAAAGGTTGACGCCGGGTAAACCAAGCTACTAATGCGGGAGGCAAGGAGGATTCATGCACCCCGCGACGATCAGGCATTCCCCCGCCCAGGCGCCCTTCGCGGCGCAATTGCAGGGCCGGCTGCGGCAGCGCATCATGCGCGGCGAGCTGCCCCCCGGCACCCGGCTCTCGGAACAGGAGATCGCCGACCAATACCGGCTGTCCCGCCAACCCGTGCGCGAGGCCTTCATCCGCCTGGCCGGCGAAGGGCTGCTCGAGGTGCGGCCGCAGCGCGGCACCTTCGTCACCCGCATCGACATGGAATGGGTGCTCTGCACCCGCTTCATCCGCGAATCGGTCGAGGCCGACATTCTCCGCCAGGCCGCCCGCGACGCCACCCCGGCCGATCTGGACCTGCTCTACCGGCAGATCGCCCTGCAGGAAGCGGCGCCGGACGTCGCCGGCCTGGCGCAGCTCGACGAGGAATTCCACGCCATGCTCGCCGGCATCGCCGGCAAAACCCGGGTCTGGACGCATCTGCAGCAGATGAAGATCCACCTGGACCGCGCCCGCCACCTGCTGACGGCGCTGACGCCGCGCGACGTGATCATCGGCCAGCACCGCGCCGTGGTCGAGGCGGTGGCCGCCGCCGATCCCGACCGGGCCGAGGCGGCGATCCGCCGGCACCTGCGCCGGGTGCTGCAGGACCTGCCCGAGGTGCTGAAACTCTCGCCCGACCATTTCACCCGCACCGACGCGCTGGCCGAGGCCCTCGCCGCCGAGATCTGAAACGGCCTTCTTCCCCCATCCGCGGCCGGGCCGTCCCGCGGCACCGCGCCCGGCTTCACCGTTTCCCAAATAACCCCGCGCCGGCGCCGTCAGTCGCTGCGCCGCACCCTCTGGCGCTGCTCGCCCAGTCCGGCGATGCCCAGCCGCATCACCTCGCCGCCGCGCAGGAACACCGGCGGCTTCCGCCCCATGCCGACGCCCGGCGGCGTGCCGGTGGTGATCACGTCGCCCGGCATCAGCGTCATCAGCCGCGAGCAATAGGCGACGATCTCGGCCACGGTGAAGATCATCGTCGCGGTCGAGCCCTGCTGGAAGCGCTGGCCGTCCACCTCCAGCCACAGCGCCAGCGCCTGCGGATCGGGCACCTCGTCGCGGGTCACCAGCCAGGGCCCGATCGGGCCGAACGTGTCGAAGCCCTTGCCCTTGTCCCAGGTGCCGCCGCGCTCGGCCTGCCATTCGCGTTCGCTGACGTCGTTGACCACGCAATAGCCGGCGACATGCTCCAGCGCCGCCGCCTCCGCGACATGGCTGGCGCGCGAGCCGATGACCACGCCCAGCTCGACCTCCCAATCGGTCTTCTGCGCCCCGGGCGGGATCAGCACGTCGTCCTCCGGCCCGCTGATGCAGCTGGTCCATTTGTTGAACACCACCGGCTCGGACGGCACCGGCAGCCCGGCCTCGGCGGCGTGATCGGCATAGTTCAGCCCGATGGCGACGAATTTCGGCACCTGCCCCACGCAGGCCCCCAGCCGCGGCTGGCCCGAGACGATGGGCAGCGCGTCCAGCTCCAGCGCCGCGATCCGCGCCAGCCCCTCGGGGCCCAGCGCCGCGCCGGCAATGTCGGCGACATGGGCCGACAGGTCGCGGATCCGGCCCTCGCCGTCCAGCAGCCCCGGCTTTTCCCGGCCCGCCGGGCCATAGCGCAGCAGTTTCATCGCTCGTCCTTTCGCTCGTCCGGTCTCGCCCTCAGCCCCGTCCCACGAAGGGCATGGTGGTCGCCATCACCGTCATGTGCAGCACGTTGGCGCCCTCGGGCAGGCTGGCCATGTGCAGCACCGCCTCGGCCACGGTCGCGGCGTCCATCAACGGCTCGGCCCTGAACGAGCCGTCGGCCTGCGGCGCCCCCACCCTGCCCACGGCGGAAATCATCTCGGTCGCGGCATTGCCGGCGTCGATCTGGCCGCAGGCGATGCCAAATGGCCGCCCGTCCAGCGCCAGCGTGCGCGTCAGCCCGGTCACCGCGTGTTTCGACATGGTATAGGGCACCGAGCCGGGGCGCGGCGCCTCGGCCGCGATCGAGCCGTTGTTGATGATCCGCCCGCCCATCGGTTGCTGGCGGCGCATCTGCCGGAAGGCGGCGCGGGCGCACAGGAACATGCCGTCGATGTTCACCCGCGCCACGCCCTGCCATTCCTCCCAGGAAATCTCGTCGATCAGCCGCGAGATCAGGATGGCGCCGGCATTGTTGAACAGCACGTCCAGCCGGCCCCATTCGGCGACGGCGCGGGCAAAGGCCGCATCCACCGCCTCGGGCACGGTCACGTCGCAGGGCAGCACCAGCGCCTGCGGGTGGCCCGCCGCGGTCTCGGCCAGCGCCGCCGCGCGCCGGCCGATCAGCCCGACCGTCCAGCCGGCCTCCAGGAACCGCCGGGCGGTCAGCCGGCCGATGCCGCTGCCGCCGCCGGTGATCAGGATGGTCTTCACGCGCCTGCCCCCCTCGTCCCGTCGCCCGTCGCCCGTCGCGGGCGGATGCTAGCGGCAACAGCCGGCAAGGAAAAGGGCCGCCCCGGCGGACGGCCCCGATGATCGCCCGCCGGGCTCAGGCCTCGGGATCCCAGCCGCTGATCTGCTTGCTGTCCATGAACTCCTCGAGCCCCCAGACGCCGCCCTCGCGCGCCCGGCCCGAGGCCTTGACGCCGCCAAAGGCCGACCCCCTGCCCCGGCTTTTCCCGTTCATCTCGACCATGCCGGCGCGCAGCTGCCGCGCCAGCCGGTTGCGCCGGGCGCCGTCCTGGCTCTGGACGTAGTTGGTCAGGCCATAGACGGTGTCATTGGCGATGCCGACCGCCTCCGCCTCGGTATCGAAGGGGATGATCGACAGCACCGGGCCGAAGATCTCCTGCCGGGCGATGGTCATGTCGTTGTTCACATCCGCAAACACCGTCGGGCGCACGAAATAGCCGCGGTTGACACCCTCGGGCAGGCCGGGGCCGCCGGCGACCAGCCGGGCGCCCTCGTCGATGCCCTTCTGGATCAGATCCTGGATCTTGTCCCATTGCGGCTTGCTGACCACCGGGCCGATATGCCGCCCCGGCTGATGGGCGCTGGCCACCGCCGTCTCCTCGGCCACCTTGCGGGCCTGCTCGACGGCGGTCTCGTAGAAGGACCGCTCGACCAGCATCCGCGTCGGCGCGTTGCAGCTTTGGCCGCTGTTGTAGAAGCAATGCCGCGCGCCCCGCGTCACCGCCTTCTCGTCGGCATCGGCAAAGACCAGGTTGGCGCCCTTGCCGCCCAGTTCCAGCACCACCTTCTTCACCGTGTCGGCAGCGGCCTTGGTGATGGCGATGCCGGCGCGGGTCGAGCCGGTGAAGCTGATCATGTCCACGTCGGGATGCACCGAAAGCTGCGAGCCGACGCCCGCGCCGTCGCCGTTCACCATGTTGTAGACGCCCTTGGGCAGCCCGGCCTCATCGACGATCTCGGTGAAGACGACCGAGGACAGCGGCGCGATCTCGCTGGGCTTCAGCACCACCGTGTTGCCGGCCAGCAGCGCCGGGATCACCTTCAGCGTCACCTGGTTCATCGGCCAGTTCCAGGGCGTGATCGCGCCGACCACGCCCACCGGCTCCCAGGCGACCATGCTGGTCGGGGCGTCGGGGCGCAGCGGGCGGACGAATTCGAAACCCTTGAAGGCCTCGATGAAATTCTCGATGTGATAGCTGCCGGCCGCGGTCTGGTCGGCCAGCGCCATGTCCTGCGGCGCGCCCATCTCGGCGCTGATCGCCGCGGCCATGTCGGGGGCGCGGCGCTGGTAGATCTCCAGGATCTTCTCGACATGGGCCAGCCGTTCGGCCGGCGCGGTCGCGGCCCAGGCCGGAAAGGCCGCCTTGGCCGCCGCCACCGCCGCATCGGTATCGGCCTGGCCGCCCAGGCTGATCACCGCCACCGGCTCCTCGGTCGAGGGGTCGATGACCTCCAGGTCGCGCGGCGCGGCCGGCGCGACCCATTGCCCGTTGATGTAGAACTTCCGCTTGTCTGCCAATTCGCTCATGAGCGGCTCCTTTCGGTCTCTCGCCGGTAACGTGACACCCGCACCGCCGCTTCGCAAGAGAGGCCGCCCGGCTTCCCCGGCCGCCGGCCTTAACACGACTTTGCGGGTCGTGTTGCAAATGCCCGTGCAGAACCTATGGTGATGCGCAGCGAACCAACCGAAAGGATCGGATATGTCCCTGCGCATCAACGACACCGCCCCGGATTTCACCGCCGACTCGACCGAGGGCCAGATCCGCTTGCACGACTGGATCGGCGACGGCTATGCGATCCTGTTCTCGCATCCGCGCGACTTCACCCCGGTCTGCACCACCGAATTTGGCGCCGTGGCGCAGCTGGTCCCGGAATTCGAGAAGCGCGGCACCAAGGTTCTGGGCGTCTCGGTCGATTCGGTCGAGGACCATGGCAAATGGAAATCCGATATCGAGAAGGTGGCCGGCGTGCCGGCGAATTTCGCCATCATCGACGACAGCGACCTGGCGGTGGCCAAGGCCTATGACATGCTGCCGGCCGACTACTACCTGCCGACCGAGGGCCGCACGCCGCAGCATTCGGCGACGGTGCGCACGGTGTTCATCATCGGCCCGGACAAGAAGGTGCGGCTGACGATGACCTATCCGATGTCGGTGGGCCGCAACTTCGCCGAGATCATCCGGGCGCTGGACGCGGTGCGGAAGACCGACGGCGTGCCGCTGGCCACGCCCGCGAACTGGGTGCCGGGCCAGGACGTGATCGTGGCGCTGGCGCTGGACGACGCAGCGGCCGAGGCGCAATACGGCGCGCTGGACAAGCAACTGCCCTATCTGCGCTTTGCCAGGGATCCGGCGTAAGCCCGGGCGGGGCCGCGCCTTCCGGGGCGCGGCTTTGGCGCGGGGCGCGCGGGCCGCGGCAAGGGCGCCGGGTGCAGCAGCGATGTTGCCCGGATTGGAAAAGTCCAATATCAGGGATCTGTCCCGATCCGGAACGAACGGAGCCTTCGTTGACGACGCCGCCCCGCACGGTCAAGGTTGCCTATGTTACCGACCGCGGCTTTCTCAGGCCGACCCTGGTTTCCGTCTGGAGCCTGCTGCGGCATCTGCAGGGCCCGGCGGAATTGCACGTCTGGGGCGACGGGCTGCAGGCCGCGGACTGGGCCGATGTCGAGAAGGTCGCTTCGGAAAACCCCCGGGTGACGCTGCATTGCAAGGATATCGGCAACGGCTATCTCGAGGGCGCGCATGGTCCGCAAAGCTACATCTCGGCCGCCACCATGGGCCGCCTGTTCATTCCCAGCCTGATCGAAGGCTATGTGCTCTACATCGACGGCGACACGTTGGTGACCGGCGATGTGTCCGAACTGTTCCGGCTTGACCTGGGCCAGGCCTATGCCGGCGTGGTGCGGGATTACACGGTCGCGCATTGGCTGGCCGATCGGGATGGACGATCAGGCTCGCGGAACGACAGGCTTTCCGAACTCCGGCAGCTGATGGATCCGGCCCCGGTCCAGGACTATTTCAATGCCGGGGTGCTCTTGCTGAATTGCGACGCCCTTCGCGATGAACCGGCCCTGCTGGAGCGGGTCACGGATGTCGTTGCGGCATCGGCCTGCAGCCATGGAGACCAGGACCATCTGAACGCCCTGTTCCGCGGCAATGTCGTCCAGCTGGACCTGGGATGGAACGCATCCTGGGGCCGGATCCGGAAACACCGTGCCCATCTGTCGCGCAATGGCGCCCCGGCAGCCGGCGCCATGCCCGATCGGGGATCCGTCATCCTGCACTATCATGGGCCGGAAAAGCCTTGGCGGGCTGCGGGATGGGATATCTGGTCTTCTCGTGGCCGGGCGACCAGGATCTATCACCGGAGCCTGCGCCGTTTTCTGCGCAAGCATCCCGATCTGCGCCCGACCTGACCAGGAACGATACGCACCAGGCGCATAAGCACAGAGGCACGCTTCAGGAGCTGGATTTGACGCAAGACCATCGCGCCCCTTCGCAAGGCAGCCCCGCCCGCGCGCTTCTGGTGGGGCATCTTTCCACCGTGGGCGATGTCGAGGTGCTGCGGCAGATCGAGCGGCGGCTCGATGCCCTGGGCATGGATTACGACGTTTCCCCCTATACCGATGCCCGGCTGACCGTGGACCGGTCCTGGCTGGACAAGCACCGGCTGGACCCGCGGCGCTATACGCATCTGATCGTGATCTGCGGACCCTTCACGCCCCAGATGGCCGTGCAGCACGACAGCATCTTCGGCCGGTTCCAGCATTGCGTGCATATCGGCGTGAACCTGACGATGGTGGAGGGGCTTCAGGACTTCAATCCGTTCGAAGTCCTGCTGGAACGCGACAGCGACAGGGCCGTGCGCGCCGACCTGAGTTTTCGCGAGGCATCGGACCCGGTTCCGGTCGTGGGACTGTGCCTTGCCAGCCCGCAGCGCGAATATGGCGAGCGTCGCCGCGGCGATCTGGCAGCCCAGAGGCTGCGCCGCCTGATCCGCGAGTCCGGCGTTGCCTTCATCGAGCTGGATACATCGGTGCCCGTCGAAACCAACCGTTTCGGCCTGTCCAGCGGCGCCGAGTTCGAGGCGATCTGCCGCCGGCTTGACGCCATGCTGACGACAAGGCTTCACGGCATGGTGCTGGCGCTCAAGAACGGCATCCCGACACTGGCGATCGACCCGGTGGCGGGGGGCGACAAGGTCACGCGCCAGGCGCGGGAACTGGGCTGGCCCGAGGTGTTCGACGCCGACGCCGCAAGCGATGACGACCTCGCGGCGGCGCTTGCGCGTTGCCTTTCCCCGGAAGCCCGCGAAAGGGCGGCCCGCGTCCGGGATGCGGCGCTTGCGTCGCTTGCGGATTTCGACGCGCAGTTTGCCGCGGCGCTGGCGGTTCCCGCCGATCCGGCGCTGCGTGCCGACCTGGTGCCGCAGGTCGGCCGGGTGCAGGCCTGGCGCAAGCGGTTCAAGGCCTGGAGGCGCGCGCGAAGGAACAGGCGGTCATAGGCCGGCGCGAGTCGATCCGACGCCGCCGAACTTGCCTCGGGCGCTGTTGCGCGGCCCGGCAGGCATGAAGAAAGGCCCCGCGAATGCGGGGCCTTTCCGGAACCGTCGGCCGATCACTCGGCCTGGGCTTCCTCTTTCTTCTCGGGGGCGATTTCCTCGCCGGTCTCCTGGTCGACCATCTTCATGCCCAGGCGCACCTTGCCGCGGTCGTCGAAGCCCAGCAGCTTGACCTTGACCTCCTGGCCTTCCTTCAGCACCTCGTTGGGGTGGTTCAGGCGCTTGTTGGCGATCTGGCTGACATGCACCAGGCCGTCGCGCTTGCCGAAGAAGTTCACGAAGGCGCCGAAATCGACCAGCTTCACCACCTTGCCGACATAGACCTTGCCCTCTTCCGGCTCGGCCACGATCGAATAGATCATGTCATGGGCCTTCTTGATCGAATCGGCATTGGCCGAGGCGATCTTGATGGTGCCGTCGTCGCTGATGTCGACTTTCGCACCCGAGGTCTCGACGATCTCGCGGATCACCTTGCCGCCCGAACCGATCACTTCGCGGATCTTGTCGGTCGGGATGGTCATGGTCTCGATGCGCGGGGCATGGGCGCTGAACTCGCGCCGGCCCTCGGTCAGGGCCTTCGCCATCTCGCCCAGGATGTGCATCCGGCCGTCCTTGGCCTGGGCCAGCGCCTGCTCCATGATCTCGGGGGTGATGCCCGCGACCTTGATGTCCATCTGCAGGCTGGTGATGCCGTTTTCCGTTCCGGCGACCTTGAAGTCCATGTCGCCCAGGTGGTCCTCGTCGCCCAGGATGTCGGTCAGCACCGCCCAGCGGCCGTCCTCTTCCAGGATCAGGCCCATGGCGACGCCGGCCACCGGCGCCTTCAGCGGCACGCCCGCATCCATCATCGACAGCGAGCCGCCGCAGACCGAGGCCATCGAGGACGAGCCGTTCGATTCGGTGATCTCGGAAACCACGCGGATGGTATAGGGGAAGTCGGTCGCGGCCGGCAGCACCGCCTGCAGCGCCCGCCAGGCCAGCTTGCCATGGCCGATCTCGCGGCGGCCGGGGCTGCCGACGCGGCCCACCTCGCCCACCGAATAGGGCGGGAAGTTGTAATGCAGCAGGAAGTTCGAGCGCGAGTTGCCGTGCAGCGCGTCGATGATCTGCTCGTCGTCGCCGGTGCCCAGCGTGGTGACGACCAGCGCCTGGGTCTCGCCGCGGGTGAACAGCGCCGAGCCGTGGGTGCGGGGCAGGAAGCCCACTTCGCTGTCGATCGGGCGCACGGTGCGGGTGTCGCGGCCGTCGATGCGCGGATGGCCGTCGATGATGCCGCCGCGCAGGATGCCCGATTCCAGCTTCTTCAGCGCCGAGCCCAGGGCGGTATCGGCCAGCTCGTCCTCGGTCAGGCCGGCCAGCACCTTGGCCTTGGCGGCCTCGATGGCGTCGCGGCGCTCGCCCTTGTCGCGGATCGCGTAGGCGGCGCGCATCTCGGCCTCGCCCAGCGATTTCACTCGGGCATAGAGCGCGCTGTAATCCGGCGCCTGGAAGTCGAAGGGCTCTTTCGCGGCCGCCTCGGCCAGGTCGATGATCAGGTCGATCACCGGCTGCATCGCCTCGTGGCCGAACTTCACCGCGCCCAGCATCTCGGCCTCGGTCAGCTCATAGGCTTCCGATTCGACCATCATCACCGCGTCGCGGGTGCCGGCGACGACCAGGTCCAGCCGCTGCTCGGGGTTCGAGCGCAGATGGTCCATGTCCTGCACTTCCGGGTTCAGCACGTATTCGCCATTGGCGAAGCCGACGCGGGCGGCGCCGATCGGGCCCATGAACGGCACGCCCGAGATGGTCAGCGCCGCCGAGGCGGCGATCATCGCCACGATGTCGGGATCGTTGACCAGGTCATGCGACAGCACCGTGCACATCACCAGCACTTCGTGCTTGAAGCCGGGGACGAAAAGCGGGCGGATCGGCCGGTCGATCAGGCGCGCGGTCAGCGTCTCCTTTTCCGAGGGACGGGCCTCGCGCTTGAAGAAGCCGCCGGGGATCTTGCCGGCCGCGTAGTATTTTTCCTGGTAATGGACGGTCAGGGGAAAGAAGTCCTGGCCGGGTTTCGGTTCCTTCGCGAAAGTGACGTTGGCCATCACGCTGGTCTCGCCCAGGGTGGCGATGACCGAGCCGTCGGCCTGACGGGCAACCTTGCCCGTTTCCAGCGTGAGCGTTTCCTGGCCCCACTGGATGGATTTCTTCACTTCATCAAACATCTGGTTTCCTCTGGCGACGCGCCGGCCCTTCCGGTCGCGTCCCGTGTCAAATGGCGGCCCCATTGCCGCCGCCCCTATCCTTTGCATGTGCCACGGGGCATGGCGTCACGTCACAGATGGCCGGCGCATACAGCAAAACAAGGCGTTTGGGAAGAGAATTGACGATTCAGCCGCCGCCGCCTTCACGCGCCGCCATCAGGGACAAAGGCGCATGGCCGGGGGCCCGCCGCGGCCTGCGGCGGGCATTCGACACGGCGCCTTTGTCCCTGATGGCGGCGCGGCGGGTCAGGCCCGGATCAAGGTCCGCGGCTCCGCCGGGCCGGCGCGATGGGCGCCGTCGCCGGCCACGAAGCGGCTGGCCGCCGGCGGGCTCTGCGCCAAGGTCGTCAGGACGCTGAAGCCGTCCAGCCGCTCGCGCTCCAGCATGGCGATGGCCCAGGCCCGGATGCTTTCCTCGTCCGGCCAGCCGCCTGCGGCCTCGCCTCGGTCGCCGCCACCGGCTTGGCCCGGCGCGGCCGGCTCGGTCCCGGCCGCGCCGGCGCCGGCCGGCCAGCCGGCCAAGGCGCCCTGCCCCGCCGTCGCGGGTGCCGCCGGTCCGGCCGCACCTGTCGCCTGCGGATCCGTCGCGGCCGGCTCTGTGGCCAAGGCGGCCAAGGCCGTGCCCACCGCCGATGCGGGCGGCATCTGCGCCGGCGCGGCAGCCGCATCGGCGGGCGCCCCGCTCCGGCCCGGTCCGCGCAGCCCGTCGGTCGCGGCGGCCGCCGCCGCGTCCCCTGCCCCGGCGACCGCCGAAACCGCGGTTTCCGCCGCCTGCCCGGCCGGCCGGGATGTTCCGGCGGCCGCCGCCGCGACGGCCCCCGGCGGGAAATCGAAAGTCGCACCGCCGCTCTGCCCGGCCGCATCCGGTCCGCCCGCCGGTGGCGGCGGGGGGGTTGCGACCCGTTCGACCGGCGGCAGCGGCGCGGGCGGGGTGGCGGGTTGCGGGGCCAGCGTGCTCAGCAGCGATCTGGTCGATTCGAGCAGGGAACCGATCGGCATTCCGCGTCTCCTTTTCATTTGCGCAGGCCAAAGCCTAGCCGGGCCCGGTCAGCGGTCCAGAAAGGAATGTCGCGCATTTTAGCGAAACGCGGTGTACGCCCGGTGTACGCGCCGTGCACGGTTTCTGCACGCCGATCACCGCCAGAATCCCAGCAATCGCCGGGTTTTCGTCGCGGGCGGCGGGGGCGGATGCCGGGGCAACGCCCGCAGCCGTTGCGCGGCATGAAAAACGCCCGCGGCTTTCGCCGCGGGCGTGGTTCCAGCGTCAGGGGCCGCGCCTCGGCGCGGCGCGCCGGTCAGCGGCGCAGGCCCAGCTTGCCGATCAGGTCGGTATAGCGGGCTTCGTCCTTGCGCTTCAGATAGTCCAGCAGCTTGCGGCGCTGCGCGACCAGCTTCAGCAGACCACGACGCGAATGGTTGTCCTTCTTGTGGGTCTTGAAATGCTCGGTCAGCGTCGCGATGCGCGACGACAGGATGGCGACCTGCACCTCGGGCGAGCCGGTGTCGCCTTTCTTGGTGGCGAATTCGCTCATCACGCGGTTCTTTTCTTCAACCGTGATCGACATCGGGGTCTCCTTTCAGAGTCAAGGGGTTATGGCGCAGGCCGGGATGTCGTCCAGCACAGGCCCGTGGAGGAAACCGCCGGATTCGGACCGGCGGATGCGGGCGTATAGGCGGAATCCACCACAAAGGAAAGGCTTTTCTGCCGACCCGCTCAGCCGGCCGGCGGCAGCGCCGTCAGGGTGATGTCGCCGGCCCGCAGCCCCTCGGCCGCCAGCAGCCGCGCCACCGCGACGCCGTCCATGCGGATCATCGTCGCGCCCTCCGGGTCCAGTTCCAGCGTAAGCTGCGGCACGCTGCCATCGCCCGGATCGGGATAGCGCAGCTCGATCCGGTCCTCGGCCTGGTTGAAATCGCCGATCACCGGCACGGTCTCGCCCGGCTCCTCCAGCGCCGGGTCCGCCGGGCCGATCAGGAACAGATCCTCGCCCTCGCCGCCCTCGGCGAAATCGCCCGCCCCGGCGATCAGCGTGTCCCGGCCCGCCCCGCCATGCAGCCAGGCCGCATCCGGCCGTGCCGAGCCGGTCAGCAGATCGTCGCCCGCGCCGCCATCCAGGTCGTCGGTGCCGCTGCCGGCGACCAGAGTGTCATGGCCGGAATTGCCGGTGATCCAATCGTCGCCCGCGCCGCCGGTCAGGGAATCGTCGCCCGCGCCGCCGAAAATCGTGTCGTTCCCGGCCTGGCCATGCAGCGTATCGTTGCCGCCCTGCCCGGCCAGGGAATCGTCGCCCGCGCCGCCCGCGATCAGATCGGCGCCGCCGGGTCCGTAATCGCCGTCGCCATAGATCCAGTCGGTGCCGCCGCCGCCCAGCAGCGTGTCGTCGCCCTGCCCGCCATGCAGGTCGTCATTGCCGCCATGGCCGGTCAACGCATCGTCGCCTTCGCCCCCGGCCAGCCAATCGTCGCCCTCGGTGCCGTCCAGCGCCGCGCCTTCGGCATCGTCGCCGTCTTCGGGCTCCACCGGGGTGGGATTGTCCGGGTTGTCGGGATCGTCCTCTTCGGCCGGACGGGTCAGCGAGGTCACATCGATCGCCAGACCCGCAAACAGCAAGCTCATCACACTGGCCAGCAGCAACATGACATCACCAAACACGAATCACACAACCCTTGCGGGCAGATTATCCCGCCGCCCACCCCTTGGCATCCTCTTTTGTTAAGAAAGGGTTAACGCCACTCGACCGGCGCCAGGGCGCGCGGCCGATAAAGCGGATGCCGCGGCGCGCCGGATTTCGTCAACCCCAGATGGAGGAGCGGCCGCCCAAGGCTGCGCAGCATCGCCTCGACCACGCGATCCCGCTCCTGCAGCTTGCCGTCGGCGCCCCAGGCGCAAAGCACCAGGTCGGCCCAAAGCGCGGCGCGGCGGATGGTGGCGTCGTTGCCGGCGCCGACCGGATCCGCGGCCGCCCGCAGCTCGTGCGGGAAGGTCGCGCGCCAGGCGAACAGGTTCACGATGCGCAGGGCGCCCATGCCCATGTCGCGCGCCCGGATCTCGCAGCGGGCGATGGTCGGATCGTTGCGGCGGTGGTCGGCGGTCGAGGGGTTCAGCATCACCACCGCCAGCCGGCCGCCCGTCCCCCATTGCCGGGTCAGCGCATAGCGATAGCGCCCGCAGGCCGAGAAGACGGCGCTGGAGCGCTTCTCGCCGTCGCGGTGCCGGCGGGTGATGCGCCCGGCCGCGTCAGCTATAGTCGCGCGCCCCGAAGATCGCGCTGCCGACCCGGATATGGGTGGCGCCCTCGGCAATCGCCGTCTCGAAATCGGCGCTCATGCCCATGGAAAGGCCGGCAAGGCCGTTGCGGGCCGCGATCCCGCGCAGGGCGCGGAAATGCGGCACCGGATCCTGATCCTCGGGCGGGATGCACATCAGGCCGGAGAGCGCCAGGTCCAGCGCCTGGCAATCGGCGATGAAGGCATCGGCCTCGTCCGGCAGGATGCCGGCCTTTTGCGGCTCGGCGCCGGTGTTCACCTGCACGAAAAGCTGCGGACAGCGCCCGGCGCCCTGCACCTGCCGCGCCAGCTTCTGCGCCAGCGAGGGGCGGTCGAGCGTGTGGATGGCGTCGAAAAGCTCAAGCGCCGGTTTCAGCTTGTTGGTCTGCAGCGGGCCGATCATGTGCAGATCGACCCCCGGGAAATGCGCGCGCCAGGCAGGCCATTTGGCCCCGGCCTCCTGCACGTAATTCTCGCCGAAGACGCGATGGCCGGCGGCCAGCACGGCCTCGACCCGCTCGGGCGGCTGCACCTTGCTGACGGCGATCAGCGTGACGCTGCCGGCGGGACGGCCAGCGGCGGATTCGGCCGCGGCGATGCGGCGCCTGATGTCATCCAGTTCCATGGCGCATGGATCCCAAAAGAAAAGAGCGGGCGCAAGGCCCGCTCTTTCCTTGTTGCTTGTCCTGACGGATCAGAACGAGAACTTGATGCCCATGTCGGCAACGGTGTCCTCGAGGTAGTCCGAGTCGATGATGCCGCCGGCCAGAACGGCACCGCCGCCCAGGTCGTATTCGGCGCCGATGCCGAAAGCATCGAACTTCTCGCTGTCGCCACCGAACAGGTCGTACTTGTCCTGGCGCCAGAAGCCTTCGACCAGGATCGCGTCCATCTGGTAGGAAGCGCCCAGACCGGCGGTGTACTTCATCTCGTCCAGATCGAAGAAGCGATCTTCATAGGAGAGGTAGACACCTTTGACGGCGAAGTTGTTGAACGAACCTTCAGCGCCCAGGCCGATTTCGCTGGCATCGCCCCATTTCGAGTAGGACAGCGAGGCCCAGAAGTTCGAGCCTTCGTACTTCGCGGCGACCGAGTAGGCGGTGTCGGATTCGACATCGTCACCCGCAACGTTGCAGGTCGCGTCGTAACCGACGACGGCGCCGACGCCGCACTGGCGGTTGTCCGAACCGTCGCTGGCCGAAGCGAAGAGCGAGATGTTGTTGATGGTGTATTCGTACAGGATCGACGGACCCTGATCTTCGTTCTCGCCGTCGCCGGTCAGGAACCACAGCTCTTCAATGTCGCCACTGAATTCGCCGTCGGTGTAGCCGATTTCATACAGGTCGCCGATGGCGGCTTCCGAAGCCGAGACCACGTCGCCCATCGACAGTTTGCCGTAGGTGCCCGAGATCCAGACCGAACCGGCGGTGCCGCGAGCGGCCGAACGTTCGGTAGCGTCGTTACCAGCGGTGTAGTCGCTTTCCTGGTCGACGCGGAACGCACCGCCGAAGGACAGGCCGGCATCCGATTCACCGGTCAGGGTGAATTTCACGCGGGCGCGGCTGGAGAACTGCACGTCGTTGCCGTCATAGATCATACCCATGCGGCCGTCGCCCGACACGGCGACTTCGGCTGCAGCGACGCCGGCCGTCATGACCAGGGCGCTGGTGGCGAAAAGAACCTTTTTCATGGTTTTCCCTCTTGTCTCTCTCGTGTGCCCCACCCCGGCAGGCCGGCTTGGGGTATGATGGTTGTGTCGCGCTTTCACCCCGGCAATGCAACGGAATCGCATCGGCTTAACCTGTTTCGGCCCCTCTGTGATGCACATGGGCCACACCCCCGTTGCAGGGCCGAAGCGCGGCGAAAGCCCGGGCGGCAAAACCCGGATTTCGCCGCCTTGCGCGCGCGAGCCTTGTCATACCGGCAAAGCCGTATCGGCAAAAAGCCCCGGCCGCGGCGGGCCGGCCTCTCTTGTCGCAAGGGGCGGAATTGCGCTATGGCTCGCGCAAGGACGATCCGGGGGACACCAAATGACCAGACGCGCCGCACGGCTGACCGCCGCCCTGCTTATCTCGGCCGGGCTTGCCGCATGTTCGGGCGGCGGCTCGGGCTCGGCCGGATCCGCGACCTCGGCGCCGGGCGGGAACCGGCAAGCCCAGGCCGCACAGCCGCAACGGCAATCGACGTTTTGGGACCTGTTCTCGAATCGCCGCAGCTCGAACGACACCGTGGCGGTGAACAAGTATCTGTGGAACGCCAGCCTGGAAGTGCTGAACTTCCTGCCGATCCAGTCCATCGACCCGTTCACCGGCGTGATCGTCACCGGCTACGGCACGCCGCCCGGCGGCGGCCGCGCCTATCGCGCCACGGTCAAGATCAGCGATCCGTCGCTGGACGCCCGGGCGCTGAAGCTGTCGCTGCAGGGCGCCGGCGGCGCGGCGGTGGCGCCCGACACGGCGCGCGCGGTCGAGGATGCGATCCTGACCCGGGCCCGGCAGCTGCGGGTGCGCGACGGCCAGCTCTAGACCCCGCTGGACCTGCACCGGGCAAGCGGCTAATACCCTGCGGGCAATCTGACGCCCGGAGGTTCCCATGCCCTATGATCCCGCAATCAGCGAACCGCGCTGGCAAAAGGCGTGGGACCAGGCCGACACGTTCCGCGCGGTGCGGGACGAGCGGCCCAAATATTACGTCCTGGAAATGTTCCCCTATCCTTCGGGGCGCATCCATATGGGCCATGTCCGCAATTACACGATGGGCGACGTGGTGGCCCGCTTCAAACGCGCGCAGGGCTTTTCGGTGCTGCACCCGATGGGCTGGGACGCCTTCGGCATGCCGGCCGAGAACGCCGCCATGGAGCAGGGCGGCCATCCGCGCGACTGGACCTATGGCAATATCGCCACCATGCGCGGCCAGCTGAAGCCCTTGGGCCTGTCCATCGACTGGAGCCGCGAATTCGCCACCTGCGACGATGCCTATGTGGCCCAGCAGCAGGCGCTGTTCCTGGACATGCTGGACGCCGGGCTGATCACCCGCAAGTCGGCGCAGGTGAACTGGGATCCGGTCGACATGACGGTTCTGGCCAACGAGCAGGTGATCGACGGCAAGGGCTGGCGATCCGGCGCCGCGGTCGAGCGCAAGGAGCTGACGCAGTGGTTCTTCAAGATCTCGGACTACTCGGACGAGCTGCTGACCGCGCTGGACGGGCTGGACGGCTGGCCGGAAAAGGTGCGGCTGATGCAGGCGAACTGGATCGGCAAGTCGCGCGGGCTGCAATTCCGCTTTGATACCGTCGACCTGCCGGATTTCCCGCAGATCGAGGTCTATACCACCCGGCCCGACACGCTGATGGGCGCGAGTTTCGTGGCGCTGTCGCCGGACCACCCGCTGGTCAAGGCGCTGGCGGCTTCGGACCCGACAGTCGCGGCTTTTGTCGAAGAATGCCGCAAGATCGGCACCACCGAGGAAGCCATCGAGACCGCGCCGAAGCTGGGCTTCGACACCGGCCTGACCGTGCGCCACCCGCTGGACCCGGATTGGCAACTGCCGATCTGGATCGCGAATTTCGTGCTGATGGATTACGGCACCGGCGCGATCTTCGGCTCTCCGGCGCATGACGAGCGCGACCACGAGTTTGCGACGAAATACGGGCTGCCGATCCGCGCCACCTTCGGCGACAAGGGCATGACGCTGGAACAGGCCGATGCGCTGGTGGCGAAAGCGCCCTTTGTGCCGCTGAAATCCGACACCGTGAGCTATGTGCGCGGCTTTGCCGGCCCGGCCGACCAGACCGGCGAGGCGGCGGTGGATGCCGCCATCGCCCATGCCGAGGCCAAGGGCTATGGCGAGGGCGTGACGAAATTCCGCCTGCGCGACTGGGGCATCTCGCGGCAGCGCTATTGGGGCTGCCCGATTCCCGTGGTGCATTGCGAAAAATGCGGCACCGTGCCCGAGGCCAAGGCGAACCTGCCGGTGCTGCTGCCGCAGGACGTCAGCTTCGACGTGCCCGGCAACCCGCTGGACCGCCACCCGACCTGGCGCAACGCCGCCTGCCCGCAATGCGGCGGCCCGGCCCGGCGCGAGACCGACACCATGGACACCTTCGTCGATTCGTCCTGGTATTACGCCCGCTTCACCTCGCCCCATGCCGCGGTGCCGACCGACCGGCCCGAGACCGACTACTGGATGAACGTGGACCAGTATATCGGCGGCATCGAGCACGCGATCCTGCACCTGCTCTATTCGCGCTTCTTCGCCCGGGCGATGGTCAAGACCGGCCACCTGCCCGAAAGCGCCAAGGAGCCGTTCGATGCGCTGTTCACCCAGGGCATGGTCACGCACGAGATCTACATGACCCGCGACGCGCGCGGCCGGCCGGTCTATCACCTGCCCGAGGACGTGACCGACGGCAAGCTGGCCGACGGCACCGCGGTCGAGATCATCCCCTCGGCCAAGATGTCGAAATCCAAGAAGAACGTCGTCGATCCGGTCAATATCGTCGCCAATTTCGGCGCCGACACCGCGCGCTGGTTCATGCTTTCGGACAGCCCGCCCGAGCGCGACGTGGAATGGACCGCCGCCGGGGCCGAGGCCGCGAATCGCTTCTTGGCCCGGGTCTGGCGGCTGGCCGACGAGATCCCCGAGGGCGGCGACGATCCGGACCTGCTGCGCGCCGCGCATCGCGCCATCGACGAGGTGACGAAATCCATCGAGGGCTTCGCCTTCAACAAGGCCGTAGCCAAGCTCTACGAGCTGGCGAACGCCATCGGCAAGTCGGGCGCAGGCGGCGAAAGCCGGGGCGCGGCGCTGCGCATCCTCGCGCAGCTTCTGGCGCCGATGGTGCCGCATCTGGCCGAAGAGGTCTGGGCCAAGGCCGGTGGCCAGGGCATGGTGGTCGATGCCGCCTGGCCCAAGGCGGATCCGGCGCTGCTGGTCTCGGATTCGGTGGTGCTGCCGATCCAGATCAACGGCAAGCGCCGGGCCGAGATCGAGGTGCCCAAGGACATGCCCAAGGAAGAAATCGAGGCCATCGTGCTGGCCGACGAGACCGTGCAGCGCTTCATGGAGGGGCAGGCGCCCAAGAAGCTGATCGTGGTGCCGGGGCGGATCGTCAATGTCGTGGTCTAGGCGCAGCGTGATCCTGGCCGGGCTGGCGCTGGCCGCCTGCGGCTTCTCGCCGGTCTACGGGCCGGACGGCACCGGAACCCGGCTTTTCGGCCAGATCCGCACCGCCGATCCGCGCACGCCCGACGATTTCAGCTTCGCCGGCCGCATCGCCGAGCGGCTGGGCCCCGAGGCCGAGGCGCGCTTCCTGCTCGACTATCGGCTGCGCATCGCCGTGGTGCCGCAGGCGATCACCCCGGACGAGGTGACGACGCGCTATGCGCTGAACGGCACCGCCGAATTCACCCTGACCGAGGCCGCGACCGGCCGCGAGGTGACGCGCGGACAGGTCAGCAGCTTCACCTCCTATTCCACCACCGGCACCACCATCGCCACCATGGCCGCCGAACAGGACGCGCATGAGCGGCTGGCGCGGATGCTGGCCGACCAGGTGGTGACGCGGCTGATCGCCGTGGACCCGGCCGCTGTTCCATGATCCTGAAGGGCGCCGAGATCGGACGCTACCTGGCGCGGCCCGATCCGACGCGCCCGGCGCTGCTGATCCATGGCCAGGACGCCATGCGCGTGGCGCTGAAGCGGGCCGAGGCGGTCAAGGCGCTGGTCGGACCCGGCGCCGAGGAGGAGATGCGCCTGACCCGCATCCCCGGCGCCGATCTGCGCAAGGATCCGGCGGCGCTGCTGGATGCGGTGAAAGCGGTGGGCTTCTTTCCCGGCCAGCGCGTGGTGCTGGTCGACGACGCGCCGGACGCCGCGGCGCCCGCCATCGCTGCGGCCATCGCGGAATGGAAAAGCGGCGATGCGGTGGTCGTGGTGGCGGCCGGCGGGCTCGGCAAGTCCTCGGCGCTGCGCAAGCTCTTCGAGCCGCATCCCGCCGCCGTGGCCGCGCCGATCTATGACGACCCGCCCGGCGAGGAGGAGATCGGCCGCTGGCTGCATGACGCCGGCCTGCGCGAGGTGCCGCGCGACGCGATGCGCGACCTGATGGCGCTGTCGCGCGCGCTGGACCCCGGCGATTTCCGCCAGACGGTGGCAAAGATCGGGCTTTACAAGCATGGCGACCCGGCGCCGCTGACCCCGGCCGAGATCGCCGCGCTGGCGCCCGCCACCATCGAGGCCGAGGTCGACGAGCTGATCGACTGCGTGGCCGAGGGCCGGGCGCGCGAATTCGCCACGCTGATGCGGCGCATCGAGGGGCAGGGCATCGCGCCGGTGACGCTCTGCATCGCGGCGCTGCGGCATTTCCGGGCGCTGCATGCCGGGGCCTCGGACCCCGGCGGGCCGGGTGCGGGGTTTTCGCGGCTGCGGCCGCCGGTTTTCGGTCCGCGCCGCGACCGGATGATCCGGCAGGCCCAGGACTGGGGCATGCGGGCGCTGGAGGATGCCATCCACCAGCTGATCGAGACCGACCTGGTGCTGCGCTCCTCCTCGCGGGCGCCGGCCATGGCGCTGATGGAGCGGATGCTGCTGCGGCTGTGCATGATGCCGCGGGGCGGGCGGTGAGCGAGGCGGTCGAGGCGCTGGTGATCGGCGCCGGGCCGGCCGGGCTGATGGCGGCCGAGGCGCTGGCCGGGCAGGGCGCGCGGGTGGTTCTGGCCGAGGCCATGCCGACCCCGGCGCGCAAGTTCCTGATGGCGGGGAAATCCGGGCTGAACCTGACGCGGGACCAGCCGCGCGCCGCCTTCTTCGCGCATTATGGTGGCGCTGCCCCCGGCCTTCGGCCTCCCCCGGGGGATTTGGAAAACGGTGAAATGGGGCCGGCCGAGGTCATGACCTGGGCGCGCGGGCTGGGGATAGAGCTGTTCGTGGGATCGACGGGGCGGGTGTTTCCCGTCGGCATGAAGGCCTCGCCGCTGCTCAGGGCCTGGCTGGCGCGGCTGGCCGGGCTGGGGGTCGGGCTGCGGACGCGCTGGCGCTGGAGCGGCTTTGACGGCGACGACTGGCGCTTCGAGGCGCCGGGCGGGATCGAGCGCCTGCGCCCGCAGGTCGTGGTGCTGGCGCTGGGAGGGGCGAGCTGGCCGGGGCTGGGTTCGGACGCGGCCTGGGTGCCGTGGCTTCGCGACAGGGGCGTCGCGGTGGTGCCGTTCCGACCGGCGAACATGGGCTTCCGAGTCGCCTGGTCGGCGGAGATGGCGCGGCATTTCGGCCAGGCGGTGAAGGGCGTGGCGCTGCAGGTCGCGGGCCGGGTCGGACGCGGCGAATGGGTGATCAGCGCCGCCGGGGTCGAGGGCGGCGGGATCTACGAGGTCGCGGCCGCGATGCGCGACGGGGCCGAGGCTTTCGTCGATCTGGCCCCGGATGTCGCGCCGGAGGAGTTGGCGCGGCGCTTCGCCCGGGTCCCGGCCAGGCTCTCGGTCGGCAACCGGCTGCGGCGGGTGCTGGGCGATCCGGTCCGGGCGGCGCTGCTGCTGGAATGGGGCCGGCCGCTGCCCGCCGAACCCGCGCGGCTGGCGGCGCGCGCCAAGGCGCTGCGGCTGCGGCACGAGGGGCCGATGGCGATCGAGCGGGCGATTTCCTCGGCCGGCGGCATCGCCGCCGACAGCCTGAGCGCGACGCTGGAGCTGAAGGCGCTGCCCGGGGTCTTTGCCGCCGGCGAGATGCTGGACTGGGAGGCGCCGACCGGCGGCTATCTGCTGACCGGCTGCCTTGCCACCGGGCGCCGGGCCGGCCGGGGCGCCGCCGCCTATCTGGCCGCGGCGCGCAGATAGGCCGGGCGGGCGCGCATGCGGTCCAGATAATCGGTCAGCCGGTGCTCGGTGATCGGGAAGCGCGCCGTCAGCGCCCAGGTCAGGCAATGCGCCAGGATGATGTCGGGCACCGTCATGTGCTCGCCCATCAGAAAGCCGCCATCGGCCATGCGATGCACCAGGGTGCGCTGGCTGCGCTCGAATTCCCAGCGCAGGGTGTTCTTGATCGCCGCCAGCCGCATCTCCTCGGGCAGCACGAAGCTGTGGCGCGCCGCCAGCCACAGGGCGGCGTCGAACTCGTCCAGCACGAATTGCGTCAGGCTGTCCTGCCGCGCCCGGTCCAGCGTTCCGGCCGGATGGGTCAGCGCCCCGTGCTTGTCGGCGAGATAGGTCAGGATGGCGGTGGAATCGGTGATCGGCGTGCCGTCCACGATCAGCACCGGCACCTTGCCCGCCGGGTTGAAGGGCGTCACCCGCTCGCTATGCGGGTTGACCGGCACATGCTCATAAGGCTGGCCCAGTTCCTCGAGCAACCAGAGCACCCGCATGGCGCGGCTGCGTGCAGTTCCAATGACCTGATACATGGACAGCCCCTTGCGGTTGACGAGGCCAAGGCTAGCGCCCGGCCGCGCCCCGCGCAATGAGCGCCATTGACGCCGCCTGCACCCCGGCGCAGGAATGGCCGGCCGGAGAGAGGAAAAGCCATGTCCGCCAGCACACGCGCGCCGCTGTTCACCGCCGTCCTGGTCGGCGGCTCGATCATCCTGCTGATCAATTTCGCCCTGCGCGCCAGTTTCGGCGTCTTCCAGATCCCCATCGCGCAGGAATTCGGCTGGCCGCGCTCCGAGTTCAGCCTGGCCATCGCCATCCAGAACCTGGCCTGGGGCATCGGCCAGCCGATCTTCGGCGCACTGGCCGAGCGCTGGGGCGACCGCTGGTCGGTGATCATCGGCGCCTTCCTCTATTCCGCCGGGCTGATCCTGACCGCCTATGCCACGGACCCGCTGACCGTGCAGCTTCTGGAGGTGATCGTCGGCTTCGGCATCGCCGGCACCGGCTTCGGCGTCATCCTGGCGGTGATCGGCCGCGCCGCCAGCGACGAGAACCGCAGCCTGGCGCTGGGGATCGGCACCGCCGCCGGCTCGGCCGGGCAGGTCTTCGGCGCGCCCCTGGCCGAGGTGCTGCTGATGCATTACCCGTGGCAGAGCGTGTTCGTCATCTTCGGGGTGATCGTGCTGGCCTGCCTGTTCTTCCTGCCCATGCTGGGCGGCGGCAAGCCCGCCAGCCGCGGCGAGCTGGAAGAGAGCCTGGGCTCGGTGCTGAAGCGGGCCTTCACCGATCCCTCCTATCTGATGATCTTCGCCGGGTTTTTTTCCTGCGGCTACCAGCTCGCGTTCATCACCGCGCATTTCCCCGCCATGGTGACCGAGATGTGCGGGCCGATCAGCCCGATGGGCACCCTGGCCAGCATCGGCATCACCACCACCTCGGCGCTTGGCGCCGCCGCCATCTCGCTGATCGGGCTGGCGAATATCGCCGGGGCGATCTTCGCCGGCTGGCTGGGCAAGCGCTATACCAAGAAATACCTGCTGGCCGGGATCTATACGCTGCGCACCATCGCCGCCGCCGCCTTCATCCTGACGCCGATCACCCCGACCACGGTCATCGTGTTCTCGCTGGTCATGGGCGGGCTGTGGCTGGCCACCGTGCCGCTGACCTCGGGCCTGGTCGCCTATATCTACGGGCTGCGCTACATGGGCACGCTTTACGGCTTCGTGTTCCTGAGCCACCAGCTCGGCTCGTTCCTGGGCGTCTGGCTTGGCGGCAAGATGTATGACGTCTACGGCGACTACACGCTGGTCTGGTGGGTGGGCGTCGGCGTCGGCGCCTTCAGCGCCTTGATCCACCTGCCGGTGCGCGAGGCGCCCTCGCGGCTGGCCGCCGCCTGATCCGCCGGTTTTTGTTTGACCGGTCAATCAACAAACCCTAGCCTTCCCGGTCAGGCGCAGAACGCGCCGGCACATAACGGGGAGAATTCCATGTTCCACAACCGCCTTGCCCGCCGCCTGATGCTGGGCCTGACCGCATCGGCCCTGCTGGCGCCCGGCCTGACCGCGACCGCCGCGCTGGCCCAGGACGCCGCGCAGATGCCGCAATGCCAGGTCCGCGAGTTCGCCATGGGCCTGCGCTACCAGCAGCAATCGGCCGAGGTCCGGGCATTGCAACTGCAGGCCTATGCGCTGGCCAAGGCCAATCTGCAGGCGGCCATCGCCAAGGCCGAGGACCCCGCGAAACTGGCCGTGGTCACCGACCTGGACGAGACGGCGATCGACAATACCCCGCTGCTGGTCCGCGACATGCGGGAATGCCATGTCTACGACACCTGGGACACCTGGGGCGACTGGGAGCTGCACGGCAAGCCGAACGCCATCCCCGGCGCGCTGGAGTTCTTCGACTTCGCCGACAAGGCCGGGGTGGCGATCTATTACGTCTCGGACCGTTTCGGCGAGCCCGAGAACAAGGCCGCGACCATCGCCACGCTGAAGGAGCTGGGCTTCCCGCAGGTCTCGGACGATCATGTGCTGCTTTACGGCACCTCGAAGGTCGAGCGGCGGGCGGTGGTGGCCAAGGATCACCAGATCGTGCTGCTGCTGGGCGACACGCTGCATGATTTCGACGGCGCCTTCCACAAGGCGGCGACCGAGGCGAAGCGCGCCGCGGTGGACGAGAACGCCGCGCATTTCGGCGCCGACTGGATCGTCTTCCCCAACGCCACCTATGGCGAGTGGAGCGAGGCGCCGCTGGCCGCCTGGGACGCGGCGCTGAAGGTCGAGTGACGGGCAGGCCGGGGGCTGACCCCGGCTTGCACTTTCCGGCGGCCTGACGCAGCTTTCGCCCGCAAGGGGGACGGGAAAAGTATGCGCTGGATCATGTCGCCGGGACTGATGTCCCTCGTGCTGGGCTATGCGCTCAGCCAGTTCTACCGGGCCTTCCTGGCGGTGCTTTCGCCGACGCTGCATGCCGAGCTGGGGGCGGGGCCGGCCGATCTGGCGCTGTCCTCGGGGCTCTGGTACATCGCCTTCGCCGCCATGCAGCTGCCGGTCGGCTGGGCGCTGGACCGCTTCGGCCCGCGCGAGGCGGTGTCGGTCCTGCTGGCCGTGGGCGGCGCCGGCGGCGCGCTGGTTTTCGCGCTGGCCCAGGCGCCCTGGCACATCCATGTCGCCATGGCGCTGCTGGGCATCGGCTGCGCGCCGGTGATGATGGGCAGCTTCTTCATCTTCGCCCGCACCCTGCCGCCCGCTTCGATGAGCGCGGCGGGCGGCGCGGTGGTCGGGCTCGGTTCGCTCGGCAACATGCTGGGCGCGGCGCCGCTGGTCTGGATCATCGACCAGACCGGCTGGCGCGAGGCCCTGGGCGGCCTGGCGCTCATCACCCTGGCGGTGTCGCTGGCGATCTTCGCCATCGTCCGCAACCCGGCCAGCCCGGCCGGCAAGCTGCCGCCGGCGCGGCTGCGCGACCTGCTGGCGGTGCGCGAGCTGCGCTGCATCCTGCCGCTGATGGGCGTGACCTATGCCGCCTCGGCCTGCATCCGCGGGCTCTGGGCCGGGCCTTATCTGGCCGAGGTGTTCGGCGCCAGCGACTATCGCATCGGCTGGGTGACGCTGGGCATGGGGCTGGCGATGGTGACGGCCAACCTGTCGGTGGGCCGGGTGGTGCGGCTCATCGGCTCGGACAAGCGGACCTCGGTGGCGAACACGCTGCTGCTTTGCGCGGTGCTGGCGACGCTGTGGCTGGCGCCGGGGGCCAGCCTGTGGCTCTCCTCGGTGCTGCTGGTCATGGTCTGCATCTCGGACAGCTCCTATTCGCTGATCATGTCGCATGGCCGGGTCTACCTGCCGCATCATCTGGTGGGGCGCGGCATCACCTTCATGAACATGGTCTCGATCTCGGGCGTGGGGATCATGCAATTCCTGTCGCGGCCGGTCTATCTGCAAACCTCGGCCGCGCATCCGCCGGCGCAGGCCTATGGTTACATTTTCCTGTTCTTCCTGATACCTCTGGCCATCGGATTGGTGTTCTACCTGTTCAGCCCCGAGGATCGTCATGCCGGATATTGAAGTCGTCGCGCCGAACCTGAAACGCCGCCTGTCGGGGGTGACGGCGACCGTGGTTCGGCTGATCCCGGTGCAGGCGCGCATGATCGGAATCGTCGCCACCGGGCCGGGCCTGCCGCCCGCGCTGCCGCATATCCCGCTGGCCCGCGCCGCGACCCTGCCACGCGACCGCTGGCGGGTCTGGCACGCGCGCCGCAATACCGAAATGGCGGTGGGGCTGATCCTGCGCCGCATCCTGCGGCGCAAATACAAAATGTTGTTTACGTCGGCGGCTCAAAGACAACATACGGGGTTCACCCGCTGGCTGATCCGCCAACAGGACGCGCTGATCGCCACCTCGCCCCAAGCCGCCAGCTACCTGGAGCGGCCGGCGACGGTGATCCTGCACGGCGTGGACCTGTCGGTCTTTCACCCCGCATCCGACCGCGAGACGCTGCGGGCGGGGCTGGGCTTTGCGCCGGACGACATCGTCATCGGCTGTTTCGGCCGCATCCGGGCGCAGAAGGGCGTGGACCTGCTGGTCGAGGCCGCGCTGCGCCTGTTTCCGCAGCGCCCCCGCGCGAAGCTGATCTTCACCGGCCGCGTCACCCCGGACAACCAGGCCTTCTTCGACGCGCAACAGGCGCGGATCGCCGCGGCCGGCCTGTCGGACCGCATCCGCTTCCTGGGCGAGATCCCGTGGGAGCAGGTGGTGCGCATCTATCAGGCGCTGGACCTGTTCGCCGCCCCGGCGCGCTGGGAGGGCTTCGGCCTGACCCCGCTGGAAGCCATGGCCTGCGGCGTCCCCGTGGTCGCCGCCCGCGTCGGCGCCTATGAGACGCTGATCCGCGACGGCGAAACCGGCAACCTGGTGGCGCGCGACGACGCCGAGGCGCTGGCGGCGGCGCTGGCGCGCTGGCTCGACGACGATGCCGGCCGCCGGGCGGCGGGGCAGGCGGCCCGCGCCCATGTCGAGGCCAACCACGCCATCGAGGCCGAGGCCCGCGCCATCGTCGAGGTTTATCGCAGGCTGCTGACGTGACCCGGTCGGGTTTCCTGATCGCGCGGACCCTGCGGAACGATGCCGCGCTGCAACGACTGTCCATGCCGCAGGCGGCGATCCTCGACGCGCTGGCCGGCAAGCGCATCGCCCTGATCGGCAATGCCAGGGCACTGGCCGAGACCCGGCATGGTGCCGAAATCGACGCGGCCGACCTGGTGATCCGCATCAACCGCGCGCCGATGCCCGCGGCCGAAAGCCACGGCACCCGCACCGACTGGCTGGCGCTGGCGACGCGCCTGCCCGATGCCGACCGCGCCCGCATCGCCCCGGATCGCATCCTGTGGATGTCGCCCAAGCGCAAGCGGCTGGACTGGCGGACGGCGACCAGTCCCGGCTTCTACCTGCACCCGCTGGCCGATTATCGGGCGCTGATGCTCCGGCTGGGCGCCCCGCCCACCACCGGCGCGATGATGATCGACCTGATCACGCGCTCGGACATGGCCCGGCTGGACCTTTACGGCTTCGATTTCTTCGCCTCGCTGTCGCTGTCCGGTCGGCGAACCGCCGAACAGGTTCCCCATGATTTTACAGGGGAATCCCGCTGGGTTCAGGAGCTGGAACTGGCAGATCGCCGGATCCACCGGCATTAAGCCGAAATTTCGCTATATCATCAGGCGTTTCGCCGAAATCTCGCTTTCCCTTTCCGGGGAAACGCCCTATATCGCGGCGTCCTTTGTTGAAGGAGACCCCAATGGGCTACAAGGTCGTTGTCGCCGGCGCCACGGGGAACGTGGGCCGTGAAATGCTGAACATCCTGGCCGAGCGCCAGTTTCCTGCTGATGAGGTTGTCGCTCTGGCTTCGCGCCGGAGCATTGGCACTGAGGTCAGCTATGGCGACAAAACCCTGAAATGCAAGGATATCGAGGGGTTCGACTTCACCGGCTACGACATGGCGCTGTTCGCCATCGGCTCGGAGGCGACCAAGACCTATGCGCCGATCGCCGCCAGCCAGGGCTGCGTGGTGATCGACAACTCGTCGCTTTACCGCTACGACCCGGAAATCCCGCTGATCGTGCCCGAGGTGAACGCCGACGCGATCGAGGATTACCGCAACAAGATGATCATCGCCAACCCCAACTGCTCGACCGCGCAGATGGTGGTGGCGCTGAAGCCGCTGCATGACCGGGCGCGGATCAAGCGCGTCGTCGTCTCGACCTATCAGTCGGTTTCGGGCGCCGGGAAAGAGGGCATGGACGAACTGTGGAACCAGACCAAGGGCGTCTACGTCCCGGGTCAGGAGGTCGAGCCGAAGAAGTTCCAGAAGCAGATCGCCTTCAACGTCATTCCGCAGATCGACGTGTTCCTGGACAGCGGCGACACCAAGGAAGAATGGAAGATGGTGGTCGAGACCAAGAAGATCGTCGATCCGGCGATCAAGGTCACGGCGACCTGCGTGCGGGTGCCGGTCTTCGTCGGCCATTCGGAATCGGTGAACGTCGAGTTCGAGGATTTCCTGGACGAGGACGAGGCCCGCGACATCCTGCGCGAGGCGCCGGGCGTGCTGGTCATCGACAAGCGCGAGCCGGGCGGCTACTCGACCCCGGTGGAATGCGTCGGCGATTTCGCCACCTTCATCAGCCGCATCCGCCAGGACGTGACGGTGGAGAACGGCCTGAACATGTGGATCGTCAGCGACAACCTGCGCAAGGGTGCGGCGCTGAACGCGGTGCAGATCGCCGAGCTTCTGGGCAATCGCTGCCTGAAGAAGGGTTGATCGCAAACGGATATGTGAGGGGCGCCCGGACGGGCGCCCTCTTGCTTTTCCGCCCCCCGTCGCGGACCTTGTCGGCGGTCATGAACGAGGGGTCCGATGCGTCATCTGCTGCTTTCCACCACCATCCTGTTCGCAGGGCCGGCACTGGCCGACCGCATCGAGACGACCGCTCGCGTCACCGACGTCACCGTCTATCCCTGGGGCGCCGGCGTCACGCGCGAGGCGGCGCTGGACCTGCCGGCCGGTGCGCATGAGCTGGTGATCCCCGGCATTCCCGAAGGCGTGGACCCCGCCAGCCTGCGCATCCTGGGCGAGGGGGCGGTGATCGGCGCGGTGGGCTTTCAGCAGGAACGCGCCCTGCCCGAGACGCCGGCCAAGTCCCCCGAGCTGCGCGCCGCCGAGGATGAACTGCGCGGGCTTCGGACCGAGCTGGCCCAGCGGGACAGCCGCAAGGCCGAGATCGAGGCCCGCGGCGAGGCGGCCGAGGATCTGATCGAGTTCCTGATGAAACTGGCCGAATCCGACGGCATGGCCGGCAACGACATCGCCACGCTGTCCGCCGCGGTCGGCCAGCAATTGCTGGAGGCGCGTCAGACCGCTATCCGCGCCGAGGCCGAAGCCGAGGCCGCCGACGAAGGCCGCGATGAGCTCGAGGAGCGCATCGCGCGCGCCGAGGCCCGGCTGGAGGCGCTGCGCGGCCCGGAATCGGATCGCGGCGCGCTGGTCGTCGCCGTCCAGGGCCAGGGCCAGCCGGCCCGCATCCGCATCACCACCCTGACCGACGAGGCCAGCTGGCAGCCGGTCTACGACCTGTCGCTGCAGCGCAAGGAGGGCCGGCTGCGCATGGATCGCGGCTTGCTGGTCCGCCAGCAGACTGGCGAGGACTGGACCGGCGTGCACCTGCAGCTTTCCACCGCCCGGCCGATGGACCAAGCGGCGCCCAGCGAATTGGAGCCGCGCTTCCCGCGCCTTGGCGAGAATGAGGCGAAGCTCTACAGCCGCTCGGCCGCGCCGATGGCCGAAGCCGCGATGGATGCCGCCGAGCGTGCCTATGCCCCCGCCCCGGTCGAGGCCAAGGCCGATGGCGTGGCCGGCTCGGCGTTGGCCGGGGTGGTCGGGGAAACCGTGGTCTATGACTATCCGACGCCCGTCACCCTGCGCGACGGCGCCGATGCGCTGCGCCTGCCGCTGGATTCGCACGAGCTGGCCCCCCAGGTGGTGGCCGAGGCGGTGCCGCGCCGCGACGACACCGCCTATCTGGTGGCGGACACGGTGAATTCGACCGGCGCGGTGATCCTGCCGGGGGACGCGACCTTCCATGCCGACGGCGCCATGGTCGGTCGCGGCGCGCTGACGCTGACCGCCGCCGGCGACGAGATGAAGCTCGGCTTCGGGCCACTGACCGGCATCAAGCTGGAGCGCCGCATCCCCGACCGGGTCGAGGGCGATCGCGGGCTGATCTCGTCATCCTCGGAACGCAAGGAGGTGGCCGAGCTGCGCATCCGCAATCTGACCGGCGAGGCATGGCCGCTGCGGGTGATCGACCAGGTTCCGGTCTCGACCCAGAAGGATCTGCGCGTCGACTGGTCGGCCGATCCCGCCCCGGACGAGACCGACCCCGACGGCAAGCGCGGCCTGCTGGTCTGGAACGGCCCGATCGCCGCGGGGGCCGAGCGCACCATCACCCTGACCACCACCCTGCGCTGGCCGGAAGGCCAGATGCTGTTCGACGGCTTCTAGGCCCGTTTTCTGGACCCCGGCCCGGCCGGCCCCGGACCGCAGAAGCGGCCGGGCCCGGCTGCCGGTCATTTCACCAGTTCGCGGATGATCGTGTCCAGCCCGATCACGCCGTTGCCCATCTGGCCCTGATTGATCAGCCGGTTGCGGCGCTGGCGGGCCTGCTCGGCATGTTCGCCGCGCGGCCAGTTCTGCAGATATTGCGTATAGGACGGCACGGTATCCAGCTGCCGCGCCCGGTTCCAGGCGCGATCCTCGCGCTCATCGCGCGGAATGTCCCGGTCCAGCGCCGCGGCCAGGCGCTGCCGCGCGGTCCGGGCATAGATGCCGTTCGGATAGCGATCCAGATAGGCGCGCAGATTGCGGGCCCCGCCGCGGGCCCCGGTCTGCTGCCAATAGGCGCGGTCCTGCTGGTCGCGGCTGGGCGTGGCCGCCCCGGCCTGCGCCCGCAGCGTGCCAAGCTGCGCCGCGGTCAGATAGCCGGTCACCGCATAGCCGTTGCGCTGCTGCCAGCCGCGGATCGCCGAACGGCTGCGCGAACCGAACACGCCGTCCGCCCCGCCGGTGGAATAGCCAAGCGCGTTCAGCCGGCGCTGGATCGTCACCCGGTCGCCGCGGCTCAGGCCCAGCCGGCTTTCGGTCAGTTCGGCCTGCGAAGGCTGGCGCGGCGCCACCACCTCGCGCGGCTGCTGGATCTCGGGCGCCCGCGGCGGCCCGGGTTGCGGGACGGGTTCAGGGGCGGGGGCGGGTTGCGGGGCGGGGGCCGGGCGCAGTTCGGCCAGCCGCCTTTGCGCCGCCTCGGCATATTCGCCGCGGGGATAGCGGGCCAGGTAATCCTCATAGGCGGCGGCGGTATTGGCGGCGGCGGCCTCGGCCCAGAGGTCGCGATCGCTCTGCGCCGGTCCCAGCGCCTCCAGCCGCGCCTTGGCGGCCGCCGAATAAAGGCCAGTGGGATAGCGGTCCAGATAGCCGCGATAGGCTTCGGCCGTGTCTTCGGCCGCGGCCTTGGCCCACAGGTCGCGATCCGCCTCCAACGGGTCTGCGGCAGCATCGGCTGCGGTATCGGCATCCGCCCGCGCCGCGACCAGCACCAGTTGCGCATCGCCGCCCTCGGCCAGGGCCAGCCGGTCGTCGGCGTCGACCACCGCTTCGACCGAGGCGCCGGGCTTCAGCAGCGCCGCCGCCGCCGCCGTGGTCGCGGCCGGCGGACCCCAGATCACCGTCACCCCTTCGGGCGCGGCCAATGGGCCGATGCCGTTTTCCAGCCCGGCGGCATGGTCCATGCCCTGCCGGTCCGAGCCGAGCAGCAGCACCGCGCCCGGCTGCGCCTGTTTCATCAGGTCCAGCACCATCGACAGCGGCACGCCCTGCGAGCCGGCGCGCACCAGGTCGGGCTGGTCGGCATCGGTGCCCATGTACCAGCTGTCGCTGTCGCCATGCAGGAAGCGGCCGTTCAGCAGCACCAGCCGCGCCCCGGGGGCCTCGTCGGGCCGCAACAGGTCGGCCAGGGCCTTGCGCAGGTCGGCGCTGGTCAGGTCGGCACCGGCCACGGTGCGGAACCCGGCCGCCTTCATCGCCTCCGAGGCGGGGCCGGCATCGGCATCGGCCAGTTCCGGCGCGTTCTGGTAGCGCGCATTGGCGATCGCCACGCCGCGATCCTCGGCCCAGGCCGGTCCCGCCGCGACCAGGGCGGCCAGAAGAAGCGACAGGGTGCGCATGACATTCTCCTTCATCGATGCTTGCCGTCGGTCTACGGCTGGCCAGGGGATTTATTCCGGTTATCGGCGCCGGCGCGGCCCAACAAGCCACGGCCGGACACATGACTGCGAGGCCGGCGACGGTTCGGCAAGGGACCGCCGATCCGCCGGCCAGGCCGCCGTTCCGGCACGGTTCTTGCACCCAGAGGGTCCAGGCTTTAGACCGCCCGTTTTCAACGGATGGACTTGATCATGCCTGATATCAAGCGATTGCTTTTCCCGGCCGTGGCGGCGCTGGCCGTCGGCTTCGGCTTCATGACCTATGACAAGATGCGCGGCGCCGAATGGGTGGTCTCGCCCCGGCAGATCGCCGAGGCCAGGGCGGCAGGCCAGCCGGGTCACGAATCGCGCCCCGGCACCGTCACCGTCCTGCCGATCCGCAGCGAAACGGCCGACGCCCTGCCCTTCAAATGGGCGATGGCCGGCATCGCCGCCGGCGCCTTCGTCTTCGGCGCCATGCGCCGCAAGGCCAAGGCCGCCTGAACCGGCCGGCAGGCGTCTAGGCCGGCGGGCCCCCGGCATTGCCGGCCAGGACGCAGAGCAGCTCGAACACCATGGTGGCGCCGGCCAGCGCCGTCATGCCGCCCAGATCGAAGGGCGGCGAGACCTCGACCACGTCGGCGCCGACGATGTCGAGCCCGGCCAGGCCGCGCAGCATGGCCTGCGCCTCGCGGGTGGTGAAGCCGCCGATCTCGGGCGTGCCGGTGCCCGGAGCCATCGACGGGTCGATGCCGTCGATATCGAAGCTTACATAGGCGGGCCCGGAGCCGATCAGCGTCCGGACCTCGGCCATCACCGCCTCGGGACCGCGGCGGGCGAATTCCTCGATATAGATGATGCGGACGCCCTGGTCCCGCGCCCATTGATGCTCGTCGGCCGCGTAGACCGAGCCGCGGATGCCGATCTGCACCATGCGCGCGGGATCCAGGATCCCCTCCTCGATGGCGCGGCGGAAGGGCGTGCCATGGGTATAGGGGTTGTCGCCGAAATAGCGGTCATTGGTGTCGGAATGGGCGTCGAACTGCACCAGGCCCAGCCGCCCGCGCCCGGGATCGGCCTTGCGAAGCGCGCGCAGCACCGGCAGCGTCGTCAGATGATCGCCGCCCACGCTCAGCGGCAGGGCGCCGGCAGCGCAGATCGCGGCAATGCCGGCCTCGATCTGCTGCAGCGCCGCCATCAGGTCGATGGGCTGCACGGCCAGATCGCCCAGATCGGCGACCGCCAGCCGCTCATAGGGGGCGATGCCGGTGACGTGGTGGACGCGGCGCATCAGGCTGGACTGGTTGCGCACCTCGCGCGGGCCGTGGCGCGCGCCGGCCCGGTTGGTGGTGCCGCCGTCCCAGGGAATGCCCAGGATGGCGACATCCAGCCCCTCGGCGCTGGTCGCCGCCGGCAGGCGCATGAAGGTCGAATGGCCGGCGAAACGCGGCACAAGGGCCGCATCGACGGGTTCATTGAGCTGTCTGGACATCGGTGCTCCCGCAAGGTTTCCGGGCAAGGTTAGCCGGGCAGAGACGGGAAGATCCAGCGCCTCGCGCCGTCAGACCACCGGCCAGTTGGCAATGCAGAGCGCGACGGCGATGAAGAAGATCACGCTGCCGCCCAGCACGAAGACATGCCAGATGGTGTTGTGAAACGGCAACCGCTCGAGCAGGAAGAACAGCACGCCGACGGTGTAAAGCCCGCCGCCGGTCAGCATCAGCGCCAGCACCCCGGCGGGCAGCTCGGCCAGCATGGCGCCGCCGGCGTAAAGCCCCGCCCAGCCCATCGCCAGGTAAAGCGCCAGCGCCAGCCATTTCAGCCGGGCGGGGGCGATGATCTTCAGAGACAGCCCCAGCGCCGCCGCCGCCCACAGCCCGGCCAGCAGCCCGCTGGCCTGGCCGCCGGACAGCAGCGTGAAGGGCGTGTAGGTGCCGGCGATCTTCATGTAGATCGCCGAATGGTCCAGACGCCGCAGCAGACCGGTCCATCGCGGATTGTCGATCATGTTGTAAAGCGCCGAGAAGGCCAGCATCAGGATCAGCGTCGTGCCGTAGACCGCGGCGCCGACCACCGCCGCCGCCCCGGCGCCCGAAGCCACGGTCAGCGCGATCAGCGCCGGCACCGCTGCCAGCGCCAGCACCACGCCGATGACATGGACCACGCCGTCGCTGATCCGCTCGGCGCGGCTGTAGGGCCGGGAAAGATGCGCGATCGACACCATGCGGCCAGACTAGATCGGCCGGGGGCGGTCAGGCAAATCAAACCCGCTCATGCCCGGCGCCAGCGGTGCAAACCGCTGGCGGGGCGACCGGCAAGGCGGGTTTCGGACAGCGGATGCGGGCGCCGTTTCGGCACGGCGATTCGGCCCAGACCCGCCGCGAGATGGGCGGTTTCGTGCCGAGGCGTTCTGCCTTCTGCGTTGACATGGCAGCCGCCCCGACGCTCGGGGCAGAACAGGAGGACTCGCAATGCCGCACGCACCCGTCCTTGCCTTGCTGCTTCTGGCCGGACTGACTGCCGGCGCGACCCTTGCCGCCGGCACGGTCATCGCCCTGCAATCCTTGGGGATCTGGCTGCCCGGCCGGATGCTCTAGCCGTGGCCGCGGCCGGTTTCGGCTTGCTGGCCTGCCTCGTGGCGCCGATCCTGCTGCTGCGGCTGATGCCGGGGCTGCGCTCGCTGCTGGCCGGAGGCGCCGGCCTGCTGTTGTTCTGCGCCTGGCTTTACGCCCGGATGGGCGGCGGCAAGGGGCTGGAAGGCGAATCGATCATCGTCCTGATCGTCGGAACCGTGCTGGCGGGGACGGTCATCGGCTTTGTCGCCCGGGTCATCACGCTGCTTCGCCGCGACGATTCCTGATATTTTCCGGTCGGTTGACGGCTGGGAAATTTCCCAGAAATCACGACTGCTTTTATCGTGAAATACGGGGTCCGACATGTTATGGTCATGCGGTGCGCGACCGACGCGCCCTTGGAGGACTCGCAATGACCAGCAAGCCCAGCAAAAGCGACGTGAAGCAGGCCGTGTTCGAAGAGCGCCGGAAGCTCAGGGGCGCGGCCGGCATTCTGGACGACAGCGCCGCCGTCGACGAGGCGCGACCGGCCGCCGGCCCGCAACGGACAGCGGCGGGGAAGCGGCGCTGCGACACCCTTGGCAGATGATGAAGGACCGGGCGGCAGGACGATCCCGCCGCCCGGACCGCAAAGACGGCCGAGGTAAGACGGCCGAGGTCGTCCGACAGTCGCGACCCCGTGCTCAGATCCCGATCTCGTCCCGCTGCAGGGCTTCGGCCAAGCGATCCACCGCCTCGGCCAGGCGTTCGTCGATCAGATGCAGATATTGCGTCCAGTCCGACAATTGCCGCAGATCCTCGGCGCCGTCCGATATGCCGCGCAAGCCGATCAGCGGGATGCCGAAGCGCTGGCAGGCGCGCAGCACCGCGAAGCTTTCCATATCCACCATCTCGGCGGCGATGGTGTCGTAATCTCCGCCGCTGACGATGCTGGCGCCCGTAGCGAGGCTCGCCGAGGCAAGACCGGGGATCCGGTGCGGCAGCTCGATCCGGGCGGGCAGACCCAGCAACGGCGTCTCGCCCCGGGCAAAACCCAGGGCCGAGGCGTCCATGTCGCGATATTCCAGCGACGCGACCTGATAGACGCCCAGTTGCCGCAACTGCCGCGATCCGGCCGAACCCAGCGACACCACCAGTTCCGGCAACTCGTCGCGCGCCGCCAACTGCGCCAGGGCCGCGGTCAGCTGCACCGCCGCCTCGACCGGGCCGACGCCGGTCATCAGCGGCGAGATGCGGGCGCGCAACTGCGGCCCGTATTCCGCATCCAGCGCCATCACGAAAAGCACGCTCCGCCCGCCCAGCCTGTCGGGGTCGATGCCCGGGCCCTGCCGTCCGATTGCCGCCATGTCCGATCCCTTCTCAGCCCGGGCGCAGGGAAGCGCAGGCGGGGCGGGCGTTCAAGGGGGCATCGTCATCCGGTCATGGCGCGCTGCATGTCCGCCGCCGCCGGCGCGGCGTCGGCCGCAACCGGGACATCGCGCCCAAGCGGCAGGGTCGGAACCGGCGCGGCAAAGCTCAGCAGCAAGCGCCCGCCCGACAGCCCGCGCAATCCCCAGGACAGCAACCCGCCCGAAGGCCCGGCCATGGCGCCGCGCAGCGGCTCGTCGGGCAGGGCCGACATCAGCGCCTCGCGCAACCGGGCAAGGCCCGGGCTTTGGCCGCAGGCGCCCAGCCAGATGGCGATATGGTCGTCCAGCGTGCCCGGCGCCGCGGCGCGCCAAAGCTCGGCATAGCGTCGGTTCGAAATCAGCAAATCGCCGTTGGCGGCAAAGACCGCCACCGCGTCCTCGAGCGAATCCAGCACTTCGGCGCCCAGCGACAGGTCGGCGCGGAACTTGCGGGTCAGCGAGATTTCCGAGGTGATGTCCTCGAACAGGAAGGCCACCGCGCCATCGGGATGCGGCCGGCCGGTGACGCGATAGGTCTGGCCGCCGGGCAGCGACCAGGTCTCGACATGGTGACCCGAGGCGGCCGCGGCCTCCAGCGTGTTCATCTGGTGGCGCCAGCTTCGGTAGTCCTTGGGCTCGGGCACCATCCGCGCCTCGCGCAGCCGGTCGAGGAAGGCGTGCAGAGTCGGGCGCGCGGTCAGGAAGCCGGTGGCGAGTCCGGTCAGGTCGATCAGCGCCGGGTTGAACAGTTGCAGATTGCGGTCACGGTCGAAGATCGCCAGCCCGATGGGCAGATCGGCAAAGGTCTTGGTCAGCGTCTGCACGAATTCGCGCAAGCTGCGCTCGGCCCGCACGGCGGCGTCGGCGGGCAGGGCGATGGCGACGGTCTGCTCCGCGATCTCGTGGACATGGCAGTCGTACCAGCGGCTTTGCCCGTCATGTTCGACCTGCACGCGCCTTGCCGGGCCGGCGCCGGATGGCGGCCGCGCCGCCAGGTCGATCAGCGGCGGCAGCGGCCAGACCGTCTGACCGTCGGCCTTGGCCTCGGCCAGTTGCAGATAGGCCGAATTCGCCCAGGTCACCTGCCCCAGCCGGTCCTGCCGCCAGGCCAGCATCGGCGAATGGTCCATGGTGCTGCGCAGGATCTCCAGCTCCTGCTCCATGGCGCCGAGCGACAGCGAATCGACCAAAATGCCGGCATTCTCGGCCGAGGGATCGGCCAGGGTCAGACGCAGCGTGCCGTCGCCCAGATCTTCGGCCAGCAGGCGCAGGGGATTGCCCGCGGTCCGCTCCTTCAGCTCCAGCCGCGCGGCGCCGCCCAGGTCGGGCAAGACCGCGCCCAGCTCGGGCAGGCGCATCCCCAGCCAGCAGGTCAGCCTTTGCCAGTCGCCCTCGCCCGGCAGGGCGGCCAGCAGGGCCCGGGCCGGGCCGGTGGCATCCAGAAGCAGCTGGTCGCGGAACAGGAAGATGATCGGCTCGATCCCCAGGTCGAGGCCGCGCGCGGCGCCGCGTCCCGCCATGCGCCGGTCCGCCAGCCGGATCAGCAGCAGCGCCAGCAGCACGGCCAGCGCCGCGGCGGCAAAGGCGATGAGGAAATGCGCAACCATCGCAGGAACCCATGAGCAAACCACTAGGATACAACTATAGCGCGATGTTTTAAAAAGGGGTTAACGCGCGCAGGATCAGGAGCGAATTTCCGGATTCTGCCCCAGCGCGCCGCGATTCTCGGTCTCGATCAGCTCGCGCGGCCAGGTCACCGTCACCTCGGCCCCCTGCGTGCCGTTGCCAAAGCGCAGCCGCGCGCCCGAGCCTTCCAGCAGCGCCTTGGCGATGAACAGGCCAAGGCCCATGCCTTCGTAGCTGCGCCCGTCCTCGGCCCGCGGCCGGGTGGTCAGGAAGGGGCTGCCGATGCGCGGCAGCAGCGTGGGCGGAAAGCCCGGCCCGTCATCGCTGATCCGCACCCGGATGTCGCGGCGATCCATCCCGGTCTCGACCGTCACGCGCTCGGACGCGAAATCCACCGCGTTCTGGATCAGGTTGCGCAAGCCATGGATCACAGCGGCGTCGCGATGCACGATGGGATCCTCGGCGCCGGGCTTCAGCAGGATCTGCGCACCGCGGCCGCGATGCGGCGCCGCCGCCTCGGACAGCACTTCGGACAGCGGCGCCGAGCGGATCAGCAGGTCGTCGCGCCCGGCCCCGCCCATGGATTTCAGGATGTCGCGGCAGCGATCGGCCGACTGGCGCAGCAGGGCGACATCCTCGGCCAGATCCTCGCGGTCCGGCAGCGCCTCGGACAGCTCGTCGGCCAGCTCGGCGCTGACCAGCTTGATGGTGGCCAGCGGCGTGCCCAGCTCATGCGCGGCGGCGGCGACCACGCCGCCCAGGTGCTGCAGCTTCTGCTCCCGCTCCAGCGCCATGCGGGCGGCGAACAGCGCGTCCGAGGTGGCGCTGACCTCTGCCGCGACCAGCCGGGCATAGGCCGCAAAGAACAGCGCGCCGATCACGATGGCGAACCAGTGCCCGACCAGCAGCGGATGCTGCAGCGACAGCCGGCCCGGCACGAAGGTCAGCGGCTGGGCAAAGATCGCGGCCAGCGTCACCATGGCAAAGGTCGCCACCCCCAGCGCCAGCAGGTGCCGCCCCGGCAGAGCCGTCGCGGCGACGGTGACCGGCGCCAGCAGCAGCAGGGCAAAGGGATTCTCCAGCGCCCCGGTCAGCGCCAGCAGCGCGGCGATCTGCGCCAGGTCGAAGCCGAGCTGCCAGGCGGCCTCGCGCGCCGGGATCCGGCGGCCCGGCCGCAGCGACAGCCCGAGGTTCAGCGCGATGGCCAGGCCGATCACCCCCAGCACCGCGGCCAGCGGGAATTTCGCCCCGATCGCCAGCGCCGCGCCCACCGCCGCCAGTTGGCCGGCGATCGCCACCCAGCGCAGCAGGATCAGCGTCCGCAGCCGGATCGGCTCGGGTCCCGGCTGGCCGGGCAGAAGGTCGATGCGGCGGGACACGAAGCCGATGGGCACGCGGGTTCTCCGGGTTCGGGCGGGCTTTGGCATTGATACCCATGGCGGGATGGGCGATCAATGCGCCCAAGGGAAAAGGCGCGCGATGATGGGCGAAGACGGAAGGATGCTGATCCTCGGCGGTCTCGGCACGGGCCCGGGCGTCTGCCGGACGGACAATGCCCGCAATGCCGGGGCGGTTTCGATCCTGGACGAGAACGGAATGCAGGTCACGCCGGTCTTCATTACCGCGGCGCCGCGCCGCAATACCCCCGAACATCCGCGCATGATCGGCCTGACCGGCAGCCGGGCGGAAATCGACGCGGTTTCGAAAACCTGGGGCCATTATTGCCGGCTGAACGACCGGCAGGACGCCAAGACCCATCCGGCCGATCACCTGACCAATACCTCTCTGGCCCTGGCCGCCGCCGGTCCGGCCGAGATTGTCGACCGCGATCATTCCGCGCGACAGATCGCCGACCGCTCCGCCTGTTTCATCGACGCTGCGTCAAATGCGAGGATTTGACCCGTCGGACAAAACCCCCTAATCAACCGAAAAACTGCAAGGGCACGCGAAATATGGCAGAAGAATACGAGATCGGACCCGATCCCAGCCTGCTGCTGGTCGATGACGACGAGGTCTTTCTGAACCGCCTGGCCCGAGCAATGGAAAAACGCGGCTTCGATGTGATCCGCGCCGCCTCGGTCGCCGAAGCCCGCGCCCTGCTGGCCGAGAAAGCCCCGGCCTATGCGGTGGTCGACCTGCGGCTCGAGGATGGCAACGGCCTGGACGTGGTGGATGCGCTGCGCGAGGCGCGGACGGATGCCCGCATCGTGGTGCTGACCGGATATGGCGCCATCGCCACGGCGGTGGCCGCGGTCAAGATGGGCGCGACGGATTATCTTTCCAAACCGGCGGATGCGGATGACGTGACCCGGGCCCTGCTGGCCCGCGGCGACACCCTGCCGCCGCCACCCGAAACGCCGATGTCGGCCGACCGGGTGCGCTGGGAACATATCCAGCGCGTCTATGAGCAATGCGACCGCAATGTCAGCGAAACGGCGCGCCGCCTGCATATGCATCGCCGCACCCTCCAGCGGATTTTGGCCAAACGCAGCCCGCGTTAATAATCTGGTTCTCAAAAACGATTGCATTTCGTTTTGGAATGCAAATATTGGGGCCATAACTGCCAAAACCCAGGGAAAGCCATAATGACCATCGACCTGGACGCGATGTCCCTTCGCGAACTGCGCGATCTGCGCAACAAGCTTGATCGCGCCATTTCCACCTTCGAGGATCGCCGCAAACGCGAGGCTTTGGCCGCAGCCGAAAGCGCCGTCCGCGAATTCGGCTTCAACTTGGCCGATCTGACGGTCGCCAAGCAGGGCCGCGGCAAGGTGGCGCCGAAATATGCCAATCCCGAGGATCCCTCGCTGACCTGGACCGGCCGCGGCCGCAAACCGCGCTGGGTCCAGGAGGCGCTGGATTCCGGCAAAAAGCTGGAAGAGCTGGAAATCTGATCGCTTGCCCCCGCATCCCGATGCGGGGGCTTGCATTTCCGGCGTCAGGATTTGCGATCCATTTCTTCAATTAGCGCGTTGAAGCGCGCCAGATAGGCATTGCGGGTTTCCAGCGGCGGCCGCAGCCGGATTTCCAGCCCCTGCAGCAATTCCGGTTCCGGCGCCGGAAACAGGCGATCCGCCTCGGCTCGCGAAAATCCGGCAATCTGAATGGCTTCCAGCCAGGCGGAAATCCGGTCGGCGCGCTTTATCGCCCGCCTTACCGCAACCGGCAGCTGCGCGGGCAATCCGAAACGGCGGTGGATCGCCGCCGCCAGCCGCGCGTCCATTTCCCCATATTCGCTGCCGATCGCCGCCTTGACCGGAGAGATCATGTCGCCGATCACATATTCCGGCGCGTCATGCAGCAGGGCCGCCAGACGCCAACGCGGTTCGCAATCAGGATCGGCGCGGGCATGGATCTGTTCCACCAGCAGCGAATGCTCGGCCACCGTATAGGCCCAGTCGCCGCGGGTCTGGCCGTTCCAGCGCGCGACGAAGGCCAGGCCATGGGCAATGTCGGCGATCTCGATATCCATCGGCGTGGGGTCCAGAAGATCCAGCCTCCGCCCCGACAGCATCCTTTGCCACGCGCGTTTCGCGGCTCTTGCCATATGGCGCCCCCATGCTCTCTGTGCCGGCGAGGCTAGCCGCGCGGTCGGACCGCGCCAACCGCGGATCGGAAAGGCGAAGGGCCCGCGGCATGGCGGCCGCGGGCCCGAAACCCGTCATCACGCAGAAGTGACCGCGTCAGGACAGCGGCTGGTCCGCGGGTTTTTCGGCCTGCATGCGGCGGGCGATCTCTTGCCGATACAGCGCCACGAAGTCGATCGGGTCCATGTTGAAGGGCGGGAAGCCGCCGTCGCGGGTCATGTCCGAGACGATGCGGCGCACGAAGGGGAACAGCATGCGCGGGCATTCGATCATCAGGAACGGGTGCAGCTGGTCCTCGGGCACGCCCTCGACATGGAAGATGCCGCCGTAATCCAGCTCGCACAGGAAGATCGGCGACTTGTCCTTGGAGTTGGTCGACTGCACGCGGAACTTGCTGATCACCTCGTACTGGTGCTCGGCCGGGCGCTTGCGGGCATCCAGGCTGACCTGGACGCTGATCTCGGGCTGCACCTCGCCGGCGCCCAGGCCCTTCTGCGCCACCGCGTTCTCGAAAGACAGGTCGCGGATGTATTGCGTCAGGACCTGCAGGCGGACCGGCTGTTGGGCGCCGTTCGGGGCCTCGGTCGCGGCCACGCCGTTGTTGTTCTCGTCGCTCATTGAGTTCTCCTCGGATCTGCCGGGGTTCTAGCACCCCGGCGCCGCACGCTCAATGCCGGGTCCAGCCCGAATCGCCGCGCCGCGGGCCACCCTCGGGGCCCTTCTGCGCGCTCTGGTCGGTCAGCCCCTCGCGCACCGGGGCGGGCGGGTCGTCCTGGACCGAATACTCGCCGTCGATCACACCTTCATCCCGCCAGCCGCGGCCGGGACGGAAACCCGCCGGATCGGCGCCGAATTCGGATTCGGCGCCATGGGTCTGGCGATAGCTGAACCCACTGCCCGAGACCCGCACCCGCGCCGCCATCTGCCGCAGGATCAGCGACCGCACCGCGGGGATCAGCAACAGCAGGCCGACCGCGCTGGTGAACAGGCCCGGCACCACCATCAGCAGACCGGCGATCATCACCAGCGCGCCATGCGCCATCGGCCGGCCGGGATCGCGGAATTCCTGCATGGCCCGCTGCAGGTCCAGCGCCGCCCGCGCGCCCTGATGGCGCATCACCGTCACCCCGGCCACCGCCGAGGCCAGCACCAGCGCAATCACCGGCAACACGCCGATCAGTCCGCCGACCTGGATGAACAGTGCGATCTCGACGATCGGCAGGATCACGAACGGCAACAACAGCCACATAAAGCCTTCCCCTCTGGCACGTTCTATTTCCGGCGCCAAACTGGACTTGGGCCGGCCCTCACCCTACATAAGCATTGGAAACCATCCTTACAAAGCTCGTTAGGTCCGTCGATGTCGAACCCCCTGCTGCAACTCCTCGTCCTGGGCGCGATCGCCGTGTTCCTGATCCTGCGCCTGCGCGGGGTGCTGGGCACCCGCGACGGGTTCGAGGCGCCGCGCATCCCCGAGGAACCGGCGCAACGCAGCCGCTTCGACGTGATCGACGGCACCGCCGAAGCCGGCGACAGCGACATCGCCGACCATGCCGAGCCGGGCAGCCCCACCGCCGCGGCGCTGGCCGAGATGAAACGGGTCGAGGCCGATTTCGCCGTGGGCCCGTTCCTGTCCGGCGCCAAATCCGCCTATGAGATGATCCTGATGGCCTTCGAGCGCGGCGACCTTTCCGAGGTGCGCGGCTTCCTGGCCCCGCCGGTGGCCGAGGCCTTCGAGTCGGTGATCGAGGACCGCAAGGCCCGCGGCCTGGTCACCGAGGCGCAGTTCCTAGGCACCCGCGAAACCGCGCTGGCCGGGGCCGAGTTCACCCCGGCCACCGGCATGGCCGAGCTTTCGGTCCGCTTCGTCGGCGAGATGATCGTCGCCACCCGCGACGCCCAGGGCAACGTGGTCGAGGGCGATCCCAAGGCGGCGCGCAAGCAGCGCGACACCTGGACCTTCGCCCGCCGCATGGGTCAGGACGACCCGAACTGGCAGCTCGTCGCCACGGCCTGAACCATGGCGCGCCGGCGGGGACTCTCGGCCGAGGACAAGGCCCTGTGGTCCCGCATCGCCGCGACCGCAGTGCCGATGCATCCGGCCCGCAAGCAGGCCGAACCGATCCCCGAACCCAAGCCGCTGAAAACCCCGGTCCCCGCCCCGCAGGTCACGCCGCCGCCGCCGTTGGCCGGCCTGCGCATCGGCGCCAAGCCGGGCGGCCCCGGATCGACCCGCATCGACCTGTCGCCGCCGCCGCGCGAGGCGCTGCATGCCCAACCCTTGCGCATGGATCACAAGACCCATCGCCAGATGACCCGCGGCAAGCTGGCGCCCGAGGCGCGGATCGACCTGCACGGCATGACGCTGGCCGTGGCGCAGCCGGTGCTGACCCGCTTTCTCCTGCAGGCCCGCGCCGACGGCCGGCGGCTGGTTCTGGTCATCACCGGCAAGGGGCGCGAGGGTGGGCCGGACGCGCCGCTGCCGGTCCGGCCCGGGGCGCTGCGCCACAACGTCCCGCATTGGCTGCATATGCCGCCCCTGAATGCCGTGGTGCTGCAGGTCCGCCCGGCGCATCGCCGCCATGGCGGCGAGGGCGCCTATTACATCTACCTGCGCCGTTAGAAGGCCGGCGAGATCACGATCTGCGCCGCGCGCTCGGCATGCAGCGCCGCGCGGGTCAGCGGCCCGACCCCGCCGCCCACATCCGAGGAAAACACGCTGTTCAGCTCCTGCGCCTGCGACAGGATGCGCAGCAGCGCCGGCGAGGTCGCGACGTTGAAATGCCCGGTGCCGTTGCTGAAGGCGCCGACATCGACCAGCGTCACCGGCAGGTCCGCCACCGGCCCGGCATCGGTCAGGCTGCCCAGCCGCACCGGCTCGGCCGAGATCAGCGCCGACAGGCTCAACGCCCGGTCCCGCCCCGAGGTGAAGATGACGAAGGGCTGCGGCAACCTGCCGATGGCCCGGACCTGACTGCGAAACACGCCGACGTCGATATCGGGCGACAGCAGCAGCACCGCGCCGATCCGGTCCAGCGTGCGCCGGTCGCCGGCGATGGCCATCTGGCGCAGGCTTTCCATCAGCAGCAGCGCGCCCATGGAATGCGCGACCAGGATCGCCTTGCCGCCGCCCGCCTCGGTGGCGATCTCGATGCTGCGTTTCAGCCCGTCGCGGGAATAGAGCACGCTGTCGCGATCCGCCGCATAGGCCAGCGGCTGCCCGCGCGACGGCCACGAGAAATGCAGCGGCACGCCGGGCAGGCTCAGGTCGCGCTCGATCTGGGCAAAGCGATAGAGACCCTCGGCGAAGGTGTTGTTGTAGCCATGCACGAACAGCACCACATCGCGATCGCCCGGCGGGCGGGCGGCGACGGCGCGGCGCAGATCGGCGCGGAAATCCTCGGGCCGGGCAAAGCGGGCATAATCCGAAACCAGGAAATCCCGCTGCGGATCGGGCGAGGCACCCTTGCGGGGATAGGTGATCGAGCCGGGCCGCCGTTCGGGCGGCACCGAGACATCGACGCGGCCGAAGCTCACCCCTTCCTGCCGACTGCCGCCGGGGGTGCGGTTGGTGGCGACATAGATGCGCTCGACATGGCCGGCGCGCGCCGCCTCGGGGGCAAGGGTGATCTCGCCGCGCGGCGCGCAGGCCGCCAGCAGCAGAAACAGCGAAAGAAAGATCCGCCCCGGCATGTCCCGCGTCCCGTTCTGGTCAGCGGGACCATGCCATCGCGCGCGGCGGCGGAAAAGCCCTCAGCCGTAAGTCGCCTTGGGCCCCGCGAACCACCAGATGATCAGCCCGACCACCGGCAGGATCGCCACCAGCGCGATCCAGATCAGCTTGGTGGTCGTGCTTTCATTGGTGTTGATGATCGAGGCGATGGCCCAGACATCAAGCGCGAAAATGATGATTCCAAAGATATAATTCATGGGCTCCCCCGTCCGTTTGCCTGCCGGCACAACGGGCGGAGGGGCCCCGCGGTTCCCTAGAGCACGTAGCGCGACAGATCGGCCGAACGCGACAGGTCGCCCAGGTGCTTTTCGACGAAAGCCGCATCCACCACCACCTCCTCGCCCGAGCGGTCGGGGGCGCTGAAGGACAGCTCCTCGAACACCCGCTCGATGACGGTATAAAGCCGCCGCGCGCCGATATTCTCGACCGAGCCGTTCACCTCGGCGGCGATGCGGGCCAGGGCGCGGATGCCGTCCTCGGTGAACTCGACCACGACCCCCTCGGTCGCCATCAGCGCGGTATATTGCCGGGTCAGGGCATTGTCGGTCTCGGTCAGGATGCGGACGAAATCCTCCTCGGTCAGGGCGCGCAGCTCGACGCGGATCGGCAGCCGGCCCTGCAGCTCGGGCAGCAGGTCCGAGGGCTTGGCGATATGGAACGCGCCCGAGGCGATGAACAGGATATGATCGGTCTTGACCGGGCCGTATTTGGTGCCGACGGTGGTGCCCTCGATCAGCGGCAGCAGGTCGCGCTGCACCCCCTCGCGCGAGACATCGCCGCCGCGGGCATCGGTGCGGGCGGCCACCTTGTCGATCTCGTCGATGAAGACGATGCCGCTTTCCTGCACCGCCTCCAGCGCGGCGGTCTTGACGGCCTCGTCGTCCAGAAGCTTGTCGGCCTCCTCGGCGATCAGCAGCTCATAGCTTTCCGCGACGCTGACCTTGCGCCGCACCCGGCGGCCGCCAAAGGCCTTCATCAGCCCCGACAGGTCCATCATGCCGCCGATGGCGCCGGGCTGGCCGGGAATCTCCATCATGCCCAGCGGATTGGAATTGTCCTGCACCTCCAGCTCGATCACCGTGTCGTCCAGCTCGCCGCGCTTGAGCTTGTCGCGGAACATCTCGCGGGTCTGTTCGCGCGCGCCCTCGCCGGCCAGGGCGGCGACGACCCGCTCCTCGGCGGATTTATGGGCGCGGGCCTTGACCTCCTCGCGCATGCGCTCGCGGGTCTCGATGACGGCGGCATCGGCCAGGTCGCGGATGATCTGTTCGACATCGCGGCCGACATAGCCGACCTCGGTGAACTTGGTCGCCTCGACCTTCAGGAAGGGGGCGCGGGCCAGCTTGGCCAGCCGGCGGCTGATCTCGGTCTTGCCGACGCCGGTCGGGCCGATCATCAGGATGTTCTTGGGATAGACTTCGTCGCGCAGGTCGTCGCCGAGCTGCCGGCGCCGCCAGCGGTTGCGCAGCGCCACGGCCACGGCGCGCTTCGCCTCCTTCTGCCCGATGATGAAACGATCCAGCTCGGACACGATTTCGCGCGGGGTCAGGTCACTCATGTTCTGCCTTTCTGTCGCGGGCACTGGCCGCAGCCTTGGTTCTTGCCCAAATGTTCCGGAGAACGCCGCCCATGCCCCGCCGAGGGACGGGTGCGGCGAGGGGCAGGGGCCCCGTCACCCCATGGCTTCAACGGTCAGGTTGCCGTTGGTGTAGACGCAGATATCCGCCGCGATCGCCATGGCCTTGCGTGCCACCGCCTCGGCATCCAGGTCGCTTTCCATCAGCCCGCGCGCCGCGGCCAAGGCGAAATTCCCGCCCGAGCCGATGGCGGCCACGTCATGCTCGGGCTCCAGCACGTCGCCGGCGCCGGTCACCACGAAGATCTCGCGCCCGTCGGTCACGATCAGCATCGCCTCGAGATTGCGCAGATACTTGTCCATGCGCCAGTCCTTGGCCAGCTCGACGCAGGCCCGGGCCAGTTGGCCGGGGGCCGCCTCGAGCTTCTTTTCCAGCCGCTCCAGCAGGGTGAAGGCATCGGCGGTCGAACCGGCGAAGCCCACCACCACGTCATGCCCGCCGGGGCTCAGCCGGCGCACCTTGCGCGCCGTGCCCTTCATCACCGTCTGGCCGACGCTGACCTGGCCGTCCCCGGCGACGACGACGCGGCCGCCGCGCCGTACCGCCAGGATCGTGGTGCCGTGCCAGCCGGGAAATCTCTCTTCGGACATGGTTCTCTCCGCTTTCCTCTGGCCCGTCAGATATGGGCCGGATCCCTGTTTCGCAACCCGACCCTTCGCGACCCGGCCTTTCGCAACCCGGCCGGCCCGGCTAGCCTGCCGGCATGAGCCATGCCCCGATCCTGCGCATCTATCTGGAGCCGCCGCTGCTGCGCACCGCGCGGACCGGCGGCGTCAACTTCCTGAACCTGCTGAGGTCCGCGGTCGAGGGCCGGGGCTGGCGGGTGGAATGGCAGGAAGCCGGGCCCGCGGCCCGCGCCGCCGCGCCCGGGCTGCCCGGCTATGCGCTGTTTCACATGCAGGCGCCCACGCATGGCCGGGCGCTGACCTTCCGCCGCGCCTATCATTACCCGTTCTGGCGCATCGAGGACACCCAGCAGCGCTGGCGCTTCGCCGTCGCCCTGAACCGCTTCGACCCCGCCGCGGTGGATGCCGCTCCGGCCCGCGACTTCGCCGCCAGGCTGCGCGCCCGGGTGCTGCCCGGCCCGGAACCCGGGCGGGGCGACACGGTGCTGGTGCCGCTGCAGGGCCATATCCGCCGCTGCCGCTCCTTCCAGACCATGAGCCCGGTCGCCATGCTGAAGGCGGTCGCCGCCACCGGCCGGCCGGTGGTCGCCACGCTGCATCCGAAAGAGAAATATGACGATGCCGACCACGCCGCCCTGGCCCGGCTGACGGCGCGCCACCCGAAGCTGCGGATCGGCGGCGACACGATGCGGCTTTTGCGCGACTGCGCCTTCGTCGCCACGCAGAACAGCGCCGTGGCCTTCGACGGCTACCTGCTGGGCAAGCCGGCGGTGCTGTTCGGGCAGATCGACTTCCACCATATCGGGCTGAACGTGGCCGAACTGGGCGCCGAGGCGGCGCTGGCCCGCGCCGAAAGCCATGCCCCGGATTTCGCGCGCTACCTGTGGTGGTTCCTTCAGGAACAGGCCATCAACACCACCCGGCCCGAGGCGCCCGGCCGCATCCTTGCGGCCCTGCGAAGGGGCGGCTGGCCGATCTGACCAACCGCGCCCCGACGCGCAATCAGATCGAGTCGTCGATCCACGCTTTCAGCGCCGCCTTGGGCGCGGCGCCGATCTTGTTCGAGACCACCTGGCCGTCCTTGAACAGGAACAGCGCCGGGATGCCGCGTACGCCAAGCGCGGCGGGGCTTTCCGGGTTCTCGTCCACATTGACCTTCACGATCTTGACGCGGCCTTCGTATTCGGCGGCCAGCTCCTCAAGCGAGGGGCCGATCTGGCGGCAGGGTCCGCACCATTCGGCCCAGAAATCCACCACGACTGGGGTCGGGGACTGGCGGACTTCGCTGTCGAAATCGGCGTCGGAAACGGCTTGGGTGTTGGCCATGGGGCTCTCCTGCGATGTGCCGGCGGGCACCGGCGGGGCGTATGGGTCAAGAGCTATGCACCGGGGCGGTTGGGGTCAAGGCCCACCATCACCCGGTCCAGCAACTCGTCGGGCAGCGCCATCAGGCTGCGCGAGGCCGTCCACAGCACCGCCACCTCGACCCGCCGGGCCGGCCAGATCTGCCGCAGCGCCGCGCGATAGGCCGCCATCTGCCGCAGGATGCCCGGCGGCACCGCCTGCGGCGTGCCCGGCAGCTCGCGGTTCGACTTGTAGTCCACCGCCAGGATCCGGTCCGGCTCGACCACCAGCCGGTCCACGGCGCCGGTCAGGATGCCGATGCCCGGGACCGGCGCGGCCAGCGCCACCTCGGCCAGCACCTCGGCCGCGTCCGAAAGCGCAAAGACCGGCGCCAGGTCCGGCGCCGCGATCACCGCGGCGGCCTCGGCCAGCAGCGCCGCCAGCGCCTCGGGACCGGGCAGGCCGCCCTCGGCATCGGCCAGCACGTCGCGGGCCAGTTCGGGCCAGCCGGCCGGGTCGCGCCCCGGCAGATGCTCCAAGAGCAGGTGCAGCCGGGTGCCGAACAGCATCGCCGCCGCCGCATCGCCCGCACCGGGCATGCCGATCACCTTGGCGCCGCCCAGTGCCGTCGCGGCGACGGGCCGGACCTTCGCGGGCGCCGGCGGCAGCGGGGCGCGCAGCCAGTCCGGTTCGGCCAGCGCGGGCTTTTCCGACAGCACCGGCTGCGGCGCGTCCTCGGGCCAGTCGCCAAAGGACAGCCGCCGGATCTCGCCGCCCCAGGGCGCGGGCAGCCGCATCTCGGTCAGGTTGGTGCGGCCCATGCCGGCCTCGACCATGGCGTGCCAGCTGTCCTCGGCCGCGCCGGTCTTGCCGGCGGCGGCGACGATCAGCCAGCTTTCGGCGCGGGTCAGGCCGACATAGAGCAGCCGCTTGCGTTCCTGCAACTGCCGCTGGGTCTGCAGGGCGGCCAGTTCCTCGACCGGGTCGGGCCGGTCGCCCTTCCTGCCGCGCCACAGGGACAGCCCGTCCGGGCCGGGCAGCACCGGCGCCTCGCGCGGGGGGCGGCGCTCGGCGCAGTCGGGCATCACGACGATAGGGCTTTCCAGGCCCTTCGAGCCATGCACGGTCATCACCCGGATCAGCCCCTCGCCATCGCCGGCCGAGCCGGGCTGGCGGCGCACCTCGACATCGTCGCCGGTCAGCCAGACCAGGAAGCCGGTCAGCGACGGCGTTTCCGAGCTTTCATAGGCCAGCGCCTGCGACAACAGCTCGTCGATGCCGTCCTGCGCCTCGGGGCCCAGCCGGGCGATCAGCCGCGCCCGGCCGCCGTGGCGGATCAGCAGCCGCTGGATCAGGTCATAGGGGCGCATGAAACCGGTCTGGCCCATCAGGTCAGCCAGCAGCTCGACCGCATGGCGATGCGGCGATTCGCGCAACCGCCGCCACAGGTATTCGCCGCGCTTGCGCCCGGCGGCGAGGCGGTAAAGCTCCTCCTCGGTCAGCCCGAACAGCGGCGAGCGCAGGCAGGCGGCCAGCGACAGGTCGTCCTCGGGCGTGGCCAGCACCGACAAGAGGGCGCGGATGTCCTGCACCGCCATCTCTCCGGCCAGCTTCAGCCGGTCGGCGCCGGCGACCGGCAGGTTCGCCGCCTTCAGCGCCGCGATGATCTCGGCAAACAGGTCCGAGCGGCGCTGCACCAGGATCAGCACATCGCCGGCGCGGATCCGGCGCAACTGCCCGGTCTTGGCGTCGAAGATCGGCTGGCCCAGCATCTTGCCGATGGCATCGGCGACGGCACGGGCCAGCTGCACGGTTTCCGAGTTCTCGGCCGGCTGGTCCACCGGATCGGTCCAGTCGCCCGGCTCGGGCTTTTCGGGCTTCGGGACCGGCGGCCACAGGTCCACCCGGCCCGGCATCGCGGTGCGAAAGGCGCGGTGCTGCGGCGGATCGCCGAGACCGCGCGCCGCATCGCCGGCAAAGACCTGATCGACCAGCGACAGGATCGCGGTCGAGCTGCGGAAGGAATGCCGCAACTCCAGCACCTGCATGGGGTTCTGCACCGCCTGGAAGGCCTGGGCGAAGCCCATCCGCCGCGCCTCGAACACCGCGATGTCGGCGCCCTGGAAGGAATAGATCGACTGTTTCGGGTCGCCCACCACGAACAGGCTGCGCGTCTGGTCGCGCGCGCCCTGCCCCGAGGTGAATTCATCCGTCAGCCGCTCGATCACCTGCCATTGCGCCGGGCTGGTGTCCTGCGCCTCGTCGACCAGGATATGGTCGATGCCGCCATCGAGCCGGAACAGCACCCATTGCGCCATGCTGCTTTCCGACAGCAGCCGCGCGGTGCGGTCGATCAGGTCGTCGAAATCCAGATGGCCATGCGTCGCCTTCTGCGCCCGGTAGCGGGTCAGGAAGGCATGGCCGAAGCGGTGCAGCGCCAGCGTGCGCTCGGCATGGGCCAGCGCGATGCGGCGCGGGCGGGCGGCTTCCACCCGCTCCATCAGGATCGCCAGGTCGTCCAGCAGCGCGGCGCAGGGACCGCTGCGCAGCGCCTTGGTCGGGAAGCCGTCGTATTTCGCGGTGAACGGCGCCTTGGCGCCCGCCCCGGTCAGCAGCACCGATTCCAGGATCGCCAGCTCCGCCAGGCCCGGCTGTGCCCAATTGCCGGGCGCCAGCTTCGCCGCCGCCTTCTGGTCGGTCGCGCCGCCCTTCAGCAGATGCGGGATCAGCGCCGGAATGACCATGGCGCCGTCGCCGAAACAGGCGGCCAGCAGCGCCTGCATGTCCTCGCCCGGCGCCAGCCCGCAGGCGGTCCAGAGCGCGTCGCGGTCCGCCGGGGCCTCGAACCCCCGCAGACCGGCCAGGAAAGCGTCGAGCCTTTCGCCGGAATGCAGCGCCAGCAGATCCTCCAGCGCCGGCGCGCGCTCGCGGGCCATGTCCTCGATGATCTCGGCCCGGATCAGCGCGGCGCTGCGGTCGTCAAGCTCGGTGAAACCATGCGGCACCCCGGCCTCGATCGGAAAGCGGCGCAGCACGCCGGCACAGAAGCTGTGGATGGTCTGGACCTTGAGACCGCCCGGCGTCTCGATGGCGCGGGCGAACAGCCGGCGCGCGGCGGGCAGGTCGGGGGCGCCGGCCTCGCCCAGCCGGGCCAGCTCGGCGCGCAGCGCCGGCTCGGGCAGCATGGCCCATTGGCCCAGCCGCGCCAGCAGGCGGTTCTGCATCTCGGTCGCCGCGGCCTTGGTATAGGTCAGGCACAGGATGCGCTCGGGCGCGGTGCCGGCCAAAAGCAGCCGCGCCACCCGGTCGGTCAGCACCCGCGTCTTGCCCGAGCCGGCATTGGCCGTCAGCCAGGTCGAGCGGTGCGGGTCCGCCGCCCGCACCTGCGCCAGCGTCGCCTCATCCATCATCGCCGAACCTCTGCGGGGCCGCGACCTCGGTCGTGTCCCATTCGCCATGCCGCGACAGGTGGTCGTAATCGCTGGCATGGTCGCTGCGCTCCATCGCCAGCCGGGCGGTAAAGCCGCGCTCGCCGGCCAGATAGCGGCGGATCAGGCTGACGAAGCCGGCCCAGGTTTCCTCGGCGAAGCCGGCCGAGAACTCGCGGCCCTCGGTTTTCCCCTCGCCGCCAAGCTGGATATAGCTGATGCCCTCGACCTCGGCCGGTCCCAACGCCTTGAAGGCGCCGTGCCGGACCATGGCGGCCTCCAGCGGCAATTGCTTGTCGAAATGCGCGATCTGGTTGTCGGTCGGCGGCTTGCCGGATTTGTAGTCATAGACATGCACCCGGCCGTCATCCAGCCGGTCCAGCCGGTCGGGGCGGGCGATCAGCCGGAAATCCAGGCCGGGGATGCCCTGTTCGCCATATTCCTCGACCACGGTGGGCGTGCCGCGCCCCAGCCTTTCGGCCTCGTCCGCCATCAGCCGGTCGGCGATGCCGGCGATGCGCGCCCGCCAGAACAGCCGGGCCGAGGGCCAGGGTACCTCGGCTTCCAGCACCGCGTCGGCAATGCCCAGCAGCCGCGCCTTCATCGCCGCCGGCGTCTCGGGCAGATCGGGAAGGCCGCGCAGGAAGCGGTCCATGATGTGATGCAGGACATTGCCGCGCTCGGCCGCGTCGGGTTCGGGCCGCAGCGGGTCCAGCGCGCGCAGGCCCAGCACGCGGCGGGCATAGACGGCATAGGGGTCGCGGATCAGCGTCCTGACCTCGGTCACCGACATCTCGCGCAGCGCCGGCGGCGGCGGGATGGGCGAGGGGCGCGGCGCCGGCGCCAGCCGCGTCCGCGGCCGGGCCTGCAACGCGGCCAGGTCCAGCCACTGGCGGCCACGCCGGCGCATCTCGGCCAGCGCCTGCGGCCCCTGCTGCCCGGGCAGGCCGCCCAGCAGGTTCACCAGCCGGTTCAGCCAGCGCGAGGGGATGGTCTCGGCCTCGGCATCGCGGCGGGCGCGGGTCAGCACCACCTGCGCCGCGCCGACCGCCTGCTGGAAATCATGCGCGGACAGGCCCACCCGGCGCTCGGGCAGGGTCAGCCCGGCGGCCAGCCGCATCGGCCGCGACAGCCACGGATCGGGCGGCAGCGCCTGCGGCCAGCCGCCCTCGTTCAGCCCGGACAGGATCACCAGCCCGGCATCGTTCCCCACCGCCTCGGTGCGCGCCTCGCGCGGGCCGCGGAAGCGGACCAGCGGATGCGCGGCCACGTCCTGACGCACCGCCTGTCCCTGCAATTCGTCCTGCAGCAGGTCGCAGAACTCGGCCGGGCGCAGGGCGTGGCCCAGATGCGCATGGGCGTCCAGATGATCCAGCACCGCACGCGCCAGCCCGCCCGAAGCCTTGGCCCAGAGCTCCGAGGCATCGGCATCGCCGCCGGGCCCGGCGGCCAGATCCCCGGCCAGGGCGCGCAGATCGCGCAGCCGATCCGCCAAGGCGCGCGGCGCCCGATCCTGGGCCAAGGGCACGATGCGGTCCAGAAGCGCTGCCAGCCACAGCGCCCAGGGCTTGCTGGAGGCGTCGCCCCGCTCGGCCCAGGCCCGCAGCGCCGCGCCGTCGGGAAAGGCCGGGCCGTTGCGGCGCAGGTGCAGTTCAAGGTCGCGGGTGTGGCGGTTGTGCTCGCGCCGGTAATCCGGGCCAAGGCCGGTCGCCGCGACCGGGTGCTTCAGCAGCACCAGAAGCGCGTCCAGCATCATCTCGGCCCCGAAAAGGTCGGCGACATGGCGCAGGAACAGGCCGGGCGCGGTCAGCGGCAGGGGCTGGCCGGCGGAATCGTCGGGGATGATGCCCCAGCGATCCAGCGCCGATTGCACCCGGCGGGTCAGCATCCGGTCGGCGGCGATCAGGGTGACCGGGCTGTCACGCTGCACCGCCTCGCGGATCACCAGCGCCACGGCCTCGGCCTCCTCGCCGGGCTGTTCGGCCTCGATCAGGGTCAGCCGCTCGGTGGCGGGAATCAGCGGGCCAAGGCGCGGACCTTCCTCGATCCATTGGTCGGTGACGGGTGCCGGGCGCAGCGCCAACGAGATCAGCCGGTTGCGCGCCGGGTCGGGGGCGGTGCCCGCCAGCCATTCGCCGGGCGGGCCGAACTCGGCCGCCAGCGGCGCATAGCGCGCCTGCGGGTGATCCTCGGCGCGGAGGTCGAGCCCGTCCCAGACCGCCTGCGGCAGGTCGGCATCGAAACCCGGCAGCACCACCGCGCCCATCGGCAACCGGGCGACCGCGCGCATGAAATCCCGCGTCGCACCATGCGAGCCGGTCGAGCCGGCGACGACCACCGGGCCCTGCGGCAGATCCTCGCCCCGCGCCCAGGCCGCGGCCAGCGCCTGGGCCGCGGCGCGCTGCCGGGCCTCGCGGTCCTGCGGTGGGTCGGACAGGTAATAGCCGGCGGCGATCTTCAGGAAGGCCAGCGCCCGGCCCCAATGCTGGGCGTGTTCGCTGGCGTCGATGCGGTCCAGCGCCTGCGCGTCCAGCCCTTCCAGCTGCATCTCGGCCATCAGCGCCGCCAGCGAGGCGGCCAGTTCCGGCACCGATTGCCCCTGCGCCAGATCGGGATCGGCGCGCAGCGCCGCGTCGATCAGCCGGCCCAGCTCCAGCCGCCGCGCCAGCGGCGGCGTGGCCGCGCCGCCACCCAGATCGGCGATCAGCCGCAACCGCGGCAAAAGCAGCGGCCCGCGCCCGATGAAGGCCTGGCGCAGGGCCATCAGCGACTGGCCGGAATTGGCATAGACCGTGACCCGCGCCATGTCCTGCGGCGGGCGATGGCCCATGCGCCGGATCAGCCCGTCGGCGAAGGCGCCGGGGAAATCGGCGCCGCAGGGCAGGGCGAAGATGCCGTTCCGCCAGTCAGGCATCCAGCAGCGCCTCGGCCAGCGGGATGCAGTCGGGGCGGCCGACATCGCACCATTCGCCGGGATGGACCAGCCCGTAGGCGCGGCCCTCGGCAATCATCAGATCCCAAAGCCGGTTCAGCGAGAACACCGGATCGGGAATCCCGGCCAGCCGGTCGGGACGGATGATCTGCACGCCGCCATAGACCAGATCGCCCTTGCGGATCAGCCGGCCGGCGGGGTCAAGGCTGAAATCGCCGCCGCCTTGCCGGCCATGCGTCCGCTCCAGCGGCACCAGCATCAACAGCGCATCCATTTCCTCGTGCCAGCCGTCCAGCAGGGCGCGGACCGGGTTCGGGCCGCTCCAGACCACATCCGGGTTCATCGTGATCACCGGGCCGGGGCCCAGCAGCGGCAGCGCCTTGCGCAAGCCGCCCCCGGTCTCGAGCAGCAGGTCGGATTCGTCCGAGACGGCGATGTCCCGCCCGGAAATGTGATCACGGATCTGGCCGCCCAGGTGGTGGATGTTCACCGCCACCGGCCCGACGCCCGCTTGCCGCCCCAGGGCCAGCGCCCGGTCCAGAAGGGTCTGGCCGCCGACCGGGATCAGCGGTTTCGGCACCGTATCGGTCAGCGGCGCCATGCGGGTGCCCTTGCCCGCGGCGAAGATCATCAGCGGCAGGCTCATCCGGCGATGCCCTCGATCACCTCGGGCGTCGGGGCCGGGATGCCTTCCAGCGCGGCAGCCAGCGGCGCCAGGGCCGGATGCGCCAGGTCGCGCCGGATCGCCGCCCAGACGCGCGGCATCATCGCCAGATAGCGCCGCTTGCCCTCGCGCTGCGCCAGCCGGGTGAAGATGCCCATGATGCGCAGGTTGCGCTGCGCGCCCAAAAGCGCATAGGCGGCGCGGAACCGCGCCTCGTCCACCCCGGTCGCGGCGACATAGCGGGCGATCTGCGTCGCCTCGATCTCGGGCGCGACGTCGCGGCGGGCATCCTGCAGCGCCGAGACCAGATCATAGGCCGGATGCACCGCCACGGCGTCCTGGAAATCCAGCAGACCCAGCGGCGCATCCGCGCGCCAGACCAGGTTCTCGGCATGGAAATCGCGCAGGCCCAGCACCGGCGGCATGTCGGCGGCCAGTTCGGCATGCAGCCGCTTGATCACCGCCGCAACCTCGGCGCCCTTGCCGGGCGCCCCGGCGGCGGCGGGATAGTATTCGGCGAACAGCCCGACCTGACGCGCCAGTTCCGGCCCGTCGAGACGCAGCACGAAATCCGGCGGCGCATGGCCGTGCAGCTGGACCAGCAGATCGGTCATGCGGTCATAGATGCGCGGCGCCAGCTCGGGCCGCGTTTCCAGCACCCGGGCGACCAGGTCGTCGCCCAGATCCTCGATCAGCAGCAGGCCTTGCGCCTGATCGGTGGCCAGGATCTCGGGCGCATGCAGGTCCAGCGCCCGCAGCCATTGCGTCATGGCGACATAGGGCGCGGTCACGCCGGGCGAGGCGTCCATCAGGACCGCGCTGCGCCCGTCCGGCGCGACCAGCCGGAAATAGCGCCGCGACGAGGCGTCGCCGGCCAGCGGGATCAGCCGCGCCTCGGCCCAGCCGGCACGGTGGATCAGCCGGGCCATGGCGGGCAGACGGGTCATGATGCCCCAATGCGGCTCGGAGCCGGCCAAGGTGATGCGGCGCAGGTCGGGGGCGTCCGCCAAAGGCTCCAGCCCCACGGTCAGCGCGCCCTCCAGCGGGCTGCCATGTTCGGGCCATTCGACCAGCACGACGGCCTCGCGCATGGCCTCGTCGAGGCCAAGCTCGGCCAGTTCCTCGGGATGGGTCAGGCGGTAAAGATCGGCATGCCAGATCTCGGTCCCCAGCGGGTCGGCATAGGTCTGGACCAGGGTGAAGGTGGGGCTGGGCACCTCCTCGGCCGCCTCGCCCTGGCGGGCGCGGATGAAGGCGCGGGCGAAATGCGTCTTGCCGGCGCCGACCGGCCCTTGCAGCGCCACCACGTCGCCGGGTTTCAGGACAGCCGCCATCACCCGCGCCAGGCAGGCGGTCAGATCGGCATCGGCATCGTCAAGCGTCGCAAGCAGGGTCATGGCGTGACCCTAATGCGGGACGCGGCCCTGTCAAAGCCCCAGAACGTCGGCCATGTCGTATTCGCCCGGCCCCTTGTCCTGGCCCCACAGCGCCGCCCGCAGCGCCCCGCGGGCAAAGATGGCGCGGTCGGTGGCGACATGGCGCAGCACCACCCGCTCGCCCGCGGTGGCGAAGATCACGTCATGCTCGCCCACGATGTCGCCGCCGCGGATGGCGCTGAACCCGATCGAGCCGGGCGCGCGGGCGCCGGTGATGCCCTCGCGCGCCGGGGTGCGCAGCTCGTCCAGGCCGTGGCCGCGTCCCGCGGCGGCGGCCTCGCCCAGCATCAGCGCGGTGCCCGAGGGCGCATCGACCTTGCGGTTGTGATGCGCCTCGACCACCTCGACGTCCCAATCCTCGCCCAGGGCGGCGGCGACCTTGCGGGTCAGCCCGACCAGCAGGTTCACGCCCAGGCTCATGTTGCCGGCGCGGATGATCGGCGCGTGGCGGGCGGCGGCCTTCAGCCTGTCCAGATGGGCGGGCTCGAAGCCGGTGGTGCCGATCACATGCACGGCGCGGGCCTGGGCGGTCAGTTCGGCGAAGGCCACCGTCGCCGCCGGGGCGGTGAAGTCGATCACCGCCTGCGCCCTGGCGATGGCCTCGACCGGATCGTCGGTGACGGTGATTCCCAGCGCCGCGCCGCCCATCGCCTCGCCCAGGTCGCGGCCGACCCAGGGGTTGCCCTGACGCTCGATGGCGCCGACAAGGCGGGCCTGATCCGATGCAAGAACGGTGCGCACCAGCATCTGCCCCATGCGGCCCGACGCGCCCGTGATGACGATTCCCGGTTTTTCCATGCTCGATCCCCCGTTTCCGGCATGTCTATCCCGTTGCGGCGCGGCCCGCGACCCCCTACATCTGCGCGCATGGCACAGAACCGCTTTCATTCCGGCACCGGCCCCTCGCAGCGCCAGCTTCGCGTGGGCGAGCTGATCCGCCGCACGCTTTCCGACGTCCTGCTGCGCGGGGACGTCCACGATCCCGACCTGAACCGGCATTCGATCACGGTCGGAGAGGTGCGGACCTCGCCCGACCTGAAGGTCGCGACCGCCTATGTGCTGCCCTTGGGCGGGCACGACGCCGAGGAGGCGCTGGCCGCCCTGCGCCGCAATGCGGGCGAGCTGCGCCACCTGGTCGCCAAGGCGATGACGCTGAAATACGCGCCGCAACTGCGCTTCGTCCTCGACGAGACCTTCGACCGCATGGACGACACCCGCCGGCTCTTGTCCGAGGACCGGGTGCGCCGCGACGTCGAATCGCATCCGGAAGACGATGAGGATTGATCTCAAGCGCCGGCTGGGCCTGGCCATCGGCGCGCTGATCGCCATGACCCTGCCCGCCATGGCCGGGATCTGCGAAAAGCGCGACTTCGACGGGTAAGGCTATGTGATCTGCACGCTGGAGGCCGGGCAAGAGCCGGGGCTGCGGCTGTGGCTGAACGGCCCGGACGGCCGGGTCCTGGGCGATTTCACCGCCGTGCGAAACACGCTGGCCGAGGGCGAGATCCTGGGCTTTGCCATGAATGCCGGCATGTATCACCCCGATTTCACCCCGGTCGGGCTTTACGTCAGCGACGGCGTCAGCCAGCACGATCTGGTGACGGCGGGCGGCGGCGGCAATTTCGGCATGCTGCCGAACGGCGTGTTCTGCACCGGCGGCGCGCGGCCCTATCAGGTGATCGAAAGCCGGGCCTTTGCCAGGGCCACGCCGGAATGCCGCATCGCCACGCAATCGGGGCCGATGCTGGTGATCGACGGCGCGCTGCATCCGCGCTTTCTGGTCGACAGCGACAGCCGCTATGTCCGGAACGGCGTCGGCGTCTCGGCGGACGGGCAGACGGCCTGGTTCGCCATCTCGGACCGGGCGGTGACGTTCCACGAATTCGGCCGGCTGTTCCGCGACGGGCTGGGGGCGCGGGACGCGCTGTATTTCGACGGCTCGATTTCGCGGCTATACGCCCCGAGCCTGGGCCGCGCCGATTTCGGGCGGCGGCTGGGGCCGATCATCGGATATGTAGGACAGAACTAGAATGGCGCGAAAAAAGGGACGCGAGATCCACGGTTGGCTGATCGTGGACAAGCCGGCGGGCATCGGCTCGACCGACGTGGTCAGCAAGGTGCGTTGGGCGCTGGACGCGAAGAAGGCCGGCCATGCCGGGACGCTGGACCCGGATGCGACCGGCGTGCTGGCCGTGGCGCTGGGAGAGGCGACCAAGACCGTGCCGATCCTGGCCGAGGCGCTGAAAGCCTATGACTTCACGGTGACCTGGGGGACCGAGACCGCGACCGACGACGCCTCGGGCGCGGTGGTGAAAACCAGCGACACGCGCCCCGACGAGGCGGCGATCCGCGCCGCGCTGCCCGCCTTTACCGGCGAGATCATGCAGGTTCCCCCCGCCGTCTCGGCGGTGCGCGTCGATGGCGCGCGGGCCTATGACCTGGCGCGAGAGGGCGAGGTGGTGGAGCTTGCCGCCCGGCCGCTCTGGGTGGATTCTCTGGAGCTGCTGGCCACGACCCGCGACAGCGCCGAGCTGCGGATGGTCTGCGGCAAGGGCGGCTATGTCCGCGCCATCGCCCGCGACCTCGGCCGCGAGCTGGGCTGCCTTGGCCATGTCGCGCAGTTGCGCCGCATCTGGTCGGGACCGTTCGAGGCCGGGGACGGCTTGGCCTTCGACCGCATCGACCGCGCCAACCAGGCCGAGATCGAGGCGGCGCTGCTGCCGCTGCAGGCGGCGCTGGCCGACCTGCCCGAGATGCAGGCGACCGAGATCGGCGCCACCCGCATCCTGAACGGCAATCCCGGCCAGGTTCTGGGCCATGCCGAATTCGGCGAGGAGGTCTGGGTCAGCCGCAACGGCCGGGCGCTGTGCATCGGCCGCTACATGGGCGGCGACGTGCAGCCCGCGCGGGTGTTCAACCTGGGCTAGACCCCTTGTCGCCGGGCGCCATGATCCGGGCCACCATGGCGCCGGGCAGGGCGTCCGCGGCATAGGTGAAGGTGCCGGCGGATCGGACCTCGGCGGCGGCGCGCATCAGCGCGCCGAGCGCCGCCCGCGCGAAAGAGCCGCCGACGCTGATCCGCCGCACCCCGGCCTGCGCCAGCTCGGTGACCGACCAGGTCGGGCCGGCCAATCCCATGACCACATTGACCGGCTTGTCCACGGCGGCGCAGACGGTGCGGATCGCCTGCAGGTCCGGCAGGCCCGGCGCGTAAAGCACATCCGCGCCGGCTTCGGAAAACGCCTGCAGCCGCCGGATGGTATCGTCCAGGTCCAGCCGGCCCCACAGGAAATTCTCGGCCCGCGCCGTCAACAGGAAGGGCAGGCCCCGCGCCGCCTCGGCCGCGGCCCGGACCCGCGCGGCCGCCAGGGACAGGTCGTGGATCGGATCGTCGGCATCCCCCGTCGCATCCTCGATCGAGCCGCCGACCAGCCCCACCCGACAGGCCAGCCGGATGGTTTCGGCGCAGGTTTCCGGTGTGGCACCGAAACCGTCCTGCAGATCGGCCGAGACCGGCAGCTCGGTCGCGCCGACGATCTCGGCGGCATTCTGCAGGATCTCGTCGCGACCAAGCTCGGCGATGGAATCCAGCTTGCCCTTGGAAAAGGCGTAGCCGGCGCTGGTGGTGGCCAGCGCCTGAAACCCCAGGCTGGCCAGCAGCCGGGCCGAGCCGGCATCCCAGGGATTGGGCATGACGAAGGCGCCTTCCGCCCGGTGCAGCGCCTTCAGCGCCTCAAACTTCGCCCGTTGATCCGGCATCACGACTCTCCTGCAAGGGTTCCGGCGCGATTCTGGCGGGCTGGAACCAATTATCACCGGTTTTCCCGGCCCCCTGGGGCCATAGCAGGGCGCCGGTCGTCAGCCGAACTGATAGGTCGCCGGCACGAAGCGGAACGACCCCTCGCCGTTCGGGGCGATGAAGCCAAGCGCCGGGAAGGGCATGTGATAGCCGATGAAGGGGATCTTCTCCTTGGCCAGCCGGGCCAGCACCGCCTGGCGGGTGGCGGCGCCCCGTTCCTTGTCCACGTCGAAGCGCACATGCCAGTCCGGGCGCTGCACCGAATAGACGTAATGGTTGAAGCTGTCGCCGGTGATCAGCAGCCGCTGCCCGTCGCTTTCCAACAGATAGGTGGTATGGCCGGGGGTGTGGCCATGCGCCTGCTCGGCGCGGATGCCGGGCAGGATCTCCTCGGTGCCCTCGATCTGCCGCGCCTTGTCCAGCAACGGCAGCACCCTGGCGGTATAGGCCTCGCTGGGATTGGCCGCCCAGTAATCGTTCTCGGGCCGGGGCAGGATCAGCTCGGCATTGGGAAAGGCCGGGGTCTCGCCGTCCATCAGCCCGCCGATATGGTCGGGATGCATGTGGGTCAGCACGACATGGGTCACATCCTCGGGCGTCAGCCCGGCCTGCGCCAGCGAAGCGGCGTTGTTGGCTGGAACCATGCCGGTGTCGAACAGCACCAACATGTCGGCGGCCCGCACCAGCGTCGGGGTGAACGAGCTGCCGCTGCGGTCGGCGGGAATGAAATTCTCGGCGCTGAGGCTTTCGAACGCCGCCGGCTCGGCATTGAGGCCGAAGGTCCCGATCGGATTGTCGCTCATGCTGGCGCCGCCCAGCAGCGTCGTCACCTCGAAGCCGCCCAACTGGACGGTGCTGGCGCGGCCGACGAAAACCGGCGCCTCGCCCGCCGGCTTGGCGGGCGCGGTCTGGGCGGGGGCGGCGGTCTGGGCATGGGCGGGCAGCCCCAGCGCCAGGGGCAATGCGCCGCCCATCGCCATGGCGCCGCGGCGGGTGGTCTTGAACAGTCCGGCCATCAGTCCTCTCCCTCTGCCGATCTGAGCGCCCAACCCAAGCCGGGGCGGCAAGGTTCCGCCGGCCGGCGGCTTCTTCGTTGCCCCAATACCCATGCGGCCGTGCCGCTGGGCCGACGGCCGGACCGGCTCAGAACGGCGCCGGGGCGGAAAAGCCTTGCATCACCCCGGTTTCGGGATGCTTGAAGCGCAGGCTTTCGGCATGCAGCATCAGCCGCGGGAAATCCGCCGCCGCGCCGGTGGCGTAAAGCGGATCGCCCAGGATCGGGTGGCCCAGTTCGGCCATGTGCACGCGCAGCTGGTGGCTGCGGCCGGTGATCGGCATCAGCCGCACCCGCGTCTCGGCATCCGTGGCCTTCACCACCCGCCATTCGGTCTGCGCCGGCCGGCCCTCGGCATGATCGACCTTCTGGCGCGGTCGGTTCGGCCAGTCCACGATCAGCGGCAGGTCCACCATGCCGGTCTTCGGCTCCAGCCGGCCCCAAAGCCGCGCGGCATAGGTCTTTTTCGTGCGCCGGTCCTCGAACTGCCGGGACAGGTGACGCTGCGCATGCGGGGTCAGGGCAAAGACCATCACCCCCGACGTGTCCAGGTCCAGCCGATGCACCAGCAGCACGGTCGGAAAGGCGGTCCGCAGCCGCTCGATCAGGCAATCGGCGCGGTCCTCGCCCCGGCCGGGGACCGAGAGCAGGCCGGCCGGCTTCTCGACCACCAGGATCTCGTGATCGGCATTGATCACGCGCGGCTGTTCCGCCGTCGGCTGGTAGAGGAAGCTCATTTCCAGACCAGCCGCAGCGCCAGGCCGGCGAACATCACCGCGGCGATGCGGTTCACGATGCCCAGCCGCTTGCCGATCACCTGGCCGGCGAAGCCGCCGACCAGGCCATAACCCATGGTGACCAGCATGCCCGACAGGGTGAACATCAGTCCCAGCCCCAGGATCTGCTGCCAGATGGGACCGTATTCCGGCCGGGTGAACTGCGGCAGGAAGGCCAGCAGGAACAGCACCGGCTTGGGGTTCAGCAGGTTCGAGAGCGCGCCGCGGCGGATGATGTTCCAGGTCCGGCTGGCGGCGCGGGCCCGGGGATCGACCTCGCCGGCGGTCCAGCTTTTCCAGGCCAGGAACAGCAGATAGGCGGCGCCGGCATATTTGATCGCCACCAGCGCGCCGGGATGGGCGGCGACCAGCGCGCCCAGGCCCACGGTCGCCATCACCACATGGCAGACCACGCCCAGCCCGACGCCGAAGCCGGCCAGCGCCCCGGCGCGCGGGCCGTTCTGGATGCCGCAGGCGCTGGCGAAGAACACGTCCTGTCCGGGCGCGAAATTCAGCACCAAAGCCCCGGCCATGAAGGCCAGAAGCTGTTGCAACGGAAAATTCGCCAGCGTGTCCCAGATCATCGCGCGCCCCCTTTTCCTGCCGCCTAGGCCGGGCGCCGCGCCGCGTCAACTATTCGCGCGGATCCTGCGGCAGCCCGTCGGCGATATCGTAATAATCGCCCTTGTCGGCGACGAAGATATGGCCCAGCAGCCGCAGCCCGGTCGGGCTGTCGATGGCGCCCGCCGCCACGTCGATGATCTCGGACCCGTCGCGCTGCCAGAACAGCGAGCTGCCGCAGTCCGGGCAGAAGCCGCGCCGGGCGAAGTCCGAGGCGCGATACCATTTCGGCTGCCCCTCGATCCGCAGCGATTTCGGCAGGATGGCGGCCCAGTAATGCCCCGACCAGCGCCGGCACTGGCCGCAATGGCAGGCCTTGAGATCGTTGCCGGCGTCATAGGTGCCGCGGAAGCGGATGGCGCCGCAAAGGCAATGGCCGGTGAATTCAGTCGCGTCCGAAGGTGGCATCCAGGATCTCCTGCAGGCGGTCGGCGTCGTCTTGCGTGAAAGCCTCCGGCCGGTCGCTGTCGATGTCGAGCACGCCGATCAGCCGTCCGCCCGGGCCGATCACCGGGATCACCAGCTCGGACCGGGTCGAGCTGGCGCAGGCGATATGGCCCGGGAAAGCCTCGACATCCGGCACCAGCTGGGTCTGCCGCGTCCGCGCCGCCGCGCCGCAGACCCCGCGCGAGAACGGGATCACCAGGCAGCCATGGCCGCCCTGGTAGGGGCCGATCTTCAGCATCTCGGGCGCGGTGACGCGATAGAAGCCGGTCCAATCGAAACGCGCGTCCGAATGGTGGATTTCGCAGGCGAGCGTCGCCATCAGCGCGACCTCGTCGGTCTCGCCATGGGTCAGGGCGCGGATGCGGGCGGTCAGGTCGGCATAGTCGGGCATGGCGCGACACTAGCGGCCCGGCCGCCGCCTGTCACCCCGCCACGCGCCAGTAGCTGATCGGCATCCGGGTCAGCGGCGACAGCGCCAGCCCGGCGGCGGTCAGGCACAGCAGTGCCGTCCCCGCCAGCCCGGCGACATGCGGCAGCCCGAATTGGCAGGGCACGAAGATCGCGCAGCCGGCCACCAGCGGCGCCCAACCCTCGCAGCGCGAGCGCAGGGCCAGGCCCGCCCCCAGCAGCGCCAGCGCCAGCGCCGCCCAGGACAGGGGGCCGAAAATCCGGCCCAGCATCACCAGGTCGATCGCCCGCAACGCGGGCTGCGCCGAGGCGACGACGGTCGAGCAGGCCAGGAAAAAGCCGGCCATGACCGCGAAGGACAGGCCGCAGAGGATCGAAAGGACGCGCATCGAAAACCAACCCACCGATGACAAAACGTACAAAACCCGGCGTCACCATGTGCAGAGCCGCGATGCCGTCGCAAGAAGAACGGAACGCATCGGCAAAATTCTGCCTATGGTTGTATTTCGGTTAAAATTTTAGGCAATTCCTGCAGGAGCAGCGCCCTTCCCCCCGGCTGCCAGTCCAAGGCCTGCAGCCGGGCGCAGAGCGGGCGGCGCAGCGGACCGGGATCGGCGCTGGCGGGCAGCGGCGTAGCGCAGCCGGTCAGGCGCGCGACCTCGGCCAGCAGGTCGCGGCGGTCCAGCACCAGGTCGCTGACATTGTAGCTGCCCGCCATGGCCGGATCTGCCAGCACCAGCAGCACGGCGCGGGCGAAATCGGCGCCGTGCACCTCGGTCGCGAGGCGCGGGGGCGGGGTGATGCCGCGCAGGAAATCCGCGATCAGCCCGGCCCATTTCTGCGGCTTGCCCGGCCCGTAGATGCCGGTCGGGCGCAGGCTGGCGGTCCGGAAACCGGGACCGGCCATGGCCGCCAGCGCCGCCTCGGCCTGGGCCTTGACCTGGCCGTAAAGGTTTGTCGGGGCGGGGGAAAGTTCGTCCGGCAGCGCCATGCCCCCGGGATGGCCGTCATGCACGGCGCGCGAGGACAGGAAGATCACCCGGCCGACGCCCTGATCGCGGGCGGCGCGGAACAGCGCCAGCGAGCCGTCGAGATTGGCGCGGATGAAGCCCTGCGGATCCGCGCCCTCGCCGCCGCGATAGCGGCCGGGAAGGTGGTGGAAGGCGGCGTGGATCAGCGCATCTTTTCCTGACAGATCAACGGGCTGGCCCAGGCGCCAGCCGGGCAGCGGGTCGAGGTCGTGGCCGGCCTCGACCGCGGCGCGGGCGATCCAGCGGCCGACGAGGCCCGAGGCGCCGGTCAGGGCGATTCTCATGGCCGCGGCGGGTCCGGAAGGTCGCGCGGATCGGGCACCGGCCCGGCGCCGGCATGGGCGTGCCAAAGGTCGATCAGCGGGCGCAGCGCTTCCGCCTTGGCGTGATTTTGCCAAGGTTTTTCATACTGATAGTGCAGGACGCGGATGTCCTGCCAGCGCCAGAGTTCGGGCAGGTTCAGCCAGACATATTGCAGCATATTGTCGAAAACCGGCAGGCCGTGCCAGTTCGGGAAGAAATGTTCGAGAAAGGTCTGGTCGGTGCGGCGCCAGAAGCGGCCGGGCTGGTCGAGTTCGGACAGCATCCGCGCGAAGGTTTCCGGCGACGGACGCGCCGTGAACACGCCGGAATTCAGGCGGTGGAAATCCGCCAGGCTCTCGTAAACATTTGGCGCGGCTGAAAATTCCGGGTAGTCGAACAGCCGGTCGATGTTTTGCAAGACCAGCGCGTCGGCGTCGATGAACACCACGCGGCCATAGTCGAGCTGCCAGAGCCGCAGCTTGACGAAATTGTCCAGCGGCGTGTGGAAGGGCGGCTTTTCGCCCTTGGTGAAGGGGGCGATGCCATGCACCCGGTCGCGGGCATGCAAGGCGTTGAAATCGCTGGAGGTGGGCAGCAGATCCGCGTGCACGGCGCGTACACCGAGCGTACACAGATCGTCGATCAGATTCTGCGGCAGCTCGGTATAGAGCAGCACCAGGTCGGCCGTGGTGCCGGTGCGGATCAGCGACTTGAACAGCGCCCGCGCCCCGGTGACGTAATCCGGGTTGGTCGCCAAGGTGACGAAGGCGCGGTCGGACCGCGCCTTGCCGGTGAGGTGCAGACCCTCGGTCATGGGCGGGTTCACGATACGGAACGCAGCCGCTTGTGTTCGGGATCGTGCTCGACGCGCTTGGCGATGTCCTTGGTCCAGGCCGAGACCGCCGGCACCCGCGAGCGGTCGATGCGATGCGCGTATTTGCGCGCCACCTCGACCACCTCGGAGAGCAGACCCTCGGCCAGGGTGATCGGCTGCAGGCCCAGCGCCAGGAACTGGTCGTTCTTGACGATCAGGTCGTTCTCCTCGGCCTCCTTGCGGGGGTTGGGCAGCCAGGCGATCTCGGCCCCGGTCAGCTTGGCGACCAGCTCGGCCAGGTCGCGGACGCGGTGGGTCTCGGTCATCTGGTTGAAGATCCGCACCCGCTCGCCCGCCGCCGGCGCGTCCTGCAACGCCAGCTCGATGCAGCGCACCGAATCCTGGATATGGATGAAGGCGCGGGTCTGGCCGCCGGTGCCGTGCACGGTCAGCGGATAGCCGATGGCGGCCTGGATCAGGAAACGGTTCAGCACCGTGCCATAGTCGCCGTCATAGTCGAAGCGGTTGATGAGCTGCTCGTGCCGGCGGGTCTGGTCGGTATGGGTGCCCCAGACGATGCCCTGATGCAGGTCGGTGATGCGCAGCCCGTCGTTCTGGGCATAGAACTGGAACAGGATCTGATCGAGGCTCTTGGTCATGTGATAGACCGAGCCGGGCCGCGTCGGATAGAGGATCTGCTGGTCGCGCGGGCCGGCGGGCGTGTCGATCTGCACGTCCAGATAACCCTCGGGGATCGGGGCGCCGACCGAGGAATAGCCATAGACCCCCATGGTGCCCAGATGCACCAGATGCGCGTCGATGCCGGTTTCCACCAGCGCCGCCAGCAGGTTATGCGTGGCGTTGGTGTTGTTGTTGACCGTATAGACCTTGTGGCGGTCGGTCTTCATCGAATAGGGCGCGGCGCGCTGCTCGGCGAAATGGATCACCGCATCGGGGCGCTGCTCGGCCAGCCAGGCCTTGAGGCGTTCGTATTCCGTGGCCAGGTTCAGCAGGTGGAAATGGATCCGCCGGCCGGTCTGCTGGTGCCAGATCCGGCAGCGTTCCTGGATCGAATCCATCGGGGTCAGCGACTGCACGCCCAGTTCGGTGTCGATCCAGCGCCGCGACAGGTTGTCCACGATATGGATTTCGTGGCCCAGGTCGGACAGATGCAGGGCGGTCGGCCAGCCGACGAACCCGTCGCCGCCAAGAACTGCGATGCGCATGATGGTCTCCTTCTGCTGCGCGGCAGGAATGCGCCGACAATGTGACAAAACTATGACGTTCTTACGATGGTTCCGTGGCGATGCCAGCCCGGCACGCGAAATCTTGCCGAAAACATTGCATGATGTGACGGGGATCACTAAGGATTCGCTATGATCTCGCAGAAAACGAAATACGCGATCAAGGCCTTGATGGCACTTGCCGATGAGGTCGCCGCCGGCGGCAATGCCCTGACGATCGAGGAGATCGCGCAGCGCTCGGGCGCGCCCAAGCGATTCCTGGAACATATCATGCTGGAATTGCGCAATGCCGGCTATGTCGGCTCGCGCCGCGGCCGGGCGGGGGGCTATGTGCTGATCAAGCGGCCGGCCGAGATTTCCATCGGCGAATTGCTGCGCCAGGTGGACGGGCCGATCGCGCCGCTGCCCTGCCTGTCGCGGCGGTCCTATCAGCGCTGCGAGGATTGCACCGACGAGGCGAGCTGCCGGCTGCGCAAGATGTTCGGCCAGGTGTTCTGGTCCTATCTGCTGCTGATCGAATCGCTGACGCTGGAGGATCTGGTGGCCGAGGGCGGCCTGCCCGAGATGGGCGTCGTCTAGGCCGCCGGGCCCGCCCGGCACGCGGAGGTTGCATTCCTGCCATGGCGGCCGGGCAAGGCGGCGATACGGCTTGACCCCGGGCCGGCCGGGTAGCAGTTGTGATCGAACCGATCCATCCCGATGCCGGGCGATCCCCGCGTCGGAAAGCAGCGCAAGGTCGTCACCATGTCAGACAGCCCGAACCCGCAGAAACCCGCGCCGCCCCGGAACATTCCGCTGGCCGGGGTGATCGGCTGGCCGGTGGCGCATTCCCGCTCGCCCCGGCTGCACGGGCACTGGCTGGCCCGCCACGGCATCGCCGGGCATTACGTGCCGCTGCCGGTGATGCCCGAGCATCTGGCCGAGGTGCTGCGCGCCATGCCGCGCATGGGCTTCGTCGGCGCCAATGTCACCATCCCGCACAAGGAATCGGTGCTGGCGCTGGCCGATGTCGTCACCGACCGCGCGGCGCTGATCGGCGCGGCGAACACGCTGATCTTCCGCCCCGACGGCAAGATCCATGCCGACAATACCGACGGCTACGGCTTCATCGCCAATATCCGGCAAAGCGCCCCGGACTGGATCCCGGACCTGGGGCCGGCGGCGGTGATCGGCGCCGGGGGGGCGGCGCGGGCCGTGGTCGCCTCGTTGCTGGAAAGCGGCGTGCCGGAGCTGCGCCTTGCCAACCGCACCCGCATCCGGGCCGAGCAGATCCGGGCCGAGTTCGGCGCCAAGGTGGTGGTCTATGACTGGGCGCAGGCCGGCAACATGCTGGAGGGGGCGATGACGGTGGTCAACGCCACCTCGATGGGCATGGAGGGCAAGGAGCCGCTGCGGGTGCCGCTGGACGCGCTGTCGCCCGACGCGCTGGCGACGGATCTGGTCTATACGCCGCTGATGACGCCCTTCCTGGCCGAGGCGCAGGCGCGCGGCTGCGAGATCGTGGACGGGCTGGGCATGCTGCTGCACCAGGCCGCGCCGGGCTTCGAGCGCTGGTTCGGCCAGCGCCCCGAGGTGGACGAGGAATTGCGCCGGGCCGTGCTGGCATGAGCTTCCGGCTGGGCCTGACCGGCGGCATCGGCATGGGCAAGTCCACCGCCGCCCGCATGTTCCGCGAGCTGGGCCATCCGGTCTGGGACGCGGATGCGGCCGTGCACCGGCTTTATGCGCCGGGCGGCGCCGCGGTGGCGCCGGTGGCGGCGGCCTTTCCCGGCGTGCTGCGGCAGGGCGGCATCGACCGCGCGGCGCTGCGCGCGGCGCTGGCCGCCGATCCCTCGGGTTTCCAGCGGCTCGAATCCATCGTGCATCCGCTGGTGGCCGAGGATCGCGCCGGTTTCATCGCCGCGCATGAGGACGCGCCCATCGTGGTGCTGGACATCCCGCTGCTCTACGAGGGCGGGTCGCAGGCGCAGATGGACGGGGTGGCCGTGGTCTCGGCCCCGGCCGAGCTGCAGCGGGCGCGGGTGCTGGCCCGTCCCGGCATGACCGAGGAGAATTTCCGCCTGATCCTGGCGCGGCAGATGCCGGATGCGGAGAAGCGGGCGCGGGCCGACTGGGTGATCCCCTCGGCCACGCTGGCGGGCGCGCGCGCCGCCATCGTGGACATCTGCGCCCGGATCATGGCAGAACGCGGCCATGCGTGAGATCGTCCTGGATACCGAAACCACCGGCTTCGACCCCGATACCGGCGACCGCATCGTCGAGATCGGCGCGGTCGAGCTGATGAACCACCTGCCCACCGGCCGGACCTTCCACGTCTATGTCAACCCCGAGCGCCCGATGCCGCAGGAGGCCTTCGAGGTGCACGGGCTTGGCGACGATTTCCTGCGCGACAAGCCGAAATTCGCCGAGATCGCGGCGGATTTCATCGCCTTCATCGGCGAGGAAGCCCGGCTGGTGATCCACAATGCCGGCTTCGACATGAAGTTCCTGAACGCCGAGCTGCGGCTTTGCGGCTATCCGGTGATGCCCTACAGCCGCGCGGTGGACACGCTGGACATCGCCCGCAGCCAGTTCCCCGGCGCGCAGAACTCGCTGGACGCGCTGTGCCGGCGCTTCCGCATCGACAATTCGAACCGCACGCTGCACGGCGCGCTGCTGGACAGCGAATTGCTGGCCGAGGTCTATCTGGCGCTGCGCGGCGGCCGCCAGCCGGGGCTGGTGCTGGACAGCGGGCCGCTGGGCGCGGGCGCGGGGCCGGGCCTTCAGGCGCCGGGCGCGGCGCGGCGCGGTCCGCGGCCCCGGCCGCTTGCCCCCCGCATCACCGAGGCCGAGGCGGCGGCCCATGCCGGCTTCGTGGCGACGCTGGGCGAAAAGGCGGTCTGGCTGCGTTATGGCGGCGGCGAAAACCTGTAGCCACGCGGGAACCTTTCCGAAGGGAAACGGGGTTCCCCACGGGCCGGCGACCGGAACGGGAAGAGGACGGAACATTGATCAGGGATTGGTGGCGGTTCATCCTGGCGATCTTCGAGCGGATGGACAAGATCCACATGAGTCTGATCGCGGCGGGCGTCGCCTTCTATGCCATGTTCGCGGTCTTTCCCGGCCTGGCCGCGCTGTTCGCGCTGTGGGGGCTGTGGTACGACCCGCAGGTGATCGAGCAATATGTCCACGCCACCGACGATTTCATCCCGTCGAGCGCGGCGGACATCATCTATGGCCAGATCAGCGCGCTGGTCGCCGCCGGGCGCACGCAGCTGGGCTGGACCACGGCGATTTCCTTTCTCATCGCCACCGTCTCGGCCCGGGCCGGGGTGGACGGGCTGATCCGCGGGCTGAACGCGGCGCATGGCGTGCGCTCGCATTCGACGGTGATGGGCTTCGTGCTGGCCTATGTGCTGACGCTGGTCATCGTCGCGGTGATCGCCCTGGGGCTGGCCACCATCATCGTGGTGCCCATCGCCTTCAACTTCCTGCCCGACGTGCCGCTGCGCAACTGGCTGATCGGCTCGGTGCCGTGGATGGCGATCTTTTTCATCGTGCTGGTGGTGATCGGCATCATCTATCGCTACGGGCCGAACGTGAAGACGCCGCGCACCGCGATCTTCACCTGGGGCTCGCTGTTCGCGGCGCTGGCCTGGGCGGCGGCCTCATACGGGTTCTCGGCCTATCTGGCCAGCTTCAACAGCTACAACCGCATCTATGGCTCGATCGGCGCGGTGATCGCGCTGTTGATGTGGTTCTATCTGGGCGGGTTCTCGGTGATGCTGGGGGCGCTATTGAACCTGGAGCTGGCCCGCCGCCGCCGCTTCATCGCCGCAAGGAAGCTGCGCCACGCCGCGCGCCAGGACGGCACGCCGGGCGGATAGCGGCGGCTTGCCGCCGGCCGGCGGGCGGGAGACAGTGGTCATGCTGCCCGGGCAAGACCCGGACCCGATCGGGGAGACCGGAGATGGAAACCGCCGTCAGGAGGTTTTTCGCGCGTTACGAAAGCTGCTTCAACCGCGGGCTCGCCGGCGAGATCGAGCCCGGCGAGGTGGCGTCGCTCTATGCCTCGGATTTCGTCGCCGCCTCGCCCGCCGGGGTGATGTCGGGCAAGAACGACGACGGGCTTCGGCAGGCCATGGCGCAGGGCTATGCGCATTATCGCGCCATCGGCACCCGGGCGATGCGGATCACGCATCTTGCCCTGTCGCCGATAGACGCGAACCATTGCCTGGCCCATGTCGGCTGGAGCGCGACCTATGCCCGCGCCGACCTGCCCGAGACGGTGATCGCCTTCGAGGTGCATTACCTGGTCCAGATCCTGCAGGACGAGCCGAAGGTCTTCGGCTGGATCTCGGGCGACGAGCAGGCGCTGCTGAAGCGGCACGGCGTTCTTTGACGGCCGGCGCGGCCGCCTAGTGCCGCGCCCCGGGCCGCGCCGCCGAGGTCAGCACCACGCGCGGCATCTCGGCCGGTTCGCGCTTGTGCAGGTTCTCGACCCGGAAGCGCAGCCGCAGCAGGTAGCGGCCGGCATCCATCTCTTGCTCGGCCTCGCCTTCCAGCTGCATGGCGAAGGCTTCGATCAGCTGGCTGCCAAGGCCGGTGCTTTCGGCCAGGCTGGCGGCGCCGACCGAGTTCTCGACCTCCAGAACCGCATGTTTCGGCCCGTCCATGCCCAGCCGCACCCGCACCCAGGGCGCGGCGCCGGGATCGGTGACGCCGGAATATTTCAGCGCATTGGTGAAGGCCTCGGTCGCCAGCAGCGTCAGCGGCACCGCCTGGTCGGGCATCAGCACCAGCGGCTCGAGCTCGGTGTCGATGCGCAGCCCGGCGCCCGGCCCGACCGAGGCATTGGCCATCTGGTTGATGATGTCGCGGATCAGCCGGTCGGCCTCGACCGAATCGAGATGCTCGGCCTGGTAGAGGTTGCGATAGATCGTCGCCAGCGAGGCCACCCGGTCCTGGACCGAGCGCAGCACCCGGCGGGCATCGTCATGCTCGATCACCCGGATCTGCATGTTGATGATCGAGGCGATCAATTGCAGGTTGTTCTTGACCCGGTGATGCACCTCTTTCAGCAGCACGGTCTTTTCGTTGACCGAAGCCTCCATCGCCTCCTCGTCGCGGATCAGGATGCGGGCCATGTTGTGGAAGGTCTGGCTCATGTCCTCGATCTCGGCCGGGGCGTCGGCCAGCACCGGCGGCGGCGCCGAGCGGTCGCCGATGGCGAAGCGGCGCATCTGGCTGCGCAGCTCGCGGATATGGCGCAGGACCAGGCGATAGACGGCGAAATAGGCCACCGCCAACGAGGCGGCCCAGAGGATCAGCGGCAGGATCAGCGCCGTGCGCCGGGTGATGTCGATGCCGGTGATGCCGGATTCGGCACGGTTCCACGAGCCCAGCGCATAGACCAGGCCCGGCACCACCGGCACGACGCTGAACACCCGGCTTTCGCCGGAATTGGAATGGTCGCGGAAGGTGGTCTCGCTGCGCGACAGCAGCGAGGTCAGCGATTTGCCGCGCGGCAACACCCGTTCGAGATCGTCCCCCGCCTCGCGGTCGGTGGACAGGATCTGGCCCTGGTTGTTGAAGGTCAGGATGCGCGCCCCGTCGGTGCCCAGGCCCGAGACATGGGTCGAGCGCAACAGGTCATGCGACATCGAGACGCTGATGAAGCCCAGAAGCTCGACCCCGCGGTAAAGCGGCTGGATGACCAGCACCACGGACTGGCCGGTGACCGGCCCGGACTGGCTGGTGGTGACCAGGGTGCCGGGGCTGTCGCGGAACTGCTGGAAGGCGGCTTCGTGCGACAGGTCGTGCACGCCCGGCACCGAGGAGCATTCCGTCACCCCGTCCAGCCGGGTGAAGCCGGCATAGACGAAATTCACCGTGCGCTGGACGAAGCCGCGCATGATGTCGGAACAGGCCTGCGGCCGGTCCATGGTTTCCAGCACCGCCGGGCCCAGCGCGTCGGCGGTGCCGAGCGCGCTTTGCAGCAGCGCGCGTTCGCCGGCGGCGGCGGTGGCGGTGCGGCCGAGCAGCGCGATTTCCGAGCTGCGCTCGTATTCGCGCGACAGGTGCAGGGTCTGGATGACCGAGATCAGGCCGATGGGCAGGATCGCCACCGACAGAAGCCCGCCGAGCCGGAAGCCCAGACCCTTGGTGAATTCCAGCCGGTCCAGAAGGCGCCGCAACACCGGGCGCCTCAGCGCAGGATCGGGGTGTTCTGCGCCATGACCGCCAGCGTGGCGCGGTCGGTCATCTCGAATTCCTCGCCTTCCTCAAGATGCAGCAGCTCGGCCAGCCGGCGGCGGCCGCGATTGGCCCGCGACTTGACGGTGCCCACCGCGACGCCGGTCATCGAGGCGGCTTCCTCGTAGGAAAAGCCCGAGGCGCCGACCAGGATCAGTGCCTCGCGCTGTTCGTCGGGCAGCTTGTCGAAGGCGGTGCGGAAATCGTTCAGCGCCAGGCGGCCGTCATGTTCGGGGCGGGTGGCCTGGCGGGCGGCATGGATGCCGTCGGTGTCGCTGACCTCGCGCCGGGTCTTGCGGCGGGCGGAATAGAAGGTGTTGCGCAGGATGGTGAACAACCAGGCGCGCAGGTTGGTGCCGGGCTGGAACTTGTCGATATGGGTCCAGGCCTTGACGATGGTGTCCTGCACCAGATCGTCGGCCGACGCCCCCTCGCGGGTGAGGGACAGGGCGAAGGCGCGCAGGGCCGGCAGATGCTCGACCAGCTCGTCCCGAGGGTCGCCATGGGCGTCGGAACGGGCGGTTTGCGCCGCTTTGCGATCGGTCATGCAGTCACTCCTGCTCGCGCAACTTGTCGAGCAATTGCAGGAACCTGTCGGGAATCTGCTGGGTCGCGTCCTGCTCGTAGACTCGGCGCAGGTTCTCGTCGATCTGCTTCTCGATGGCGGCTCGCCTGCGTTCCTCACGCCTGGTATTCATTTTTTAGTTATTCCCGATAATCTTGTGCGCACCTTGCCTAACCGTTACGTATCCGGTCAAGTTCCAAACACATGACGTCTTTTTTCGAGGTAGCCATGACCGCAGCGGATCTCGCCCAGTCCATCAGCCGAGAGCTGCCCTATCTGCGCCGCTATGCGCGCGCGCTGACCGGCAGCCAGACCGCCGGCGACAATTATGCCGCCGCCACGCTGGAGGCCATCCTGACCGATCGCAGCCTGATGGATGGCGAGGATACCCGCATCGGGCTGTTCCGCACCTTCCACGCCATCTGGCAAAGCTCGGGCCAGCCGGTGGAACAGGAGACGCAGACCCCGCGCGAGGCGCGCGCCCAGGCGCATCTGCGCGGCCTGACCCCCAATTCGCGCGAGGCGCTGCTGCTGCGCACCATCGAGGAGCTGCGCTACGACCAGATCGCCGCGGTCATGCAATGCCCGCAGGCCGAGGCCGAGGAGCTGGTGCAGATCGCCCTGAGCGAGATGGGCCAGGCGCTCTCCGGCAAGGTCATGGTGATCGAGGACGAGACCATCATCGCCATGGACCTGAGGGGCATCGTCCAGGCCATGGGTCATGAGGTGACCGGCATCGCCCGCACCCACAGCGCCGCCGTCGAGCTGGCGCATCAGAAGCGGCCGGACCTGATCCTGGCCGATATCCAGCTGGCCGACGGCTCGTCGGGCATCGACGCGGTGAACGAGCTCTTGGCCGACATGGGCGATATCCCGGTGATCTTCATCACCGCCTTCCCCGAGCGGCTGCTGACCGGCGACCGGCCGGAGCCGGCCTTCCTGATCTCGAAACCCTATTCCGAGGAGCAGGTGCGCTCGGCGGTGTCGCAGGCGATGTTCTTTGCCTCGACCGAGGGGCTGGCCGTGTCCTGAGGCGCCGCCGCGCCGGGCGGCGCGGTCGCGGGGGTATTTGACAAACGGTGAAAGCCGCGGGGCGGGTCCCCCGCCGCGCCGCGGCGGGGGATTCGGGCAAGGAAGGAGCCGTCAGGCGCCGCAGAGGGCGGCGCGGGCTTCGGCATGTTCCCGGGCCAGGCGGTCGACCAGCCCGGCGGCGGCAACCACCTCGCGCACCGCGCCGATGCCCTGGCCCGAGCCCCAGATCTGGCTCCAGGCTTTGGGGCGGGGGGAGTTTTCGTCGAAGCTCATGTCCGAGACCTCGCCGCGCTCCAGCCGGTCCGGGTCGAGCCCGGCGGCGCGGATCGAGGGCGCGAGGTAATTGCCCGAGACGCCGGTGAAAAGCGAGGAGGTGACCACGTCCTCGGCCCCGGATTCCACGATCATGCGCTTGTAGTCGGCGGGGGCATTGGCTTCCTCGGTGGCGATGAAGGGGCTGCCGACATAGGCCAGGTCCGCGCCCATGGCCTGCGCCGCCAGCACCGCGCGGCCGGTGGCGATGGCGCCCGACAAGAGCAGCGGGCCGTCGAACCAGGCGCGGATCTCCTGCACCAGCGCAAAGGGCGATTGCGGGCCGGCATGGCCGCCGGCGCCCGCCGCCACCGCGATGAGGCCGTCGGCGCCCTTCTCGATGGCCTTCCTGGCGAAGCGGTCGTTGATCACGTCATGCAGGGCGATGCCGCCGCAATCATGCGCGGCCGCGTTCACCTCGGGCCGGGCGCCGAGGCTGGTGATCCAGATCGGCACCCGATGCTTGTGGCAGATCTCGATGTCGCGCTGCAGCCGGGCGTTCGAGCGGTGCACGATCTGGTTCACCGCGAAGGGCGCCGCCGGATGATCGGGATTGGCCTGGTTGTGGCGGTCGAGTTCCTCGGCGATGCGGGTCAGCCAGGCGTCGAGCAGCGCCGGCTCGCCGTCCTTTTCGCGGGCGTTCAGCGCCGGGAAGCTGCCGACGATGCCGGCCTTGCATTGCGCGATCACCAGATCGGGGCCCGAGACGATGAACATCGGCGAGGCGACGACGGGAATGCGCAGGTTGGCAAGGATGGGCGGCAGCATGGTTTCTCCTCCGGTCGGGTCGCGGGCAGATTGCCCGCCCCCGGTCGCGCTGCCAACGGTTCCGTCGCGTCGGCTCAATAGGGCATCGGGTGGGCGCGGTGCAGCTGGTCGATGCGGCGCAGCGCCTCGTCGGACAGCACCAGGTCCAGACCGGCAAGCAGGTGGTCGAGCTGCCCCGTATCGGTGGCGCCGATGATCGGGATCGACGGGAACGGCCGCTGCCGGGTGAAGGCGATGGCCATGTGGATCGGGTCGAGCCCCAGTTCGGCCGCCAGCCGATGCCAGGCCGCGACGGCGGCGATGGCGCGGTCGGTGCGGCGGCCGCCCAGATTGCCCAGGCCGCCGGTCTCGGCATCGACCGCCGCGCGGCTGCCGGGCGGATTGCCGCCGCCCTGGTACTTGCCGGTCAGGAGCCCCGCCGCCAGCGGCGAGTAGGCGAGCAGCGTCACCCCCTCGTTCACCGCAAGCTCGGCGAGGTCGGTGTCGAAGGCGCGGTAGAGCAGGGAATATTCGTTCTGGATCGCCGCGACGCGCGGCGCGCCCAGCCGCTCGGCCGTGTCGATCCAGCGCGCCGTGCCCCAGGCGGATTCGTTCGAGAGGCCGAAGGCGCGGATCTTGCCGGCCCGGAGCAGATCCGCCGCCGCTTCCAGCACATCCGCCATATGCGCCAGCGTCGCGGCGCGGTCCTGCAGCGAGGGATCGTAGCGCCAGTTCTGGCGAAAGGCGTAGCTGCCGCGCAGCGGCCAGTGCAGCTGGTAGAGGTCGATATGATCGGTCCCGAGCCGCTTCAGCGAGGCGTCGACGGTCCGGCGCAGAATGGCCCCGTCATAGCCCTGCGGGCGGACGGTGCCGCTGGGGCCGGTGATCTTGGTGGCGATCTGCACCCGGTCGCGGCCGCCGCGCGCCGCCAGCCAGTCTCCGAGGATCTCCTCGCTGCGGCCGACGCTCTCGCGCCGGACCGGGTTCACCGGATACATCTCGGCCGTGTCGAGGAAGCTGACGCCGGCGGCCAGCGCCCGGTCCATTTGGGCATGGGCCTCGGCGGCGGCGGTCTGGTTGCCGAAGGTCATCGTGCCCAGGCAGATCCCGCTGACCGAAACGCCGCTCTCGCCAAGCTCCATCCTGTGCATCCCACCTTACCTTTTCGGATTTGGCGGAAGAGAGTGGGAGTCGAACCCACCCGGGACAGGCTCACTGCCCCAACCGGATTTGAAGTCCGGCCGCCCCACCGGGGACGCTTCTCTTCCCTGTTCACATCGCGGACCCACCCGGGCCGAACAGGTCGATCCGGTGCGGATTGATGCGACGAAGATCGCCCCGGCGCAAGGTCAGACCGAGCCGGTCGAAGAAATCCAGGATCTGGATCGCCACCTTGCGGCCATTCTGCACCCGGTCGCGAAAGGCCGGGGCGCTGAACCAGCCATCCGGGCTGGCGGCGGAAAGGTCGCGGATGATGCCGACCATCTCGATGGTGGTGGCGCGGGCGAAGAAATGGTCATGCGCGATCTGGTCGATGCGGCCCTGCCGCGCCGCCATGCGCATCATGCGGCGCAGCTCGGTCTCGTCCAGGCCGAGTTCATGGGCGAAGTCGCGGACGCGCGGCGGGCGGAAACGGTCCTCGCCGGCAAGCCGCGGCAGGATCCGCGCCAGGGTTGCCTCGTCTTCGTCCGAGAGGCGCGGCAGGTGGCCGGGCAGGCGGATGAAGGCACCGTCGAGCGCGATGCGTCCGGCCCCGGCCTCGGCGCGCAGGAAGGCGGCGAAGGCGTCCTTGGGCAGGCGCGGTTCCAGCTTCAGCCGCAGCCTTTCGCGGCCCAGGCCCTGCAGGTCGGCATTCTCGGCGTGAAAGGCGGCCAGCTCGGCCAGCATCGCCGCGCGCAGGGCGGCCAGCCGCTCGGGGGCCAGCGCCTGCCGGGTGCCGGCGATCACGGCCACGCCCGCGCCGGCGACGGCAGCGTCCAGACCGGCGGCGGCCAGTGCCCGGTCGCGGGCGAAGGCGTCGAGATCCACCGCCGCCGCCCCGGCCAGCGCCGCCAGCGCCCGGCCCGGATCGGGCAGCGCCATGGCGCGCAGCAGCGCCAGCCGCTCGGGCCGGGCGCGGCGGCGGGCGGGCGGGCGCAGGTCGATCAGGCTGCCGCCGCCGATGGTGCGCCGGGCCGAGGTGTCGCGCAGGATGAAGCGCTCGCCCCAGGCGGCGGCGACCGGGCGGTCGAGGACGATCTGCGCAAGGCCGGTCGCGCCGGGGGCGATGGGGCCTTCCAGCGGCACGATGCGGGCGCCGGTCTCGGCCGCGCCCAGATGCAGGCGGGCGGGAAACCAGGTGGCCAGCGGCTTCGGCTCGCTGTCGAGCACCCGCAGGTTGACGTCGATGCGCTGGGTCGGGGCGTGCAGGGCGGGGTCCAGCACCACGTCGCCGCGATGGATCGACTCGCGCGTCACGCCCTCGCCAGCCAGGTTCAGCGCGCAGCGCTGGCCGGCCAGGCCGGCGTCGGCCTTGCGGTTCTGGGCGTGGATGCCGCGCAGCCGGGCGGCCAGTCCCGAGGGGCTGACCGTCACATGGTCGCCAGCCGCGACCCGGCCGGAAAGCACGGTGCCGGTGACGACGGTGCCGGCGCCGGCCAGCGTGAAGCTGCGATCGACGGCCATGCGGAAGCGCGCCCCGGTGGCGCGGGTGGCGGTCTGCGCCTCGGCCTCGGCCAGGGCGGCGCGCAGGGCCGCGATCCCGGCGCCGGTCAGGGAGGAGACCGGAAAGACCGGCGCGCCGGCCAGGCCGGTCGGGGCCAGCAGCGCGGCGATCTCGGCGGTCAGCGCGACGATGCGGGCCGGCTCGGCCAGGTCGGCCTTGGTCAGCGCGACGATGCCGCGGGTGATGCCCAGCAGGTCGAGGATCGCCAGATGCTCGCGCGTTTGCGGCATGATGCCGTCATCGGCGGCGACGACCAGCAGGGCAAGGTCGATGCCGCCGGCGCCGGCCAGCATGGTGTGGACGAATTTCTCGTGCCCCGGCACGTCGACGAAGCCGGTGACGCGACCGCCGCCCAGGTCGGCATAGGCGAAGCCCAGCTCGATGGTGATGCCGCGGGCCTTTTCCTCGGCCAGCCGGTCGGCATCGGTGCCGGTCAGCACCTTCACCAGCGCGGTCTTGCCGTGGTCGATATGGCCGGCGGTCCCGACGATCATGCCAGCGCGTCGAGCAGCGCCGCGTCATCCGGCAGGCAGCGCAGGTCGAGGATCAGCGCGCCGTCATGGATGCGGCCGATGATCGGGGTCGCGAGGCCGCGCAGCCGTTCGGCCAGCGCCTCGGGCCGCGGGGTCAGGGCCAGGCCGGCGCTGGGGATGGTCTCGGTCGGCAGCGCGCCCGAGCCGATCTGGCTGGCGCAATCAATGACCGTGGCCGCGCAGCCCAGGGCCTCGGCGACGCGCGGCGCCAGCCGTTCGGCCTGGGCACGGATCTCGGCCTGCGGGCGCGACAGCAGGCGCAGCGTCGGCAGGCGCGCGGCCAGACGGTCGGGATCGCGGTAGAGGCGCAGCGTCGCCTCGGTCGCGGCAATGCGGATCTTGTCGAGGCGCAAGGCACGTTTCAGCGGGTTGCGGTTGATCGCCGCGATGATCGCGCGCCGGCCGACGATGAAGCCGGCCTGCGGACCGCCCAGCAGCTTGTCGCCGGAAAAGGTCACCACATCGGCGCCCTCGGCCACCGCCTCGGCCACGGTAGGCTCGGGCGCGAGACCCCAGCGGCGCAGATCGACCAATGTGCCCGAGCCCAGGTCGTTGACCATGGGCAGGCCCGCCGCATGGGCGAGGGCGGCCAGTTCGGGGGCGGACACCTCCTTGGTGAAACCCTCGATGCGGTAGTTCGAGGTGTGGACCTTCATCAGCAGCCCGGTCTCGGGGCCGATGGCCTCGCGGTAGTCGCGGGGATGGGTGCGGTTGGTGGTGCCGACCTCGCGCAGCTTGCAGCCGGCCTGCTCCATGATCGCCGGCATCCGGAAGGCGCCGCCGATCTCGATCAGCTCGCCGCGCGACACCACGGCCTCGCGGCCGCGGGCCAGGGTGTTCAGCACGATCAGCACGGCGGCGGCGTTGTTGTTGACCACCGTGGCGTCCTCGGCCCCGGTCAGCTCGCACAAGAGCCCGCGCAGATGGCTGTCGCGTTCACCGCGGCCGCCGCTGTCGAGGTCGAATTCCAGCGCCGCCGGGGCGCGCATGGCGATGGTGGCCGCCGCGACGGCCGCCTCGGCCAGAAGCGCCCGGCCGAGGTTGGTGTGCAGCACGGTGCCGGTCAGGTTCAGCACCGGGCGCAGCTTCGATTGCGCCTGCGCCGCCAGCCGGGCTTCGATCCCGGTCAGGATCGCCGCGTCGTCCGGCAGCGGATCGGGGCGCGCGGCGCGGATCGCGGCCAGTTCGGCCCGCAGCGCCTTCGTCACCGGCGCCCGGCCATGCGCGGCGATCAGCGCCCCGCAATCGGCCAGCAGCCGGTCCACCGAGGGCAGCGCGCGCAGGCCGCTCATCAATAGCCCGTCAGGAACGGGTTGAAACCGCCGCGCTTCCACTCGGTCTCGCGCATCATCAGATCAAGACCCAGGCTCGCCACATCGTCTGCTACAACTTCCAGGGTAGGGTTCTTGTTCTGATACAAAATCTTGACCCATTGGCCGCATTCCCGGCAGCATTCGGCCTTGACCGTCGCCTCTTCGGTCTCGACCGAGCGATAGGTGATGCCCTTGGTCGAGCCGCAGCGGGTGCATTTCACCCGCACCTCGTTCCAAAGCGTCTGGCAGGTGGCGCAGGAGCAATAGCGCGCGCCCTCGGCGCCGATGCTTTCGGTGACGAGGCTGGCGACCGGGCGGCCGCCGCAGGCCGGGCAGGTGCCGGTACGGATCGGCACCAGCTTGTCCTCGGGCAGGACCGAGGCGGCAAGCGCCGCCACGACCTGAAGCGCGGCGGCGGCGAAAAGATGCGGCGCCACGCTGTCCTCGGGGATGGTGTCGGACAGCAGGTTCGCCATCACCCAGTCGCGATCCGCAGGCCCGGCGGCGCGCAGGGCGGAAAGCGCCGCCCGCGCCGGCTGCGGCATCTCGATCGGCTCAAGCAAGGCCGACAGCCGGTCCATCGCCTGCGCCAGCGCCGCCCGCATCTCGCGGCGGTCGAGCGGCGGCATGTGCGCGGCGCGGGCAAGCTCGACCCGCTCGGCCGCCGGCGGCGCGGGCGGCGGCAGCGTGCGCGCCAGTTCCGCCTGCGCCCGGCAGATCGCGGCCAGGAAACGCAGATAGGGCGCCAGATTGGCATAATGCCCGGCGAGGAAATCGAAACGCTCGGCACGGGTCAGAAACACCGCCTCGGGGTCCGGCAGCCGCGCCAGGGGAACCTTGGCGACGCCGCCGATCATCGAGGGGTCGGGTTTGGGACTTGCTGACATCGCTTCCTTCGGGCCGACCGGCCACCTTTGGGCTCGTGCTTGCCTTACTCTGCCGGGCCGCGGTCTTCGCGTCCAGCCAGTTCACGCAGCCATTTGCGGTGATGGCGCCAGGCCCAGCCGCCGGTGACGGTGCCCTTCGTCATGGCGCGGATGGTGCCGCGGGTCCAGAACGCCGCATAGACATGCAGGATGAAGACCAGGATGATCGCCACCGCCGCCAGCGAATGCACCAGCACCGCCCAGCGCCGCAGCGGGATCGAGACGAGATGCGGAAAATACTCCTCCCAGATCATCACGCCCGAGACGATCAGCACCAGGATCAGCGCCGACATCGCCCAGAAAACGAATTTCTGCCCGGCATTGTATTTGCCCAGTTCGGGCAGCTTCTCCTCCTCGCCCTTCATCACCTCGCCGATATGCTCGACCCAGGTCACGTCCTCGGGACGCGGCAGGTTCAGCCGCCAGAGCTGCAAGAACAGCACCAGGAAGCTGAAGAACAGCAGCACGCCGACGAAGGGATGCAGCCAGCGCGTGGCCTGGCCGCCGCCGAACAGCGCCGTCAGCCCGTAAAGCGAGGGGTGGAACAGCGCCATCCCCGAGACCAGCAGCACGATCAGGCTGGCCGCGGTCAGCCAGTGGTTCGCGCGGGTGAAGCCGCGATAGCGGCTGACCGTCACCGGCGCCCTGGTTTCGATATGATCGCCCGGTTGCGAATAGAAACGCTTTTCCATCACACCCTCTCGGTCCCGGCGGGGGGATTGCTGTGATCGACCAGTTCCTCGGCCTCGCGCTCGTCCTGCGGCGACACCTGGTTGGCGCGGGTCAGAAGCCCGTGCAGGACCGAGCCGACGGCCGCCACGCCGATGGCAGCCAGGCCGACGGTCTTGGTCACGCCCTTCCAGCCGCGCACCACCGGCGAGATCTGCGGATCCTCGGGCAGGTCGGAATAAAGCGAGGGCTGGTCGGCATGATGCAGCACATAGAAGACATGCGCGCCGCCGACGCCCTGCGGGTCGTAGATGCCGGCCTTGTCATAGCCGCGCGACTTCAGATCCTCGACCCGGGCCTCGGCATGGGTCAGCATGTCCTCCTTGGTGCCGAAGACGATGGCCTGGGTCGGGCAGGCCTTGGCGCAGGCCGGGCCCTGTCCCACCGCCACCCGGTCCGAGCAGAGCGTGCATTTGTAGCTGCGATGATCGGTCTTGCTGATCCGGGGGATGTTGAAGGGGCAGCCGGTGATGCAATAGCCGCAGCCGATGCAGTTCTCGTGGATGAAATCCACGATGCCGTTGGAATATTGCACGATGGCGCCGGGGGCCGGGCAGGCCTTGAGACAGCCCGGATCGGCGCAATGCATGCAGCCGTCCTTGCGGATCAGCCATTCGAATTCGCCGCTTTCCGGGTTCTCGTATTCCGAGAACCGCATCAGCGTGAACATCTCGGGCGTCAGGTCGTGCGGGTTTTCATAGACGCCGGTGTTGTAGCCGATCTCGGGTTCGGTGTCGTTCCATTCGGCGCAGGCCGCCTGACAGGCCTTGCAGCCGATGCATTTCGACACGTCGATCAGCTTGGCCACCGGCGTCAGCTCGCGCTCGGGCGGCGGCAGATCGGGCATGGCCGAGGCGCGGACCACGTCGCCCGGCCCCAGATTGGCCTTCATCGGCTGCACCGGCGGGTTCGAGACCGCGGTGCGCGGACTGTCGAGGTTGGGGTCCATCGTCATGACACGGCCTCCCCTTCAGCGGGTTCGATATTGACGAGGAACGCCTTGAACTCGGGCGTCTGTATATTGGCGTCGCCGACGAAAGGCGTCAGGCTGTTCGGCCCGAAGCCCTTGCGCGCCGCGCCGGTGAAGCCCCAGTGCAGCGGAATCCCGACGATATGCACGGTCTTGCCGTCGCAGGTCAGCGGCCGGATGCGTTTCGTCACCACGGCCTTGGCCCAGACCTCGCCGCGGTTCGACCAGACCCGCACCTGCCCGCCGCGGGCGATGCCCTTCTCGGCCGCCAGTTCCTCGCTGATCTCGACGAAGAATTCCGGCTGCAGCGCCGCGTTGATGCGGTTGTGCTTGGTCCAGAAGTGGAAATGCTCGGTCAGTCGGTAGGAGGTGGCGACGAAGGGAAAGGCGTCGCTGGTGCCGAGTTGCTTCAGATCCTCCTCGAAGATCCGCGCCGCCGGGTTGCCCAGCAGCTCGGGGTTCAGCGGATTGGCCACCGGGCTCTCGAAGGGTTCCATATGGGTCGGGAACGGCCCGTCCACCATCAGCTTGCGCACGAACAGCCGGCCGGTGCCCTCGTTGGTCATGATGAAGGGCATCACCTCCTCGGGCCGGGCGGTCGGGGCGATGTCGGGCACGTCGTAGCCCGTCCATTTCTCGCCGTTCCATTCGATCAGCTTGCGGGCGGGATCCCAGGGCTTGCCGGACAGGTCCGCCGAGGCGCGGTTGTAGAGGATGCGCCGGTTCGCCGGCCAGGAAAAGGACCAGTTCAGGAACGTGCCGGCATCGTCGGGGTCGGAATTGTCCCGCCGGGCCATCATGTTGCCGTCCTGGGTCCAGGAGCCGGTGAAGATCCAGCAACCCGACACGGTGGTGCCGTCGTCGCGCATCACGCCGAAATTCGGCAGCAGCTCGCCGGCCCGGACCAACAGCTTGCCGGGATCCTTGGGATCGTAGAGATCGGCCAGCGCCCGGCCGTTCATCTCCTGCGCCAGTTCCTGGGCGCTGGGTTCATTGGGATCCTTGTAGTCCCAGCTGAGATTGACGATCGGGTCGGGGAAGGGCCCGCCCTCGGTCCGGTAAAGCTCGCGCACCCGCTGGAACAGGTTGCCCATGATCCAGGTGTCCTGCCGCGCCTGGCCCGGCGGGGTCGCGCCCGCCCAGTGCCATTGCAGCCAGCGGCCCGAGTTGATCGTCGCGCCCTCGTCCTCGGCGAAGCAGGTGGTGGGAAGCTCGATCACCTCGGTCTGGATCGAGGCCGGGTCCACGTCGTTGTAGATGCCATGATCCTGCCAGAAGGCGGCCGTCTCGGTCTGCAGCGGGTCCATGACCACCAGCAGCTTCAGCCGGGACAGCGCCCGCGTGACCTTGGCCCGGTTGGGAAAGGACAGCATCGGGTTGAAGCCCTGGCAGAAATAGAGGTTCACCTCTCCCTTGGCCATCATGTCGAACATGCGCAGGATGTCGTAGCTCGGCACGTCCAGCTTGGGCAGGTAGTCATAGGCCCAGTCGTTTCCGGCCGTGGCGGCATCGCCCCACATCGCCTTCTGGAACGAGACCATGAACTTGCGGTAGTTCTGCCAGTAGCTGGTCTGGCCCGGCCGCAGCGGCGCATTGCCCTTGGTGGACATATAGGTCTCGAAATCGACCTCGCTGTCGCGGGGGATGCTCAGATAGCCGGGGATCAGGTTCGACATCAGGCCGATATCGGTCAGGCCCTGGATGTTGGAATGCCCGCGCAGCGCGTTCACCCCGCCACCGCGCATGCCGATATTGCCCAGGATCAGCTGCAGCATCGCCATGCCGCGGATGTTCTGCGCACCCTTGGCGTGCTGGGTCCAGCCCAGGGCATACATCGAGGTCATGACCCGGTCCGGCGCCGAGCATTCGCCGATCGCCTGGCAGATGTGCAGGAAGCGGTCGCGGGGCGTGCCGGTCACGCGTTCGACGAATTCGGGGGTGTAGACCTCGACATGCGCCTTGAGCAGGTTCCAGACGCAGCGCGGATCCTGCAGGGTCGGGTCCACCTTGGCGAACCCGTCATCGCCCAGCTGGTATTCCCATTCGCTCATGTCATAGGCGCGCTTGTCGGCGTCATAGCCGTTGAACAGGCCCTCGCTCCAGCCATAGCCGTCCTTCACCAGGAAGGCGGCGTTGGTGTAGTGGCGGACATAGTCCCATTGCACCTTGTCGTTCTCGATGCACCAGCGGATCACGCCCATCAGGAAGGCGATGTCGGTGCCGGGGCGGATCGGGGCATAGTAATCCGCCACGCTGGCCGTGCGGGTGAAGCGCGGATCGACCACGATCAGCCGGGCGCCGCGCGTGGCCTTGGCCTCGGTCACCCATTTGAAGCCGCAGGGATGCGCCTCGGCCGCGTTCCCGCCCATGACGATCACGAGGTCGGTATTCTTGATGTCGGTCCAGGCGTTGGTCATCGCGCCACGGCCAAATGTCGGGCCCAAACTGGACACCGTGGGGCCGTGTCAGACGCGTGCCTGGTTGTCGAATCCGACGATGCCCAGCGAACGGACGACCTTGTAGGTGACCCAGGCCGTTTCGTTGGTGCTGCCCGAGGCGGCCAGGAAGCCGGTGGTGGTCCAGCGGTTGACGGTCTGGCCCTCGGCATTCCGTTCGATGAAGTTCGCGTCGCGGTCATCCTTGATGGCGCGGGCGATCTTGTCGAAGGCCTCGTCCCAGCTGATGTCCTGCCAGTCGCTGCCGCCGGGGGCGCGATAACGCGGCTTGGTGGCGCGGGTCTCGGAGCGGACGAAATCCTTCAGCGCCGACCCCTTGGGGCAAAGCGTGCCGCGGTTGGTCGGATGATCCGCATCGCCTTCGATATGGATCAGCTCGGCCTTTTCGCCGGCCTTCAGATCCCCCTTGGAATACATGATGATGCCGCAGGCGACCGAGCAATAGGTGCAGATGTTGCGCGTCTCGGTGGTCGAGGCCAGCTTGAAGGCGCGCACATGCGCCTGTTCCGCCGCCTCTGCTTCGCCGAAGCCCATGGCCCCCAGCGATGTCGCCGCGACACCCGCACCCGCCAGTTTCAGGAAACCGCGGCGTGAGAGGTCGATATTCATCGGTGCCCCCTTTTGCCTGTCGAAGAGATAGGTACAGGGTCAGGATCACCCGGTATGGTAGACATGTCAAGCATTGCAAAGAAAAGGGCGGGCCTTTCGACCCGCCCGTTTTCCCCTGAAAAACAAGGGATTTCTGTCAGGCTTGCGCCTTGGTCTGCGTCTTGGCCGAGGACTCAGACCTCGACCGAGACGGCGCCGATCGGATGCGAGCAGCAGGCCAGGATATAGCCGTCCTCGATATCCTCGTCGGTGATGCCGCCGTTATGGACCATGTGCACCTCGCCGGCGGTCTTCCTGACCTTGCAGGTGCCGCACAGGCCGAAGGTGCAGCCCGAGGGGATGTTCAGCCCGTTGGCCTTGGCCACCGCCAGCACGGTATCGGTCTCGTGGCATTTCGCCACAACGCCCGAGCTTTCGAAGGTGATCTGCGCGGCGCTGTCCTCGTCGGGAATGACGTCCTCCAGCACCGGGGCCTCGGCCTCGTTGCGGATCGGGGCGCCGAAACTTTCCTGATGGTAATGCTCCATGTCGAAGCCGAGCGCGATCAGCATGTCGCGCACCGCCTGCATGAAGGGCTCGGGCCCGCAGCAGAACACCTCGCGCTCCAGATAATCCGGGGCCATCAGGCCCAGCATGATCTGGTTCAGCCGGCCGTGATAACCGTGCCAGGTGCGGAACGGGTCGGATTCCTCGATCGTGAAACGCAGTTGCAGGCCCGGCACCCGGTCGGCCATGCCCTCCAGCCGCTGGCGGAAGATGATGTCGCTGGGGCTGCGGGCGGCATGGACGAAGACGATGTCCGGCATTTCGCCCGAATCCCAGGCCCAGGTGGTCATCGACATCACCGGGGTGATGCCCGAGCCGGCCGAGATGAACAGGTATTTCGGCGCCTCGTGCCGCACGAAGGAGAAGATCCCCGCCGGCCCGAACGCCTTGAGCCGCATGCCCGGCCGCAGGTGGTCGATCATCCAGCGCCCGCCGACGCTGCCCGGCTGCGCCTTGACCGTGACCGAGATCGACAGCGGCCGCGACGGGCTGGAGCTGATGGTGTAGGTGCGCTGCACGTTGCCGCCGGGCACCGGCAGGTCGAGCGTGACGAACTGCCCCGGCTGATAATCGAACCAGGATCCGGAGGGCGCGCGAAAGGTGAAGGTGGCGGTGTCCGATGTCTCGGGCACCACCATCACGCATTCCAGCGGCTCGTCATCCTTCCACGGCTTGTCGCCGAATGCCTTGACCAGGACCGCCATTATTCCGCCGCCATCGCCGGGCTCGGGGACAGGCGATCCAGCATCTGCCGCACATACCAGTCGACGAAATGGATCACGCCCTCTTCCTGGCTGGGCGAATAGGGGCCGGGCTCGTAGGCCGGGGACAGGATGCCCTTCTGGTTCTCCTCGACCACGCGGCGGTCCTCGTCATTGGTCGCCAGCCAGACCTCGGTCAGCTTCTGCAGATCATAGTCCACGCCTTCGACCGCGTCCTTGTGGACCAGCCATTTCGAGGTCACCTCGGTCTCGGTGGGCGAGATCGGCAGCAGCCGGAAGACGATGGCATGGTCGGGCAGGAAGTGGTTCCAGCTGGACGGGAAGTGATAGAACATCAGGCTGCCGGCGTCGCTCCACGGGATCGTGCCCATGCGCCGGTTCACCGCCGCCTTGGTGGACATGGTGAAGCTTTCGGCATTGTTCAGCAGCGGCACGCGGGCGAAGCGCCATTGCATGCCCGGATCGTTCACGAAGCGCGCCGGCAGGCCGGCCTTGTCGCAGCGGTCCCAATGCGACAGGATCTCGGGCGAGGCGGCATTCGGCCCCTCCATCACCGTCATCAGCGGGTTGTCGGAATAGGTCCGGCACAGCGAGGGGTGGCTGCCGCCGCAATGGTAGCATTCGCGGTTGTTCTCGATCACCAGCTTCCAGTTGCCCTTCTCGACGATGGTCGAGGTGAAGGCCACCTTGGCGTTCGACAGGTCGCTGGCCCCGACATAATCGCGCAGATAGCTGCCAAGATGCTCGAAATCCGGCGGATTGTCGGCCAGGCAGATGAAGACCATGCCGCCCTCGGTCCGGCAATGCACCGGCTTCAGGCTGAATTTCGACGGGTCGAAATCCGGCCCCATGTCGCGGGCGAACAGCAGCTTGCCGTCCAGGTCGTAGGTCCACTGGTGATAGGGGCAGACCAGCTTGGGCGAGGAGCCGTTCTGCTTGGGACAAAGCCGCTGGCCGCGGTGACGGCAGACATTGTGGAAGGCGCGGATCTGGCCGTCGCCGCCGCGCACGATCACGACGGGATAGGCGCCGATCTGCAAGGTAGCGTGGTTGCCGGTCTTGGGGATGTCGCAGGAGGGGATGGCGAACACCCATTCCCGATACCAGAGATTCTCCAGATCGGCGTGAAAGACGCCCTCGTCGCAGTAGAGGTCGCGGCCGAGCGAGAAGTTCTTCTGCCGGTTGGCGAGCGCGTTCAGGATTTCGGCTGTGTTCAGCATGGCATGATTCCGCTGGCTAAAGGGACGCTGTCTTCAGCATTGCACCCGTTTTGCGACTCGCAATTCTCTAAATGCGACGCTTGGGTGACGGAAACGAACCTCGGAGGGCTGCGGCGGCGCAGCCGGCGGGTTTTCCGGCCCTCGGGAGCCGGTTTCGGCCGGGCCGTTCTGCATAAGCCTGTGGATAAGCCGCGGCGACTCGGGGGGCCGGTTCTGTGGAGCGTTCGTGTCCCCCGCCGGGCCGGTGGATGACCGGCCGGAACGAGACACGAACGGCGCCGGCTTCTCCACATGTCCAAAACCTGCGAGGAAGCTTCCACATGCTGTGGACAAGAAAAATTTTCACAAACTTATCCACAGAGCATGTTCTTGCAAAACATTGAAAATGGCTGATTTTTCTATTAACAGATCGTTAACGGGATTTTTCTCCCCAGACCGGCGAAGTTGGGGAACCTTGCCGTGAAACCGGGATGTCCCGTCATCCACAGGCCCAACAACAACATCATCTTCCTTTATCTTTATCCTTTTTTATTAGAGGAGATGGCCTCGGAGGTGTCCGATGACCGATTTCCTGGCTTCTGCTTACCCCTGGATCAAAGCCCTGCATGTCATGGCAGTGATTTCCTGGATGGCCGGGCTTTTCTATCTACCCCGGCTGTTCGTCTATCATGCCGAGCGCGGGCATATCGGCCAGGAACCCGTACAATCTTTTGTAATCATGGAAGAAAAACTTCTTCGCATGATCATGAATCCCGCCATGGCGGTCAGTTGGGCCGCGGGTCTGGCGCTGGTTCTGACCCCGGGCATTGTCGATTGGACCATGGTTTGGCCCTGGAGCAAGGCCGCGGGCGTGCTGGGCATGAGCTGGTTTCACATGTGGCTTGCGGTCCAGCGCAAGGCGCTTCTGGCCGGGCGCGGGCTGAGCGGGCGGCGTTACCGCATGATGAACGAGCTGCCGACGCTTCTGATGCTGGTGATCGTGCTTTCGGTGATCGTGAAGTTCTGAAGAATTGACTCGCGGCCGGTTTCTTCCTATGTGAGGCCGGTCCGCCGTCCGGCGGGACTTTTCCAGACACAGTTTCCAGCGCGGACCGATGCCGTCGGGCGTCGCGCATATAGGCAAGCGATGACCGAAGAACGTCTCAATCTGTCCGATCTCAAGGCCAAGAGCCCGGCCGATCTGCTGTCCATGGCCGAGGAATGGGAGATCGAGAACGCCTCGACCATGCGCAAGGGCGAGATGATGTTCTCGATCCTGAAGGAGCATGCCGAAGAAGGTTTCGAGATCGGCGGCGACGGCGTGCTCGAGGTGGTGCAGGATGGTTTCGGCTTCCTGCGCTCGACCGAGGCGAACTATCTGCCCGGCCCCGACGATATCTATGTCAGCCCCGACATGATCCGCCAGCATTCGCTGCGCACCGGCGACACCGTCGAAGGCGTGATCCGCGCCCCCGGCGAGAACGAGCGCTATTTCGCCCTGACCAAGGTCGAACGGATCAATTTCGAGCATCCCGAGAAGGCCCGCCACAAGGTCGCTTTCGACAACCTGACGCCGCTCTATCCGAACGAGCGGCTGAAGATGGAAATCGAGGATCCGACCATCAAGGACCGTTCGGCCCGGATCATCGACCTGGTGGCGCCGATCGGCAAGGGCCAGCGTTCGCTGATCGTGGCACCGCCGCGCACCGGCAAGACCGTTCTGCTGCAGAACATCGCCCATTCGATCGAGAAGAACCATCCCGAATGTTACCTGATCGTGCTGCTGATCGACGAGCGGCCGGAAGAGGTGACCGACATGCAGCGTTCGGTGAAAGGCGAGGTGATCTCCTCGACCTTCGACGAACCGGCCAGCCGGCACGTCGCGGTCTCGGAAATGGTGATCGAAAAGGCCAAGCGCCTGGTCGAGCATAAACGGGATGTTGTGATCCTTTTGGATTCAATCACAAGACTTGGTAGGGCGTTCAACACCGTGGTGCCGAGTTCCGGCAAGGTTCTGACCGGCGGCGTCGATGCGAACGCGCTGCAGCGGCCGAAGCGGTTCTTCGGCGCGGCGCGCAACATCGAGGAGGGCGGTTCGCTGACCATCATCGCCACGGCGCTGATCGACACCGGCTCGCGCATGGACGAGGTGATCTTCGAGGAGTTCAAGGGCACCGGCAACAGCGAGATCGTGCTGGACCGCAAGGTCGCCGACAAGCGGGTCTTCCCGGCGATGGACATCCTCAAGTCCGGCACCCGCAAGGAAGAACTGCTGGTGGATGCTAAGGATCTGCAGAAGACTTATCTGCTGCGCCGCATTCTGAACCCGATGGGCACCACGGATGCGATCGAGTTCCTGATCTCGAAGCTGAAGCAGACCAAGACCAACAGCGAATTCTTCGACTCGATGAACGCCTGACGGCGCGGAGGATGCGGTGGACACGATCTTTGCCGAGGCGACGCCTCCCGGTCGCGGGGGCGTTTCCGTTGTCCGCCTGAGCGGACCGCGGGCGCGCGCCGCGCTGGAATCGCTGGTCGGTCCGGTTGCGGCGCCTCGCGCGGCGGTACTGCGGGCGGTGCGCGATGGCGAGGAGCTGATCGACCGCGCCCTGGTGCTGTGGTTCGAGGAGGGCCGCAGCTTCACCGGCGAGCAAGTCGCCGAACTGCACCTGCATGGTGCGCCGGTGATCGCCAACCGGCTGTCCCAAGCCCTGTTGGCGCGCGGATTGCGCCGGGCCGAGGCGGGGGAGTTCACCCGCCGGGCCTTCCTGAACGGTCGTATGGATCTGGCCGAGGCCGAGGGGCTTGCCGATCTGCTATCGGCCGAGACCGAGGCGCAGCGCAAGCTGGCGATGCGTGCCACCGAGGGGGAACTGGGGCAAAAAGCCGATCTGCTGCGGGCTGCCCTGGTCCGCGCCGGGGCGCTGATCGAAGCCAGCATCGACTTCGCCGATGAGGAGGTTCCGGAGGAGGTTCCCGAGGAGGTCTTTGCGCTGATCAAAACGGTCTGCGCCGAGATTGGTGCGCTGCTGGCGACCTATCCGGCCACCGAACGGCTGCGGCAAGGCTACGAGGTGGCGATCATCGGACCACCGAATGCCGGAAAATCCACATTGCTGAACCGGATCGGCCAGCGCGAGATCGCCTTGGTGTCGGACATTGCCGGTACGACCCGCGACATCCTGGAGCTTCGCACCGATTTGCGCGGTCTTCCGGTCACCTTCCTGGACACGGCCGGCTTGCGCGAAAGCGAGGATCCGGTCGAAGCGATGGGCGTGGCCCGGGCCATGAAACGGGCGCAGGCGGCAGATCTGCGGATCCATCTCTCGGCAGCCGATGGGGCAACCGAGGTGCTGGGCGCAGATGATATCGTGGTGCAATCCAAGGCCGACCTGACGCCCGGAACCGGCAGGTCCATATCCGGTTTGACCGGGGAAGGGGTCGCGGAACTGCTCGACCTGGTTTATGATCGGCTGCGGGTCAGGGCGGCTGATTCCGGTCTGGTCGGGCACAAGCGGCAGGCGGAAGCTCTGGAACGCGCCTTGGCGGCGCTGCAGGTGGATGGCACTATGCCACCGGAATTTCTGGCCGAAGCGCTGCGTCAGGCGGCTCAGGCCTTGGCGATGATGGTGGGTCGGGTCGGGGCCGAGGATTATCTGGACGAGATCTTCAGTTCGTTCTGTATCGGAAAGTAAGGTTTCACGTGAAACATTTCGACGTAATCGTGATCGGCGGCGGCCATGCCGGGGTGGAAGCGGCGATGGCTTCGGCGCGCATGGGTGCTCAGACGGCACTGGTGACGATGAAACGGGACGATATCGGCACAATGTCCTGCAATCCGGCCATTGGTGGCCTGGGCAAGGGCCATCTGGTGCGAGAGATCGACGCGCTGGACGGCGTCATGGGACGGATTGCCGATGCGGCGGGCATCCAGTTCCGTCTGCTCAATCGCCGTAAAGGGCCGGCGGTACAAGGACCGCGCGCGCAGGCCGATCGCAAGCTGTATCGGACGGCGGCGCAAGAAGTTGTTGAAAATCAACAAGGATTGACTCTGATCTTGGGCGAGGCGGCGGAACTGATCCACGAAGCCGGACAGGTTCTTGGCCTGCGGCTGGCGGATGGAGAAGAGCTTAGTTCCCGCCAGGTGATCCTGACCACCGGCACTTTTCTCAACGGGCTGATCCATATCGGCGAGGTAACGCGCGCTGCCGGCCGCTGGGGCGGTGCGCCCTCGGTCAGCCTTGCCGAATCGCTGGGCCCGCTTTCGCTGCCGCTGGGCCGGTTGAAGACCGGCACCCCGCCGCGCATCGACCGCGCCAGCATCGACTGGGAAAGTTTGGAACGGCAGCCGGGCGATGCGGATCCGGTGATGTTCTCCTATCTGAACGCTGTGCCGCAGGTGCCGCAGATCAGCTGCGCCATCACCCACACCAACGCCGAGACGCACCGGCTCATCCGGGACAATCTGGATCGTTCCGCCATGTATGGCGGCCGCATCGACGGCGTCGGACCGCGCTACTGCCCATCGATCGAGGACAAGATCGTCCGCTTCGCCGACAAGGATTCGCATCAGATCTTCCTTGAACCCGAGGGGCTCGACAGCGATCTGGTCTATCCGAACGGCATTTCCACCTCGCTGCCGGAGGAGGTGCAACTGGCCTATGTGCGATCGATTCGTGGCCTCGAACAGGCGCGCATTGTCCAGCCGGGCTATGCGGTTGAATATGATTACGTCGATCCACGCGCACTCAGCCCGGCGCTGGAAGCCAAGTCGCTTGCCGGCCTGTTCCTTGCCGGGCAGATCAACGGCACGACCGGCTATGAGGAGGCGGCCGCGCAAGGTCTGGTGGCGGGTCTGAACGCGGCATTGAAGGCGCAGGGTCGGGCGATGCAGCATTTTAGCCGCTCGCAAAGCTATATCGGCGTGATGATCGACGATCTGGTCAGCCGCGGCGTCAGCGAACCCTATCGGATGTTCACTTCGCGCGCCGAATTCCGGCTGTCCCTGCGGGCGGACAACGCGGATCAACGCCTCACGCCGTTGGGAATCGAGCTGGGCTGCGTCGAAGAGCGTCGCCAGCAGGCGTTTCAGGACAAGATGCATCGCTATCATATGGCACGAAGCCGGGCCGAGGCGATCTCTTTTACGCCCTCGGAACTGGCGCGCCAGGGCATCGAGGTCCGTCAGGATGGTGCGCGCCGCAGCCTGTTCTCGCTGCTGGCACAGCAGGATATCCCGCAAGATCAAGTGCTTGCACTGGATGTCGCACTCTCTGGCCATGATGCGCGGACCATCCGGCAAGTCGCCACGGATGCGCTCTATCATCAGTATACCGAGCGCCAGGGCCGCGACGCCGAGATGTTGCGCAAGGAGGAGGCCGTGCGGATTCCGCCGGGCTTCGACTATCGGGCATTGTCCGGGCTCTCCAATGAGCTGAAATCCAAGCTGGAAACGCTCCGGCCCGCGACGCTTGCAGCGGCATCGCAAATCGAGGGCATGACCCCTGCCGCGCTTACCTTGATTCTGGCGATTATTCGCACCGGACAACGCCGCAGCGCATGATGAGTGTTTCACGTGAAACAGAGGAGCGGTTGGCCTGCTACGCCGCTTTGCTGCGGAAATGGAATCCGGCCATCAACCTGATTGCTTCGTCGACGGTCGGGCAAATCGAATCGCGCCATATCGCCGATGCTCGCCAGCTTGCGGTCTTGGCGCAATCTGCCACCGGCACCTGGGTCGATCTGGGAAGTGGCGGAGGGCTGCCGGGAATCGTTCTTGCGGTCTTGCGCGCGGATCTCGCCGTCAAACTGGTCGAGAGCGATCAGCGCAAGGCGGCATTCCTGCGCACCGTCATACGCGAGCTGAGCCTCGACAACGCCCAGGTGATCAACAAGCGCATCGAGGCGGCGGACCGGCTTGAAGCCGCCCAGATCAGCGCGCGGGCGCTTGCCCCGCTGGGCCAGCTCATGGCATATGTGAATCGCCACCTTCGCTCTGACGGCACCGCCTGGTTGATGAAGGGGCGGAACTGGCAGGCCGAGGTCAGCGAGGCGCAACGCGACTGGAAATTCGACATGAAAACCCATCCCAGCGCCACGGAACCGGACGCCGCCATTCTGGAAATTGCGAGAATTCGTCATGCCTGAAACCCGCATCATTGCCGTCGCGAACCAGAAGGGCGGGGTGGGAAAAACCACCACGGCGATCAATCTGGGCGCCGCTCTGGCCGAACAGGGCCAACGCGTCATCGTCATCGACCTGGATCCACAGGGCAATGCCTCGACCGGGCTTGGCGTTCCGCCGGAGGAACGCGTTCTGACATCCTATGATCTGCTGACCGGTGACCAGCCGCTGGAGCAGACCCTGCATGACACCGATATCGGCAATCTGCGCATCGTGCCGTCGAATCGCGATCTGGCCTCGGCGGATTTCGAGCTGTCTAGCCGACCGGGCCGCACCCAGCTTCTGCGCCGCAAGCTGTCGCATCCCATTGAATCCGATTACATTCTTATCGATTGCCCGCCGGCCCTGGGATTGCTGACCGTGAATGCCATGGTGGCGGCGGATAGCGTTCTGGTGCCGCTGCAGGCCGAGTTCTATGCCCTGGAAGGGCTGTCGCAGCTGCTGATGACCGTGCGCGAGGTGCGGCAGACCGCCAATCCCGATCTGCGGATCGAAGGCGTGCTGCTGACCATGTCCGACAATCGCAACAACCTGTCGCAGCAGGTCGAGGCCGATGCGCGCAGCACCTTGTCCGGTCTGGTCTATCGCACGGTGATCCCGCGCAATGTGCGCTTGTCCGAGGCGCCCTCGCATGCCATGCCGGTGCTGCAATACGATCCGAATTCCAAGGGAAGCACCGCCTATCGCGAACTGGCGAAGGAGTTCCTGTCCCGTCAACTCGCGACCGCCTAGGGAGGAAACATGTCCGATAACAAGCTGGAGAAGCGCGGCCTGGGCCGGGGTCTGTCGGCCCTGATGGCCGATGTGGACCTGATCCCCTCCGAGCGGCCGGCGCCGCGCCAGATGCTGCCGGTCGAGCAGATGACGCCCAATCCCGACCAGCCGCGGCGCAGCTTCGCGCCCGAGGCGCTGCAAGAACTGGCCGATTCGCTGAAGACTCGCGGCATGCTCCAGCCATTGATCGTGCGGCCACATCCGACAGATCGCGGGCTTTACCAGATTGTCGCCGGCGAGCGGCGCTGGCGCGCGGCGCAGATCGCGCAGCTTCACGAAGTTCCGGTCATCGTCCGCGATCTCAGCGATACCGAGGTGCTGGAGGTCGCGATTGTCGAGAACATCCAGCGCGCCGATTTGAACGCCATCGAGGAGGCGGCGTCCTATCGACAGCTGATGGATCGCTTCGGCCATACCCAGGAACGGGTTGCCGAGGCGTTGAACAAAAGCCGCAGCCACATCGCCAACCTGCTGCGGTTGCTGAACCTGCCCGAGCAGGTGCAGGCCTGGCTCAAGGAAGGCAAGCTTACCGCCGGTCATGCGCGCGCGCTGATCACGGCGCCGAACGCGGTCGAACTGGCCCGCAAGGTGATCGAGAAGAACCTATCGGTGCGCGAGACCGAGGATCTGGTGCGGCGCCAGGCCGAAGGGGCAAAGCCCGCGGCGGCCAAGCCGCCCAAGCCAGAGAAGGATGCCGATACCCGTGCCCTGGAGGGGGACTTGTCGGCACATCTGAAGATGAAGGTGGCGATCAACCATGCCGGCGTGGATGGCGGGCAGTTGGTGATCACCTATCGCGACCTGGATCAGCTGGATCGGCTTTGCCAAGTTCTGGCAGGAAACTGAGCATATTTTGTATTTCTTGGAAATCTGAATACAAAATATACGATTGTGATGAAAAACCCCGGAACTTCCGGGGTTTTCGCTTTCTGCTCAGCTCGCCTGGGTGGAGCTTACCCCGACCTTGGCCGGGCGCAGCAGCCGGTCATGCAGTTGGAAGCCGTTATCCATGACCTGAATGATATTGCCGGCCATGGTGCCGGGCACCGGCGCCTCGAACATGGCTTCATGCATCTGCGGGTCGAAGCGGTCGCCGATGGCCGGGGTGATGACCTTGATGCCATGCTTGGCGAAGACGTTGTTCAGCTCGCGCAGCGTCAGTTCGACGCCCTCGATCAGCGCCGCCGCCGCGGCGCGCTGCTCCTCGCCGGCGGCTTCCAGCGCCCGGCTCAGCGCGTCATGCACCGGCAGCAGGTCGCGGGCCAGCCGCGAGCCGCCATATTGCTCGGCATCGCGGCGCTCCTTGTCCGCGCGTTTGCGGGCGTTCTCGGCATCGGCCAGCGCACGCATGAAGCGGTCGCGGTAGTCGTCCCGCTCGGCGATCAGCGCCTCGACATCGGGCGAGGGGGCCTCATCATCGGCCAGCGGGTCAATGATCTCCTCGTCCAGCGGGCTGCCGTTCGGGTTTTCCTTCGTCATGTCCTCATCATCCTTTCCGGCCAGAGATCATCCGGCCGACAAGCTGCGCAGTATAGTCCACGATCGGCACGATGCGGCCATAGTTCAGCCGCGTCGGACCGATGACGCCGACCGCGCCAACAATCTTTCGGTCGGCATTCATATAGGGCGAAACCACCAGAGAGGAACCGGAAAGTGAAAAAAGCTTGTTCTCGGATCCGATGAAAATGCGCACGCCTTCGCCCTGTTCCGCCAGTTCCAGGAACTCGGCGATGTCGCGCTTGCGTTCCAGGTCGTCGAACAGCGTGCGGATAAGGTCCAGATCGGCCAGTTCATCCGCCAGAAGATTGGCCCGGCCGCGCACGATCAGCCGCGGATCGCTGCTTTCGCCGTCCCACAGCGCCAGTCCCGAGGCCACCAGTTCCGCCGCGATGCTGTCCAGCCTTTGCCGGCTCGTCTCGATCTCCTGCGTCACGCTGCGGCGCAGCTCGGCCAGGGTGCGACCTTCGGTCACGGCGTTCAGGAAGTTCGCCGCCTCGCGCATCGAGCTGGCGGTCTGGCCCGGTGGCGGGGCGAACACCCGGTTCTCGACCCGGCCGTCGGCAAAGACCAGCACCACCAGCGCCCGGTCGGGGGCAAGGCTGACGAACTCGATATGCCGCACCGGCGCCTCTTGCTTGGGCATCAACACCAGCGAGGCGCCGTGGGTCAGCGCCGACAGCGCCGTGCTGACCCGGTCCAGCATGGCGCCGGTATCGCCGCTGTCCTGGCCCAGCGTCTCGTCGATCATCTCGCGGTCGCTGGCCGAGACCGGCCCGGCCTCCATCAGCCCATCCACGAACAGCCGCAGCCCCAGCTGCGTCGGCAGCCGCCCGGCCGAGACATGCGGGTGATCCAGCAGGCCCAGATGTTCCAGGTCCTGCATGACATTGCGGATGGTGGCGGCGCTGACCTTTTCGGTCATGTCGCGGGTCAGGGTGCGCGAGCCGACGGGCTCGCCCGTGGCCAGATAGGCTTCGACCACGCGGCGAAACACTTCGCGCGAGCGGTCGTTCAGAAGGGAAAGCAGCGGAGTTTCAGACATCGGCGTTCTGTTGCGGGCGTTCACGGGTTGCGGTCATGGGCGTCGGACCTGTATCTGAACGGCAAAACCCCCGAAAGGAATGAATGATGCGCCCCTCTGGCCGGAATTTAAGTGATATGCGCCCGATTTCAATCGAAACGGGCATCATGCGCCATGCCGAGGGTTCTTGCCTGATCTCTTGCGGCGATACCCGCGTGCTCTGCTCGGCCACCATCGAGGACAAGGCGCCGCCTTTCCTCAAGGGCTCGGGGCAGGGCTGGGTCACGGCGGAATACGGTATGCTGCCGCGGGCCACCAACAGCCGCAACCGGCGTGAGGCCGCGGCGGGCAAGCAATCCGGCCGCACGCAGGAGATCCAGCGCCTGATCGGCCGCGCCTTGCGCGCCGGCGTCGACCGCCGCGCCCTGGGCGAGCGGCAGATCGTCATCGACTGCGACGTGATTCAGGCCGATGGCGGCACCCGCTGCGCCGCGATCACCGGTGGCTGGGTGGCGCTGCGGCTGGCGGTGAACAAGCTGCTGCAGGCCGGCATCGTCACCAGCGACCCGATCATGGACCACGTCGCCGCGGTGTCCTGCGGCATCTATGCCGGCCAGCCGATCCTGGATCTGGACTATGCCGAGGACAGCGAGGCCGGCACCGACGGCAATTTCATCATGACCGGGGCAGGGCGGCTGATCGAGGTGCAGATGTCGGCCGAGGGCGCCACCTTCTCGCGCCCCGAGATGAACCAGCTGCTCGATCTGGCCGAATCCGGCATCGCCGAGCTGGTCCGGGCCCAGAACGAGGCCATGGCATGCGCAAGCTGACCGAAAGGAAACTGCTGGTCGCCACCCATAACCAAGGCAAGCTGGACGAGATCCGCGCCATGATGGCCCCGCATGGCATCGAGGTCACCTCGGCCGGCGAGATGGGCCTGCCCGAGCCGCCCGAGACCGAGTCGAGCTTCATCGGCAATGCCCGCATCAAGGCCCGCGCCGCCATGCAGGCCACCGGCCTGGCGGTGCTGGCCGATGACAGCGGCATCACCGTGGACGGGCTGGACGGCGCGCCCGGCGTCTATACCGCCGACTGGGCCGAGACCCCGCAGGGCCGCGACTTCATGCAGGCCATGACCCGCACCTGGCGCGAGCTGGACGAGCGCGGCGTGCCCGAGCCGCGCACCGCCCAGTTCCGCGCCACCCTGATCCTGCTCTGGCCCGACGGCCACGAGGAGATCTTCGAGGGCGTGGCGCCCGGCCACCTGGTCTGGCCGCCGCGCGGGCAGCAGGGCCATGGCTACGACCCGATCTTCGTGCCCGAGGGCCATGACGTGACCTATGCCGAGATGGCGCCCGAGCGGAAGAACGCCATCAGCCACCGCGCCCGCGCCTTCCGCAAGCTGGAGGCGCTGTTTGCGTAGGATCTCGACCGGATCGCCCTTCGAATCGGCGCTCGGCTACAGCCGCGCGGTGGTGAAGGGGCCGTGGTGCTTCGTCTCGGGCACCACCGGTTACGATTACGCGGCGATGGCGATGCCCGACAGCGCCGCCGATCAGGCGCGCAACGCCTTCGCCACCATCTTCGCCACCCTGGCCGAGGCCGGATTCGCACCCGCCGACATCGTGCGGGTGCAGTACACCATCACCGACCCGGCGATCCTCGACGCGATCACGCCGGTTCTGGGCGAGGCGATGAAAGATGCGTTACCGGCCGCCACCATGGTTGTGGCCGGGCTGATCAGACCCGAGATGAAGATCGAAATCGAAGTCACCGCGCTGAAGGAATGACCCTGGACCTGCCAGCCGCCCCCCCGCCGGACCCGGCCACCGGCCCCAGCCTGTCCGACGACTGGCGGGCCGGGGGCTTCGCGCTTTACGTCCATTGGCCCTTCTGCGCCGCGAAATGCCCCTATTGCGATTTCAACAGCCATGTTACCGCCAGCATCGACCAGCCGCGCTGGCTGGCCGCCTATCGCGCCGAGATCGCCCGGCTGGGCCGCGAACTGCCCGGCCGGGTGTTGAACAGCATCTTCTTCGGCGGCGGCACCCCCAGCCTGATGGCGCCGGAAACCGTGGCCGGGGTGATCGAGGCCGCCCGCGCCGCCTGGCCCTTTGCCAATGACATCGAGATCACCCTGGAGGCCAACCCGACCAGCGTCGAGACGGGCCGTTTCCGCGCCTATGCCGACGGCGGGGTGAACCGCGTCTCGATGGGCGTGCAGGCGCTGAACGACGATGACCTGCGCCGGCTCGGGCGGATGCATTCGGCGGCCGAGGCCCGCGCCGCCTTCGACATCGCCCGCGACTGTTTCGCGCGCGTGAGCTTCGACCTGATCTATGCCCGCCAGGACCAGGACCGCGCCCATTGGCGGCGCGAGCTCAGCCAGGCGCTCGGCATGGCGGTCGATCACCTCTCGGCCTATCAGCTCACCATCGAGCCGGGCACCGCCTTCGGCGCCCGGCACGCCAAGGGCGGGCTGAAAGGCCTGCCCGACGACGACCTGTCCGCCGACCTGTATCTGGACACGCAAGAGATCTGCGCCACGGCCGGGATGCCAGCCTATGAGGTTTCGAACCACGCCCGGCCCGGGGCGGAAAGCCGGCACAACCTGGTCTATTGGCGGCAGGGGGACTGGGCGGCGGTGGGGCCGGGGGCGCATGGCCGGCTGACGCTGGCCTCGGGCCGCTGGGCGACCGAGGCGCATCCGGCGCCGGGCGCCTGGCTGGACGCCGTCGAGAGCCGCGGCCATGGCGACAGCCGGCGCGAATTGCTCGACCTGCCCGACCGGGCGCTGGAATATCTGCTGATGTCCATGCGGCTGGCCGAGGGCATGGAGATCGCCCGCTATCTCGCCCATGGCGCCCGGCTGCCGCGGCAGAGGGTCGAGGACCTGGCCGGGCTCGGCCTCGTGACCCTGGGGCCCGAGCGGCTGGCGGCGACGGCGGCCGGGCGCCCGGTGTTGAACGGTATCCTGCGTGAACTGGCGGAATAACAAGATGCGTTACCTTTGGCTCGCCACCGGCTGGCTGACCCTGTCGGTGGGGGTGATCGGGGTCTTCCTGCCGGTCATGCCCACCGTGCCCTTCCTGCTGGTCGCGGTCTGGGCCTTCGCCCGCTCCTCGCCGCGACTCGGGGCGCGGATCATGCGGCATCCGAAATTCGGCCCGCCGATCCGGGCCTGGCGCAAGGGTGGCATCATCAGCCGCACCGCCAAGATCTGGGCGGTCGGCGCCATGGCCTGCGGCGTCGGCTGGACGATCCTGCTGGGCCTTGATCCGCGGCTCATCGCCGTGCAGGCGGCGGCCTGCACCGCCGTCGGCATCTGGCTGGTCAGCCGTCCCGAAGCCTGACCCGCCGGGGCCGGCAGCGGCGCGGCGGACAGCGATTACAACCTTTTGCCCACTTGCGGGCGACCGGCCATGGCGCGAACCTCGCCCCATCTAGGTTCGCGGGGAGGATTAGGACCATGGTTGATACCTCTGGGGTGAAGATTCATCCTGCCGTCGATAACGGCATCAAGCCGGCGCAGCCCGGGTTTTCCGGCGGCACGCTGCATTGCAAATGCGCCTCGAACCCGGTTCGGGTCGCGGTGCGGGCGCAGACCGCGCATAATCACGTCTGCGGCTGCACCAAGTGCTGGAAGCCGGACGGCGCGATCTTCTCGCAGGTGGCGGTGGTCGGCCGCGACGCGGTCGAGGTGCTGGAAGGCGCCGGCAAGCTGGAGATCGTCAATGCCGAGGCGCCGATCCAGCGCCATCGCTGCAAGGATTGCGGCGTGCACATGTATGGCCGCATCGAGAACAAGGACCATCCCTTCTACGGGCTGGATTTCGTCCATACCGAACTGTCGGACGAGAATGGCTGGTCGGCGCCGGAATTCGCCGCCTTCGTCAGCTCGGTGATCGAATCGGGTGTCGATCCCAGCCGCATGGACGGCATCCGCGCCCGCCTGCGCGAACTGGGGCTCGAGCCCTACGATGCCCTGTCGCCGCCGCTGATGGACGCCATCGCGACGCATATCGCCAAGCGATCTGGCGCATTGCCGGCTTGACCGGGACCGCCTCGGCAGGGATCAACTTCGGGGGCCGGTTTACCGGCCCCTGTGCCATGAGACGACTGTGACATGAGAAGACCAAGGCCGTCGCGGCCCATATGCAAGGAGAGCAAGCCATGAGAACACGCGCCGCCGTCGCCCTGGAGGCCGGGAAGCCGCTCGAGGTCATGGAGGTCAACCTGGAAGGCCCCAAGGCCGGCGAGGTGATGATCGAGATCAAGGCCACCGGCATCTGCCACACCGACGATTTCACCCGCTCGGGCGCCGACCCCGAGGGCATCTTCCCCGCCATCCTGGGCCATGAGGGCGCCGGCGTGGTGGTCGAGGTCGGCCCCGGCGTCACCTCGGTCAAGCCGGGCGACCATGTCATCCCGCTTTACACCCCGGAATGCCGGCAGTGCCCGTCCTGCCTGTCGCGCAAGACCAACCTTTGCACCGCGATCCGCGCCACCCAGGGCCAGGGCCTGATGCCCGACGGCACCACGCGCTTCTCGATGCTCGACGGCACGCCGATCTATCACTACATGGGCTGCTCGACCTTCTCGAACTACACCGTGCTGCCGGAAATCGCGGTGGCCAAGGTGCGCGAGGACGCACCCTTCGACAAGATCTGCTATATCGGCTGCGGCGTCACCACCGGCATCGGCGCGGTGATCAACACCGCCAAGGTCGAGATCGGCGCCAAGGCGGTGGTCTTCGGCCTGGGCGGCATCGGGCTCAACGTGCTGCAGGGCCTGCGCATGGCCGGCGCCGACATGATCATCGGCGTTGACCTGAACGACGACAAGAAGCCGATGGCCGAGCATTTCGGCATGACGCATTTCATCAACCCGAAGAACTGCGAGAACGTGGTGCAGGAGATCGTGAACCTGACCAAGACCCCGTTCGACCAGATCGGCGGCGCCGATTACAGCTTCGACTGCACCGGCAACGTCAAGGTGATGCGCGACGCGCTGGAATGCACCCATCGCGGCTGGGGCCAGTCGGTGATCATCGGCGTGGCGGCGGCCGGGGCGGAAATCAGCACCCGGCCGTTCCAGCTGGTCACCGGCCGGGTCTGGAAGGGCACGGCCTTCGGCGGCGCCCGCGGCCGCACCGACGTGCCGCAGATCGTCGACTGGTACATGGACGGCAAGATCGAGATCGACCCGATGATCACCCACACCCTGACGCTGGACGAGATCAACAAGGGCTTCGACCTGATGCATTCGGGCGAATCCATCCGCTCGGTCGTCCTTTACTGATCGTAAAGGCCTGCTTAGTTAAAAGGACGGCGGGGGCGGGCGACCGTGCCCGCCGTCAACATGAAAGGACCGATCATGGCAAAGCATTTCCACCTGGACGACGATGACGACGACGATGACGACGAGCGCCGCCAGGAGGGCCAGAAGGACGAGGGGCTCGGCCTGCCCGAGGGGGACAAGATCGGCAAGCTCTATTTCAAGTCGCGCACGGTGATCGTCGCCGGGCCGATCACCGACAAGCTGGCGCAGCGCACCGTGGCGCATCTGCTGGCCCTGGCCGAGGACAGCGACGCCCCGATCAACATGCTGATCTCCTCGCCCGGCGGCCATGTCGAATCCGGCGACATGATCCATGACGTGATCAAGTTCATCCGTCCGACCGTGCGCACCATCGGTTCGGGCTGGGTCGCCTCGGCCGGGGCGCTGATCTTCGTCGGCGCTGAGAAGGAAAACCGCTACTGCCTGCCCAACACCCGCTTCCTGATCCACCAGCCCTCGGGCGGGATCGGCGGCACTTCGACCGACATGATGATCCAGGCCGAACAGGTCCGGCTGATGCGCGACCGGCTGAACCAGATCTTCGCCGAGGCCACCGGCCAGAGCGTCGAGCGGATCGAGAAGGACACCCAGCGCGACTTCTGGCTGAACACGCAGGAGGCGCTGGATTACGGCCTGCTGGGCAAGGTCATCCGCTCGGTGGACGAGCTGAAATGACGGGCCTGCGCTGATGGGGGGCGGGACAGGCACCCTGATCCGTCCCGCCACGCCTTCCGACCACGAGGCGATCTGGACGATCCTGGAACCCGTCTATCGTGCGGGCGAGACCTATTGCATCCCCCCCGACATCGCGCGGGACGAGGCGCTGGCCGACTGGTTCGCCGCGCCCTTCACCGTCTTCGTGGCCGAGTTGGACGGCCGGGTGCTGGGCACCAGCCATGTCGGCCGGAACCGCCCCGGCCCGGCGGCGCATGTCGCCAATGCCAGCTTCGCCACCCATCCCGACGCGCGCGGCCGCGGCATTGCCGGGCGGCTGGTCGCCCATGCCAAGGACTGGGCGCGGGCGCAGGGTTTCCGGGCGATGCAGTTCAATTTCGTCGTCTCGACCAATGCCGATGCCGTTCATTCGTGGCAGAAGGCCGGTTTCGATATTGTCGGCCGGCTGCCCGGCGCGTTTCTTCACCCCAGGCATGGCTATGTCGATGCGCTGGTCATGTTCCACGATCTGACGAAAGGGAATGAGCCATGAGTCTGGCCTATGAGACCGTATCCGAGAACCGCAGCTTCGGCGGCATGCAGGGCGTCTATCGCCACCAGTCGCAGGCCACCGGCACGCCGATGACCTTCGCCGTCTACCTGCCGCCGCAGGCCGAACACGGCAAGGTGCCGGTGCTGTGGTACCTGTCCGGCCTGACCTGCACGCATGAGAACGCCATGACCAAGGCCGGCGCGCAGGAATGGGCGGCGGAATACGGCATCGCGCTGATCTTTCCCGACACCTCGCCGCGCGGCGAGGGCGTGGCCAATGACGAGGCTTACGACCTCGGCCAGGGCGCCGGCTTCTATGTCGATGCGACCGAGGCGCCCTGGGCGCCGCATTTCCGCATGTGGCATTACATCACCCACGAGTTGCCCGAGCTGGTCTTCACCAATTTCCCGCTGGACCGCGACGCGCAGGGCATCACTGGCCATTCCATGGGCGGCCATGGCGCGCTGACCATCGCCATGACCTTCCCGGAACGCTACCGCTCGGTCTCGGCCTTCTCTCCGATCGCCAATCCGACCGAATCCGACTGGGGTCGCAAGCAGTTCCAGGCCTATCTGGGCGCCGACCGCTCGGCCTGGGAAAAGCACGATTCGACGCTGCTGATGCGCGAGAAGGGCTATCCGGGCGAGGTGCTGGTCGACCAGGGCGCCAATGATCAGTTCCTGGACCTGCTGAAGCCCGAATCCCTGGCCCATGCCATGGCCGAGCGTCGCCAGCCCGGCGAATTCCGCATGCATCAGGGCTATGACCACAGCTATTTCTTCGTGCAGACCTTCATGGCCGACCACCTGCGCTGGCACGCCGAGCGGCTGGCCTGACCGGCTGGGGTCGATCCGGGTGATCGACCCCATACCAATTGCCGATTTTCCCTAATACTTTCGTCTCAGCACCCGATCGCGCTCGTTGACGCAAATGCGGTCGGGTCCGAACCTTCCGACATGAAGGTGCGGGCGTGCGAGGAGTGGCGCCAGCACCGATATGGGAGGGAAAATCCATGAAAAAACTAATGAATGGCGCCTGTCTCGCGCTGCTCATGTGCGGTTCGGCGGCGATGGCCAACGAAAGCGTCCTGGCCGAGATCGCCAAGCCCCAGCAATGGGCGATCCAGACCGGCGATTACGCGAACACGCGCTACTCGACCTTGGACCAGATCAACAAGGACAATGTCAAGGACCTGCGCGTCGCCTGGACCTTCTCGACCGGCGTGCTGCGCGGCCATGAAGGCTCGCCGCTGGTGATCGGGGACGTGATGTATGTCCACACGCCGTTCCCGAACAATGTCTTCGCGCTGGACCTGAACGACAACGGCAAGATCCTGTGGCGCTATGAGCCGCAGCAGGATCCGAACGTCATCGCGGTGATGTGCTGCGACACGGTGAACCGCGGCCTCGCCTATGCCGACGGCATGATCCTGCTGTCGCAGGCCGACACCACCGTCGTGGCGCTGGACGCCAAGACCGGCGAGGCGAAATGGTCCGCCAAGGTCGGCGATCCCGCCATCGGCGAGACGCTGACCGCCACGGTCATGCCGGTCAAGGACAAGGTCATGGTCGGCATCTCGGGCGGCGAATACGGCGTGCGCGGCCGCATGACCGCGCTGAACCTCAAGGACGGCAGCGTGGCCTGGAAGGCCTATTCCACCGGCCCGGACGAGGAAATGCTGGTCGATCCGGAAAAGACCACCCATCTGGGCAAGCCGATCGGCAAGGACAGCTCGCTGCAAAGCTGGGAAGGCGACCAGTGGAAGATCGGCGGCGGCACGATCTGGGGCTGGTTCTCCTATGATCCCGACCTGAACCTGATCTATTACGGCACCGGCAACCCCTCGACCTGGAACCCGGCGCAGCGTCCGGGCGACAACAAATGGTCGATGACCATCATGGCCCGCGATGCCGATACCGGCATGGCGAAATGGTTCTATCAGATGACGCCGCATGACGAATGGGACTTCGACGGCGTCAACGAGATGATCCTGACCAACCAGCAGATCGACGGCAAGGACCGCAAGCTGCTGACCCATTTCGACCGCAACGGCCTGGGCTATACCATGGACCGCGAAACCGGCGAGCTGCTGGTGGCCGAGAAGTTCGATCCGGTGGTGAACTGGACCACTGGCGTCGACATGGACCCGAATTCGGAAACCTATGGCCGTCCTGCCGTGGTCGCCGAATACTCGACCGACCAGAACGGCGAGGACGAGAACACCACCGGCGTCTGCCCGGCGGCGCTCGGCTCCAAGGACCAGCAGCCGGCGGCCTTCTCGCCGCAGACCAACCTGTTCTATGTGCCGACCAACCATGTCTGCATGGATTACGAACCGTTCCGCGTCGCCTATACCGCCGGCCAGCCCTATGTCGGCGCCACCCTGTCCATGTATCCGGCGCCGAACAGCCATGGCGGCATGGGCAACTTCATCGCTTGGGACAACACCAAGGGCGAGATCAAGTGGTCGCTGCCCGAACAGTTCTCGGTCTGGTCGGGGGCCCTGGCCACCGCCGGCGGCGTGGTCTTCTACGGCACGCTGGAGGGCTATCTGAAGGCCGTGGACGCCGAGACCGGCAAGGAGCTTTACAAGTTCAAGACCCCGTCCGGCATCATCGGCAACGTGATGACCTATGAGCATGGCGGCAAGCAGTATATCGGCATCCTCTCGGGCGTCGGCGGCTGGGCGGGCATCGGCCTTGCGGCCGGTCTGACCAACCCGAACGAAGGCCTGGGCGCGGTGGGCGGCTATGCCTCGCTGTCGCAATACACCGAACTGGGCGGTCAGCTGACCGTGTTCGAGCTGCCGGGCTAATACTTTGGTGCAGAAATACGAACTGTGACCTCGAAACGTGCCGCCCAAGGGGTACCTTGGGCGGCGCCATCATCTTCGGGTGACAGCCCAGGGAGGAACATTCATGACCAGCAAGATGACCGCCAGTCTGATGGCGATCTGCATCGCCTGCGCGACGGGTGCCATCACCCAGACGGCCATTGCCCAGACCGCTGCTGAACCTGCCACCGAACCCGCAGCCGAAACTCCGCCCGCCCAGGCCGGGGCGGGGGCCGCTGCCGCCACCTCGGGCGACGCGGCGCCGCAAGCCGCGCCCGCAGCCGCCCCGGCCGCCGGCGAGGAGGATCTCGAGGTCAAGGCCGAGGGCGGCAAGCTCGTGCTGCCGAACGGCCAGGACATCACCCCCGATCGCATGGAGAACGGCCGCTGGTACACGGCCGAGGACATCCCGACCTTCAAGATCGCCGAGGACGGGACGGTGGATTACGCGACCTTCTCGGGTTACCGCCGCTATTCGGCGGAATGCCATGTCTGCCACGGTCCGGACGGCGAGGGCTCGACCTATGCGCCGGCGCTGAAGAATTCGGTGCTCAAGCTCGACTATTACGGGTTCCAGGAAATCGTGGCCTCGGGCAAGCAGGACGTGAACACGGCCGCGAACCTGGTCATGCCGGCCTTCGGGACAAACAAGAACGTCTGGTGCTATATCGACGACATCTATGTCTATCTGCTGGCGCGGGGCGTGGGCGACCTGCCGCGCGGCCGTCCGGCGAAGAAGGAAAGCAAGTCCGATGAATTCACGGCGCAGGAAGATTCCTGCATGAACGGATGAGGATGATGAAACGGGCGCTCACCCTTGCCGCCCTGCTGGCCTGTGCCGCGCTGCCCGCGCCGGCGCAGGTCGCCGACCTGCGCTCCACGACCGAGTTCCGGGTCTGCGCCGATCCCGCCGCCGTGCCGATGTCCTCCGAGGACGGGTCCGGCTTCGAGAACCGCATCGCCGAGCTTTTCGGAGAGAAGCTCGGCCTGCCGGTGGTCTATACCTGGTTTCCGCAAGGCTCGGGCTTCATCCGCAAGACCTTGCGGGCCGGGGTCTGCGATGTCGTCATCGGCTATGCCCAGGGTGATGAGCTGGTGCAGAACACCAACCATTATTACACCTCGGCCTATGGCATCGTGACGCGCAAGGACAGCCCGCTGGCCTCGGTCGACATGCTCGAGGATCCGGCGCTGAAGGGCCATCCGATCGGCGTGGTCGCGGGCACGCCGCCGGCGACCAACCTGGCGCGGGCGGGGCTGGCCAAGGACATGCGGGGCTGGGATCTGTTCGTGGACCGCCGGGTCGAGAATCCGGTGGGCGACATGCTGGCGCAGGTGAAGTCGGGCGACTTGGCGGCGGCGGTGATCTGGGGCCCGCTGGCCGGGCCGCTGGTCAAGCAGGACCCCGAGCTGCAATTCACCCCGCTGCTCAAGGAAACCACCGGGCCACGCATGTTCTACCGCATCACCATGGGCGTGCGCCTGGGCGAGGATGTCTGGAAGCGGCAGTTGAACAGCCTGATCCGCCGCCACCAGGACGAGATCGACGCGATCCTGCGCGACGCCGGGGTGCCGCTGCTGGACGATTACGGCAAGGCGCTGAAACCATGAAACGGCTGGGGGCGGTGCTGGCGTTGCTTCTGGCCGTCGCCGCCCCGGCCCAGACCTTGGCGCAGGTGCCCGAACCCAAGGGGTTCCGCGGCGAGCCCTATCGCGCCGAGACCCCGGCGACTCTGGCCGGCGCGCAGGTGATCGACGCGGCCGAGGCGATGCGGCTGCATGCCCGGGGCGTGCCCTTCATCGACGTGCTGCCGCGCCAGGCCCGCCCCGAGGGCCTGCCCGAGGGCACGCTGTGGAATGCGCCGCCGCATCTTTCCATCCCCGGCGCCACCTGGCTTTACGACACCGGCTACGACCGCATCGCCCCGGCCGAGGAGGCGCGGCTGCGCAACGGCCTGATCCGGCTGTCCGGCGGCGACAAGGCGGCGCCGATGGTGATCTTCTGCAAGCGCGCCTGCTGGATGAGCTGGAATGCCGGCAAGCGCGCCGTGGCCCTGGGCTATACCGGCGTGCTGTGGTTCCCCGACGGCGTCGAGGGCTGGCAGGAACAGGGCGGCAGCCTGGAGCCGGTCAGTCCTGCCGGCCCGTGAAGGCGCCGAAGGCGCGCGGGCCGTCCGGTAGCGCGATCTCGCGCGTGATCTCCAGGCTGGCGGCGTCGATCCAGACCAGTGTGTTGCTGTCCCAATGCGCCACCACCACGCCCGAGCCATCGGGCAGGGGGGCGATGCCCTCGGGATAGTCGCCGGTCTCCAGCCGGTCCACGACCTTCAGCGTGACGGGGTCGAAGACCGTCACCGTGCCGGCATATTGGTCGGTGACGAAACCGCGCCCGCCGGCAAAGGCGATGCCATAGGGGTGGCTGCCGGTCGGCACCTGGCCGATACGCTTGCCGGCCTGCGGGTCGATCACGCTGACCGTGTCGCCTTGCACATCCGCCGACCACAGCCGCCCGCCGTGAAAGGCCACCGCATAGGGATGCGTGCCGGTGGCGACGCGGGCCTGCAGCGCCCCGGTTTCGGCATCGTAGATCGAGACCCGGTCGTCGTCGCGATCCGCCACCGCGACCAGCCGGCCGTCGCTGGCCACCCCGGCCGGCGCGCGGCCTGTCGGCACCTGCCACAGCTCGCGCAGTTCGGCATCCAGCCGGATCAGCCGGCCCTGATACCATTCGGTGACGAAGAGCCCGCCATCGGACGCCAGCGCGATGCCGAAGGCGCCCTCGGGCAGGGCGCGGCCGCCGATCACCTTGCCGGTTTCGTCCAGCACCGTCAGCCCGCCGGTCTCGGCGGCGATGACATAGGCGCGGCCCTGCGCCGGGTCATAGGCCACCGGCGCCGGCGCGCCCGGCACCGCCGCCTCGGCCAGCACCGCGCCCGAACCCAGGTCCACGACCGAGACCGCATCGGCGTTCTGCGAGGTCACGAAGGCCAGATCGGCGGCGCCCGCCGGCGCCGCCGCCGCCAGCAACAGGATCAGCGGGCGGATCATTCCGCCTTGCCGAACCTTTCCGCCAGCGCGTCGAGCCCGGCCTGATAGACCCCGGTCACTGCCTTGATCGCCGCCTCGTCGTTCTGGTCGGCGGGCGGGTTGTTGTTGGGATAGCCGCGATAGAAGCCGCCCTTCCAGGTGACCAGCGCCTTGCCGCCCTCGTCCTTGACGCAAAGCGTCGAGGCATAGTTGGTCACCGGCAGCACCGATACCTCGACCTTCTCGATGCGATAGGCATAGCAGCGCTTCTCGGGCTGCCATTTCGACAAAAGCTCGGTGATGGTCGGGTCGCCGCTGTCGGCCTTCAGGTGCAGCACGCGCTCGGACTTCTCGGGCTGGTCGGTCGAGCCGTCGCCGGCGATCTCGGTCTTGGCGATGGCGGGATGCCAGCTCATGTCGTCGAACTTGCCGATCACCGCCCAGACCTCGTCGGGCGTCGCATCCAGTTTCTGGTCCAGCTCGAGCTTGAGCCGGACCGGGCCATGGGCCTGGGCCGCGCCGGCCAGCGCCATGGTGGCAGCCAGGGTCAGGGCCAGAACTCGGGTCATTATCGCTTTCCTCCTCGCGAGGGGCAGCCATGCCGACCTCCTCCGGGGTCGGTGCGCCCAGTATGGGGCGACCATGCGCCCAAGCCGGCGGCCGCGTCCATAAGACAAACGTATCGGGTGATTTTCCCCGCCCGGGCCCGGGTGCTTTGCCGGGTTGGCGCTGGCGCTTTTGCCCGCCATGATACCGGGGGGAGGAAAGCCATGAAAGGCAGAATCATCATACTTTCGGCTGGGTTGGCCTTGGCGGGCCCGGCGCTTGCGCAGGACTCCGCCGCCGGCGGGGCGCAGACCGTGCGCGCCGCGGTGCTGCGTGTGGACGCGCCGCGCCTGCCGCCGATCTCGCGGCTGGACACCCGCGCCGAGGATCTGGGTTTTGCCGGCGCCCGGCTTGCCATCGAGGACAACGACACCACCGGCCGCTTCATGGGCCAGGATTTCGAGGCGCTGGAGGTCGCCGCCACGCCCGAGACCGCCCCGGCCGAGATGGACAAGCTGCTGGCCCAGGGGGTTCCCTTCATCGTCACCCTGGCCGGCGATGCCGATACCCTGGCGCTGGCCGATCAGGCCGGCGACCGGGCGCTGGTGCTGAACGCCGGGGCGCGCGGCGATGCGCTGCGCGGCAAGGATTGCCGGATCAACGTCATCCATACCGCGCCCAGCCACGCCATGCTGGCCGATGCGCTAGCGCAGTTCCTGATGTGGAAGAAATGGCCGGACTGGTTCCTGATCGCCGGCAGCCACCCCGAGGACGTGGCCCTGGCCGATGCCTATCGCCGGGCCGCGACCAAGTTCGGCGCCAAAATCGTCGAGACCCGCACCTATGAGGATACCGGCGGCAGCCGGCGCAGCGACAGCGGCCATGTCCAGGTGCAAAAGCAGATGCCGGTCTTTACCCAGCGCGCGCCGGACCATGATGTGCTGATCGCCGCGGACGAGAACGACGTCTTCGCCAACTGGCTGCCCTATGAGACCTGGGATCCGCGCCCGGTCGCCGGCTCGGCCGGGCTGGTGCCGCGCAGCTGGGCGCCCTCGCTGGAAGCCTGGGGCGCGACGCAGTTCCAGAACCGTTTCGAGGAGCTTGCCGGCCGCCCGATGCGCGAGGAGGATTATCAGGTCTGGCTTGCCCTGCGCATGATCGGCGAAGCCGCGACGCGCACGCAAAGCACCGAACCCGCCAAGCTCAAGGAATTCATGCTGTCCGAGAATTTCGAGGTGGCGGGCTTCAAGGGCCAGAAGCTGACGATCCGCGACTGGGATCACCAGCTGCGCCAGCCAATCCTGCTGGCGACGCCGACCGTGACCGCCTCGGTCAGCCCGCAGGACCAGTATCTGCATCAAAGCTCGGCGCTGGATACCTTGGGCATCGACCGTCCCGAAACCGAATGCAAATTCTGAGGTGAACGATGAAAGCTGCAACCGCCGTCCTGACCTCGGCCCTGTGCCTGGGTTTCGCGCTGCCGGCCGCCGCCAACCGGGTCTTCGTCAGCAACGAAAAGGGCAATGACGTCACCGTGCTCGACAGCGAGACGCTGGAGGTGATCGGCACCTATCCGGTCGGCGCCCGCCCGCGCGGCATCACCATCAGCCCCGACGGGAAAGAGCTTTACGTCTGCGCCTCGGATGACGATCTGGTGCGGGTGTTCAACCCCGAGACCATGGAGGAAACCCACACCCTGCCCTCGGGCCCCGACCCCGAGCTGTTCGTGCTGCACCCCTCGGGCAACCCGCTCTATATCGCCAACGAGGACGACAACCTGGTCACCGTGGTCGACACCCAGACCCACAAGATGCTGGCCGAAATCCCGGTCGGCGTCGAACCCGAAGGCATGGGCGTCAGCCCCGACGGCAAGGTGGTGATCAACACGTCGGAAACCACCAACATGGCGCATTTCATCGACAGCGAGAGCTTCGAGATCTTCGCCAATGTGCTGGTCGATTCCCGCCCGCGCTTCGCGCAATACAACGATGCCGGGACCAAGCTCTATGTCAGCTCGGAAATCGGCGGCACGGTCAGCGTCATCGACCCGGCGAGCCAGCAGATCACCAGGAAGATCAGCTTCGAGATCCCCGGCGTCCTGCCCGAGGCGATCCAGCCGGTCGGCGTGCGGGTGACCAAGGACGGCAAGAAGGTCTTCGTCGCGCTGGGCCCGGCGAACCGCGTCGCGGTGATCAATGGCGAGACCGACGAGGTCGAGGACTACCTGCTGGTCGGCCAGCGCGTCTGGCAGATGGCCTTCACCCCGGACGAGAAATACCTGTTCACCACCAACGGCAATTCCAACGATGTCTCGGTGATCGACGTGGCCGCGAACAAGGTCGTCAAATCCGTCCCCGTGGGCCAGCAGCCCTGGGGCGTCGTCGTCGCGCCGAACTGACCGCATCCAGAGGGAGGAGAGAACCACATGGCCCGTTTGCTGACCGTCCTGCTGATCATCGCAGGCCTTGCCGCACCCGCCGCCGCGCAGGAGCAGAAACCCGAACCCAAGCCCGAGACCGCCGCCGAGGCGCCGGCTGACGCCCCGGCCGAGGCCGATGGCGACGAGGAAGGCGAGGAAGAGGAGGGGGGCGGGACCGCCACCGATGCAGGCGTGCACGAGGCCGGCGCCAAGTTCGACTACGGCTTCTCGGGGATGCTGGCGCGCGACAACCGCACCCAGCTGGCGCCGCTGACGCTGGCCTCGGGCAAGCCGGTGGCGACGGCGGAATACAAGCTGAAATCCGGCGGCTTCTACCGCATCGACATCAATGCGGACGGCAGCCAGGAGCTGGCGCTGTCGGGTGGCGACTTCTTCCGCGCCATCTGGATCAATGAGGTGGTGATCAACGATATCGAGATCCGGCCGATGGGCGTGCATTCGCTGGAATTCGACGATGCCGGCACCGCGACGATCAGCTTCGTCGCCATCGTTCCGGGCCGTTACACGCTGTCGATCCCCGGCTCGCACGGGGAAACCCAGCAGGCCGTGTTCAACATCCAGTAAGAAAGGGGGGCGGAGTCGGCTCCGCCCTGCCAGATGCCGCAGGACGCGCTTTCCATCCAGAATGTCAGCCACAGCTTCGGCCGCGTCGCCGCGCTGAAGGACGTGTCGCTGGCCGTGCCGCGCGGCGGCTTTACCGCGCTTCTGGGCGTGAACGGCGCCGGCAAGACCACGCTGTTTTCGCTGATCACCCGGCTTTACGACAACACCTCGGGCCGGATCGAGGTCGCCGGCCACGACCTGCGGCGCGAGCCGGGCGCGGCGCTGGCGCGGCTGGGGGTGGTGTTCCAGTCCCGGGCGCTGGATGCCGACCTGACCGTGGCGCAGAACCTGGACTATCACGCCGCGCTGCACGGCATTCCCCGGCGCGAGGCCCGGGCCCGCGCCGCCGAGGTGCTGGCTCAGGTCGGCCTGTCGGACCGGCTGGACGCGCGGGTCTCGGCGCTGTCGGGCGGCCAGAGCCGCCGGGCCGAGATCGCCCGCGCCCTGATCCACCGCCCCGAGATCCTGCTTCTGGACGAGCCGACCGTCGGCCTTGACGTGAAATCCCGCGCCGAGGTGGTGGCGCTGACCCGCGCGCTGACGCGCGGCGGGGTCTCGGCGCTTTGGGCCACGCATATCCTGGACGAGATCCGCCCCGAGGACGGGCTGGTGATCCTGCACAAGGGCCAGGTGCTGGCCAGCGGCCCTGCCGGCGCCATCGGCGGCGACGACCTGACCGCCGCTTTCCTGCGCCTGACCGGAGAGCAGGCATGAGCGCGCCTGATCCCACCGGGCCCCGCCTGACGCCGCGCATGTGGCTGACCGCCTTCCTGGGCATCGCCCGGCGCGAGACCCTGCGCTTCGTCAACCAGCGCGGCCGTTTCCTGGCGGCGCTGGTCCGGCCGCTGGTCTGGCTTTTCATCTTCGCCGCCGGGTTCCGGGCGGTGCTGGGCCTGTCGATCACGCCGCCCTACCAGACCTATGTGCTTTACGAGGTCTATGTGACCCCCGGCCTTTGCGCGATGATCCAGCTGTTCAACGGCATGCAGTCGTCGCTGTCGATGGTCTACGACCGCGAGACCGGGGCGATGCGCACCCTGCTGGTCAGCCCGTTTCCGCGCTGGTTCCTTTTGGCCAGCAAGCTGGTGGCGGGGGTGATCGTCTCGATCATCCAGGTCTATACCTTCCTGGCCATCGCCTGGTTCTGGGATGTCGAGCCGCCGCCCATCGGCTATCTGGCCGTGCTGCCGGCGCTGCTGCTTTCGGGGCTGATGCTGGGGGCGATGGGGCTGTTCCTGTCTTCGGCCATCCGGCAGCTGGAGAATTTCGCCGGGGTGATGAATTTCGTGATCTTCCCGATGTTCTTCGCCTCGACGGCGCTTTACCCGCTGTGGCGGATGAACGAAAGCTCGACGCTGCTGCACGACATCTGCGCGGCCAATCCCTTCACCCATGCGGTTGAGTTGATCCGATTTGCCCTTTACGGACGCTTCGATCTTCTGTCCTTTTCGGTGGTGTCGGGTTGCCTGATCCTGTTCTTTGCGGGGGCCGTATTCATGTATGATCCGGCCAAGGGGCTCTGGGCCCGGCGAAAGGGGGGAGCATGAGATACCTGGTTCTGGCGCTTTGCCTTGCCGTGACGGCGACGGCGACGGCGGCGCGGGCGGAAAGCGGCACCGATCCCGACTGGCCCTGCGTGCAGCGCAAGCAGCCGCATCTGTCGCTGGGCCAGATGTGGTCCGGGCCCGAGCCGGACGAGGCCGCGCGCGAACTGGCCCGCACGCCCGAGATCGCGGCGCTGGCCGACCGGCTGGAACAGCGCCGCCTGCCGCTGGCCGAGGCCGAGGCCGAGATCGCCGAATTCGCCAAGAGCGCCGACAACCGGCAGTTGACCGCGCTGATGGTGGCGATCTTCGACCGGATCGACCCGCATCGCGCCGCGCTGATCGCGGGGATCGCGCGCTATGGCAACAAGCAGGTGGATCTGGCAAAGCGCATCCAGGGTCACCGCGACAAGATGGAGACGATGCAGAAGGCCGAGAAGCCCGATTTCGATGCCATCGACGCCGAGGAACAGCAGCTCGACTGGGATACCCGCATTTTCCAGGACCGCCAGCAGGCGCTGACCTATGTCTGCGAGACGCCGGTGATCCTGGAGCAGCGGGTCTTTGCCCTGGCCCGCGCCATCGCCGCGGGGCTGCAATGACCCTGCCGCCCGCCGTGATCCTGGCCGGGGGGCTGTCCACCCGCATGGGCGGCGGCAACAAGGCGCTGCGGATGCTGGCGGGCGAGACCCTGCTGGCGCGGGTGATCGCGCGCATCGGCCCGCAATGCGGCGCGCTGGCGATCAACGCCAATGGCGACCCGGAACAGTTCGCCGCCTATGGCCTGCCGGTGATCGCAGACGGTTTCGCGGGCTTTGCCGGGCCGCTGGCCGGCGTGCTGGCCGGCATGGACTGGGCGGCGGCCGCGGGCGCCGAAAGCGTGGTCAGCGTCAGCGTCGACACGCCCTTCCTGCCCGAGGATCTGGTGCACCGGCTGCGCGAGGCCAGGGGCCGCAGCGGCCTTGCCATCGCCGCCAGCCCCGACGAAAGCGGGCGGCTGCGCGACCATCCGACCTGCGGGCTGTGGCCGGTGGCGCTGGCCGGCGCGTTGCGGGCGGCGCTGGAATCCGGCCTGCACCGCATCGGCCAGTTCGCCGCCGCCTATGATCCGGGCCGGGCGGTCTTCGACAGCCGGCCGGTGGACCCGTTCCTGAACCTGAACACGCCCGAGGATCTGGCCCGCGCCGCCCGGCTGGCCTAGACGCCGTAGCGGCGCAGCAGCCGGTGCAGGGCCATCGCGACCGCCCGGGCAAAGATCACCGTCATCACCGACAGCACCAGCAGCGCGGCGAAGACCAGGTCGGTCTTCATCCGGCCATTGGCATGGATCATCAGCGCGCCCAGGCCGCGGGCGCCGCCGACCCATTCGCCGATCACCGCGCCGATCGGCGCATAGACCGCCGCCAGCCGCAGCCCGGTGGCGAGGCCCGGCAGCGCTGCCGGGATGCGCAGGTGGCGCATGATGCGGATGCGGCCGGCGCCCATGATCCGGGCCAGGTCCAGCGCCGCCTGCGGCGTGCGCATCAACCCGTCCAGAAAGGCGCTGGCCACCGGGAAGAACACGATCAACACCGTCATGGCGATCTTGGGCGCCATGCCGAAGCCCAGCCACAGCGTCAGGATCGGCGCCAGGGCGAAGACCGGGATGGTCTGGCTGAAGGTCAGGATCGGCCGCAAGACGCCGGTCAGCTTCTGCGAAAACCCCATCGCCACCGCCAGGCCCGCGCCGAGGGCCGAGCCGAGCGCGAAGCCCAGCACCACCTCGGCCAGGGTGAAGCCGGCATGGCGGGCGATCTCGGCCCGGTTCAGCCACAGCGATTCCGCCACCGCGGCGGGCGAGGGCAGCAGAAAGGGCGGCATGTCCGCTAGCCAGATCACGCCCTGCCAAAGCGCCAGCACGGTCAGGATCAGCGCGGCAACGGTCCTCATGCCATCATCCCCCGCATCAGCTCGGCCTGCAGCGCCAGGACTTCGGGCGCGTCATAGGGGCGGGCGGCGGCTTGCGGGCGCGGTATCGGGACCGGCCATTCGCTCAGCCCCTGTTCGCGCAGCAGCAGGATGCGGTCGCCCAGCCGCGCCGCCTCGGCCGGGTCGTGGGTGACCAGCAGCACCGTGCGGCCTTCCAGCAGCCTTGCCGCCAGATCCTGCATCTGCGCCCGGGTGCGGGCGTCGAGCGCCGAGAACGGCTCGTCGAGCAGCACCAGCGGCCGGTCCTCGAACAGGGTGCGGGCCAGGGCGGCGCGCTGGCGCTGGCCGCCGGACAGGTTGGCGGGCAGGTGATGGGCGCGGTCGGCCAGGCCCACGGCCGCGATCAGCGCCGCGGCGCGGGCGGCGGGGTCGGCCGGGGGCTCCGTCCCGCGCCGCGGCGTCCCATCGACGGGGCTGCCGCGGCGTCCCCCGGGGTATTGCGGCAACGAAGACGCCCGCAACGTGCCGCGCAGCCGCGCGCCCAGGGTGACATTGCCGGTCACGTCCAGCCAGGGGATCAGGCCGGGATCCTGCGCCATCAGCGCCACGGGCTGGTCGCGCGTCACTTCGCCCTGGAAGCGGGCGCCGGTCTCCAGCCCGGCGATCAGCCGCAGGATGGTGGATTTTCCGACACCCGAAGGGCCCAGCAGGCAGGTCCAGCCCGCGCCGTCCAGCCGCAGGTCGACCGGGGCGAAAAGCGGCGCCCCGCCGACCCAGGCGCGGCCGCGGACCGAGGCCGCGGCGGCGGTCATGTGCCGCCCAGTTCCCAGAAGGCGACCTCGAGCCGGGTGGCGGTGGCGAAACGATCCGACAGCGCGGCCCAGCGGGGGCTTTCCTCGGGGGTCGCACCCAGCCGCTTGCGGATGGCGCTGTCCAGAAGCGCCCCGGCCGAGACGCAGGCGGCCTGGTATTCGGCACCGGCATAGGTGTCGATCCATTCGCGATAGGGCGTGTCCGGCGCCGCCTCGGCCGCCAGCCGCAGCCCGATCTCGCCATAGCCCAGCACGCAGGGCATCAGCGCCGCCAGCAGGTCGAGGAAATCGCCGGAATAGCCGGATTCGAGCACATAGCGGGTATAGGCGATGTTGGTGATCGCCTCTTGCGCATTGGCCAGCACCTCGGGGCCCATGCCGGCGCGGGCGCAGGTCTGCACATGCAGGCCCATCTCGTGATCCAGAAGCGTGTGGACGGTGGCGGAACAGGCCCGCATCTCGTCGAGATCGCCGGCCTTGACCACCGCGAGCGCCCAGGCGCGCGAGAAGTTCTGCAGGAACAGGTAATCCTGCACCAGATAGGTCAGGAAGCCGGATTGCGGCAGCGTACCGTCGCGCAGACCCTCGACGAAGGCGTGGCGGGTATAGGCGTCCCAGTCGGGCTGGGCCGCCGCCCGCCAAACCGCGAAGGCGTGGCCATAGTCGCTCATTCCGCCGCTCCCATGTCCGCCGCTCCCATGTCCGCCGCTCCCACGTCCAGCGCCAGATCCGAGACCGGCAGCACGCTGTCGATCAGCCCGGCGTCATGCAGGAATTGCTCGAACCGGGCATAGCGGCCCTGGTCGAGCGCCGCCGGCGATTGCGAGAAGCGCGGCAGGGTCTCCTTCCAGGCCTCGGCGTTCAGCTCGTCCTTCAGGTCGGGCGCGGTGGCCGAGAACAGCGCCCAGGATTCCTCGGGATGGTTGACCATGTATTGCGCGCCGCGTTCGACCGCATGCAGCAGCCGGCGGGTGCGGTCCAGGTCCAGATTGGCCGGGTTGGCGATGAAGATGAGCTCGTCATAGGTCGGCACGCCCTGTTCCTCGACGAAGAAGCATTTGCCCTCGGCCCCTTCCAGCCGCATCTGCGTCAGCTCGAAATTGCGATAGGCGCCGATGGTGGCATCGACCTGGCCGGCGATCAGTGCCGGCGAAAGCGACCAGTTCACGTTGATCATCTCGACATCGTCCATGGTCAGGCCGGCGGTCCCGAGGATCTGGCCGACCAGCGCCTCTTCGACGCCCGAGACGGAATAGCCGATCTTCTTGCCCTTGAGGTCGGCGATCTCTTGCACCGGGCCGTCGGCCTTGACCATCAGGCAGTTCAGCGGCGTCGCGACCAGCGTGCCGACGCGCTTCAGCGGCAGGCCCTCATGCACCTGCAGATGCAGTTGCGGCTGGTAGCTGATGGCGTAATCGGCCTTGCCGGCGGCGACCAGTTTCGGCGGGTCCGAGGGATCGGCGGGGGCGACGACCTCGACCTCCAGCCCCTCGTCCTTGAAGAAGCCCTTTTCCTGGGCGACGATGATCGGGGCATGGTCGGGGTTCACGAACCAGTCCAGGATCAGCGTGACCTTGTCCTGGGCCAGGGCGGGCTGGGCCAGCAGGGCGAAGGCGGCGGCAAGGGTCAGATGTTTCATCGGTCGTCGTCTCCAAGGGCTAGAAGGGTGATCTCGCCGTCCCAGCGGCGGGAAAGCGCGTCGGCGGCACGCCAGGAGCGCAGGCCGGAACGGCAGGCCAGCACCACGCGCTGGCCGGGTTCGGGCAGGGGGCCGGTGGCGCCGTAGCCGGGGATGCGCAGCGCCTGCGGCGTGGCCTTGCGCGGCGCCTCGTCCTCGGGGCGCAGGTCGATGACCAGATCGGCCGCGCCGATCTCGTCGCGGGCGATGAAGCGCGGGCCGGTCGCCTCGGGCGCGGCGTCGAAGCGGAACTGGGTGAAGCGGCCATTGTCGAAGCGGATGAACTCGCCCAGCGGCGAGGGGGTGGTGCCCAGAAGCAGCCGCAGCGCCATCTGCGCCTGGATGCAACCGAGCATCCCCACCACCGGGCCCAGCACGCCGGCGGTGGCGCAGGTCTGGCCGCTGTCGGGCGGGTCGGGGAACAGCGCGCGCAGGCTGGGGGCGCCCCCGCGCCGCCTGTCACCGCAGAAGCCGCCGACATAGCCCGCAAGCCCCAGCGCCGAGGCCGAGACCAGCGGCTTGCCCGCCGCCAGGCAGGCATCCGAAAGCGTATAGCTGGCGGCGTAGCTGTCGGCGCAATCCAGAACCACATCCGCCGCCGCCGCCAGCGCCGGCGCGTTCAGGGGGGTCAGGCGGTCGGCCAGCGCCTCGATCTCCACCGCAGGGTTCAGCCGGGCCACGGCCTGCGCGGCGGCGCGGACCTTGGGCAGGCCGACATCCTTCATGCGGTAAAGCGGCTGGCGGTGCAGGTTGGTTTCCTCGACCGTGTCGGGATCGACCAGGGTGATGCGGCCGATGCCGCTGCCTGCCAGGTATTGCAGCACCGGCACGCCCAGCCCACCGGCGCCGACGATCAGCGCATGGGCGGCACCGATGCGTTCCTGCCCCTCGGCGCCGATCTCGGGCAGGACCATCTGCCGGACATAGCGGTTCATGCCACCACCCGCAGCCATTCGCGAATCCGGCCCTCGGGGTCGGGGTTGAGCGTGATGTCGGTCACCGCCGAGGCCAGATCGGCGCCGGCGGCGAAGGCTTCGCGGGCGCGCTCGGGGGTGACGCCGCCGATGGCGACCAGGGGCGTCGCGCCGACCAGCTTGCGCCATTCGCGCACCCGGTCCAGCCCCTGCTGTTCCCATTTCATCTTCTTCAGGATCGTCGGCCAGACCGGCCCCAGCGCGATGTAATCCGGCTTCAGCGCCAGCGCCCGGTCCAGCTCGGCATGGTCGTGGGTCGAGACGCCCAGCCGCAGCCCCGCCCGGCGGATCGCCGGCAGGTCGGCCGTGTCCAGATCCTCCTGCCCCAGATGGATGAAGTCGCAGCCCAGGTCGATGGCGGCCTGCCAGTGGTCGTTGACGACCAGCGTGGCGCCGTGTTCGCGGCACAGTTCCTGGCACAGCGCCAGCTCGCCCAGAAGCCGGGCCGGCGGCTGATCCTTGATGCGGATCTGCACCAGCTTCACGCCCAGCGGCAGGGCGCGGTGCAGCCAGTCGCTGCTGTCGAAGATCGGGTAAAAGCGCGGCAATCTCATCCCAGCACCGCCATGCCGAAAAGGGGGGTCGAGGGCGCGGCCATGTCGCGGGCCTCGATCGGGTTGGCGCCATGCGCCAGTTGCCCGGCCTCGATCGCCAGGGCCATGGCCCGGGCCATCGCCACCGGATCGCCGGCCTTGGCGACGGCGGTGTTCAGCAGCACCGCGTCATAGCCCAGCTCCATCGCCTGCGCCGCGTGGCTGGGCAGGCCGATGCCGGCATCCACCACCAGCGGCACATCGGGGAAATGCGCCCTGAGGCTGCGGAGGCCATAGGGGTTGTTCAGCCCCCGGCCCGAGCCGATGGGCGCGCCCCAGGGCATCAGCACCGCGCAGCCCGCATCCAGCAGCCGGCCGCAGACCGACAGGTCCTCGGTGCAATAGGGAAAGACCTGGAAGCCGTCTTCGGACAGCAGCCGCGCCGCCTCGACCAGCGCCATCACGTCGGGACAGAGCGTGTCGTCGTCGCGGATGACTTCCAGCTTGATCCAGGGCGTCCCGAACAGCTCGCGCGCCATCTGCGCGGTCGTCACCGCCTCGCGCACCGAATGGCAGCCGGCGGTATTGGGCAGGACGGGGATGCCCAGCTCCTTGATCAGCCGGTGGAAATCCTGCCCGGCGCCGCCTTCGCGCCGCAGGCTGACCGTGGCGATGCCGGCGCCCGAGGCGCGGAACGCTTGCGCCATGATGGCGGGCGACGGGTATTGCGCCGTGCCCAGCATCAGCGGGCTTGCGACTTCGGTTCCGTAAAAGACCGGCATTTCAGCCCCCCTGCATCGGCGCCACGACTTCCAGCGCGTCGCCATCCTTCAGCGTGGTTGCGGGCCGGGCGGCGGCGGGCAGGAAGGCGCCGTTCAGCGCCGTCGCCACCTTGGCCGCGCCCAGACCGATCTCGGCCAGCGCGTCCTGCACGGTCGGGCCGGTCAGGTCGCGCGCCGCTCCGTTAAGGGTGATCTTCATCCATGAACTCCGGTTTCCGGCCCTCGATAAGGTAGTCGGCGGCCATGCGGGCCACGGCGGGGGCCAGAAGATAGCCGTGGCGGTAAAGGCCGTTTGCGTAAAGCGTGTCGCCGCGCCGGCGCAGGCGGGGCAGGTTGTCGGGAAAGGCCGGTCGCGCATCCGAGCCGAGCTCCAGGATCTCGGCCTCGGCAAAGCCGGGATGCAGGGCATAGGCGGCAGAGAGCATCTCGACCGCCGAGCGGGCGGTGACGCGATACTTGCCGCCCGTCTCCAGCATGGTGGCGCCGATCATGTAGACGCCATCCCCTCGCGGAACAAGATATAGGGGGATGCGCGGATGCAGCAGGCGGATGGTGCGGGTCAGCGTCACCTCGGGGCAGCGGATCACCAGCATCTCGCCGCGCACGCCGCGCAGGTCGGGAAGCTGGTCGCGGGCGGCCAGGCCGCGGGCATCGACCACCATGCCGGCGGGCGTGCCCTCGGTTTCGATGCGGATGCCCTGCGCCTCGAGCCGGTCGCGCAGGGCCAGCAGCGCGGCGCGCGGGTTCAGATGCGCCTCGGTGGCGAAATGCAGCCCGCGCGGGAAGCGGCCGGCCAGTTCCGGCTCGAGCGTCGCGATGTCGTCGCCGCTCACCGGCCGATGCGTCTGGGTCAGGCGGGCGAAGCGGTCGAGTTCCGCCCGATCGCGCGACGGCGCCAGCACCAGCGTGCCGCGGCGGATGACCTCGGCGCCCTGCGCCTGCCACCAATCGGCGGCGTCGAGGCCGAGCCGCAGCACCACCGGTTCGGCGCTTTCGGCCTCGCAATAGGGCGCCAGCATGCCGCCGGCGCGCCAGCTGCAGGCCTGCGAGCCGGGTTTGCCGGCCGGGTCGATGATCCGGGGCAGGGTGCCGCGCGCCGCCAGTTCGGTGGCGATACACAGCCCCATCACCCCGGCGCCCAGAATGGTGATCGCAGTCATGTCCGTCTCCAGAGCGCGTGGAAATGATGCACCGGGCCATGGCCCAGCCCCACCGACAGCTCATCGGCGGCGGCGATGGCGCCTTGCAGCCAGCCATGAGCGCGGGTCACGGCATCGGGCACCGTCATGCCCTGCGCCAGCCCCGCCGCGATGGCCGAGGACAGCGAGCAGCCGGTGCCGTGGGTGTTGTGGGTCTGCTGGCGCGGCGCGGTCAGGACCAGCGGCTGCGGCCCGACCAGCAGGTCGGTGCAGGTATCCTCGGTCGCGTGGCCGCCCTTCATCAGCACATGGGCCGCACCGAGGGCGCGGAGCGCCTCGCCCTGCCGGCGCATCGCTTCGGGCGTCGCGGCGGGATCGCGCCCCAGAAGCTGCGCCGCCTCGGGCAGGTTCGGGGTCAGCACCGTCGCCAGCGGGATCAGCTGCTCGCGCAGCGCCGCGACCGCTGCCTCGGCCAAGAGCGCGTCGCCGGATTTCGCCACCATCACCGGGTCCAGCACCACCGGCACCGGGTTGTCGGCCAGCAGCGCCGCCAGCCGGTCGGCGACGACTGTGATCACATCCGCGCCGCCGACCATGCCGATCTTGACGGCGCGCACCTCGAGATCGCCGAAAACCGCGTCGATCTGCGCCGCGACCATGGCGGGGCTGACCGCCTCGACCGCCGCGACGGTGCGGGTGTTCTGCGCGGTGATCGCTGTGATCACAGAGGCGCCATAGACGCCGAGGGCCGAGAAGCTTTTCAGGTCGGCCTGGATTCCGGCGCCGCCGCCGCTGTCCGAGCCGGCGATGGTCAGCGCGATGGGATAGGGCTGCAATCCCGACATGGCCCGCCTTTCATGCGCCGGGCTGCCGGGCGTCGGGAAAGGGGACGGGTGGCGGCCGATGCACGGGTTCTGCCGCGACACTCTACCCTTCCCTCCGCCGGCATGACCCGGATCAGGTTCGATGGGTCGGTGCCCGGCACCTCTCAGCCCCGTCGCGGGACTCCCCAAGTGTATAAGTCGTGCGCGGGACACTAGGCCTTGGCCGCCGGCTTTGCAAGGGCCGGTTCCGGTCGGCCGGTTCCAGTCGGCGGGTCAGTCGCGGCCGAACAGGTCGCGGGTGTAAACCTTGTCCCGCACGTCGGCCAGCTCGGGCGACTGGCGGTTGGCGATGATCAGGTCGGCCCGGGCCTTGAAGGCGTCCAGGTCGCGCACCACCGGGCTGTTGAAGAAATCCTCGCCGGTCAGCACGGGTTCGTAGACGATGCAGGGGATGCCCCTGGCCTTGATCCGCTTCATGATGCCCTGGATCGAGCTGTCGCGGTAATTGTCGGAACCCGCCTTCATCACCAGCCGATAGACGCCGACCAGCCGGGGCTTGCGGGCGATGATCTGCTCGGCGATGAAATCCTTGCGGGTGCGGTTGCTGTCCACCACCGCCGCGATCAGGCTTTGCGGCACCTGGTCGTAATTGGCCAGCAATTGCTTGGTGTCCTTGGGCAGGCAGTAGCCGCCATAGCCGAAGCTGGGATTGTTGTAATGGTCGCCGATGCGCGGGTCGAGGCCGACGCCCTCGATGATCTCGCGCGGGTCGAGACCGCGCGCCACGGCATAGCTGTCCAGCTCGTTGAAATAGGCGACGCGCATGGCAAGGTAGGTGTTCGAGAACAGCTTGATCGCCTCGGCTTCGGTCGAGCCGGTGAACAGCACCGGCATGTCCTTGCGGATCGCGCCCTCGGCCAGCAGCTCGGCCAGCCGCTGCGCCGCCGGGCCGTGGTCGCCGACCACGATGCGCGAGGGATGCAGGTTGTCGTAAAGCGCCCGCCCCTCGCGCAGGAATTCGGGCGAGAACAGGATGCCCGCATGGCCGGTCTCGTCCCGCATGCGCTGGGTGAAGCCCACCGGCACGGTGGACTTGACGACGATGGTGGCTTGCGGCGCGTGGCGGCGGGCCAGTGCGATCACGCTTTCGACGCTGGAAGTGTCGAAGCGGTTCGAGCGCGAATCGTAATTCGTCGGCGTGGCGATGATGACGAATTCCGCCCCCGCCAGCGCCTCGGCCGCGTCGTCGGTCGCGCGCAGCTTCAGCGGTTTCCCGGCCAGCCAGGCCGAGATGTCGGCATCCTCGATGGGCGAGCGGCCCCCGTTCACCTGGGCCACCCGGGCGGCGTCCACATCCAGCGCCATGACCTGGTGGTGCTGCGCCAGCAGCACGGCGACCGACATGCCCACATAGCCCAGCCCGGCAACCGCAATCGTCATCTGTTCCGCCTTCCTGCGTTTCGGACCGGCTTAGCACGGGTTACGGCCCTGCAGAAGCGGGTGCGTGCCCGGCCGGCAGATCGGCGCCTTTGTCATGGATCGTGCGGCCTTTCCCGATTAGATGGCGGCAGCAGAGCCGAAGGCGAGGAAAGGCAAGCGATGAAACATGTGATCTTCGACCTGGGCGGGGTGCTGATCGACTGGGATCCGGCCCTGGCCTTTGCCGATGTCTTCACCGACCGGGCGGCGGCCGAGACCTGGATGGAGCGCATCGGCTTCCCGGCCTGGAACCGGCTGCAGGATGGCGGGCGCAGTTTTGCCGCGGGGCTGGCCGCCGCCCGCGCCGAACATGGCGACGCGGCACGGCATCTCGAAGGCTATCTGGCGGGATTCCCCCTGACCATCGAGAAGACCATCCCGGGCAGCTGGGAGATCGCCGAGGCGTTGCTGGCGCGCAATGTCGCGCTTTACGCCATCACCAACTGGGCGGCCGAAACCTGGCCCCATGCGCTGGAGCTGCATCCGCGCCTAGGCAGCCTTTTCGCCGATATCGTGGTGTCGGGGCAGGTCGGCGCCCTGAAGCCAGCGCCGGCGATCTTTCGGTTGCTGATGGACCGAAACGGGCTGCTGCCGGCGGACTGCATCTTTGTCGATGACAGCCCCGCCAATGTCGAGGGCGCCCGGGCGCTGGGCATGGACGGCATCCATTTCACCGACGCCGAGGCGCTGGGCGCCGAACTGGCCCGACGCGGGCTGTTCTAGGCGCCGCGGCCGCTGTCAGCGAACTGTAAGCCAGGGGCCTATAAGTCGCCGGGACCGCGCTGTCCCGGCAGCCGCGGCCTGCCTGCGGGCGGAAAAGACGACCAACTGAGGGAAACCCCGCGTGACGCTTGTCATAACCCTGTCCTCGATCCCGTCTCGCTTCGCCGAGCTGGGGCCCACCCTGCGCTCGGTGCTGAACCAGCAGGTGCCGCCCGACCAGGTGCGGCTGTACATTCCCCGGCGCTATCGCCGCTTTCCGGACTGGGACGGCGCCTTGCCCGAGGTGCCGCGCGGCGTCAGCATCCACCGCACCGACGAGGATTTCGGCCCGGCCACCAAGATCCTGCCGGCGGTGCGCGATTTCGCCGGCCAGGATTGCGAGCTGCTGCTTTGCGATGACGACCGCATCTATGACCGCGGCTGGACCGCACGCTTCCTGGCCGCGCGGCGCGCGCATCCCGATTGCGTCATCGCCGAGGCGGGCGGCTTCGTTCCCGGCCATGAAGGCACGGTCCAGCCCCGCGCCCTGCCGCGCCGCAAGGGTTGGGGATACCGGCTGCTGCGGCTGGCGACGCTGGGCCTGCACAAGCCCGCGCCCTGGCTGGGCTCGGGTCATGTCGATATCTTCAAGGGCTATGGCGGCGCCATGCTGCGCCCGGCATTCATGCCCGACAGCGCCTTCGACATTCCCGAGTTGCTGTGGACCGTCGACGATCCCTGGCTGTCGGGCAACCTGGCGCTGAACGGGGTCAGGATCTGGCTGAACGCCGAGGGCATCACCCCCGGCGAGCGCCGGGTGGCCCGTTGCGACGCGCTGCTGCATTTTTCCTGGCAGGGCAAGGGCCGCGGCCCGGCCAATGGCGCCTGCTACGACTGGTTCCGCCAGAATCGCGGCATCTGGGGGCCGGCGGGCGCCGCCCCCTAGCCGACCAGCTTGGCGACGTGGCGCAGCGCCAGCAGGTAGCCGTGGCTGCCGAAGCCGGCGATCACCCCCTCGGCGCGCAGGCTGACATAGGAATGGTGCCGGAAGCTTTCGCGCTTGTGGACGTTCGAGATATGCACCTCGATCACCGGCCCGTCGAAGGTGTTCAGCGCGTCGAGGATCGCGACCGAAGTATGGGTGAAGGCGGCCGGGTTGATGACGATGGCCTGGGCCTTCAGCCGCGCCTGGTGGATCAGGTCGATGATGGCCCCTTCGTGGTTCGACTGGTGGAAGGCGATGTCGAGCCCCAGCTCGGCCCCCAGCGCCTTGCAGTCGCGCTCCACGTCGGCCAGCGTGGTGCTGCCGTAGATCTCGGGCTGGCGCTGGCCCAAGAGGTTCAGGTTCGGGCCGTTCAGGACAAAGACGGTGGGCATGGCATTCTCCGCAAGGATCGGGGCAATCTAGCCCAGTTCGGCCAGAAAGATATAGCCCGCGCCGTAGATCGTCTTGATCAGGCGCGGGTTTTTCGGATCCTCGCCCAGCTTGGTGCGCAGGCGCGAGATGCGCACGTCCATCGCCCGGTCGAAACTTTCGCCCGCCGTGCCGCCCAGCGTCTCCAGCATCTGCGCGCGCGAGATCAGCCGGCGCGGATTGTCGAGAAACAGCCGCAGCACCTCGGCCTCGGCATGGGAGATCGGGGTCTCGGCGCCCTCGGGCGAGGTCAGGGTGTAGCGGTCGAAATCCGCCGCCCAGCCGGCAAAGCGGATCTGCTGGCGGCCGGGGCCGGTCTCGCGCTGCGGCTTGCGCAGCCGGGCGCGGATGCGGGCCACCACCTCGGCCGGCTCGAAGGGCTTGATGATGTAGTCGTCGGCGCCCAGTTCAAGGCCCGTCACCCGGTCCTGCACCTGCGCCCGGCCCGAGATGATGATGATCGCCGCGCCGGATTCGCTGGCCAGCCGGTGCACCAGCGCCAGCCCGTCGCGGTCGGGCAGCCCCAGGTCGATCAGGCAGGCATCGGGCTGGATGCGGCGCAGCGCCGCCTCGAATTCGGTGGCGCGGGCGAAGCCCACGGTGCGGAAGCCCGCCTCCTCCAGCGCGGCGGACAGCAGGCGGCGGATTTCGGGCTCGTCGTCGAGGATGGCGATCAGGGGGGCGTCAGTCATCGGTCTCTGCCATGGCCACGGCCAGTTCGGTGTCGCCAAAGGGCTTGGTCAGGACCGGCCCGTCAAGCCCCGATCTGCGCGGATCGCCCGGCGGCAGCGCCGTCATCAGGATCAGCGGCAGGCCGCGGCCCCGCAGATCGGCGCCCGAACCGTCGCCCAGTTGCAGGTCGGACAGGATCAGCGTCAGGCCGGGAAGATCGGTCAACCCGCGCGCCTCGGACAGCGAGCCGGCCTCGATCACCGAATGGCCCTGGGCGGTCAGCATCTCGCGGATATGGGCGCGGATGGCGTCGTCATCCTCGACCAGCAACACCAGATGCGGGCGGACGGCGCGCAGCGGCAGGCGGATGGTGACCCGCGCGCCACCGGCCTCGGCGTTGGACAGCCGCAATGTGCCGCCCGACAGTTTGATCTGGTCATAGACCATCGACAGGCCCAGGCCGGTGCCGCGGCTGCCCTTGGTGGTGAAGAAGGGCTCGGTGGCCCGCGCCAGCGCCACGGCCGAGAAGCCGGGGCCGGTATCGGTGACCGCGATTTCCAGCCAGCGCCCGGCGGGGCGGATCTCGACGGTGATCCGGCCCCGGCCCTGCATGGCGTCGCGGGCGTTCAGGATCAGGTTGAGCAGCGCGTCCTGCAGCGCGCCGGGATCCAGCATCACCCGTGCCGGCAGCTCGCCGATGCGGCTGTCCAGCGCCACGCCCGCGCCCAGCGTCGGCCGGGTCATCGCCGCCAGATCGTCCAGCATGGCGCGCAGCCCGACCGGCTGCGGCTGGTGCTCGCGCCGTCCGGTCAGCGCCGCCATGCCGTCGAGCAGCCGCACCCCGCGCCGGGCAGCGGCCAGCGTCGCCTGCACGTCCTCGGCCTGCTCCGGCGGCAGCTCGGCGCGGGCCAGCCGGCCCTGCAGGCCCAGGATGATGGTCAGCAGGTTGCCGAAATCATGCGCCAGCCCCGAGGTCATCTGCGCCGCCACCGCACGCTTCGCCGCATGGGTCAGCGCCTCGCGCGCCTGCACCTCGGCGGTGACGTCGGTGGACAGGATATAGACGCCGCGGCCGTTCTGGTCCGGGGTCAGCGCGATGCGGATGCGCCGGCCCGATGGCGGGTGGGTGATCTCGAACACCTGCGGCTGGCCGGCGATGGCGCGATCCAGATGCGGGCGGATGCGGGCGAAGGTCTCGGCCCCCAGCACCGTTTCGCATTGCCGGCCGATGATCGAGGCGTCCGAGCCGGGAAACACCATCGAGATCTGGTTGTTCGAGAAGGTATAGCGATAGTCGCGATCCATATGCGCGATATGGGCCGGGACCATGGCGGTGACATGGCGGGTGCGCGCCTCGGATTCGGTCAGGATGCGCTTGGCCTCCTCCAGCGCGGCATTGGTCGCGGCCAGCGCCCGGTTCGCGGCCGACAGCCGCTCGGCATGGTCCAGCACCAGTTCCGACAGCTCCTCGGAGCGGGCGCGCAGCAGTTCCTCCTGCCGCTTGATCTGGGTGATGTCGGTATAGACCGCGATCCAGCCGCCCTGCGACAGCGGCGCCCCCTCGACCGAGATCCAGCGGCCGTCGGCGCGCTTCCTTTCCATGTAATGCGGCTGGAAGGTGCGGGCCTGGTCGACGCGCTCGCGGATCGCGGTCTCGGGGTCGTCCTGCGGCCCGTATTCGCCGCGATGCACCAGGTAGCGGATGGTGTCCTGGAAGCTGGCGCCGGGCCGGGTCAGTTCGTCCGGCAGGCCGAACATCGCCTGATAGGGACGGTTGCAGACCGCCAGTCGCAACTCGGCGTCGAAGATCGAGATCGCCTGCTGGATCAGGTTCAGCCCCGAACGCGTCAGTTCGGCGTGCCGGTCGTTCGAGGGCATCTCCAATCCTGGCATTGCGCGGTCCCTGTAACAATTCGTAGGATTCGGGAAAAACTGACGCAAGAATTGCCGCTGTAAGCTGTGATTGCCAGAGGGAAGAGGAGTCCGGACGGCAAGGGGAGGAACCATGCAGAACGCTGAGGCGGCCCAGGCCGGTTTGCAGTCTATCCCAGCGTTGCTGGCGCGCAATGCCGAACGGTTCGGCAACCGGCCGGCCTATCGGGAAAAGGAATTCGGGATCTGGCAAAGCTGGACCTGGGCCGAGGCCGCGGCCGAGATCCGCGATCTGGCGCTGGGCTTCCTGGTGCTGGGGCTGAACCGGGGCGATCATGTCGCCATCATCGGCCGCAACCGCCCGGCGCATTACTGGGCCATGGTCGCGGCGCAGATGTGCGGCGCGGTGCCGGTGCCGCTGTATCAGGACGCGGTGGCCGACGAGATGGCCTATGTGCTGGACCATTGCGGCGCCCGCTTCGTCATCTGCGGCGACCAGGAACAGGTGGACAAGGTGCTGGAGGTGGGCGAACGCGCCCCCTCGGTCGAGCATATCGTCTATACCGACAAGCGCGGCATGCGGAAATACGACCATTCCCACATGAACGCGCTGACCGACGTGCAGGCCGAAGGCCGCGCCGCCGCGCAGCGCCTGGGCCATGAGGTGGACGCGCGCACCGCCGCGCTGGGCTATGACGATACCTGCGTGATGCTGTATACCTCGGGCACCACCGGCAAGCCCAAGGGCGTGGTGCTGTCGAACCGCAACATCATCGAGACCGGCCGCAACACCGCCACCTTCGACCATCTGACCGAGCGCGAGGAGGTGCTGGCCTATCTGCCGATGGCCTGGGTCGGCGATTTCATCTTCTCGGTCGGGCAGGCCTATTGGGCCGGCTTCACCGTGAACTGCCCCGAAGGCGCGCATACGATGATGACCGACCTGCGCGAGATCGGCCCGACCTATTTCTTCGCCCCGCCCCGCGTCTTCGAGGGCCAGCTGACCTCGGTGATGATCCGCATGGAGGATGCCGGCCGCATCAAGCGCTGGCTGTTCCGGCATTTCATGGAGGTCGCGCGCCGCGTCGGCCCGGCGCTGCTGGACGGCCGGCCGGTCGGCGGACCGGACCGGCTGCGCTATGCCTTGGGCAATCTGCTGGTCTATGGCCCGCTGAAGAACACCCTGGGCTATTCCCGCATCCGAGTGGGCTATACGGCGGGCGAGGCGATCGGTCCCGAGATCTTCGATTTCTACCGCAGCCTCGGCATCAACCTGAAGCAGCTCTACGGCCAGACCGAGGCCTCGGTCTTTATCACCCAGCAGCCGGACGGGCAGGTGCGCTCGGACACCGTCGGTGTGCCCTCGCCCGGGGTGGAGCTGAGGATCGCCGAGAATGGCGAGGTCTTCTATCGCTCGCCCGGCACTTTTGTGGAATATTACAACAATCCCGACAGCACCGCCTCGACCAAGGATGCCGAGGGCTGGGTGGCGACCGGCGACGCCGGCTTCTTCGAGGAAGGCTCGGGCCATCTGCGCATCATCGACCGCGCCAAGGACGTGGGCCGCATGGCGGACGGCCGGATGTTCGCGCCGAAATATGTCGAGAACAAGCTGAAGTTCTATCCCAACATCCTGGAGGCGGTGGTCTTCGGCGCCGGCCGCGACATGTGCACCGCCTTCATCAACATCGACCTGACCGCGGTCGGCAACTGGGCCGAGCGCAACAACATCGCCTATGCCAGCTATCAGGAACTGGCCGGCCATCCGCAGGTCTATGCCACGATCAAGGACCATGTCGAGGCGGTGAATGAATCCATCGCCCAGGATCCGATGCTCTCGGGTTGCCAGATCAGCCGCTTCCTGGTGCTGCACAAGGAACTGGACCCCGATGATGGCGAGATGACCCGCACCCGCAAGGTGCGCCGCAACATCATCGCCGAGAAATATGCCGACCTGATCGCGGCGCTTTATGACGGGCGCGACACGGTCAGCACCCGCACCGAGGTGACCTACGAGGACGGCCGCAAGGGCGAGATCCGCGCGGTGGTGAAGATCGAGGACGCCCGGACCTTCCCGACCCAAACCATGCAGAAGGTGGCCGCGGAATGACCCAGACGACGACCACTTCCGATGGCCGCCAGATCGGCGGCGTGCTGATGGACCTGAAGAACATCACCCTGCGCTTCGGCGGCGTCACGGCGATCAAGGACATCAGCTTCGACATCCGCGAGGGCGAGATCCGCGCCATCATCGGCCCGAACGGCGCCGGGAAATCCTCGATGCTGAACGTGATCTCGGGCTTCTACGTCCCGCAGGAGGGCGAGATCTGGTTCCGCGGCGCACGGCGCGGTCCGATGAAGCCCTATGAGGTGGCGCGGCTGGGCATCGCCCGCACCTTCCAGAACATCGCGCTGTTCGACGGCATGTCGGTGCTCGACAACATCATGACCGGGCGGCTGAACATGATGAAGGCGCCGATCTGGAGCCAGGCGCTGTGGTGGGGCCGGGCCGAGCGCGAGGAGGTCGCCAACCGCGAGCAGGTCGAGAAGATCATCGACTTCCTCGAGATCCAGAACATCCGCAAGACCCCGGTCGGCCGGCTGCCCTATGGGCTGAAGAAGCGCGTGGAACTGGCCCGGGCGCTGGCGGCCGAGCCGAAGATCCTGCTGCTCGACGAGCCGATGGCCGGCATGAACGTCGAGGAGAAGGAGGACATGTGCCGCTTCATCCTGGACGTGAACGACGAATTCGGCACCACCATCGCGCTGATCGAGCATGACATGGGCGTGGTCATGGACCTGTCGGACCGGGTGGTGGTGATGGATTACGGCCGCAAGATCGGCGACGGCACCCCGGACGAGGTGCGCAGCAATCCCGAGGTCATCAGCGCCTATCTGGGCGTGGAACACGCATAGAGGGCGGGAATGGAGTTTCTTTACGCAAGCGAGATCCTGCTGAACGGCCTGATGGCCGGGGTGATGTATTCGCTGGTCGCCCTGGGCTTCGTGCTGATCTACAAGGCCTCGGGCGTCTTCAACTATGCCCAGGGGGTGATGGCGCTGTTCGCCGCCATGACGCTGGTGGGCATCATGGAGGGCCGGGTGCCTTTCGCGCATCTGATCAACGCCACCTTCGGCGTGCATGTCAGCAGCTTCGGCTGGACCGTGCCGGGGCTGTTCGCCATCGCGCTGACCGCGCTGATCATGGTCGGTCTTGCCATCGCCATCGAGAAGCTGGTGCTGAAGCACCTGGTCGGGCAGGAGCCGATCATCCTGTTCATGGCCACCATCGGCCTGGCCTGGTTCCTGGAGGGCCTGGGCGACGTGATGTGGGGGGCCGACGTCAAGGTGCTGGACGTGGGCCTGCCGCAGGGCATTTCCGAAACCGTCGAGACGGCGACGAACAACTGGCTGGGCTACGGCTTCTTCATCGACCGGCTGGACATCTGGGCCACCCTGATCGCGGCGGTGCTGGTGGCGGCGCTGGTCGGCTTCTCGCAATATACCAAGCAGGGCCGGGCGATGCGCGCCGTGGCCGACGACCACCAGGCGGCGCTGTCGGTGGGCATCAGCCTGCGCTTCATCTGGATCATGGTCTGGTCGATCGCCGGCTTCGTGGCGCTGGTCGCGGGCATCATGTGGGGCACGAAATCGGGGGTGCAGTTCAGCCTGTCGCTGATCGCGCTGAAGGCGCTGCCGGTGCTGATGCTCGGCGGGTTCACCTCGATCCCCGGTGCCATCGTCGGCGGGCTGATCATCGGCATGGGCGAGAAGCTGTTCGAATATTTCGTCGGCCCGATGGTCGGCGGCGCGACCGAGAACTGGTTCGCCTATGTGCTGGCGCTGCTCTTCCTCGTGTTCCGGCCGCAGGGCCTGTTCGGCGAGCGCATCATCGAAAGGGTCTGACCATGGCGCGGGTCGAGGACTCGGGATCGGGTATTTGGAAAACGGTGACACATTCACCGTTTCACAAATACCCGAATGTCGGAACGCACAAGCCGGGAGGGGCGGATGTTTTACCGTGAGGCGGGCGACTTCAAGACGAGCTATCGCGACGATGGCCAGACCTTTCCGATCAGGCTGGATCGCTGGGGCTATTACGCGATCCTGGCCGTGGCCTTCCTGGTCGTGCCCTTGGTCATCGACAGCTACTGGGCCAACGCGGTGCTGGTGCCCTTCCTGATCTATGCCATCGCCGCCATCGGGCTGAACATCCTGACCGGCTATGCCGGGCAGGTCAGCCTGGGCACCGGCGGCTTCATGGCGGTGGGCGCCTATGCGGTCTACAAGCTGATGACCGCCTTTCCCGGCGTGCCGATCGTGATCCATGTCCTGCTGGCCGGGGCGATCACCGCGGTGGTGGGCATGCTTTTCGGCCTGCCCAGCCTGCGGATCAAGGGCTTCTACCTGGCGGTGGCGACGCTGGCGGCGCAGTTCTTCCTGGTCTGGCTGTTCAACAAGGTGCCGTGGTTCTACAACTATTCGGCTTCGGGACAGATCAACGCGCCGGAACGCACCATGTTCGGCTGGGCGGTGACCGGGCCCGCCACCACGGCTTCGGCGAAATACCTGGTCTGCCTGTGTTTCGCCGTGGCCCTGGCCTGGGTGGCGCGCAACCTGACCCGCGGCAGCGTGGGCCGCAAATGGATGGCGATCCGCGACATGGACATCGCGGCCGAGATCATCGGCGTGAACCCGCTGACCGCCAAGCTCTCGGCCTTTGCCGTTTCCAGTTTCTTCGTCGGCATCGCCGGGGCGCTGCTCTTCGCCGTCTATCTGGGCGCGGCCGAGGCCAGCGAGGCCTTCGGCATCAACAAGAGCTTCCTGATCCTGTTCATGGTCATCATCGGCGGCCTGGGCAGCATCTTCGGCAGCTTTGCCGGCGCCGCCTTCCTGGTGCTGCTGCCGGTGTTCCTGAAGAACGTGCTGGTGGCGCAGTTCGGCTGGCCGACCGATCTGGCCGCCCATATCGAGCTGATGATCGTCGGCGCGCTGATCGTCTTCTTCCTGATCGTCGAGCCGCACGGGCTGGCGCGTCTGTGGGCGCTGACGAAGGAGAAGCTGCGGCTCTGGCCGTTCCCGCATTAACGACCGGACAACCGGCGCAACGAAACCCTTGGGGAGGAGACCAAGATGAAACTGAAACTTGCAACTGTCGCGCTGGGCGCCTTCATGGCGGCGGCGCCGGCCATGGCCGATCTGGTGGTGCCGAACCTCAGCTATCGTACCGGGCCCTATGGCGCCAACGGCACGCAGTATGCCGACGGGTTCAACGACTATTTCACCCTGCTGAACGAGCGCGACGGCGGCATCGGCGGCGAGAAGATCCAGACCCCGGAATGCGAGACCGCCTACAATACCGAGAAGGGCGTCGAGTGCTACGAATCGACCAAGGGCTCGGGCGCGCTGGTCTATAACCCGCTGTCCACCGGCATCACCTATCAGCTGATCCCCAAGGTCTCGGCCGACAAGATCCCGCTTTACACGCCGGGCTATGGCCGCACCTCGGCCAAGAACGGCAAGGTCTTCGAATGGGTGTTCAACGCCCCGGCGAACTATTGGGACGGCGCCTCGGTGGCGATCAAGTATCTGCTGGAGCAGAACGGCGGCGATCTGAACGGCAAGAAGATCGCGCTGGTCTATCACAACTCGGCCTATGGCAAGGAGCCGATCCGCACCCTGCAGGACCTGTCGAAGAAACATGGCTTCACCCTGACCGAGCTGCCGGTCGACCCGCCGGGTCAGGAGCAGAAGAGCCAGTGGCTGCAGATCCGCCGCGACAAGCCGGATTACGTGCTGATGTGGGGCTGGGGCGTGATGAACCAGACCGCCATCCAGGAGGCCGCGAACATCCGCTTCCCGATGGAGAATTTCATCGGCATCTGGTGGTCCGGCTCCGAGGTTGACGTGCTGCCGGTGGGCGCCGTCGCCAACGGCTACAAATCGCTGACCTTCAACGGCGTCGGCACCGATTACCCGCTTTACGCCGACATGCAGAAATATGTCGTCGAGCCGGGCAAGGCCTCGCAGGACGGGCAGTTCGTCGGCTCGGCGCTGTATTCGCGCGGCATGTATGCCGCCGTGGTCATCGCCGAGGCGATCAGGAAGGCGCAGGAGCTGGCCGGCACCCCGAAGATCACCGCCGCGCAGCTGCGCGACGGCTTCGAGGCGCTGGACATCACCCCCGCGCGCCTGACCGAGATCGGGCTGCCGGACTTCGGCCCCGAGATCAAGATGAGCTGCGACAACCACGGCGGCAGCGGCATGGCCCGCCTGCAGCAATGGGACGCCTCGGCCAAGAAATGGAGCCTGATCACCGAATTCACCGCCCCCGATCAGGAAATCCTCGATCCGCTGATCCTCGAGGACAGCGAGGCCTATGCCAAGGAAGCCGGCATCACGCCGCGCTGCTGAACCCTTGCCCCGGCGGTGCGCTGCCGGGGCCCATCGACCCGGAGGGAAAGCCCATGTTCGACGCTGCGCCCCAACGCGAGACCCTGCTCGAGGTCAACAATATCGAGGTGATCTACAACCACGTCATCCTGGTGCTGAAGGGCGTCAGCCTGTCGGTGCCCAAGGGCGGCATCACCGCGCTGCTGGGCGGCAACGGCGCGGGCAAGACCACGACGCTGAAGGCGATCTCGAACCTGCTGCATTCCGAGCGCGGCGAGGTCACCAAGGGCACGATCAGCTATCGCGGCGAGCGGGTGCAGGACATGGACCCGGCCAGCCTGGTCAAGAAGGGGGTGATCCAGGTGATGGAGGGCCGCCATTGCTTCGAGCACCTGACCATCGAGGAGAACCTGCTGACCGGCGCCTATACGCGCAGCGACGGCGGCGCGGCGATCCGGCAGGATCTGGAGATGGTCTACAACTATTTCCCCCGCCTCAAGGAGCGGCGGAAAAGCCAGGCCGGCTATACCTCGGGCGGCGAGCAGCAGATGTGCGCCATGGGCCGCGCGCTGATGTCGCGCCCCGAGACCATCCTGCTGGACGAGCCCTCGATGGGGCTGGCGCCGCAGCTGGTCGAGCAGATCTTCGAGATCGTCAAGGCGGTGAACGAGGGCGAGGGCGTGACCTTCCTGCTGGCCGAGCAGAACACCAATGTCGCGCTGCGCTATGCGCATTACGGCTATATCCTGGAAAGCGGCCGGGTGGTGATGGACGGGCCGGCCGAGGCGCTGCGCGAGAACCCGGACGTCAAGGAATTCTATCTCGGCATGTCCGACCAGGGCCGCAAGAGCTTTCGCGACGTGCGGTCCTATCGCCGGCGCAAGCGCTGGCTGGCCTGAGCGCAGAAAGGCATCCCCATGACATTCTATGACGAGCTTGAAACCCGCAGCGCCGACGAGCGGGCACTGTGGCTGGCGGCCGAACTGCCGGCCGCGCTGGCGCGGGCGCGCTCGGCCCCGGCGCTGGCCCGCATCCTGGCCGAGATCGAGCCGGAGGAGATCGCCACGCGCGAGGCGCTGGCCCGGCTGCCGGTGATTCGCAAATCCGAGCTGTCCGAGGCGCAGAAGAAGAAGCCGCCCTTCGGCGGCTTCACCACCCGCCATCCGCACGAGTTCGAGAACATCTACCAAAGCCCCGGCCCGATCTATGAGCCCGGCCGCCGCGGCGAGGACTGGTGGCGCCTCGGTCGCTTCCTGCACGCTGCCGGCGTGGGGGCGGGCGACATCATCCACAATTGCTTCGGCTATCACCTGACCCCGGCCGGGATGATGTTCGAAAGCGCCGCCCGCGCCGTCGGGGCCGCGACCCTGCCGGCCGGGACCGGCCAGACCGAATTGCAGGTGCGGGCCGCGGTCGATATCGGCACCACGGTCTATGCCGGCACCCCGGACTATCTGAAGATCATGCTGGACAAGGCTGCCGAGATGGGCGAGCGGCTGGCGATGACCCGGGCCGTGGTCTCGGGCGGGGCGCTGTTTCCCAGCCTGCGCCAGGCCTATGCGGAACGCGGCATCGCCACCACGCAATGCTATGCCACCGCCGATCTGGGTCTGATCGCCTATGAATCCCCGGCGCAGGAAGGGATGATCGTGGATGAGCGGGTGGTGGTCGAGATCGTCCGTCCCGGCACCGGCGATCCGGTGCCGGATGGCGAGGTGGGCGAAGTCGTCGTCACCACGCTGAACGCCGATTATCCGCTGGTGCGCTTCGCCACCGGCGACCTGTCGGCGGCGATGCCGGGCGAAAGCCCCTGCGGGCGCACCAACATGCGGATTCGCGGCTGGATGGGCCGGGCCGACCAGACCACCAAGATCAAGGGCATGTTCGTCCGGCCCGAGCAGGTCGCGGCCCTGGTCGCCCGCCATCCCGAGATATCACGCGCTCGTGTTGTCGCCGAACGCGCCGGAGAGATGGATGTGATGACGGTGCTGCTGGAAACCCGGGGCGATGATGCGGCAAGATACGAAGGAACGGTGTTGGATACACTGAAACTTCGCGGCCGGGTGGAACTGGTTGCGCCGGGCTCGCTGCCGAATGACGGCAAGGTGATCGAGGACCGGCGCAACTACGACTGAGCACGGCCGCCTCGGAATGAGGTCGCCGCATGCGTATCGTCGCTGTCTGTCTTGCCGTCCTGGCCGGGGCGGCGCCCGCCTGGGCCGAGAATCGCGCCGTCATCATCGGCAATGCCGATTACGAAAGCGCCCCCGACCTGGCCGGCTCGGATACGGCGGCGGCGGCCCGGGCGCTGCGCGAGGCGGGATTCACCACCCAGGACGGCGTCGATCAGCCGGCCGGCGCGCAGCGTCGGGCGCTGGAGGCCCTGGCCCGGGCCGAGGACCGGCCGGGGGCGCGGATCGTCGTGCTGAACGGCCGGTTCCTGCATGACGCGGCCGAGACCTGGTTCATGGGCACCGATGCCGGCGAGCCGGGGGCCCTGGCCGTCGGCCGTCAGGGGGCGCCGCTGTCGCTGGTGATGCGGCTGATGGCCGGGGGCAAGCCGGGTTCGGTGCTGATCCTGGGCACCGACGGGCAGCAGATGCCGCATCGACCGGGGCTGGAGAACGGCATCGGCCTGGCCGAGGCGCCGGCGGGCCTTTCGGTCGTCACCGGCACGCCCGAGGCAGGCGCCCGGGCGCTGGCCGAGCTGCTGCGCGGCCATACGCTGGGCCAGGTGGTGGCTGCAGAGCCGGCGCTGCGGCTGCTGTCGGGTAGCGCCGCCGACCTGGCGCTGCTGGACCGCGGCGGCCGGCGCCCGGTCGTGGTCCCGCAAGCCGCCGAGCGCGAGGCTTGGGCCCGGGCCGCCACCGCCGACAGCGCCGCGGCCTATCGGGATTACCTGTCGGATTTCCCTGGCGGCCTTTATGCCGATGCCGCGCGCGCGCGGCTGGGCCAGGTCGGCGGCGCAGCGGCCCGGCGCGAAAGCGACCGCCAGACCTGGGCCGCGGCGGCGGCCGGGCATACGCCGGCCGGATACGAAACCTATCTGCGGCGCTTCCCCTCGGGCCGTTTCGTCGCGGTGGCCCGCGCCCGGCTGGCCGAGTTGCGGCCGGGGCCCGATACCGCCCCGCAGCCCTCCTCGGCCGCCGCGGCCGAGCGGGCGCTGACCCTGGGCCGGGCCGAGCGCGCCGCCATCCAGCGCCGGCTGGCTGGGCTGGGCCTGCAGCCGGGCCGGGCGGACGGGGTGTTCGGCAGCCGCACCCGCGCGGCCATCGCCGACTGGCAACGGGGAAACCGCCTGCCGGCCACCGGCTACCTGAGCCGGCCGCAGTTGCAGCGACTGGCCGCGCTGGATCAGCAGGCCGAGGCTCAGCAGGATCGCGGCTGGTGGCAGAAGACCGGGGCACATGGCGATGCCGAGGGGCTGCACGCCTATCTGGGCCGCTATCCCCGGGGCATCCATGCCGAAGCCGCCCGCCGCCAGCTGGCCGGGCTGCCCGATGCCGCGCCCGATGCCGCATCCGGTGCCGCACCCGGTGCGCAGGCGCCGCGCGGCGACGAGGCGACCTGGCGCTGGGTGCGCCGGCAGGGCTCGGCCGCGGCGCATGAAACCTATCTGGAACGCTTCCCGGCCGGCCGGCACGCGGAACAGGCACGCGAGCGCCTGGCCACCCTGCGCGCCGGGATCGAGGCGGCCCGGCGCGAGGAACAGGCGTTGCTGCTGAACCCTTCGACCCGCAGGCTGATCGAGGACCGGCTGCGCATCGCCGGCATGCAGCCCGGCGCGGTGGATGGCGAGTTCACCGACGAGACCCGCGAGGCGCTGCGCCGCTATCAGGCGGCGCGCAACCTGCGGGTCACCGGCCATGTCACCCAGCAGACGATATCCAGCCTGCTGTCGGACGTGCTGCGCTGACGCTGACGAAAGGCAGAACTATGCAATTACCGATTTTGGCGGCGATCTTCGTGACCCTGGCGGGGGTCTGCATCGCGGTGCAGGCGCCGATCAACGCGGCGCTGGGGCGCGGGGTGCAAAGCCCGCTGGTCGCGGCGGCGATCTCGTTCGGAGTGGGCTTCGCCATCCTGGCGCTCGCCGCCATCGGCCTGGGGCAGGGCCGGGCCTTCCTGCGCGCCGGCTCGGTCGCGTGGTGGATGTGGGCCGGCGGCGCGCTTGGCGCCTTCTATGTCTGGACCATCGTCTGGACTCTGCCGCGGCTGGGGGCGCTTTCGGCGCTTTGCGCCCTGGCGCTGGGACAGATCGTCGCCGCGATCATCCTGGACCGTAGCGGCGCCTTCGGCCTGCCGCTGCGCGAGATCTCGCTGCCGCGCATCCTGGCGGCGCTGATGGTCGGCGGCGGGCTGGTGCTGTCGCGCTTCTGAGGCTTTCTCCGTTTGGAAAATACCCCGCGGGGGTGCGGGGGCGCGAAGCCCCCGCCAGCGGCCGCGCAGCAGCGGATTGGCTTTGGGGCATGCGCAAAGGAAAACGCCCGCCGCGCGGCCGCGCGACGGGCGTTCCTGATCCGGTGACCGGCGATCTCAGCCCTGGCGGGCCTTGAAGCGCGGGTTGGTCTTGTTGATCACGTAGATGCGGCCCTTGCGGCGCACGATCTGGCAATCGCGGTGGCGGCTCTTGAGCGAGCGGAGCGAATTGCGAACCTTCATCGGTCTTCTCCTATCGCGGCGCATCGCTAGGTCGCGCCTTGGAAACGAAATGCCCCCGGAAAGCCCGGGGGCGCGAATAGAATGGTGGGCGGTACTGGGATCGAACCAGTGGCCACTACGATGTCAACGTAGTGCTCTACCGCTGAGCTAACCGCCCCCTTGACAGGTGATTCTGCCAGCGCCGCTGCCAGATCCCCTTGGTCCGCGTGTCTATATCCACCTCTTTCCGGGGTTTCAAGCCCTCATTCAAGGGCTGTTCACGCTTGCGGATCGCGCTTTAATGGCTTTCATTCCGACTGCCCGCAACGGGCATCGGTTGCAGGCGCGGAACCGAAGGATGAACAGGGAAGAGACCGTCTTCGATCTGATCCGGCCGGGAAAATGGCAGGGCGGGGTGATCTTTGCCTCGCCGCATTCCGGCTGCGCCTATCCCGACTGGTTCCTGGCCGAATCGCGGCTGGACGCGCTGCAGCTGCGCTCCTCCGAGGATGCCTTCGTGGACCGGCTGATCCGGCCGGCGCTGGACCACGGCGCGGCGGTGCTGACGGCGAAGGTGCCGCGCTGCGTCGTGGACCTGAACCGCGGCCCCGAGGAGATCGACCCGCTGGTGGTCGGCGGCACGCTGCCGGGGATGATGAACCCGCGAATCATGGCCGGGCTGGGGGTGATTCCTCGCGTCGTCTCGCAGGGGCGGCCGATCCATGACCGGCCGATCCCGCGCGAGGAGGCCGAACGCCGCATCGCCCGCTTCTGGCATCCCTATCACCGCGCGCTTGCGGCGCTGATCGACGAGGCGGTGGGGCGATTCGGCGGCGCCATCCTGATCGACATGCATTCCATGCCGCGCGACGCGCTGGCACATCTGCCGCGTCCGCGCCCGGACATGGTGCTGGGCGACCGCAACGGCGTGTCGGCCGCGCCCCGGATCAGCGCCGGTGTGGCCGCGGCGGTCGCGGCCGAGGGCTTTCGCGTCCGCCGCAACTCGCCCTTTTCCGGCGCCTATATCACCGCGACCTATGGCCGGCCGCGCAACAATGTCCATGTGGTGCAGTTGGAACTGGACCGCTCTCTCTACATGGACGAGAGCCGGGTCGAGCCGCGCGCCGATTTCGACCTGTTCCAGGCCCGTTTCACCCGCGTCGTCGAAAGGCTGGCGCGGCTGCGCCCGGACGCCGGCGATGCGGCCATCGCCGCCGAATGAACCCAGGGAAAAGGACCGCCGATGCCGCCCGAAATTTCCGACCTGCTGAGCCAGAACATCGCCCTGATCGTCCTGGCGGTGGTGATCTTCCTGGCGGTCAGCACCGCCGTCCGCATCGTCCCGCAATCCGAGAAATACGTGGTCGAGCGCTTCGGCCGGCTGCATGCGGTGCTGGGGCCGGGGATCAACTTCATCGTGCCGTTCCTTGACCGGGTGGCGCATCGCATCTCGGTGCTGGAGCGGCAGCTGCCGACCTCGCGCCAGGATGCGATCACGGCGGACAACGTGCTGGTGCAGGTGGAAACCAGCGTGTTCTACCGCATCATCGAGCCGGAAAAGACCGTCTATCGCATCCGCGACGTGGACGCGGCGATCACCACCACGGTCGCCGGCATCGTGCGCTCGGAAATCGGCACGATGGAGCTGGACCAGGTGCAGTCGAATCGCGCCCGGCTGATCGAGCGCATCCGCGAATCGCTGGCCAATATCGTCGATGACTGGGGCATCGAGGTGACGCGGGCCGAGATCCTGGACGTGAACCTGGACGAGGCCACCCGCGCCGCCATGCTGCAGCAGCTCAATGCCGAGCGCGCCCGCCGCGCCCAGGTCACCGAGGCCGAGGGCAAGCGGCGTGCCGTCGAACTGGCCGCCGATGGCGAGCTTTACGCCGCGGAACAGCAGGCCAAGGCCAAGCGCGTGCTGGCCGATGCCGAGGCCTATGCCACCAATGCCATCGCCGGCGCGATTCGCGACGGCGGCATCGAGGCGGCGCAATACCAGGTCGCCATGCGCCAGGTCGAGGTGCTGGCCGAGGTCGGCAAGGGCCAGGGCAAGCAGACGCTGATCGTCCCCGCCTCGGCCGTCGAGGCGCTTGGCGACGCGTTCAAGCTGTTCCGCGGGGCCAGGCCATGATGAACGGCTGGTTCTGGATTATCGCGGCACTGGTCCTGGCCGGGGCCGAGATCGTGCTGCCCGGCTGGTTCTTCCTGGGCGCCGCCATCGCGGTCGGGCTGATGGGGCTGGCGCTGCTGATCGGGCTCTGGACCGGCGGGCTGCCGATGGCGCTGGTGGTCACGGCGGTGCTGACCGGGGCGATCTGGCTGGTCCTGCGCCGGATCTTCGGCAGCAATCGCGGCGAGGTGCGGCGCTGGACCCGCGACATCAACGACAACTAGGCTTCATCGGTGCCAAGCTGGTGCTGATCCATGCCGGGCGGCTGCTGGCCTGCCTGCGCGACGATTTCGCCTGGATTCCCTTTCCGGCGCATTGGGATCTGCCCGGCGGCGGCGCCGAGCCGGGGGAAACCCCGGTCGAATGCGCCCTGCGCGAATTGCACGAGGAATTCGGTCTGCGGCTTTCCCCCGACCGGCTGCGCGGCCGGGCCTTCGCGTCGTGGAACGATCCGGCGCGGCTGTCCTGGATGTTTCACGGCAGCATCGCGGAGCCCGAGATCGCCGCGATCCGCTTTGGCGACGAGGGGCAGGAATGGCGGATGATGCCGGTGGCGGAATTCGTCCGCCATCCGCGCGCCGTGCCGCATTTTCGGGAAAGGGTGGCGCTGATCCTTGCCGATGCCGGGCCGGGGATTTGAAAAACGCCGCTGCCTGTGCATGATCCCGGCATCAGCAAGGAGGCATGGAATGTCCCGCATGCAGCTATACCGTCGCAACGGCTGGGGCTCGGCCATCGTCGAGTTGCAGCTGGCGCATTACGGGCTGGAGGCCGATGCCGTCGAGGTGGCCGACCTGTTCATCGACCAGGAAGCCCGCCGCGACCTGATGCGGATCAGCCCGGCCGGGCAGATCCCGGTGCTGATCCTGCCTGACGGCCGGGTGCTGTCGGAAAGCGCGGCGATCACCCTGCATCTGGCCGATCTGACCGGGCGCGACGACCTGGTGCCGGCCGCCGCCGCCCAGGAACGGCCGCGCTTCCTGCGCTGGCTGATCTTCCTGGTGGCGCAGGTCTATCCCTGTTTCACCTTCGGCGACGATCCGGCGCGCTTCCTGAGCGACAAGGCGGCGCAGCAGGAACTGGGCGAGGCCACCACCGCGCGGCTGCAGGAGCTGTGGAGCACGCTGGAAGGCGTCGTGGGTGCGCCCTGGTTCCTGGGCGAGCGCTTCTCGGCGCTGGACATCTACCTGGCGGCGATGAGCAACTGGAAACCCGGCCCGGACTGGTTCCGGGCGAACGCGCCCAAGGTCTGGTCCATCGCCAGCGCCACGGCGGCGCGCGAGGATCTGGCGCCGGTCTTCCGGCGCAATTTCGGCTGAGATCAGAGCCCGGCCAGTTCCGCCTGGATCGCCTGCGCCGCGGCACGGGGGTCGGCGGCCTGCCAGATCGGCCGGCCGACGACGATATGGTCGGCGCCGTTGGCGATGGCGGTGGCGGGCGTCTCGATCCGCTTCTGGTCGCCCGCGTCGCTGCCCGCCGGCCGCACGCCGGGGGTGACGATCAGCCGGCCCGCCGATTCCGGCAGGGCGCGGATCAGCGCGGCCTCGCGCGGGCTGGCGATGACGCCGTCGGCCCCGGCCTCGAAGGCGCGGGCGGCGCGGGTCGCGACGATCTCGGCCAGGTCGCCGGGCACGATCAGCCCGGCATCCAGGTCGGCGCGGTCCAGCGAGGTCAGGATGGTCACGGCGAGGATCTTCAGGTTCGACCCGGCCGCGCCCTGTTTCGCCGCCCGCACCACATGCGGATCGCCATGCACGGTCAGGAAGTCGAGGTCGTATTGCGCGATGCCCTTGACCGCCGCCTGCACGGTCGCGCCGATGTCGAAGAACTTCATGTCCAGGAAGATGCGCTTGCCGTGCTCTTGCTTCAGTTCGTTGGCGAGCGCGAGGCCGCCGCCGGTCAGCATGCCCAGCCCGATCTTGTAGAAACTGGCGGCGTCGCCGATCTTCTGGGCCAGCTCCAGCCCGGCCAGCGCATTCGGCACGTCCAGCGCCACGATCAGACGGTCGTCCATGGTTTTCCTCACTGCGACAAACGGCCCGCTTATAGGCGGGAACCGGCTGTCTTGAAACCCCGTTTCGTTCTGCCCATGTGACAGGCAGGACCCGAGCCGGATCGTGCCAATGCGGGCGATCCAAAGCGGGGGCTGAGGAAAGGATTTTCATATGGATATGGAAAAATTCACGGAACGGTCGCGCGGTTTTCTGCAGGCGGCGCAGACCATCGCCATCCGCGAGGAAAACCAGCGCGTGATGCCCGAGCATCTGCTGAAGGCGCTGATGGATGACGATCAGGGCTTTGCCAGCAATCTGATCGCGCGGGCCGGGGGCGACGCCCAGGCCGTGCGCCAGGCCGTCGACCAGGCGGTGGCCAAGCAGCCCAAGGTCAGCGGCGGGCAGGGGCAGGTCTATGTCGATCCCTCGCTGGTGCGCGTGCTGGACGAGGCCGAGAAGCTGGCCAAGAAGGCCGGCGACAGTTTCGTGCCGGCCGAGCGGGTGTTGACCGCGCTGGCCGTCGTCAACACCAATGCGCGCGACGCGCTGACGGCCGGCAAGGTGACGGCGCAGGCGCTGAACGCGGCGATCAACGACATCCGCAAGGGCCGCACCGCCGACACGGCCAGCGCCGAGGACAGCTATGAAGCGTTGTCGAAATACGGCCGCAACCTGACCGAGGCCGCGGCCGAGGGCAAGATCGACCCGATCATCGGCCGGGACGAGGAAATCCGCCGCGCCATGCAGGTGCTGTCGCGTCGCACCAAGAACAACCCGGTGCTGATCGGCGAGCCCGGCGTTGGCAAGACCGCCATCGCCGAGGGCCTGGCGCTGCGCATCATCGACGGCGACGTGCCGGAAAGCCTGCGCAATAAGCAGCTCTGGGCGCTGGACATGGGCGCCCTGATCGCCGGCGCGAAATACCGCGGCGAGTTCGAGGAGCGGCTGAAGGCGGTGCTGAAGGAGATCGAGAGCGCCGCCGGCGAGATCGTGCTGTTCATCGACGAGCTGCATGTGCTGGTCGGTGCCGGCAAGACCGATGGCGCCATGGATGCCGCGAACCTGATCAAGCCGGCGCTGGCGCGGGGCGAATTGCATTGCGTCGGCGCCACCACGCTGGACGAATACCGCAAGTATATCGAAAAGGACGCGGCGCTGGCCCGGCGTTTCCAGCCCGTCATGGTGCTGGAGCCGACGGTCGAGGACACGATCAGCATCCTGCGCGGCATCAAGGAGAAGTATGAGTTGCATCACGGTGTCCGCATCAGCGACGCCGCGCTGGTGGCTGCCGCGACGCTGTCGCATCGCTACATCACCGACCGCTTCCTGCCCGACAAGGCCATCGACCTGGTGGACGAGGCGGCGAGCCGGCTGCGCATGGAGGTGGACAGCAAGCCCGAGGAGCTGGACCAGCTGGATCGCCAGATCCTGCAGATGCAGATCGAGGCCGAGGCGCTGAAGAAGGAAGACGACGCCGCCTCCCAGGACCGGCTGGAGAAGCTGGAGAAGCAGCTCTCCGAGTTGCAGGAGAAATCCGCGACCATGACCGCGCGCTGGCAGGCCGAACGCGACCGGCTGGAGGGCTCGCGCCACCTGAAGGAACAGCTCGACCGCGCCCGCGCCGAGCTGGACCAGGCCAAGCGCGAGGGCAACCTGGCCCGCGCCGGCGAGCTCAGCTATGGCATCATTCCCGGCCTCGAGCGGCAACTGGCCGAATCCGAAGGCAGCGAGGACGGTCCGATGGTCGAGGAAGCCGTGCGCCCCGAGCAGATTGCCGAGGTGGTGGAACGCTGGACCGGCATCCCCACCAGCAAGATGCTGGAGGGCGAGCGCGAGAAGCTGTTGAAGATGGAGGAGGTGCTGGGCAAGCGCGTCATCGGCCAGTCCGAGGCGGTGACGGCCGTCTCCAACGCCGTGCGCCGGGCGCGGGCCGGGCTGAACGATCCCAAGCGGCCGCTGGGCAGCTTCCTGTTCCTGGGTCCGACCGGGGTCGGCAAGACCGAGCTGACCAAGGCCATCGCCGAATACCTGTTCGACGATGACTCGGCGATGGTCCGCATCGACATGTCCGAGTTCATGGAGAAACACTCGGTCGCGCGGCTGATCGGCGCGCCTCCGGGCTATGTCGGCTATGACGAGGGCGGCGTGCTGACCGAGGCGGTGCGGCGGCGTCCCTATCAGGTGATCCTGTTCGACGAGGTCGAAAAGGCGCATCCGGACGTGTTCAACGTGCTGCTGCAGGTGCTGGACGACGGCCAGCTGACCGACGGCCAGGGTCGGACGGTGGACTTCAAGCAGACGCTGATCGTGCTGACCTCGAACCTGGGGGCGCAGGCGCTGTCGGCGCTGCCCGAGGGGGCCGATTCGAGCCAGGCGCGGACGCAGGTGATGGATGCGGTGCGGGCGCATTTCCGGCCCGAATTCCTGAACCGGCTGGACGAGATCATCATCTTCCACCGGCTGACGCGCGAAAACATGGACGGCATCGTCAAGATCCAGCTCTGGCAGCTGGAAAGCCGGCTGGCGCAGCACAAGATCGGGCTGGAGCTGGACGAGGCGGCGCTGAAATGGCTGGCGGACGAGGGCTACGACCCGGTCTTCGGTGCCCGGCCGCTGAAGCGGGTGATGCAGCGCAGCCTGCAGAACCCGCTGGCCGAGATGATCCTGGCCGGAGAGGTTCTGGATGGCCAGACCGTGCATGTCAGCGCCGGCCCCGAAGGGCTGATGGTGGGCAACCGTGTGACCACGGCGCATCTGGGTTCCGCGGGTGACAGCGGGCCGCGGGTGCCGCTGCACTGA